>JAGAXF010000022.1 GCA_017941085.1 Bacillota bacterium
ATCTGGTATGGATTGATCAGACAGACTGGGAGTTCCGCTTCCTGAAAGGCTTTCAGAAGTGGATAATGATAGTGGCTGGTAGGCTCCATAAGAATGGTTGGAGGTTCGGAAGTCCTCTTGATGTAATCTACCAATGCATGCAGCTCATCAGCGACATGGTGCACATCAAAAGGTTTGGCACGGATGCTGCCATCCCCATTGAGAATGGCAACTGTACTCTTGGATTTTGATACATCAATACCAACAGCAATCATGAGAAAGACGCTCCTTTCGTAAGTGATTTATGATTGGATCCAGCTCTTCAAGGTTCACTCATATTCTTTCGTTAAACGGGAGAAGCAATCTTTCCCAACTTGCTGAATCGAATGTAGAACGATGAAGGCGGGCTGACACATTTATCGCCGGGCGTGGTGTCCCAATTCAAGATTACGTCAGGCCAATCACCTTCATCATAAAGAAAGAGCAGAGACTATGAAAGCCTCTACTCATATATTAAGAATTCCGGTTTGTGGAGGATACAAAAATGCAGAGACGAATAAGAATACTGGCAGGACTTCTTGCTTTTGTAATAGTTGTTTCGCTGGCCGCTTGTTCTGCAAGCAACGAGAAATCGGTGTTCGACGAGATCAACGAGAGTCAAACTGCAAAGATGGAATCAGATGAAGCGATGCTGTCTGATCGCCCGGTGTACAGTTACACCTGGCGGATGGCAGAATCCCTCGATGATTCATCTTATGATGAATACATGCATGATGATGGTCAGAGGTTTCAAAGTCTTATGTCATTTTCTGAAAAGCTGCGGTCCTCGGAAGAACTAACAATTACACCTTATACAAGCAATCTGGTTGAGCTGCTCAATCTCACGATTCCGGATCAATGCATGGTAAATTACGGAACAGAATTCGCCGGAGAGTCTGTTTATGCAATAGAGGGCGAACCTGCGGTAGCGGCAGAGGCTATACAGGTGACCGAAAACTTCTTTGATCTGTTTCCTTTGCAGGTTGCAGAAGGTCGTGGATTCACCGATGATGATTATGACTACCTGGGTAAAGGGAGGATTCCTGTAATTCTCGGAACGACATACAAAGAAACATTTTCAATTGGTGATACGTTTGAAGGATATTACATTTTTGAACGTTTCACCTTTGAAGTAATAGGTTTTGCGGAAGGCGGAAGAGTTTTTTACAGCAGCAGCGACCGTATGCCTGTATCATACGATCGTTATATCATTATGCCTTTTGCTTCTATTTCCGAAGATGCTGAAATCAGCCGGATCATATTACTGCAGCAAATCTGTGGATTGATTACAGATGAGGACGGAAGACAGGAAGCGCTGAATCAAGTTAATGAATTGCTCGCAGAAACCGGTCTGAAGGATTGGATTGGTCAAATCTATATTACGGACGACAGCTTACGGACGATTATTCAGTATTACTTGAACTAACCTTATCAAACAATCTCGGATGTTTAATTAACCTCGATTTGTAGAGATGACACATGGACAGGCCAATCACAACCTTATTCATGCTGATGTCGGTTGACGGCAAGATCAGCACTGGTTCTACGGACGAGCTGGACGTGGATCGGGACTTTCCAAATATCCCCGGCGTCAAGGAAGGTCTGCATCAATACTATGAGATCGAGCAGGCAACCGATCTGTGGTCATTCAATACGGGACGGGTGCAGGCTAAGATGGGCGTCAACGAAAAGGAGTTGCCACCCAAAACGCCGGTGTCTTTCGTTCTGCTGGACAATCATTATCTAACCGAACACGGGGTCACATACTTCTGCGCACTTTCCAAGCAAGCTGTTGTGATCACATCGAATGCCTCCCATCCTGCTTTCCATGTGGACGCAGATAACTTGCATATCATCTACCAGGAGCGCCTTTCTCTCAGTGCCGCCCTCGAACGCTTTAAGAAGGAATGCGGCTGTGAGCGTCTGACCGTCCAATCCGGCGGCACGGTGAACGGCCTATTCCTGCGGGAAAAGCTGCTGGACTATGTGGATATCGTCGTAGCGCCAATTCTGATCGGCGGCAAGGACACGCCCACATTGATCGACGGCAGGTCTTTGGTTTCCAACACGGAGCTTTCTGAATTAGGAGTGCTGAAGCTGATAGATTGTTCTGTGCTCCAGGATTCCTATTTACGGCTCCGATATGAAGTGATACGATAAGGAATAGTTCCCTTTGAAGCGGAATAGAGCCTTGCTTTTCTACGGCGAATCAAGTATTATATCAATACATTTATCCACAGAAATCGCCCTCCCTGTTATCAACGCTGATAACAAAATGATAACAGAAGGGGTGATAGGCTGGATAATATGGATAGATCAAATAATCAGAGGAACCATGAACAGGACGAATAATATTTCTTAAACGAAATCAGTTAAGTCCTGTCGAGTGGGAGTGATACCAATGAAAGACTTCGCCGTGGGCGAGGTCTTTTAGCTTTTAATGATTATTTGCTCATTAAGAACATGTAAAACACAGCGTTGCAGTGTGCAAAACATTGCGTTACACTGTGGTTAGAGGTGTAAGTTATGAAAGGCTTTTGCGAAAAAAAATTCAGCTCCATGTTAATATCCGGAACCTTTACCAAGGCAGTTATGTATTTAATGCTGCTAAGCGATAGTATAATTGCCGGGTTCTTTATTGGTGAGTCAGGCGTTGCGGGGATTAATGCCATTACACCGGTTACGGCAATCATAACATTCTTTGGTGACCTTCTTTCCACAGGAGTGGGAATAGTATTTGCCAGAGAAATCGGAGCCATGAGAAAGGGACGTGCTGATGAAATATATGGTCAGGGACTCATCCTAAGTATAGGGATAGGTTTTATTTCAGCGCTTTTTCTTTTTCTGTTCCAGGACGTATACTTCAGTATGAGTGGAGTCACTGGAGATATTCTGGAAAATGCACTTGAGTATTACCGCCTTATTCCGATAAATGCCTTCTTAACCATTGTTATCTTCTATCTTGAACAAATGGTTTATAGTGATGGAGATGAGCTCTGCAACAATATCTGTTATGGATTCCAAATAGGAGGCAACATCATTTTCTCTGTTATACTTACAAGATTCATGGGGATGACAGGTATCATTTTGGGTTCTGTGATAGGAAATGCTCTCGGTATTATAACATGCATCTGGCATTACTTCCGTAAGGAGAATACACTTCACTTTGTTTGGCATTTGTCCTTTAAGGATTTTCTTTTGACCTCTAGATACAGCATAGTGGATTCCTCCGTGTATATTTGTTGGGGCCTGATGGATTATGTAATGATAAGATTTGTTTCAGAACACTATGGTTCCTCGGGACTAATCACCCTTGCTGTTGTGGTAAGCCTTATAGAATTTGGTGTTGTGATGGACGGTGTTGGTATGGCATTGCAGCCGCTGATAGGTACTTATTTTGGTGAGAGAAATCATACACTAATAAGGAGAGTCATGAAATCCGGCATCAAAGCTGCAATTATAGAAGGACTCATTGCAACCATATTCATTTGGATATTTGCAAAGCAGTTCTGCTTCCTCTTTGGAATTACCGGTGGAGATACACTTGCTCCTTCTATAACAGCTCTCAGGATTGTTGCAGCGGGGTTTACTTTCTGCAGTTTAGTATCCCTGACAACTTCTTATTATATGCTTATTGACAGAATCCGTACGGCCACTTTGATAGCATGCCTACAGAACGGTCTTCTATATATTCTTCTTCCCAGACTTGGATCAACTGTTTTTGGATTTAACGGAATGTGGGCAGGCTTTGTTATTGCTCCCATTTTGACTCTTTTAACAGCCTATGCCTATATCTATATTAGATTTGGGAAGGATAGTTTCCCATTCTTATTAAAGAATATGGATTCAGAGATTGTGGTATTGGATGATGTACTGACATCGGAAACTGCGGAATTGCTCTCCAACAAGGTTAAGGAAAGTTTTCTTTCTCATAATTGTTCGAAAGAGACAGCGAATCGTGCAGCATTATTTGTGGAGGAGATTGGTTTAACTATTCTTGAAGAAAATAAGAAGCATAAGAAGCCTATTTTAATAGAGTATTCATTATTCTTTGAAGATGAGTCAGTAGCTATTATCGAAAGAGACTCCGGAGAACTATTTGATATTACTGATCACAATCTAAAGATTGAGGGGCTTAGCGGATTTGTATTAAGTAGTCTAATGATGGGGTCAGAAGTAAAGACGCATCTCGTGACTACAGGATATAATAGGAATATGATTCGGTTCAATAAATGATAGCAAATTGCCGCAGGGCAACTGTTGAAGCTATGGTGGATATTAAGTATCAGAAAGGAAAGGGAAACCCTTGGAAAATATAAAAGAACCTATATTGGAAATATGCGTGGATAGCGTGGCCTCCGCCATAGCTGCCCAGGAAGGTGGTGCAGATAGAATTGAATTTTGTGGTCACCTTATGATCGGCGGAACAACGCCTTCACCGGCCTTTTATGAAGAAACCATCAAAGTGGTAAAGGTTCCCATGAACGTTATGATTAGGCCAAGATTTGGTGACTTTTGCTATACTGAAGATGAAGTTAACATCATGGAAAAAGAAATCCACCTCTTCAGAAAGCTAGGTGCCAACGGGGTGGTATTCGGTGTGCTTAATCCCGATGGAAGGCTGAACAAGCCTATCATGGAACGCCTTCGAAAGGCAGCAGGGGATATGGAGTGTACTCTTCATCGAGCAATTGATGTTAGCCTGGATCCCCTTAGCACCATGGAAGATGCCATTTCTATAGGAATGAATACGATTCTTACATCCGGGCAAAAGGAGAGTTGCCTTGAGGGAGTAAGTCTGCTAAAGGAGCTTCATGAAAAAGCTTCAGGGCGCATAGATATTATGGCGGGAGCAGGTCTGGTGCCGAAGAAAATACCTGAGCTATATGCTGAAACGGGAATAACCTCATATCATATGTCAGGAGCTGTTTCCTTTGATTCAAAAATGATATATAGAAATGAAGAAGTCCACATGGGGATTCCCGGTAGATCGGAGTATGATGGTTCTGTTTGTTCCGCTGAAAAGGTATCCCTGGCCAAACAATATTTGAATAGTATTAGCAATACTTGAATACTAAATAAGAGTCCTTAAGATACATTAATGCAGGTTTTTTAAAAACCTGTTTTTTTTTGCACACATAATAGGTAAAATCCCTTGATTTATGCCTTGTCATATGTTACTATTGTGTTACGTTAAAGAAATAAATGAAAATAAACTACATATTGAATTCTTTAGTTTTATTATTGACATTCTGGAGAGCAAAAAATGACACATTTAAGGGCACAAACAGTAAGAACAAAAATAAATAAAGCAATGAGCATTTTTCTATGCTTGGTGTTGCTTACATCTATGATTCCTCGGTTCGGAACGGTTGTCTATGCGGAAGGCCTGGGAACAAAATACATAGGTGCGGACTATATCGGTTCGGATGCAAGTAAGCCGAATCTTAAAGTCGTTAACATTGGCGGAACCTCATGGCTTGTGATCGGCTATGACGGAGAAGGCGCCCTCAGCAGCGCAGGCGAGATCGTTCTCTTTGCTGATGATGTCCTGACAACATGCGCATACAACGATCCCGGTGACGAGTACTACACAGACTACGAATATACCAAAGAAGCTATGACATATAAAGGCAGCACGCTGGAAAGGACCATCAATCAATATGTCAAGGACAACTTTACCGCCGGAGAAATAGAATCCATCATCCCCAGGCAGCTGGAGGCGATGGAGATACCGGACTATAATACGCACGATGAACAGTGGTGGGATGATAATTTCCATACAATTGACAAGGTGCCCTATGAAGGAGTAAACGCGCTGGCCTGGCCCCTCAGTGCCAAAGAGGCCTATTATGACGTGCCTCAATTCATTCGTATGTTTGCATCGGAAGAGTACTGGCTAAGGACCTTGGGAACCGGTCAGTGGGAGGAATTGGATTTAGAAGAATGGTTCCCGCCTTTAATGGCTACTGTAGATAAAGCCGGAAATGTAACGATGCAGGATTGGAGGATGGAGGATCTTATAGACTCCCATGGCGTGCGCCCTGCAATTAAGCTGAAGAAGGACAATATTGTCCTTACAACTGAAGTAGAAAATAAAGAATGGAAACTGACCTTAAAGGACAGCGCACATGCGAACTTCATTGTTGACAACTGTGAGTATGTTCTTGATTCAAATGGGAATCATACCATTACCTATCAGAATGCTGTCCCGGGAGATAACGAATATATTTCATATATTATCCAGGGCGCAGACGGTTCTCTTGTGAAATATCAGGAGTGCGATAAAGTAACATCAGCTTCAGGAACAGCCACCCTTACAGGTCTGCCCAAAGACGCAAATGGAAAGATAGCACTGGAGGAGGGGCAAAAACTCTACGTATTTAATGAGCAGAAAAATGGGGATGACAAATCCGATTACTCATCGCCTCTCATTGAAATAGGTGAAGAGAAAGGTCACGACTGGGCATTCGATAAGTTTGAATGGACTGGGGAACCCGACTATACCTCTGTAAAAGCTACGTACTACTGCTCCAAGAACAAGGCCCACACAACCAGTATAGACGCGAATTTGGCAAAAGAAACAACGGTTGAGCCAACATGCGATGCAGAGGGAACGATAGAGTACACAGCGTCAATATCTGCAGATAAAGCACTGGACGGCAAGGCGCAGCAGGAAGTTAAGGAAGGAAGTGTAGCCACTGCTCCTCACAAATGGCAGTTTACGGGCTTTGACTGGACCGGGGATTATGAGAATGGCTATACTGCAGCCGTTGCAAACTACCAATGTGAAAACTATGAAAGCCATACAACGAAAGCAGATGCTGTAATTACAAATGAAGTAATAAAACCGGACATCGGCAAGGACGGAAAAACGGTATACACTGCCATGGTTTCCGCCGCTGACAGCCCGGATGGAAAAAGACGTACAGACAAGAAGGACGCTCTGCCGACAAAGTTAGGTAAATTTACTGTCACCTTCAATGACGGAATGGGCAATACCTTAAAAACCGAGGAAGTGTGGGAGGGATATCCTGCAACCGCTCCTGATGAACCCAAAAGACAGTACTTTAAATTCGATGGATGGGACAGGGACTTCAGCAAGATTACTGAAGATCTTACAGTATCGGCTAAATGGACAACTTATGATGTAACCATTGTTTTATACAAAGATATTGATGCCAGGATCAGCTCGCATTATACGTGGCAGGCAGGTAATGGCTTTACTCTGCCTGGTCCAAGTGAAGTGGATATACCGCAAGGATACCGCTTTGTAGCTTGGGGCGTGAGTGACACACCGGGCGTTTCCGGAGATGTAGTGTATAAACATCCCGGAGATGTCATCGTTCCCGAGAAAAACGTATATATTTTCCCGGAATGTAAGGCAGGCAATTGGACAGTTACCTTTGTAAATTACGATGATACGGTACTCGGTAGAGAAATATATAGAAATGGTACGTCCGCAAATGAAATCAAGCAGCCTGGTACTCCGACCAAACCGGGAGACGCTCATTATTCCTACGTCTTCAAAGGATGGACACCGGAGCTTGAGGATGTATATGAAGATAAAACATATAAGGCAGTCTATGACCAGGTTCTGACCAAGCACAAAGTCCAATTCGTAAATGATGACGGCACGGTCATTTCCGAAAAGGAATACGAGTATGGAACAGAGGCAGCAGATATAGAAATACCAACAAAAAAACCGACCAAAGCGGCGGACGCCCAGTACACCTATAATTTCGCGGGCTGGGATAGACCATGCGAAGATGTCACGGGACCTGCTACATACACAGCAACCTACGGCAAGACTATCAATCAATACACGATCAGCTTTGATGCTGCTGAGGGAACGGGGAACAAAGATTCCGAGACCCTGGACTATGGCGCCGAATACACACTTCCATCTGCAGAGGATATAAACTTCTCGGCACCTAGCGGCAAATACTTTGCCGGTTGGTCACTAAAGATGGGAGATGCTGAGGAAGTCGTCATGGACGAAGGAGAGTCATTTGAGCTTACCGCAGATGCAGTACTTACTGCCAGATGGGGAGGCGAGCTTAAGGTGTCCTTCGATATGAGCTGGGTTGATGCCCAGGCACCGGAGGATATAACTGTAGTCAGCGGACGAAAAATTGAAGAACCGGAAAACCCAAAAGACGCAGGAGACCTGAAGTTTGGCGGATGGTGCAAGGAGGCTTCTCTTGAAACTCTTTGGGATTTTGAAAATGACAGAGTCACAGAAGACACCAGGCTTTATGCAAAGTGGGTACACAGACATGATGGAATCACTTTCGATCCCTGGATGGCGACCGACAGCATGCCTCAAAAGGCAGGCAGCTATTATCTGCTAAATGATGTCACATTGGAAGACCCCTGGACATTGCCGGAGGTAGATTTCGAAAGTGAAATGAATCTTTGCCTAAACGGAAAAACTCTGCGCATGACAGCAGAAGACGGAAATGCAATCGAGGTTACTGCCAATTGGAACATGAGCATCTACGACGAAAATAATGAAGGGAAGATCACAGGTGCACCCGATGCGGGAATTGATATAGAAGGAGATTCATGGAATGGTAAGTACGCCCAGGTGAATCTACATGGCGGCTGCGTTACCGGTAACAATTGGAGCGGCGTAAGGGCTAGAGGATGGGGTAAGCTCTACATGTATGGGGGCATTATCTCAGGAAATACCAGTGAAAATGGTGCAGGCATTAACGGCAGCACTGACGCATATCCGGTTGTTGTGGCTTTGTATGGTGGACAGATTGTAAATAACACCGCGCTTAGGCACGGTGGCGGTGTCTACGTTTGCTCTGATGGAAGCTACGGCACAGCCAGTACTCTGTTCATTGGTGGCGAAAACACAGGCGCAGAGAAATTGATCATCAAGGATAACCAGGCTTGGGGTGATGTGAATAATATCGAGCTTGACCGTAACGATTTATCGAGAGTGTATGCGCATATCAGAATCGAGGGCAATTTGGCGGAAGGAAGTGAAATCGGAGTTACCAAAATGGACAGGGATAACCTGAACCCGGGTAAAGAAAACGTGGTAACCGGAAATCTTCCGGCCTATAGCGATGTGGCGTCCTACTTCTTTAGTGACATGGATTACAACTCAGATTACTTCCCGTATGAGCTGATTATAAACAGTAATGGAGAACTGGCATTTGTCAAGGTTTACACCTTGGGATTGTATCCGGGCGAAGGAACAGGGGAAGTTATTGAAGAAAAGGTCCTTGATCAGAAAGAATTTACTTTGCCGGAAAACCCATTCACAGCACCTGAAAACGGTTATTTCGACAGCTGGAAAATGATGACTGAGTGGATGGATGATGAAGAAGCAGAATTCAAAAAAACCGGCGATGTTATAAAACCTGAGAGTGATTGGAAAATCACTGCCCTGTGGAAATACTACGTCCATGAAATAAGCTTCGATGCAAACGGCGGAGCAGGCACAATGGAACCTGTAAGTTCAAATGAAAAGGACGGTAGCTACACGCTGCCGGAATCGGGCTTCACTGCACCTAGCGATGCAGTGGTCTTTAATGGCTGGAAGATTGGAGACACTGATGAAATAAAGCAGCCGGGCGATGTGATCAAAGTGACGAAAGACATCACCCTCGTTGCCAATTGGAGCAAATTGCTGACAGTGACATTTGATCCGGGGGATGGCACAGGAGAGATGGACAGCATGACGGTTGTAGAGGGAGATGACTTCGAACTTCCGAAAAATGGCTTTGCTCCTCCGGAGTACAGAGAGTTTGCCGGATGGAGCATACCGGGAGTCACAGGCATTCTGCATCCAGGTGAAATGACCAATGTAAATGAGGATACCACAATAACCGCCCAGTGGGTATCGGAGGATGATTTCAATATCCGCGTACAGGGAATACACATTGACGGCGATAACTATAAGGATGTGCTGGGGGATCTGGACGGTGATGCGGCAACGGTCGTTTACGATCCACACACCGGCACCCTTACGCTGAATAATGCCACAATCGAAGCAGCCAAGGATAAGAGGAACCCGAAGGCATCCGGCGAATATGGCATTTATGCCAGCAGCGCGGGAGCAGATTTCAACATTGTCCTGATTGGCGATAATACAATCATGAACAGGGAGACTGAAACCGGAGAAGGAAGCGCAGTTAGGGGAATCTATGTGCGTAGAGACAGATTCGGTGGAATCAGTGGAGACGGAAGTCTTACCATCGATTTTACAGGAAACAGTGATACATCCCTTAATTGTGGGGGAGTCCTCTACGGCACGGGCGTAGGCAATCTTACCATCAGCGGCTGCGACGTTACTATAAACCTGCCTGCAAGCAGCCACAATAGCGGAGTTGAGCTATATAACAGAACCGATAATATTTTCCTAAAGGATAGAGCCAACCTAAAGATTAAATGTGAATCGGAAAGCGGCGCTGCCATGACGGACGCCATATTAAACGTTTCCGAGGACTCTACAGCTGAGCTCGTATCAAATGCCCAGACCTTTAGAAGAGTAACGATAAGTGACAACACCAAGTCTCTGGGAGCTCTTGTTAATACCGAACCAAAACAAGAGGAAGGAGAAGTTTGGGATAAGGAAACAGATATAAGCACATACAAATATGCCCTTATTCCGTACTCCGTAGACAAGGAAGCCCTGAAGCAGGCAATATCTAATGGAGATAAAGCAAAAGAGGACATCTTAGTTGCTGAAGATGGCAATGAAATAGAGTGCACATCAAAGTACACTACTCTGGCAGAAAAGAAGGCCCTGGATAATGCAATTAAATCTGCTCAGGATGTGTTTGATGATCCAAAAGCAGCCCAACCAAAGGTAGATGCTGCCACAGCACAATTAAAAGAAGCCATAAAGAAATACAATGATGCTATAAAAGACGGAACGGGACATGATTGGGAATTCAAAGGATTCACCTGGACCGGTGACGATGAAAGTGGTTACAGTCAAGCAGTCGGTAATTACCAATGTAATAGTGACAATAATCATAGTGAAAGCATTAGAGGAAATCTTGAAGTAAACAGGATTGAACCTACTTGCACCAAAGCAGGAACAGTGACATATACCGCAACAATTACAGAGGAGGAAAGCCTGGATGGTTCTTCCCATACAGATAAAAAAACAACGGAATTAAAAGCCACAGGTCATAATCCTGGAACAGCGGTAAAGGAAAACGAAGTTGTTCCAACCTGCGTTGCACCCGGTGGATATGATTTAGTTACATATTGCACAGTTTGTAACAAAAAGATTTCTTCTTCCCACGTGAACCTACCTGCCACAGGCCATGATTGGGGAGAGTGGGAAACTGTTCTGGAACCAACAGAAACAGAGCACGGAACTGAAAAACGAGTATGTAAGCATGACGCTGCTCATGTTGAAACCCACGACATACCGGTTATAGGTCATAGTCACCATTTGTCTCATGTTGAGGCGGTGGCTCCTACCTGCACAGAAACTGGAACAATTGAATATTGGGTTTGTAACAAGGGCGATAATCCTTGTGGTAGATATTTTAATGACCAGGATGGAACAAAGAGAATAACATCTGAAGAGTTAATAGTTCCGGCAAAGGGACATACTGAGGGTGAAAAAGTGACGGAGAATGTTGTGGAAGCAACCTGCGAAACCGCCGGCTCCCATGACGAAAACATCTACTGTGAAGTATGCCATAAGGAACTAAAACATAACCACATAATTGGTCCTGCCCTTGGACATGACTGGGGAGAATGGGAGGTAACAAAGGAAGCAACTGAGGAAGAGGAAGGAGAAGAGACCAGAGTTTGTAAGAGGGATCCAAATCATAAAGAGACAAGACCCATTGATAAGCTTGAGCCTTCGAACCCAGACCCAATAAACCCGGATCCTGTAAATCCGGATCCTGTTAATCCGGACCCAGTTAACCCGGATCCTGTTAATCCGGACCCGGTTAATCCAGATCCAGTTAACCCGGATCCTGTTAATCCGGACCCGGTTAATCCAGATCCTGTTAACCCAGATCCGGTAAATCCGGACCCGGTTAATCCAGATCCTGTTAACCCAGATCCGGTAAATCCGGAACCTGAGATTAGCTATGTAAATACCGAAGGTAATGGCAACAAGTGGACAAAGGGTAGCGGTAATCCATGTGACTTTACCTTTAAGAGAACTAATGATGATGAGAAAACCTTTGCTCACTTTATAGGAATCCAGATTGATGGTCAGGATGTGGACCAGTCCAATTATGAAGCTTTCGAAGGAAGCGTAATAATAAAACTTAGGACAGAATATTTAAATACTCTTTCTGTTGGAGAACATACAATTAGGGCATTGTTTAATGATGGCAATAATCCGTCGGCTAAATTTGAAGTATTGGACAAGAAAATAGACAATGCATCAAACAATAGCTCTACTGATGGAGGTACTGCTCCTAAGGAGTCCAAGCCCATTGCAGCAAAGACAGGAGATGCTTCAAATGCTTCTCTATGGATGCTGATAATTGTTGGTGGACTAGTGATATCAATAGTTATATTTAGAAGAATGAAATATCATAATTAATTCTTTAGTATTTATTAGTTCTAGGGAAAGATAAGGAGATATACCATGAACCTAGCAAAAATTTCAGTAAATGGACAATTAACTTTGCCCATAGAAATCCGTAAGCGTTTAGATGTTAAAGGCGGGGATAAGGTTTTGTTTTTGGAGAATCCCAATGGAGAAATTGTAATTTCCAATGCAAAAGACATGACCGTTGAAAAAGCAGAATAAGGCGTTGATTTCAATTTCTAGTTGTTGGAGGAGAAACCATATAATGAAAAACAATAAGAAGTTTCGTAGATTAAGCAAGGTAACAGCCTTTGTATTACTTCTTGTTTTGCTGCTAACAGGATGTGGAAATCAAAGTTCACAGACAAGTGAATCTGCTCTGGCTAACAATACTCCTGCAGAAAGAAATTCAGACATTAACATTGAAGACGCTTTTTCCTACTGGAATCAGGAAGCCCCTTCCTTAAAGGTTCTTACTGACTATGTGAAGGGGGTTACAGAAGAGGGCTCTTCAGATTTCATTCCGCCGGAAGACAGAGTAGCAGTTTTCGATATGGATGGAACAGTATGTGGTGAACTTTTTCCCACCTATTTTGAATACTACCTTTTGGCCTATAGAATATTCCAGGATCCTACATACACTCCTGATGAGGAGGTATTGGAGGTAGGCAAAATATTGAGAGACTGTGGCGTTGATCATAGTTTTCCTGATGGCATGGATATGATACATGCCAAGGCTGCAGCCAAGGCCTACGCAGGAATGACCCTTAGTGAGTTTGAAAACTTTGTAACAGAAGCCTTGGTTCGTGACGTAGATGGATTCCAGGGCATGACCTACGGTGAAGCTTTTTATCTCCCCATGATTCAGGTGGTGGACTATCTTCAGGATAATGACTTTAAGGTATTCATAGTAAGTGGAAGCGACCGATTCATTTGCAGAGCATTCCTTGAAGGGACTATAGACATTCCCGATGAAAACTTTATCGGCATGGATGTTCAGCTGGAGGCTACAGGTCAAGGGGAAACCGATGGTTTAAACTACGTGTTTTCTGCCGGTGACGATCTTGTAAGAACGGATAAGCTTCTAATAAAGAATCTTAAGACTAACAAGGTCCTGCAAATCGCCCAGGAAATTGGGCATCAACCCGTTTTATCCTTTGGCAATAGCAGTGGCGACGTCAGCATGCACAACTACACCATAAACGACAACAAGTATAAGAGCGCAGCATTTATGCTGGTGGCAGACGATGAAGAAAGAGATTATGGTAACCAGTCAAAGGGAGAGGAACTAAAGACCAAATGGGAGGAAAACGGATTTAACGTAATCTCAATGAAAAATGATTTCCTAACCATATATGGAGACCAAGTGAAAAAGACAGGAACTTTCCGTTGGGCAGAAGAATTTAGAGGTGATTATAATGAGTGAGGATAGAAGTCGACATGCGGTGAATGTGTCGGGAAGATTAGTTGACAGAATCGATTCGGAAATAGGTAAACATAGGGGAGTAATAGTATTTGGGTATTATTTTACTGCGGCACTGTCCATTTTAAGCATTGCCCTTCTGTTTGTCAGAACCTTTTCTGGCTTGGAAGCTGCCTGGATACTCAGTATAGGTGGAGATATTTTCTGCCTCCTGGTTTGTTCAATGCTTTTTTTAAGTTGCCTTTTGGCCAGAGAAAGGGATGGTGATTATCTTAGATTATTCACCTTGCTTCTAACGGTAACTGCAGTGGCGCTTTTCTTAGATGAGATGACTTGGCTGGTTCAAGGACTACCCAAATTTAGAACTCTAAACCTTATTATAAATGCCTTCTATTATGCCAACGGCGCAGTTCTCATGTTTATGTTTTGGCGCTATGTAACTTTTGCGTTGGATATGAATGGCAAGTTACTAAGAGTTGTAGATTCCATACTAGGGCTTTTGCTTCTTCCCCACATAGTGGCATGTTTTGTAAACATAGTTTATCCTTTGTATTATTCCGTGGATGCAAATGGGGTTTATTCAAGGGGAGAGCACTATTTCGAAAGTCAAATATATCTCATGGTTTGCATAGCCAGCGTGGTAATTGCTTTGATAGTTTCAAAGGCTCCCAGGCGTCAAAAGCTAATTGCATCATCCTTTGTTTCAATACCCATACTGAGCTATGCGGTTACGGCAAATGTATTTGGCATTTCAGTTAATTATAGCTGTAGCATGGTTGCAATAGTTCTTATCTATGGAGTGCTCTTTGCTGACAGATCAAATTCAATTGCCGTGACAGAAAGAGACCTGGCCCTTGCCACCAGAATCCAGGCAGATATGCTGCCAAACGTATTTCCGGCATTTCCGGAAAGGGAGGAATTCGATGTATATGCATCAATGAATCCGGCCAAGGAAGTGGGTGGTGATTTTTATGATTTCTTCTTTATAGACGAAGATCATCTAGGTATTGTAATGGCAGATGTTAGCGGTAAGGGTGTTCCTGCGGCTCTATTTATGATGATATCCATGACTCTTATTAAGAACAACGCACTATCAGGAAAGAGTCCTGCAGAAGTGCTTGAGGATACCAATAATCAGATATGTGCCAACAATAAGGAGGAGATGTTTGTAACCGCCTGGTTTGGTATTTTGGATATAAAAAACGGTAAAATAACAGCCGCCAATGCGGGACATGAATTCCCTATGGTTAAGCATCCCAATGGCGGCTTTGAACTGTATAAGGATAAGCACGGATTTGTTATAGGTGGCATGAAGGGAATGAAGTATAAAGAGTATGACCTGAATCTTGAACCCGGTTCAACACTCTTCCTATATACTGATGGAGTGCCTGAGGCAACAAATCAGCAGAATGAACTCTTTGGCGTGGAACGAGCGGTAGAAGCCCTTAATGAAGACCCTAACAGAACTCCGGAGGAATTACTAAAGGCTGTGGATGATGCAGTATGGAAGTTTGTGGGAGGCGCTGACCAGTTTGATGATTTAACCATGCTGTGCCTTAGGTTTGTGGGAAAGGAAAACCATTAACAGGATTAGGAGCCGGTGACACAAAGAGATTATCTTTGAGTATAAATCCGGTCTAACTAAAGGAGTTTCTAATGAAGATTAAAAGATTAAGCATCTTGGCATTGATTTTTTCGTTAACCGTATGTCTCTTTGCCTGTGGAAATGCACAGAAAGACAGTTCCTCTGAGGAGGAAGCAGAAGCTGCTGAAACTTCTGATGATGCAAATAATGATACAAGGGAAAATGGTGATATTTATATTCTCTTTACCAGTGATGTACACTGCGGAGCTAACCAGGGATTTGGATATGCAGGACTTAAGGAAATAAAAGACAACCTTGAGGCTCAAGGATATGCAGTGATTCTTGTGGATAATGGAGATTCCATTCAAGGAGAATCCATAGGTATGCTTACAGAGGGAGAGTCCGTTATAGAGATAATGAATGAAACAGGCTACGATCTTTGGACCCCGGGAAATCACGAGTTTGATTATGGGATGGAGCAATTTTTCAAGCTGGTGGACATGGCGGATTTTAAGGTTATAAGCTGCAATTTTAATAAAGAGGGAGAGCTCCTTTATTCCCCCTATGCAGTTTTGGAAGCAGCCGGAAAGAAGATAGGCTTTGTAGGGGTGACTACACCTACCACATTCGTGTCGTCAACACCGGATAATTTCAAGAATGAGGAGGGGGAATTTATTTATGGATTCCTCCAAGACAAATCGGGAGAGCTTTTATATGAAGCAGTTCAAAGCGCAGTTGACTCGGCAAGGGCCGAAGGTGCGGAGTATGTATATCTTATGGCCCATTTAGGAATGCTGGCTAAAGACGCTCCTTGGACTTATGCTGATGTAATTGAGCACACTAATGGAATTGACGTTGTACTGGATGGACACAGCCATGATACAGAGCAGGTTGTGATGAAGAATAAAGACGGTGAAGATGTAGTTCGTTCTGCCTGCGGAACCAAGCTTGGAGCAATTGGATACAGCCATATTTCCGCTGAAGAGGGAATAGTTGATACTAATATCTTGACCTGGAATAATAAAGTGTCCATGCCGGAATTAATAGGTATAGATAATCCGGTTAACAGCAAAATAGAATCTGAAATGGAGGATCTAAATGCAACACTGGATACAGTTATTGCCACTGCAGAGGTGGAACTTACCATATTTGATCCTACGGAAACAGATTCTAACGGCAAACCTATTAGAATGGTGAGAAGATCGGAAACCAACGCGGCAGATTTCTGTGCTGATGCATATAAAGTTGCCACAGGTGCAGATATAGTATTAATAAATGGCGGTGGCGTAAGAGCAAATATAGAAAAGGGTGAGGTAACCTATGGAGATGTTTTAAGCATTGCTCCATTTAATAATCAGTTGGCACTAATAGAGGCAACCGGACAGCAGATTCTCGACGCTTTAGAATTCGGTGTAAAGGATGTCCCTTCTGAATTTGGTGGTTTCCTTCAGGTATCCGGTCTTACATATGAATTTGATGTTAATATTCCCAGCGGCTGCGTAGTAGATGAGACGGGTATGTTAACAGAAATAAATGGTGAAAGAAGGGTTAAAAATGTTTTAGTTGGCGGTGAACCAATAGACCCGGAGAAAACATATAAGGTAGGAGGATTTGACTACATTCTTACTAAAAATGGAGACGGAAATACAGCCTTTAATGGAGCAACAGTAATAAATGAAAGAATAAAAACTGACAGTCAGGCTTTGATAGAGTATATTCAAGGGGATCTGGAAGGGATAATTGGAACTGGATATGAAGATCCTTACGGTGAAGGTAGAATAGTAGTATTACAGGGGTAACCCCAAAATAGTTTGATCCTTTTATATAATTGGAGGACGTTCATATGAAAGAAGTGGGTAAGCTGCAGGCCGAAATAATGGAAAAAATTCTCCATGGTGGGGCTTGGTTTACAACCAGAAGAGATAGATTTGTAAAAATAGAATACAGTGAAATTGATGGCTGCTATTTCGCCAGAGAATGTAATTTAAAGTATGATTCCTTGGAGGCATTTGCCTATTCCTTTGGTACTGACTGGTTTGACATCAGTATACGTGGACCTCACATAGATATCTATTCAGATCCGGATACATTTAAAACCTGGGAAATCTGGTACGAAAGGGGCGCGGGCACCATGTTTAATTCGGCATACAAGGCTACTGAAATTGGAAAACGAATGATAGAGTTTTGCAGGGAGGCTGACCGAGAGGTGCTATCTGAAATAAATGAACCATACGAAATAAGCGGTACAAATTTTGATTTATTGGCAAATCGTTGAATTAACAGAAGCCCGTTGTAGCTTAAAACTGGTTATTAAGAACGGGTTTTGATGTGAAAGGAGTACATTATGAATTTATCTAAGGTATCAGCAAACGGACAACTCACCTTACCGGCTGAAGTTCGTAAGATGCTGGGAGTTAAAAGTGGGGATAAAGTTTTGTTCCTTCAAAAGACAGATGGGTAAGTTGTAATAAAAAATGCTTCCGCCATAGATATGGATGGATTAAACAAAAGTCACTAATCGTGTATAATATAAGGGAAATATGCATATAATAAACTGGAGGTTGTATAACAAATGAAAACTAAAAGATTTATAGTACTTGTGCTGGTGATTCTGATGACCATTTCCCTTGTAGGATGTGGCTCTAAGGGAGGAAACGGTGAGTCCGGGTCCGGCTCCGGCTCTCAGTCCAATGGCACAGCGGTGGAATCCTGCCAAACCATTGGTGAGCTTATGGACTTAGGTGGAGAATCTGTTCAATGGTCTACCAGTGAACAGGTTTTTGTCTATGCCATGGAGCTTGATGGAGAATACTATAGAGCTATTGCCGAGATGACTGCAGAACAGTCCGATGCATTGTTTAACGTTGACTACAATGATGAGAATTATGAGGAACAGGAGAATGAAATAGTCAGACCTCTTGAGATCACGCGAATTGATCATCTCAACGATGAGATCCTCAGTCAAAGTGAACTGGATGCACTAGTGGGAAAGACAGGACAAGAGCTATTTGATGCAGGCTGGAGACCAGGCTTTGGTTATAATCTTGAAGACATGGAATTCTGGATGTACTATGGACCATTTACATATGCTGTAGTATTTGACGGAGAAGTAGCTGATGCTGATGTGGATACATTTGACGAAGAAGAGGACATCAAGGATATGGTTGTAAAATCCGCAGAGTTCTATATGCTGGGAGATGCAACCTCCATCGATGAATAATATTCTCTTCACTTGGTAAACATTTGATTTTGGAGTATATAATGGCAAATAAATTTAGAATTCCAGAAGTTACTTTTATGGGCGAAGGAGCTCTTGAGGCTGCGGAGAAGGATATAGCCATACTGGGAAAGAAAGCCTTTATTGTATCGGGGAAGTCCATGATTAAGCAGGGTCATGTGGATGCCTTAAGAGAATTGCTTAAAAGGAATAATGTGGATAGCACAGTATTCTCGGACATCCCCGGAGAGCCTACAGATAAAATGATTGAAGCAGGATTCAACCTTTATCAAAGTGAAGGTTGTGACTTCATCATTGGCATAGGTGGCGGAAGCCCGCTGGATTCAGCCAAGGCGGTGGGAATTCTTGCCGCCGGCGGAGGAAAGCTATCCGACTATAACGGCAAAGTGATTACAGAAAAGCTCCCTCCTTTGGTGGAGATACCATCCACAGCAGGTACCGGATCAGAGGTTACGCCCTTTACAATAATCACCGACACAGAAAATGATATAAAGATGCTTCTTAAAGGTGATCCATTAATGCCAAAGGTAGCAGTAGTGGATCCGGTTTTCTCCATGGAAACACCTGAAAGTGTAACTGTGGCTACCGGATTGGATGCTCTTACCCACGCAGTGGAAGCCTATACATCCAAGAAGGCCTTTCCGGAAAGCGATCTCTTTGCTGTATCAGCAGTAAAACGTATCTTTAAATACCTTCCGGAGGCAGTTAAGGATGGAAAAAACAAAAAGGCCAGAGAGGAAATGGCCATCGCCGCCTATGAAGCCGGTATCAGCTTTGGTAATTCCTCTGTTACAGTGGTTCATGGAATGAGTAGGCCCATTGGTGCACTGTTTCATGTACCCCACGGAATATCCAATGCCATGCTTCTGAAGGAATGCTTAACCTATGTTGCCGACGGAGCCTATGATAGATTCGCAGATTTAGGAAAGGCCATAGGGGTTGCATCAGAAGGTGATAGTAAAGAGACAGCCACAGATAAATTCATCGATGAAGTAGCCAATCTTTGTTCCTTCTGTAAGGTGCCAACCTTAGGGGAGTATGGAATTGATAAAGAAGAGTTCTTTAGTCATATGGACAAGATGGCCCAGGATGCTTTGGACAGCGGCAGCCCCGGAAATACTAGAAAGGAACTTGCAAAGGAAGATATATTAAATATTTATAAAAAGCTTTGGTAAAAGGATGGTAGATGTGAAAATGAACACAGACTATAATTTATTGTCAAAGCAAATAAGAGAGCTGGCGGAAATATCTCATGACCCGATTGCGGTAATGGCTAATGCCGCCGCTCTTTTGTTTGAGGCAATGAAGGATGTTAATTGGGCAGGGTTTTATCTTGTTAAGGAGGATGCCCTGATTCTGGGACCCTTCCAAGGGAAGGTGGCTTGTGTTAGAATCGAAAAGGGTAAGGGAGTGTGTGGAACAGCTTGGATGGAGGATGATGTTCAGGTTGTGGAGGACGTTCACAAGTTTCCAGGGCATATTGCCTGCGACAGCGCTTCCAATTCCGAAATAGTTATTCCGATTCACGGAGGGGACGGAGTAATAGCTGTATTGGATATAGATAGCCCTATCTTTAATCGCTTTAATCAGGAAGATAAAGCGGGGTTAATGGAATTTGCAAAAACAATAGAGGATATTATAGAATAATCAAAGTCCGAAAAAAGAGGCTGGACAATTAAGGATTATACGTAATAAAGTCAAAGGGATAAATGGCAAAGAACGAAAAAGACAGAAAGCTTACTGCAGCAGAGGAACGTAGGCTAACGATTTTTGAATCAAAGAAAAAGACACTAAAAAAGAGAGGCTATAAGGAAACTGAACTAACCATCGGTATAGTTAAGGCCAATATCATTGCGCTGATTATGGCGGTTCCTGTTTCGGTGGTGGCCATAGCATTGTTTTTTCTTCTAAACAGATCTTTCTATGTGGATACAGAGCATATAGTAAGAGATAATATCATTTTCTTTGTCTCCATTTTCCTTTTGATAGTTGTCCATGAGCTGGTTCATGGAATAACCTGGGCGGTAATGTCCCCTAACCACTTTAAGGATATTGAGTTTGGTTTTATGCTGGAATATTTGACTCCCTATTGTACCTGCAAGGAACCCTTAAGGAAGGGACCTTATATAATGGGGGCTCTAATGCCTTTGATAGTTTTGGGTATTATCCCTTTAATAGTTGGAATAGCTACAGGAAGCTTTTTTCTTCTGGCTGTGGGAATAGTGATGACGGCAACTGCGGCGGGAGATATGATGATTGTCTACAATATTTTAAAATACAAAACAGACTCCAAGGATGTTTTGATAGTGGATCATCCCACCCAAGGTGGAAGTGTAGTATTTGAGAGGTAACTCAAGTGAAGTTTAAATATGTACGAATTCAAGGAAGAGAATTAATGTCCAACACCATGACGGGTCGTGGTGTATTCAGTATGTGTGTTGAAATGCTGAGAAATGACGAGATGGAGGAAGAGGATGCAGATCTCTTTAGGGAAATAGACTCATGGTTTGCTGAAACCCTTCCTTGGCCGCCCCAGTGCAGAAACCAGGAGAAGGTGGTCTGCTATTTTAAAACTGAAAACGCAGACGAAATGATGAAAATGATGGGGCCCCTTATGTGGCTCCTAGAAAGATACAATCATCCTTTTTATGTGGTGTATACCAATACTCCGGGGGAGGAAATAGTATATGAAGATCAGTATCAGATAGTGGCCAGAGTTACAGGGAATCTGGAAATAGCGGATATACCGGAATCTTGGTCTCCCGAGGAGGAAGAGGAAAGTGAAGAATAATAAGGAAATATATTTGGCGGGAGGATGCTTTTGGGGCGTTCAAAAATTCTTCGATCAATTTGATGGAATTCTTGAAACCCGGGTGGGCTATGCCAACGGTCCCGGAGCAAATCCAACCTATGAAGAAGTTTGCAGCTCCAGTGGACATGCAGAAACAATAAGAATTGTTTATGATGAGGAGAGTATATCCCTAGAGGAGATACTCAATTATTATTTTATGGTAATTGATCCAACTTCCGTAAACAGACAGGGGAACGATATAGGCATTCAGTATAGAACCGGAATCTATTATTCCCATGATGATCAGTTATCTGTAATCAAAGAAGTATACGGACAGAAGGAAAAGGAAGTAGGGGCTCCCTTGGCTGTAGAGGTTGGCCCTTTGGAGAATTTCTATTCTGCTGAAGAATATCATCAAAAGTATCTGGATAAGAATCCGGGAGGTTATTGTCATATACCCTCCAGTTATTTTCAACTAAAGAAGCAATTATGAAGATAATAGACGCTGCGAAAAAAGGAACTAAGGCTCCTGTAATTAAGTCCTCCTTTCCGGAGGATGATTTACACTATGAGAAACTGGGAATTTCCAGGAATGAGATTAAGCCCTGGAAACTGCAGTTTCTCCAGCGAGGGTTGTCACGTAATTAATGGTGATTCCTATATCAAAGGCGACCTTTTGGAATATGAGATTGTTTTTAATGGACCCACCATGTCCGCCAAGGTTAATCTAAAAAACACCATTGGTCCCTGGAGACCCAAGTGTGGGCAAATCCTTTTCGGAGATTCAGAGGAATACAGCTTTAATTGGCTGCCCTCGGTTCCTGAGGGAGAAGCTACTGCGGAGATTCAGGTGGAAGGCAAAACCCTTAACCTTAAGGGCACCGGCTACCACGATCACAACTGGGGTAATATCTCCATGTTTAAGCTTATGCACCATTGGTATTGGGGCAGAGCAAAGATTGGCGTCTACAAGGTAATATCCTCCTGGATTACCGCCGGAAGAAAATATGGTTATAATGAATTCGATATTTTTATGTTGGCAAAGGGCAATGAAATAATAGGGGACAACAGCAACCATACTCTTAAGTTCAGTTGCCAAGATGAGTATTTGGATAATTACACAGGTAAATTAGTTTATAATAAAATTATTTATAATTATATTGCAACTTCGGGAGATGAGTATAAACTTATATACGATAGAAAGAAGGACATAGCCAGAGAATTCTTTTACGAATCCCTTCCAAAGTCCCTAAGGCCTTTGGCAAAGAAATTGGGTTTTAAAGGTTCCTATCAAAGATTTGAGGGAAAAGTTACCCTGGAAAGAGCAAGAGATGGAATTGTTCTGGAAACTGTAACTGAGGACTCTGCGGTGTGGGAGCTAATGTATTTTGGCTAGAATTACATCCTTAGAAAGAACGTATTAATTATAACAGGTAAGCTTAATTGGAAGATACTTCAAAGAAAACATATACAAAAGTAATAATAGCAACGGTAATTGGCCACATTTTCTGGGGCTTTAGTTTTATGGCTTCCAGAGTTGCCTTGGATGAGGCTCATATGTTTTTGCTTTTGAGCCACAGGTTTATTTTGGCCTTTGTTGTTATGTCTGTTCTTATACTGATTAAAGTAGCCTCTGTTAACTATAAGGGGAAGCACCTGGTGCCTCTATTTTGGATGGGCTTAATGGAACCTGTTGTTTATTTCTTTGGTGAGCATTACGGGATTCTCCATTCCAATACTATTTTCTCAGGTGTAATGATTGCCATGATTCCAATTGTTTCCACTTTGGCGGCCATACTGATTCTTAAAGAGGTACCAACTGTTTTGCAACTTGTATTTAGTGTGGTTTCCGTAGGGGGCGTAATAGGGATAGGCCTAATTAGCAAAAACTCAGGAGCCCTGGAGCTGGGAGGAGTTATTGGACTAATTATTGCTGTCTTGTCCGCAGTAATATATACTTTGATGGGTAGAAAATATTCCACCTACTATACACCCTTTGAAAGGACCTATGCAGTTGTTGTTATGGGAATGGTTGTATTTACCATCTGCGCCCTTGTGTATTGCAAAGGGGATATGGGTATGTATCTGGAGCCCCTTAAGGATAGCGGATATACAATTTCAACTCTGTTCCTGGGTATTTGCTGCTCCGTAGGAAGCTATTTCCTTGCGGCTTATGCAATCACATATTTAACCGTTGCCAGGGCAACGGTGTTTGCAAACCTTACCACAGCAGTTTCGGTTTTTGCAGGAGCATTTTTCTTGCATGAACCCTTCTCGCTTTTGGGTGTGGTATTCTGTATAATGATTTTGGTCGGCATTTACGGCGTTCAAATAGAGGCAAAGGAAGAGTAAGGTAAGACCTAATAGAGAAGCGTTTATGGTTTATTGGTTTTTGTTTTATGTTTTATGTGAAGGGACGATAGGTGACTAAAATGGATAAACCTATAATTGGTGTTTTACCGCTGGTTGATGAAGAAAGGGAAAGCTATTGGATGCTTCCCGGGTATTTTGAGGGAGTGCTTGAAGCCGGCGGAATACCTATTATGCTGCCTTTGATATATGATGAAAAGGACCTTAACAGACTGGTGAATGAATTCAATGGATTTATCTTTACCGGTGGTCCGGATATCGATCCCAAGTATTATAATGCCGCTGTGGAGACGGATAATGTAAAAACCTGTGAACCAAGAGATAAAATGGAAATCCTCTTTGCCCGAAAGGCAATTGAATCCGGCAAACCTATCCTGGGAATATGTAGAGGTCTTCAGCTAATAAACGTTGCTCTGGGAGGAACTCTGTATCAGGATTTGCCATCACAGAGGAAGTCGGATCTAAATCATTCCCAGGAAAAGCCCTACGACAAGCCTATTCACGATGTGGTTTTGGATAAGACCGGGGGACTATATGAACTTCTAAGTAGAGACTCTCTGGGGGTAAACAGCTGCCATCACCAAGGTATAAAGGAATTGGCTCCGGGTCTATCCTCTATGGCGGTGGCTACAGATGGTCTAGTTGAAGCCTTTGAAATGAAGGAGAGGAATTTCCTCTGGGGGCTTCAATGGCATCCTGAATTCATGCAAAAGGTTAGTCAGCCCAGCCGAGATATATTTAAGAAGTTTATAAATAGCTGTAAATAGAGATGATTACGAAGCAGTCAAAAAACTTGGCTGCTTTTTTATTTTCTTTAAGTTTATTTTAGGTTGAAGGTTTATAACGTAGGTGTAAACAGAAAAACTGTTTAATAACTACTACGGTTAAGAATGCTGAAAGGCAAAAGAGTAGATATAACAACATAGAGTAAACAAAGAGTAAAAGGAAAAAGAGGACGTAAAAATGAAGACGAAAGGAATAAATACTAAAGTTAAAAAAAGAGTGGCAATTATAGTTCTTGTCACCTTGCTTATAGGTCTAATGACAGCCTGCGGAACAAAGTCAACCGGAAGCGAAAGTAATGCTTATCTATCAAATCAGGAGACTACGGAAAGTGAAGAAACTCAGGATACCAATAGTGAAGAGGCAACAGAGACAGCAAGTGATACTGAAGGAATTACCGGAGCAGGGACAAGCGGAAATAGCGGTTCCGTAATAACAACAGCAAATGTAACATCCGATGGTGCTCTGGATGCAAGTAGTTTGTTTACTGAAAGGGATCTTACCCAATCTGTAGACCTTGAGGGAGCTGAAACCATAAGCCTAAAGTCCGGAGAGGATATTAGCATAACTAAAGAGGGTGTTTATGTAATACAAGGAACTGCAACTGATGTGACGATTACTGTTGAGGCGGGGGACTCAGATAAGGTACAGCTGGTTTTGGACGGAGCGTCCATTACCAATGAAGACGCACCTGCTATCTATGTAATAAATGCAGATAAAGTATTTGTAACCACCACCGAAGGTGAAAACAACCTGCAGGTTACGGGAGAGTTTACTCCTGATGGAACTACAAATCTGGATGCAGTTATTTTCTCAAGAGATGATGTTATCTTAAATGGTTTGGGAACATTAAATATTACCTCATCTGCCAACGGCATTTCCGGAAAGGATGATGTTAAGATTACCGGAGGAACGATAAATATTCAATGTACTGCCGACGGCGTTGAAGCTAATGAATCAATCCTAATGGCAGAGGGGACAGTTAATATATCCACGAATAAAGATGGTTTCCATGCAGAAAATGACGAAGATAGTACAACGGGATACATTTATATCTGTGGAGGTAATATCACTGTAGATGCAGCGGATGACGCTATTCACGGTACCACAATCGTACAAATCGACGGAGGCAATTTGAACCTAAGCGGCACAGAAGCAATAGAGGCCACATATATTCAGATTAATGACGGCACCATAGATATCTATGCTACAGATGATGGCATAAATGCTTCAGCAAAGTCCAATGCCTATGCAATAGCTATAGAGTTCAACGGTGGATACACTACAATTGAAGTTGGCCAGGGCGATACAGATGCTGTTGATTCAAATGGCGATATATATGTTAACGGTGGAACCTTGGATATATATGCTCAATCACCCTTCGACTATGATGGCTATGCGGAAATGAACGGCGGCACAATTATAGTAAACGGTGTGGAAACCAATGAAATCACCAACCAGATGATGGGTGGTGGAGGATTTGGTGGACCCGGAGGTGGACCCGGAGGTGGACCCGGAGGCGTCCCTGGAGGCGGCTTTGGCGGTCACGGCGGCTTTGGTGGATGATAAATACACTTATTAAACCCAAAGGTCAAAAGAAATTAATTAAGAGTACAAGGAAACTTTTTTACTCCTTTCTAAATACTTTTAACTGAAGCAGAGCGGTGAATGCCGCTCTGTTTTACTTTGTGATATACTAATGATGAAGGAAAGCCGGGAGGATAAGCTATGAGTGGAAAGAGAATATTGTTTTACGGAGATTCAAATACCTTTGGCTATGATCCTGCAGGATATGTGGGTGGAAGATATCCTGAGGAAGTTAGATGGGTGGACATACTGAGAAAAAGGCTTAAGGACATTTACGATGTAATGGGTCGAGGCATGAATGGAAGGACGATTCCTTCTCCCGGCAGCTACGGCACTGTGGATAGAATGATTACAGGCTCTGCCCCCTTGGATTATTTTGCCATAATGCTGGGGACCAACGATATTCTTCTTACGGATTCTCCGGACTGGGGGAAAACTGCAGAGGATATGGCCTGTCTAATTCTGCACATCATAGAGTACCAAGAAATCAAGGCGGCAGGAACCAATATAATTCTAATATCGCCACCCTTGCTTTTTCCCGGGTCGGGAGAAAGCAGTCCCTTTCATAAATACGAGGAACAGTCAATTATGCTGGGGGAGGCTTATAGAAAAATTGCCAAGAAATACAATCTCATTTCTATTTCCGCAGATAAATGGGACATAGATTTGGCCTTTGATGGTGTTCATATATCCCAAAAGGGAAGTGAGGAATTTGCAGACAAGATGGAGAAGGAACTTTTGAAGATTCAAGAGGTTAATGGGTAATGATTAAATCTCAGATTAAAAGGAGAACCTATGGCGCCATATATAGGCTTCTTAACATGGTAAGTCCCTTGGACTTTGACTGTGGAAGACTGTGCCGAGAGGCCTGCTGCAGAACTGAGAGGAAGGAAGTATCTCCGGGCGAAACATCTGAAATGGGGATTTATCTTCTTCCCGGCGAGGACAAAATCCATGACAAAGGGGATTCCTGGCTAAAGTGGACTGTTGAAGAGGCTCAGGACTATGACTTTCCCGAATCCTGGAAGGGAAAGATATTCTTCGTTCAATGCGGAGGACCGGAATACTGCAACAGAAGAATGAGGCCCATGCAATGCAGGACCTTCCCTTTGACACCTCACATAGAGGAGAATGGGGAACTTACCCTTATTTATAACGATATGGTCTTGCCCTATAGATGCCCCTTAATCGATGATGAAATGCCTTTAAATGAAAGGTTTATACAGGCCACCTTTACAGTTTGGCGGCATCTTTTAGAGGATCCATTAATATATGATTTGGTTAAATCTGACTCTATTTCAAGGGTGGAAGCGGAAAAGGAACTAAGAGAAAAATTGTTGCTGTAGCATAGAAAACCTACAGGCACTTATGGTGTTTTTGTATTTTTTTAATGCTAGCATTATCATTATTCATGAAGTATAATAGAGGGGTATTGATTGCCCCTTTTGTTATGGGGTAAAAAAAGGTTTTAGTTTGTAAAGTGAGGAGAAAACAATCATGAAAAAAAGATTAGTAGCAGTTCTTTTAGTCATGGCTGTTCTAGTATTGGCTGCCTGTGGTGGCGGCGGGAACAGCGCAAACAGCGGAGGTAGTTCAGATGGTGCAGAAGCCCCAACAAAGATTGACAAACTTACAGTAATGTATGTTCCGTCAAGACCTGCAGACGAAATCATCTCTGCAACTTCCGGATTGGGGGATCTTCTAATCAGTGCATTTGCGGAAAAGGGATATGAAATTGGTTCCGTAGAAGTTTCCGTAAGTGATGACTACAATGCATGCGGTGAAGCACTTTCCGCAGGATCTGCCGATGTTGGCTACGTACCTGGTGGTACATATGCTCTCTATGGAGATGAAGTACAACTAGTTCTTACAGCAACAAGAGATAATCTCTCAAACGATACAACCACTCCAGCTGATTGGAATGGCGATGCAAATGCAACTCGTAGAGAAGAAGGCGTTCCTGTAACATATTACAAGGGCCTTATCTATGCAGCACCTACCGAAAAGGGTAAAGCTTTGGCAGCAAAGGCTAATGCCGGAGAAGCCCTCACATGGGAAGAGTTGGCAGACTGCAGCTGGGCAATTGGTTCTGTAACAAGTGGCGCAGCTTATATCTATCCAAACCTTTGGCTGAAGGAAAACTATGACAAGGTTATCACAGACCTTCCTAAAGCTCTTAACCTTAAGTATCCTGAAGCATTCCAGCAGGCTGCTGCAGAGCAGGTAGACATTCTGGTATGCTATGCCGACGGACGTCAGGACTATGAGGAACAGTGGACAGGTGAATGGGGCCGCACAGATTCTATCTGGAATGAATGTAACGTAATTGGTGTTACACAGAATATCTATAACGATACAGTATGTCTTGCAAAGACAGGTCCTAACGCTGAAGTTCTTACATCACCTGAATTCATCGAAGCATTTACAGATGTTATGATGCACCTGGGTGACACACCTGAAGGACAGGAAATCATCGGTATCTATTCACATACCGGATATCAGCCTGCAAACGATTCTGATTACGACGTAACACGTAACGCTCTTGCAGCTATGGAATAATATTAAGGCAAAGTAAAACAATTGCTGGGTGGCTTTTATTTAAGCCACCCAATTTTATAAAAGGAATACTTTAGAATTATGATTGAGTTTAAGAACGTATCAAAAACATACCCCAATGGAACAAAGGGACTTAAGAATATTAATCTAAAGATTGAACAGGGCGAATTCCTGGCCATTATCGGCCTCTCCGGTGCAGGTAAATCCACCCTTATTAGAACCATTAACAGAATGATCGATATAACTGAAGGGGAACTTATCGTAGATGGTGTTAATGTTATGTCCTTAAGGGGACCGGAGCTAAGAAGATATCGCAGAAAGGTGGGAATGATTTTCCAATCATTTAACCTGGTTAACCGTTCATCGGTACTTAAGAATGTATTGGCCAGCGATGTGCCTGACATGCCTTGGTACAAGACTCTTTTAGGGATGTACTCCAAGGAGCAAAAAATCAAAGCTTTGGAGGCCTTGGACAAGGTTAATATTTTGGAAAAAGCCTATAACCGTTGTGATGAGCTTTCCGGTGGACAGCAGCAGCGTGTGGCTTTGGCCAGAACCCTTAATCAGAATCCCTCCATTATTTTGGCGGATGAACCGGTGGCTTCCCTGGATCCAATTATTGCTGACGTGGTAATGAGTGACTTTGCCAGAATCAATAAGGAATTAAATATTTCTATTCTGCTGAATATTCACCATGTTGACCTGGCTCTTAAGTATGCCACAAGAGTTTTGGGAATCCGTGCCGGTGAAATAGTATACGATGGACCAACCTCTGAAGTTACTCAAGAGATTTTGGACATGGTATATAACGGAAAAGCTATTCCGACTACTGCTGATGCAAATGCAGAGCTGACAGAGATGTTGGCGGATATGGAGTCAGTTCCATTATCTATAGCGGCAGAGGAGATTAAAGAGGCGGTGACCCATAATGGCTAGTGAGAAGACTAATAAACTTCCTCTTTTTGATAGAGTTTTTAAACCTGAGCACATAGTTCTGGAAAACGGCCATTCTGTGGATAGACCCAAAAGCAGAATTCCCTTGATTTTGCTTTGTCTTGCCATCGTAATCTGGATATCTATTTATGCCACAGGCTTTAGCCTTTCTACGATTGTAAAGAGGGCCAGCGAGCTTACGGTAATTCTGGGACAGATCTTTACTCCCAACTGGAGCTATGTTCCCCAGAAGGTTATTCCACCACTTTTGGAAACCATCAAAATGTCGGTGGCAGGTACCTTCATAGGATCTGTAATAGGTCTTCCCTTGGCGGTATTCGCTTCTTCCAATATCAATCATAATAAACCAACTCTGCTGTTTGTAAGATTGGTGCTGGCGGTTGTAAGATCTGTGCCAACTCTTATATACGCATTGATCTTTGCTCTTATATTCTCCTTGGGAGCCTTTGCCGGTACAGTGGCCATTGCTCTCTTTACCTTGGGAATAGTAGCAAAGATGCTTTATGAAAGCATAGAGACTATAGACATGGGACCCTACGAAGCTATGCAATCCTATGGTGCCACAACTTTCCAATCCTTTTGGGCAGCCTGTATGCCGCAGATTTTGCCCATTTACCTGGACAATTGTCTATACTGTTTCGAGTTAAATATAAGAGCCTCCGCCATCCTGGGTTATGTAGGCGCAGGTGGTTTGGGACTTCTCATCAGCGAGAGAACGGGACTTAGAATGTACCACGATGTAGGTGCCATTCTCCTTACTCTCTTCCTGGTGGTTTGGGTAATCGATTTGTTCAGTGATTATCTAAGATCAAAACTGGTTTAAGGAGGCAATTTGTATGGATCAAGATAAGAAAACAAACCTGCAGACTGCCGACCTGACAGCCAATGAAAACGTACTTGAAAAACTATATAGTGAGCCTAACAATCTTTGGAAGAGAATCTTAATTCTACTGATTGTTTTGATAATTGTGGCCTGGGGTGCAAGCAGTATGTCCTTTAACGGAATAACTGAGAAGGGGATGCTGGTTGCAAAGAATGTATTAAGAGGTCTTACTCATCCGGATAAGGATTTACTCTTTAACCTAACTACGGAGGGCGTACCCTTCCTGGTACTCCAGACCATTGCCATTGCAGTTTTGGGAACGATTAACGGTGCAATTTTGGCCATTCCCGTAAGCTTCCTGGCTTCTACCAATATAGTACCAAAGCCCATAGCATATATCTTTAGAGCTTTGATACTGTTGATAAGATGCATCCCGGCACTAATATGGGCACTTATTTGGATCAGAGTTACGGGACCCGGAGCATTCTGCGGTGTAACCACCCAGTCAATTTGCTCCATTGGAATGATTTCCAAAATGTATATTACTGCAATAGAGAATTTGGATACCGGCATTTTGGAATCTCTGGATGCAGCAGGATGTAACACCTTTGAAAAAATAAGAGTAGGGGTACTTCCTCAGCTATCAGCCAGTTTCATTTCCACGGCAATATACAGATTCGATATTAACCTAAAGGACGCCACCACACTGGGTATCGTAGGAGCAGGAGGTATCGGTTCACCGCTGGTACAGTCCATCTCCAGCGCCAAGTATAATAGAGTAGGGGCTTTCCTCTGGGCGTTGATAGTTCTGGTTGTTATAATCGAATGGGTTTCCACCCAGATAAGAAGAAGGCTGGCTCACGGCAAGAGGTAAAACTAAAACCGGTGCAATTATTAATTGCACCGGGTTAATTATTTAGGGTGTTAATCAAGATAAAAGTCCCTGAATTTAGATAATCTTTCGGGGGTGAGATGGAATTCTTCCTCCAGATATTTTTCCGGAGAACCGTATCGGTTAAAGATATTATCCAAAACCAGCTTTCCTGTTTTCTCAGTTACGCCGGTTCGCATTCTAAGAAGTTCTTCAAGAATGGGATGCTGAAGTATCTTTTCTCGGTTCTCTTCAAGGACCCGATTAATGGTAGGCATGTGATACTGATTGCTTAATAGGAAGTCCTGAAGAATTGTTTCCTTTGGTATTCCCAGGGCAGTTAGAATTACCATGGCGGCAACACCGGTTCGATCCTTTCCTGTGGCGCAGTGAAAAACTATAGGTACTTCATTTTTTTCCAGTTCATCTATAAGGATTTGGAAGGCTTCGTTGTCAAAGGGCATTTCGGTATAGTAGCTAAGAAGATGGTCTCTTTGATCTAAACCTTCCTGACCGATTTTGCTCATACCTACAGGAGAGAAATCTATTTCCTCTCCGCCTCGGAATACTACGCCGCTATGCCTTACCATTTTCACCTGGTTAAGGACCGGGTCCGGCTGGTGACGGGATTCCTCGGCGGTGCGTAAATCCAGAATGTATTTAATACCCAGGGACTTGAAGTGATCAAGTTCTTCCGGATTCATTAGATAGATTCCGCCGCTTCTGTAAATGAGACCATGCTTTAGGACTCTACCGTCCTGGGCTTTATAGCCTCCCAGGTCTCTAAAATTTATTTCATCTCTAAACAATGGATTGATGGACATATATATCTCCGTTAATTGTATCTAAAATATTACTATAATAGATTAAAAGAAAGTATAAACCGTGTCAAACAAAAATAATAAAAACAATTTAATACGAATTCTTTCCACATCGGATATCCACGGCAAGATATATCCCCACAGCTATGGGGATGGCTCTCCGGCCAAAGTGGGCTTTGCCCGGGTGGCAAGTAAACTGAAGGAATTGAGAAACGATAATACCCTTCTTATAGATAATGGTGACCTGCTGGTGGGATCTCCTTTGATGATTCATCATATGATGAATTACGATCCTGCTCTGGTTCCATCTCCTATAAGCAAGGTTATAAATAAAATGGGATATGATTATATCAATACAGGTAATCACGATTACAATTTTGGTATTAATCCTCTCCTAAAACATATTGAGGCAACAGGCGCTGTATGCTTAACTGAAAATGTAAGCTATAATGGTCGGTCTCTATTCTCTCTTGGAAGGGAAGACGAATCCGCAAGGTACCAGATTAGAGAAGTGGCAGGTAAGCGCATTGCCATCTTTGGCTTGGTTACTCATTTTGTGCCTAGATGGGAAAGCGAAGAGCATTTGGAGGGCCTTAGGTTCTTTGATGCCTTTGAAACAGCAAAGGCGATTATTTCAGAGATTAAAGAAAAGGGTGATGCTGATTACATAGTCTGTGTATATCATGGAGGCTTTGAAAAGGATCCGAAAAGTGGAGCTCCCATAGGTGTAGCTACAGGAGAAAATCAGGGCTACCGCATGTTAACGGAGCTTCCTGATATTGATGTTCTTATAACAGGGCATCAGCATATGATATTTAAGGGAGTCAGTAAGGACAATACAGCCTATACTCAGCCGGGAGCAGATGGTGCTCTGATATCCTGCATAGAGATAAATCCTGAAACAGGTGTAATTACTGCTGATTTAATTGAAGTGGATACTGATGGAGATGAGGAAATTCTCGCCCTTACTAAGGATAGTGAAGACGCCTGTCAGCAGTGGATGGACCAGGTGATCGGAACCACCTCCATGGACATGAAAATAACTGACGAGGGGTACAGCAGGCTCAACAAACCTCAACTTATCACATACATAAACAAGGTGCAGTTGGAATATGCCAAGGGTGATATTGCTGCAGTGGCCTTATTCCAAGGTGCATCAGGCTTTGATGAGGATATTACCGTTAGACAAATTGTTTCAACCTATGTTTTCCCTGATAATCTGGTTTTAAAGAGAATAAGCGGAAAGGTACTTAGAGAGTATATTGAAAAGGATTTGGAGTATTGGACTGTTGAGTATGATGAAAGTGGAGAGGGAAAAGTGGTAGTCAATCCTGAGTATCTGGTTCCCTATCCTCAGCATTTCAATTACGATCTTTTTGATGGAGTGGAATATACGGCGAAAATCTCCAATCCTCCCGGAAGCAGACTTATCAGTCTTACAAGAGAGGGAATTCCTGTGGAAGATGATATGGAATTTCACTTGGTTATAAGTAACTACAGATCCGCCGGAGGAGGAAACTTCTTTATGCTTCCTGAAACGGAAACTCTTTGGCAGGATTCAAAGAATATGATAGAAATACTGGTGGAAAGGATTATGGAGGAGAAAACCATTGCCTTTGAACCGGTGAACAATATAAAAATAATAGTATAGCTTTAGTCGAGAATAGGAGAGGATATGAGCAATATTTTTAAAACGGTACTGCTGGTTGCACTGCCTGCCAGCGGCAAATCAGAAGTAAGAAATTTCATGGCCAATATAGACCCGGAGATTTTACGAGATGATTTTCATATTGGAGAGAATCTTCAGCTGGATGATTTTCCCTATGTTCATTTTATGAGAAGAATAGATGATGAACTTAGAAACCAGGGAAAGGAAAGTATATTCTATCCTTCCCCGGATAAGCCCTTCTACAATAATCTGGACTGGGGAACTGTAACCAATATTTTGAATGAAGACTATCACAATATGAAGGTAGGCGAAAAGGTTAACACCCAAAGCTATGCCCTATATCTTTTTGAAAGAATTGACAGGGCGGCTTCCCTGGCGGGAATAGAACCTAGAATAGCCAGTCAGGATGATGATGTAATTATGAAGATTGCAGATATTCTTGAGGAGGAGGCTAAAGTAATAGTCTCCAATCTAGAGGATCAGTATACGGAGGAATTCCATAATAGAACTGTAATTATCGAATGTGCAAGAGGCGGTCCTGATGGGGCGCAGCTTCCTTTAACCGGTGGATATGGATATCAGTATACTTTGCCTACATTTTCTTCGGAGATATTGGATGATGCGGCTATTCTATATATTTGGGTTACACCTGAAGAATCCAGAAGAAAGAATAATGAAAGAGCTAATCCCGACGATCCAAGCTCCAATTTGTTCCACGGAGTGCCTATTGATGTAATGCTGGGCGAGTATGGCTGTGATGACATGGCCTACCTTTTGGAGCAGACGGAAGTTCCTGACACCATTACTGTGGAGAAGGAAGGACAGAAGTGGCATGTGCCCATTGGCATCTTTGATAATAGGGTGGACAAAACCTCCTTCCTAAGGGAAGATAAGGAAAAATGGGACAGCAAGCTTATAGAGGAAATGACAAATTCCGTAAAGGCTGCAACAGATGCAATGTGGTCCCATTACAATAAATAAGGACGCAACCTGCTGTAAAAGAATCCGCTGAAAGGAATGAATTAATAATGGAAGTTAACAAAGAACGCATTTTGAAGGAGTTTATGGGGCTTATCGCTATCGATTCCGAAAGTCTTTGTGAAAGAAAGATGGCTGACAAGCTAAAAAGTATACTTGCTGACCTGGGCTTTCAGGTTTCTGAGGATAATGTGGGATCCCTTATCGGAGGCAATGCGGGAAATGTATATGGCTACCTAAAAGGAAATACTCAAGACATTAAACCGATTCTTTTTTCGGGACATATGGATACGGTAAAGCCCGGTATAGGGAAAAAAGCCATTTTAGGTGAAGACGGAAAGATAACCAGCGACGGCACCACGGTTTTAGGCTCCGATGATATTTCCGGTGTTGTTGAGATACTGGAAGGAATCAGAATGGTATTGGAGGCCGATGCCCCCAGAGGGGATATTGAAGTTCTTTTTTCCGTTTGTGAGGAGTCCTACGGAGGAGGCGCGGCTAACTTTGATTATTCCAAAATAAAATCTAAAATAGCCTATGTTTTGGACCTAACCGACAGCCCTGGTATTGCGGCGGTAAAGGCGCCTTCCATTGTTTCCTTTAAAGCAAAGGTAATAGGTAAGGCGGCCCATTCCGGCTTTGAGCCTGAAAAGGGGGTTAATTCTCTTAAGGCTGCAGCCAATGCCATCGCCAGAATTCAGCAGGGCCATGTGGGCGAAATGACCGTAAACGTAGGCACCATTAAGGCAGGTAAGGCCAATAATATTGTGGCGGAAGAAACGATGGTTACAGGAGAGGTTCGAGGCTTCAATCATGAAGAAGTAATTGAAGCGGTAAAGGCAATAGGGGAGATCTTCCATGAGGAAGCCGGTAAGGTTACAGGAGAACCGCCGGAAGGACCTATGTCCGCCAGATGTGAATTTGACTACAAGGTGCATATTAGAGCCTTTGACATTCCGAAGGATAGTGAGGTATGCATTAGATTCCAAAATGCCTGTGCCAACCTTGGCCTGGAGGGAGGACTTGTATCCACCCACGGCGGAAGTGATAATGCAGTCTTTGTTGAAAAAGGAATTCAGGGTATAGTCCTTTCCTGCGGAATGAGTAATGTCCATTCCGTAACTGAGTATTGCTATGTGGATGATTTATATAAAGGCGCTGAGCTGGTGGCAGAACTTCTAACGGCAAAGTAAAGAGAAGATAATTATTATCTGGCAATGAAAATAATTCTTATTAGGCATGGAAAAGTTAATATGGAATGGGCTAAGGCCTATGATTCAAAGGGCTTTGATGAGGCTCAAGCCAGGTATGACATTTCCCCTCTATGTGATTATCAGGGCAGAGTGGGGACTCCTGAAGGATATAGGATATATATAAGCAAGCTTCAGAGAACCTATGATACAGCCAAACAGATTTTTAGCTTTAATACTGATGTAAAGATTGTGGATTTGGATGCCCTTGTTAAGACCGGGAGTTTTCCTCGGTCTGCCAAAGACAGGGAGAATCAGTCTAATAATGAATCCTGGGACGAGGATTTTGCTTTGCTCTCTACGGAATTATTAAATGAGGTTCCAAAGCGATCCTATTGCGATACGGAGAAGATAATATCTAAAGGCATGTGGACTGCCCGGTCCAGGATTCAGTGGTTTTTTAATAACCATAGGCAGCCGGAAACAAAGACGGAAACTAAGGCCCGGGCAGAAAAGCTGGTGGATATTCTTGAGGCTGACGGAAGAGACTGTGTTTTAATATCTCATGAATTCTTCCTGTACACTTTAAAGGGAGCCCTGGAAAAAAGAGGTTTCCTTATTGAAAGAAGCAGCACCGGTCGTATAAAGAATTGGGAGCGTATAAGGGCTTCCAAGAGAACCATGCACTGCGGTGTCTGTGGTCACAATTGTTTGCTGACAAATCCCGGATGTGATGTGGGAAGAGATGCGGCAGCCCGGCAGGGCATAGTAATCAAAGAAAAAAAATGAACCTCTAAAGTTGGACCAACTAAAGAGGTTCATTTGTTTTATTCACAGTAATCTTTTGCTATTTTAGAGCCGGAGTCCAATAGGTCTCACCGAAGATGTCCTGGAATTTATATGTGACAATAATGTCGTCTCCAACGATGGTGTTGGAGATTTCTATTGCTGATGGATCTGCTCCAACAGTATATTGCTCTCCCAGGAAATAACTATCCTTAAAGGTGCCATCGTATGCATAGTAGTCGCATAGGAAGTCGATAACATCTCCTTCAGACAGGGCTTCTTGTGCCTTTGCTACTGCATCAGCTTCTCCATCAGGATAGGTATATCTTACACCGGCAATATATCCCTCAGGCTTATCCTGGTCAAAGGTCAAAATCAAATCTGCCCTTTGGTCGTTAAGCATAATAGGAACTCTTCCCACAATGCTGTATTCGCTACCGTCCTGGGACTCGTAGGTAAAGAGGTGATAGTATGCCACCGGCTGACCGTCTATGGAAATCCAACTATTGTCCACTACCGGAAGCAGATTGCCATCCTTATCAATATCGTAGATATTGTCCAGACCCAGATCCAAATAACCTTCTCCATCGTCGTAGAACATGGACATTTCTACAGAAGTTATTCTGGCCCACTGGTCATCTGTAAGCTGAATGGAGGCAAAACCATCGGCATTTTCCTTCCAAACAAAGTCCTCTGCATTCATCATGTTGTCGGAAACATATTTCTGCACAAGACCCTTGTCCAGAGTGTCTTCTGTCATGAATCTTGTATTTCTTCCGTCCAGACCATAGAGTCCATAGGAATCATAACTGGAAACGGAGCCTCCTAAAAGCTGTCCCAAAAGGGCTTCCAGGTCCGAGGAGCTTATGGTTCCGCCGTAGGAGCCGGAGCCTGAGTTGGAACCATAGCCGGAGCCATAGTTTGAACCGCTGGACCAGTAACCATTGCCGTCACTGTTAAGCAGGGACCAGAATGGAGAGGAGGAACCGCCGGAGGAAGCCTGGCCGCTTACCTGCATCTGAGCAAATTGCTTGATGCATTTTGCAAGGCTTGAATCCAATCCCAGGGTTGAATAGGCCTGGGTCATGGTATCCACACTGCTTAATCTTCTGTAGGGGAAGAATATGGATAGACCATAAGCGTTAGGCATTCCTTTAGATGTTCTATTGTATTTAACTGCATTTATAATAGCCTGATTAAGAGCCTTTCCTGACTCTGTACCCAGTAGGTTGGCAAAGTGAACAAAGTCGATTTGGTCAATCTGACTTTCTCTGGAGAATTCCTGGCTGCTGCTTCTGGCCTTTGCTACAGTCATGTAATTGCCTTCTTCTATAAGCTTTGTTGTCTCCTGACCAAAGGCAGAAAGTCTGGCGGGAAGAGTCTTTTGAAGCTCTGCCAAGTCCACAATGGATAAGGTGGTGTTTTGTCCGGGACATTCTCTTTGACATCTGGTAGTAAAGTCATCGATTATTTGCTTGCCTAATTCTACCGTAGGTATAGAGGTATTGGCAGAAAGGTTTGTGAGCCAGTCGGAATAGTACCAGCCGATTCCCGGTTCAGTTTCTTCGCTGGCTATTAGGTAGTCAGCATAATTACTGGCCATGAGAGCTGTTTCTGCAGTGGCCATAAGGCATGCGTCAAATCCTATGAAGTCGAATTTTACTCCGGCATTGGAAAGGGCGCTGTTAATCTCCGTAAGGCTCATTGCGCCGGTTCTTTGATATCTTTGGTCATAGCCGTAGCCGCTTACAGACCCACCGCCGTGATCCCAGAATATCAAGGCCATACGGTTGGATGGATAGTTTTCGGCTCCCCATTTTACAAAGGCTTCCAAAGTATCCGGATCCGTCATGGATGAATTACCGGCATTATCATTAACTCTTCTTAATCCCGCAGGAGTAATATCGTATATCTGGTTATAATTATTACTCATTACGTCGTTTTGCCATCTGGTGCAACCACCGGTAAAGAGCACGATTTTTACTTTATCTGAAAGGGTGGCAGCCAGCATTTCCTGCAGGTCTCTTGTGGCCATGGCATAATTGGATTCCAAATCTGTACCGCACATATAAACCAGCAAGGTCATTTCATCCTGGCCGTTTCCTTTGAGGGTGGTGTACTTGGCTCTTGCATCTTCAGAAACCTGAGTGTTGAAGGTTCCGTTGTTGGAGCTAAGCTGCCAACCGGTGGAGTAACCGGAACCTGCTGCCACGGATGCTCCTGTGGTGGAGGTTCCTCCAAAGAGGCTGGCGTTGGAGCCTCCTGTTGAGCTTAAACCTCCAAAGCCGTAGCTGGAGCCGGTTCCTGTATTGGTTGATTCCGTATTGGTGGTTGGTGTACTATTTGAATTAGAATTGGAATTTCCTCCGTTGTTGGAGGAGCCCGAATTGGACATCTTCATAAACAAAACAAAGATGATAACCAGGGCAATGATCAGCAAAAGACATCCTAGTCTACTGCTTTTACGTCTGGGTGTATTTCCGCCGTAGCCTCCTGGGCTGCCGTAGTTTCCTTGATCATTGGAATATTGAGGGGAGCCTTCAAAGGGTGGCTGAGGTTGCTGCTGGTATTGCTGCTGAGCTTGTTGCTGCATTTGCTGCTGATACAGCTGGTGAGCCTGTTGCTGCTGGGCCTGCTGGTTGGAATTAAGGGCAGCATTCCCCAGAGCTCCTAAAATATCTCCCAAATCTATGCTTTTATCTCCCGGTGTCCCGAAGCCGGACCCTCGGCTAATGCTTTCGGGGCCATCATCGGCATCATCAGAAAGCTTATTGAATTCTTCCTTTGCCATTTCCTGAAGCTTCTGAGCCAGGCCTTCGCCCACCTTTGGGCCTTGACCGGAACCTACCGGCCCCTGACCTGTGCCTTCACCTCTTTTAAAGACGCCTTTTCCTTCCTTTGCTTCGCCTTTATCTCTAGAACGAGGTCTTTTTATTTCCATTTACGCTTCCTCCTGTAAAAGGTAAAAACTGTTGATTTAAGTTATCTACAATATAATAGCAGATTTTTTAAAATAATAGTGAAAAAAATGTGAAATGACTTGACATTAGGGGATAAAAAGTATATATTCTCATAGGTGACAAGTAAAAATACTTGACAGCCATACAATTGTGAAAGCTTCAAGTATTTCTAAACTATAAACTGCCTACCAGGGGCTTTGTCCAAAAGGGAATGAAAATGGATCATATAGCTGAAACAAGCATACTCTTTGATATATATGGAGGCTTACTAACCGAAAAAAAGCAAAGGGTTATGGAGCTGTATCATGAGGAGAACCTTAGTCTCTCGGAAATTGCAGAGGAACAGGGTATCTCCAGAGCTGCGGTTTTTGATGCTTTAAGGTCGGCGGAAAACAATTTAAGGGATTATGAATCTCGTTTAAAAATTGCCCAAGATTATATGGATAGACAGAACCTGATTAAGGAGCTGAGAGAAACCTTGGCTGCTTATGTGTCAGAGGCTGAGGGGAACAAAGAGGCAAAGAACAAAATAGAAAGTATCTTGTCTCGCTTGGAGGAATAAAAAGAATGGCATTTGAAAGTTTATCTGACAAACTACAAGAAGCCTTTGATAAATTAAAGGACAAAGGCGTCATAGAGGAAAAAGATATTGATGATGCCATGCGAGAAGTGAAATTGGCACTTCTTGAGGCGGATGTTAACTTTAAGGTTGTAAAGGAATTTGTTGCCGAGGTTAAGGAGAAATGTCTTGGTGCCGAGGTAATGAAGAGCCTAACTCCGGCCCAGCAAATCATCAAGATAGTAAATGCTGAACTGATTGAACTTATGGGCGGCACCGGAAGTAAGTTAACTTATTCTCCGTCTGGGTTTACAACCATAATGATGGTGGGGCTCCAGGGTACAGGTAAGACCACCACCTGCGGAAAGCTGGCCAGTTATCTTAAGCAGGTTGGCAAGAAGCCCATGCTGGCGGCCTGTGACGTTTATAGACCTGCAGCCATCGATCAGCTGGAGGTTGTAGGTAAGTCCGTAAACACTCCTGTCTTCACCATGAGGGAAAGCCAGGATCCGGTAAAGATTGCTTTGGCAGCAAAGGAAGAAGCAGAGAGAACCGGATATAACGTTCTCATTATAGATACCGCCGGTAGACTTCAGATTGATGAAGATCTTATGGAGGAACTGGCAAATATAAAGAAGGCAGTTAAGCCCCATGAAATACTTCTTATAGTTGACGCTCTTACAGGTCAAGATGCAGTAAATGTTGCCACCGGCTTTAACGACAAGTTGGGAGTGGATGGAATCATAATGACCAAGATGGACGGTGATTCCAGAGGCGGTGCTGCTCTTTCCGCAAAGAAGGTAACAGGAAAGCCCATAAAGTTTATGGGTACCAGCGAAAAGATGGACGGCCTGGAACCCTTCCATCCCGAAAGAATGGCCTCAAGAATCCTGGGAATGGGTGACCTTCTGACTTTGATAGAAAGGGCGGAGCAGGCCTACGACGATGAGCAGGCTGCAAAGCTGGAGGAAAGGATTAGAAAAAACCAGTTTACCCTGGAGGATTTTCTGGAACAGATGGGCCAGATTCATAACATGGGCGGACTTGGAAAAATAATAGAGATGCTTCCGGGCATTGGAGGTCAAAAGGTTTCCGACGAGGACGTGGAAAAGGGCGAAAGAGAGTTTAAGCAGATGGAAGCCATTATCCAGTCCATGACTTATGAGGAAAGAAGAAATCCTTCGGTGCTGGATGCCAGCAGAAGAAAACGTATTGCCGCCGGTGCGGGGCAAACGGTAAACAAGGTTAATCAATTGATTAAAAAATATGAAGAAGCCAAGAAACTTATGAAGAAGTTCTCAAATCCTAATGCTTTAAAGAAGAATAGAATGTTTAGGGACCTCTTCTAAGAGAAGGATAATAAGTTAGTTAATTAAGTCTTAGAGAAAGTTCGAATTTTGAAAGTGAGGAAATTAAAATGGTAAAAATTAGACTTAAGAGAATGGGTGCACATAAGAAGCCTTTTTACAGAATAGTAGTTGCTGATTCTCGTAATGCTAGAAACGGCAGATTCATCGAGGAAATCGGTCACTATGATCCTCTAAAGGAACCACCGGTAATCAAGGTTAACGGAGAGAGAGCAGAATACTGGTTAAGCCAGGGCGCTCAGCCTACAGAGGTTGTAAAATCTCTTCTTAAGAAATCCGGCGTTGGTGGAGAAAAACCGGCAGCAAAGGTAGAAGCACCGGCAGAAGTAGTTGAAGAAGCAGCTGAAGCTCAGGAAGAAGCTGTAGAAGAGACAACTGAAGCATAAGAAGGTTGGTGATTATTGTGACCAATCTAGTTGAAATTATTGCGAAGGCTTTGGTGGACAATCCGGATAAGGTGGTTGTCACAAAAGCTTCCGGTTCCAACGGAACAGAGGGCGATGTTATTCAGCTTCAGGTAGCTTCTGCTGACATGGGAAAAGTCATCGGAAAACAGGGACGTATAGCCAAGGCTCTTCGTACGGTTGTTAAGGCTGCGGGAGTTAAGGATAATCAAAACGTAACTGTGGAGATTGTATCCGATGAAGAAGTTGCTGAGATAGCAGAGTAAGTAAGTTAGAGCACATGGATAACCATGTGCTTGTTTTCTAAATTGAAAGGTAAATGCTTTGATTCTTAATTTAGACGGCGAGGCCAAAGCCACGGAAATACTCATTGGAGAAATAGTAAGCGCTGTAGGAATAAAGGGACAGGTAAAGGTTAAGTCATACACGGAAACCCCCGGCAACTTTTCGGATTTTGGTACCCTTATTCTGGGCACCAAAGAGGTGAGAATTCATTCAGCCAGAGCTCAGGGTAACATGGTGACGGTTAAACTGGAGGGAATAGATTCTCGAGACCAAGCCGAAGGATTAGTGGGAGAAAAGCTGTTTATTCATGAGAGCCAACTGGCTGAGCTTCCGGAGGATACCTTTTATGTAAGAGACCTAATCGGCCTAGAGGTAAGAAATGCCCAAGATGGGAACCGGGTCGGAGGCATTACTGATGTAATTCAAAATGGTCCCCAGGATATATATGTCATTTCCCTTGATGAGGGGAAATCTGCAATGGTTCCTGCGGTTAAGGAATTCATCAAAGAAGTAAATGTAGAGGAAGGCTATATGTCTATTCAGTTCATTGATGGGATGTTGCCATGAAAATAAATATACTGACTATTTTCCCTGAGATGTTTGCCCCTTTGGAGGTAAGCATGATGGGAAGAGCGAAAAAAAACGGAATACTGGAATTCAATATTGTGGATATTCGTCAGTTCAGTGACAACAAGCACAATAAAACTGACGACTATTCCTTTGGGGGAGGCCAGGGAATGGTCTTTATGCCTCAACCGGTTTTTGATGCAATAAAAAGCCTGGGAGAGGGAGGGAGAAAGGTATATCTTTCTCCAAGGGGCCCCATCTTAAATAAAGAAATGGCTGAAAGCCTGGCTGGGGAGGAGGAGATTACTCTTCTCTGTGGTCATTACGAGGGCATGGACCAAAGAATATTGGACAAATGGGATTTTGAAGAGATCTCCATTGGTGACTATATCCTTACAGGGGGAGAACTTCCGGCCATGGTGCTTATCGATGTTTTTTCCAGGCTGATTCCGGGAGTCCTTTCTGAGGAGGATTCAGCCTATGAGGAGTCCATATATACGGGACTTTTGGAATACCCTCAATACACCCAACCCCGCGAATTTGAAGGGCTGGAGGTGCCGGAGGTGCTTCTTTCCGGGAACCACAAGGCCATTAGGCTCTGGAGATTTGAAGAATCTCTTCGCCTAACAAAGGAGGTTAGACCTGAGCTTTTTAAGGAGTATGTCAAGACACATCTTGCTGTGGAGAAAAAGGGCTCAAAAACCAAATTGGTGGATCCCAGTGGAGAATTAAGCAAAGATGAACTAAAAGTATTGGAAAATATGGCTAAATGATGTAAAATATAGGGTGGATATAACCACAATATAATGGGCTTATTTCTTAAAAGGGTAAAGAGAAAAGCACAATATAGGGAATAGTAGATTATAATGGGGAGAATAAGATACATAGCAATAGTTTTATTTGTAATATTGGTTGTGGCTTTGGCTGCAGTTATTTATGTTGTCCCCAGCGTTACAGGCATGCTTGTGGAAACCTATCCCGCCGAATATGGCGAGTTGGAAATCTATGACGATGCTGTGGGATATTTCTTTAGGGACGAAGAAGTATATGGATCAAAGAACGGAGGCTCCCTAAATAGACTTGCCCAGGAGGGAGAGCTTCTAAGACCCTTCACAAATGTGGTGGAGATAACCGGCGGCAGCGCCGTGAATACTGCAGAGGAAACCCCCGACACAGAGATAGACAAACCAACGGAAATTAAAAATAAAATCGCCGGAAAAATGAAAACCGTTGATAGTTATCAGATTGAATCCGGAGGAATAGTTTCCTACTTTGTTGATGGAAACGAATACGACTTTACTGTGGATAGAGCATCGAGACTGAACCTAAGTCAGATGCAATCCATAAAACAAAGCGGTGTAATAGAAATTGGTAATAATATAAGAGCCGGATATCCCAGTTTCAAAATCATAAGCAATGGAGGCTGGCGTCTGGTGGCATATATACCAAAGAAAAGCATGCATCAGTATGAAGAAGGTGCTCCTGCGGATGTTACCTTCTTTGAAAGAGATGACTCAGAAGAAGAAATGTTCCCCGACCTTTCGGAAAAGGATCCTCTCTACAAAAAAGTGGAGATGAATGTGGTAGGGGTAAGCAGCGAAGGAGACTACGGAAAACTGGTGCTAAGGTCCATAAGATTCTTTGATGGTATGGGCAAGTACAGAGTAGCAGATTGCCGCATAGTTTCTCACGATGTTACAGGCATCAAAATAGAAAACAACAGCTTGACGGAATTGGACGGTGTGCAGGGAGTCTACGTTAAGAATAAAAAAGGTAAATATGATTTTATGCCGGTATATATATACGGAAGCGATGGAACTACTACCGTAGTGGCGGACAAGTATTTCTACGATGCCAACGGAGAATACACCAGAACCATTGATCCCTTTGATGATATTCTGAGAAATCCCACTAACCAGGAGGAAGAAAAACCGGCAGAAGAAGGTTAAAGGCCTAAGAAGGACGGGATAAGAGGAGAAAAACAAAATGTCTATAAAGGACAATATTCAATACATAGAAGGTCTAAAGAAGGAGGCTGCGGAAAAGGCAGGAAAGTCCGCTGATGAGGTGCTTCTCATAGCGGTTACAAAGCTTCACAGCCCCGAGGAAATTAACCAGGCCATTGATGCGGGAATAGGGGATATTGGAGAAAACAAGGTCCAGGAGATTCTGGATAAATATGAAAAGGTTAAACCTGTTAGATGGCATCTAATCGGTCATCTGCAGACAAACAAAGTTAAATATATTATCGACAAGGTGGATTTAATCCATTCTGTGGATTCATATAAGCTGGCTCAGGAGATAGAGAAAAGGGCAGCTCAACACGAGAAGAATATGGATATATTGGTGCAGGTAAGTCCTGTTAACGAAGAAACCAAATTTGGTGTATCCATGGAGGAAGTAAAAAGCCTGGTTTCGGAAATCAGTGAGAACTGTCCGCATATAACAATAAAGGGACTTATGTGTATTGCTCCCTTTTATGAAAATCCTGAGGACGTAAGACAGATATTTGCAGATGTTAAATCCGTATATGACGGATTAAAAGAAATGCCGCATGAGAGAATAGACTTTAAATATCTGTCCATGGGAATGAGCCATGATTTTCAAGTTGCCATTGAAGAGGGTGCCAACTGTATCCGTGTTGGAACGGCCATCTTTGGGAATAGAGATTACAGAAGTGAGGAAAAGTAGAGAAAGGAAGAGGTATATCAGGTATGGGATTTGCAGATTCTTTTAAAAAGGTAATAGGCCTTTCTGAAATCAGTGAAGATGAAATTGTAACTGATGAGGAGTTGAGAGAAGAAAGAAAAAGAATTGAAAGGGAAGCTAAAACAACGGAAAAGGAAAAGCCTTTTACGCCATCCTACAGTTTTAGTCCTTCAAGGAATCGCAATACATTAAGTGAGGGATCAAATGCCGGCCTTCAGAGCGTTAAGGCTGGAGAAAAGAGGTTCTCAGTGACAGGTAACAATTCACTAAAGCTCATAGTAATTGAGCCTTCCGGTTTTGATGAGTCTCCAAAGCTGGTGGACAGTTTGAAGGCAAAGAAACCGGTTATCATCAATCTTGAAAAATTAGAGACAGAAACCGCCCGTAAAATATTTGATTTTCTAAGTGGGGCAACCTATGCCTTGGATGGCAATGTGCAGAAGATAGCCAACAATATCTTTATCTTTGCTCCTGACAATGTGGCGGTGGCTGCACAGCAAGCCCAGAATGTCTCTTTGGACGATGAGCAAAATCGTTGGAGGTAATAATGCTTATTCTGGCTAGGATAATAGTTTATTTTGGTGACTTTTTAAGCACAGCCCTTTTTATAAGGGCTATCATGAGTTGGTTTGTCAGGGGCTCAGGAAGCGGTATACTCAATAAGATATATGGCTTTTTATATGGTCTGACGGAGCCTATTGTGGCACCCTGCAGAAGCTTTATGGACAAGCACTTTAACACCGGTATGTTTGATTTTTCTATCTTTGTTGCAATGATACTGGTGTCCTTGGTTACCAGGTTGGCAGTAAGATTATTGTTATTGTTTGTTTAGTAGGAGATAGAAATGATCACACCGCAAGAAATAGAATTAAAGGAATTTACCAGAGCAGTTAGAGGATATGACAGAGATGAGGTTGACGAGTTTCTGGATTTGATTATTCTCGACATGCAGGATCTTCTTAAGGGAATGGATGAACTGAAAAAGGAAAACCAGTTCCTAAAGGAAGAAATTGAGGAGTTTAAAAAATCCGAGAAAAAGGTTATGGAAACCATGGAGACTGCCAAGAAGCTTATGAAGGATATGTCCGACAGTGCAGAGAAGAGAGCAGATACCATAATTCAAAATGCCAAAATGGATGCTGAGGAGATATTAAACGAAGCCAGAAGAAATGCCAATGTGGAAACCCTACCAACAGGGGATGAGCTTCATGATAAACTTCAGATTTTTAGAAGCAGATATAGACAGCTTTTAATGGATGAACTGGAATCCCTGGATGCCAAAAGCGGCGACCTTCTTACGGAGCTAGAGAAGGAATTTATTCCTTCCTCACTGGATACTCAGATTTTGGACTTTTCCTCTCTACCTGATGATTTGCCGGCTGCCAGTGATGAAGAGGTGATTATCCCTCATGAAACTGCAGCTACTAACAAGGATACAATTGTAAGAAATAAAGATACAGTAATATTGGATTCACAGGCAATAGATCAGCTGCTGGCTGATTCAGCAAAGGATTCCAAGGATAATCTATAAGGATATTTGGAAATGGAGGCGGGGCACTTGTTGCCCCGTAGTTTATATATGCAGGGAGTAATAATTGTCGGTTTAATACTGATATTGGACCAGATTACAAAAATCCTGGTTAGAACCTTCATGGTGGAAGGCCAGAGCATACCCATCATCGGTGAATTCTTAGCTTTAAGATACATCAACAATGAAGGGGTGGCCTTTAGCTTTTTGTCGGGACAAAGGGCGGTAGTCACCATCATTCAAGCCATCGCCATAATCATTGTGGCAATCCTCCTAATAAAAACCGGCGGTAAAAGAAAACTATACGACATATCCCTTGCCATGATTCTTGGAGGAGGAATTGGAAATATAATCGACAGAGTGCTCTTTGGCAAGGTTACGGACATGATTTCCTTCAGCATCTTTCCACCTATTTTTAATGTGGCGGACATAGGAGTTACCCTTGGTTGCGGACTATTGCTGCTGGATATTATTTTGGAATATATCTCAGAAAAGAAAAATGAAAGCTGAATTTACCATTACAAGTGAATATGCCGGTTCCAGACTGGATTTAATCCTGGGTGATTTGGTTGAGGACTTCTCTCGCAGCCGCATTCAGAAAATGTTTCCCCTTGGCAAAATAAAAGTAAACGGACAGGTTTGCGACTCAAAAAAATACACTGGCAAAGAAGGGGACCTGGTTGAGGTTGAAATAGATGATGGAGCAAGGGACAAGACCCCCTTGGCTGAAGATATTCCTTTGGACATTTATTTTGAGTCTAAGGATTTTCTTGTTATTAATAAGCCTAAAGGTCTTGTGGTTCATCCTGCCAATGGAAATGAAACAGGAACCTTGGTTAATGGATTAATAAATTATCTTGGTAATGATTTTGTGAACTCCATGAAGGATATATGCGATATTGAAAGACCCGGAATCGTTCACAGAATAGATAAGGATACTACAGGGCTTTTGGTGGTGGCGAAAACTCCGGAAACCTTTAGAGACCTATCCGCTCAATTTATGAACCACACTATAACCAGAAAATACACAGTTTTGGTATATAATAATCTTAAGGAAGATGAGGGAAGGATTGACTTTCCCATTGGCAGGGATCCCATTAACCGCCTTAGAAGGGCGGTTAATGGAATCGACTCCAAGCACGCTGTCACAAACTATAGAGTGATAGAAAGATTAGGGAATTTTAACCTGGTGGAGGCATCACTGGAAACCGGAAGAACTCATCAAATAAGAGTTCATATGGCTTTTATAGGACATCCCGTGGTAGGTGACCCCATATATGGACCCAGAAAGGATCTGCTAAAAGCAGACGGTCAGATGCTCCACGCAGGTCTTTTAGGATTTACTACAGTTCAAGGTGAATATTTAGAATTCAAGTGCGATCCACCTAAGCATTTCCAAGCTGTCCTAGCAAAGATTAACAAGCTCCATACCGGATAATAAGCAAAGGCCTGAGCGTATCAGCTATATACTATAATTGAATAAGACGCGACACCAGTATTAACTTGCAATATGGATGCTAAAACTGCCGGGATATAGGCCGCGGAAGGATGCTATACTTTTACATGCTTGACATACTTAATACAATCGTGACAAACAAATCCACCTTTAAAAATAGTATTGTAGTTAATGTTTCCACATAGTGAGCAAGTATTCTTCATTGATACGACCCCCCTTACAAAGCACAGGCCTTTGGTGTATGTCGATAATAGAATAGTGCTTTTGGGGAAATCAAGAATTATTTTCTGAAATGTAAAGATTTGCAGTTTTTATGTAAGGATATGCGGTTTTTATGTAATTTACATGGCAAAATGGAGGGCTTATGTACGACAATTTTGTTTACGATTATCAAAAGAAAAAACTGGCAGGCTATATCTGGGACGTGGCAAATCCAAGGGCGGTATTATGTATCATTCACGGCATAGGAGAATATGCGGGACGATATGACAGAATGGCCAAAATATTAAATGAAAATTCCATAGCGGTTCTTTCAATGGACCTTCCCGGTCATGGACTTAGCCAGGGAACCAGAGGTCATTTGGGCGACAGAAAAGAGCTGTTGGAAATGATTACTTTGATGATAAATCGAGGAACTGAAACCTACAGAAACATACCCCTGGTTTTATATGGCCACAGTATGGGTGGGAATATCTGCTTGGATTACAGGGAAAGAGGACCCAAGAATGATGTGCCGGTTAAGTATATAGTCTCCGGCCCCTGGCTAAAATTGGTTAGAGATATTCCAGGCCCTGTATATGCTCTGGCAAAGAAAGCCTCCAGGTTTCTTCCTGAATTTCAAATTGGGTCCGGTTGCAAGCCTGAGGACCTTGGTAATTTTGAAATAATCAAAACCTATGCCACAGATCCATTGGTGCATACACATATTACTATTTCAACAGCAGGAGACTGTATTGATATTGCCAACGGACTTCTTGATGGAAGTCTTGAATCCAATGGCAAAGCCTTAGACAAACCTTTTTTGCTTATGCATGGAAGTGATGATAAAATATGTGATGTGGAAGGTTCCAGATTGCTGGCAAAGAAGAATGAGAACAATCCCAATTTCCGTTATATAGAGTGGCCGGGCTATTATCACGAAATACATAATGGCGGACCCGATGCCACAGGAGAAGAAGTAATAGATACGATAAAAAACTTTATTCTCTCTTAAAGGATTGGAGTATGTCATGGCAAACACAGAAAGTACCATTAGAAAGATGATGGATGTCCTTGGAGGAGACCCGGACGAAGCCAAGGTTGCATTAAGTGAACTTGATAAGCTGGACGATTTACTAATGAGGTACGAGGCAGCCATTAGAGAGGTCAGGACAAAGCTGGAAATCCTAAATGACGAGCTTTCTCTTAAGGGCTATGAAAACCCCATTATCAATATTATTTCCAGAAGGAAAAAGACAGTAAACATTCTAGAAAAACTTAAAAGACAAGGGGACCCTATTTCCTTGGAGTCAATTCAGGAGAACTTGAATGACGTGGCAGGAATAAGGGTTATATGCTCCTTTATTGACGATATATACGATGTGGCTAATATGCTGGTTTCCCAGGATGATGTTACTTTGATTGGTGTAAAGGACTATATCCAAAACCCCAAGCCCAACGGATACAGAAGCTACCATATGATAATCGAAGTGCCCATTTTCTTCTCCAATGAAAAGAGACCCATGAGGGTTGAGGTGCAGATAAGAACAGTTGCTATGGATTTCTGGGCCAGCCTTGAGCATCGTATGAAGTATAAGCAGGATATAGAAAATGCTGAAGAGGTTATTAAGGAGCTAAAGGACTGCGCTGATACAATTGCGGCAACGGATGCCAAGATGATTGAAATCAGGGATAAAATAACCAAAATCGACGATCAAAATAAATAAAAGATCAAAACACATTAGGGCTTATGTGGTTCCACATAAACCGTATGGTTGTCTGTAAAAATCACCATTCCCGGCTTTGCTCCTGAAGGCTTTTTAACATGTCTTACCCTTACGTAATCCACAGGGACTTGGCCTGAATCCCGACCCTTGCTATGCCAGGCGGCGATGGAAGCAGCAAAGTAAATATCCTCCGGCTCCGGATCATTTCCCTTGGTTCTGATTATAACGTGGGACCCGGGTATGTCCTTGGTATGAAGCCATATATCGGTTTTTTCTGCTATCTTAAGAGTAAGCTCATCGTTTTCTTTATTGTTTCTCCCCACCAGAATTTCGTAGCCTGAGGGAGAGGTATATTTATATGGATTGCTTTTAAACTTCTGAGGTTTCTCCTTGGATTTCTTTTTTCTCAGATATCCTGTTTCGATTAATTCTCTCTGAATTATATCCACTTCCTCTCCTTTGGTAATATTGGATAGGGAGGTCTGAACAGATTCCAGATATTCGATATCTTTTTTTGTTTCTTCTATCTGTATGGTTTTCTCTTTAATTGCGGTTTTTGCCTTGCCATATTTTTTGAAATAGTCCTGGGCATTTTTAGCCGGTGTTCTGCTGGGATCCAAGGGTATTTCAACCTGGCTTCCATCGTAATAGCTGGTTACTTTAGCCACAGGAGTTCCCGGTTTAACCAGGTGAAGATTGGCAGTTAAAAGCTCTCCATACAATCTGTAATTATCCGAATTCTTAGCCTCTGCCAAATCTTCGAAAAGTCTCTGGAGTTTTAGCTTATATTTTTCCAGCAAAGCAGAAAGGTTCCGTTCCAAGGCGTGGGATCTTTGCTTTAACCTACTGGTGGAATCTCTGTTTTCAAAAAAGTAGTTTATGGCAGGGCTCAGGCTTTCAAAGGATTCCTTTTGGCAAAGGTTTTCATACTGTATGAGATTAACAATGTGAAAATCCACAGGGGCCTTTGAGTCGCCTATGTAAACGTGAGCAGAAGATTCCGGACTTTGGTTCTGAACCAGATTGCGAATTTCCGTAAGGGCCTGCCAAGGATTATCTGACTCCGCCAAAGAGTCTGCCACCTGTGGAGAAATCCCGCCAATGGCATTTAAGTAAGACCTGGAGTCCCTTGGTATTAAATCAAACTCAGCTTCAGTTATCTCATCGAAACCTTTCTTCTCCTGGGGAGGAGGAGAGGTGTACTGAATCCCCGGCAGAATTTGACGAACCTTACTTGTATCAAAAGAAACGTGCTTAATAGCATCTATTACTTTTCCGGATTCTATATCCACAAGGATGATATTGCTGTGCTTACCCATTATTTCTACAACCAGTCTTTTTGACAAGGTGAAGCCCAGCTCGTTCATAGCCTCAAAGTCTATTTCTATTATTCGATCAAAACCCTTTTGACGAATATCAACTATTCTTCCTCCAAGGAGATGCTTCCTAAGGAGCATACAGAAGGGATAAGGAGAGGGAGGATTTGACGGGGAATCCTGGATAAGATGAATTCTAGGGTCAGAACTTCCGGCAGAGGCGAAAAGCTTGAGATTTCCGGCTTTTGTATGGACAGTAAAAATCAGCTGATCTTTTATGGGCTGGTGAATTCTGTCCACTTTGCCCAGAAGAAGAGCCTCTCTTAGTTCCTTAACTATTGACCTTGTAATTATTCCGTCAAATGCCATGGGATTATTTTAGAGGAGGCCCAATTCGTTGTCAAATAAGTGGCCTTTGTGCTACAATTATTCAGACGTCTTTGATGTATCGAGGATAGAGAATCGCTATGCAAACAAAGACCGGAAATGGAGGGAATATGATAAAGAGTATGACAGGCTTCGGAAGAGCCGAAGTATCCGACGGAAAAAGAAATATAGTCTGCGAGATTAAGTCTGTTAATCACAGATATTGCGACATCAATGTAAGAATGCCAAGAAGGTATTCCTTTGCGGAGGAAAAGGTAAAACAGACCATTAAAGAGATTGTAAACCGTGGTAAATTGGACGTTTCCATAATGGTGGAAAACGTCACAGAAAACGACGTTAACATCAAATTGAACACCATGGTTGCCAAGCAGTATTACGACAGTTTGAGACAGCTTTCGGAAGCAGTTCCTGTGGACGGTGATAAGACTATTTCCCTGGAATATTTGGCATCTCTTCCTGACGTGCTTAAGGTTGTTCCGGATGTGGAGGATGAGGAAGAAATCATCAAGGCCATTCTTGCTCCGGTAAAAGAAGCTGCGGGAAAGCTGGATGAAATGAGAATTCTGGAGGGAGAAAAACTGGCGGAAGACCTGCTGTCCAGGGGAGGAGAGATAAAGTCCCTGGTGGCGGAAATAGAAAGAGTCGCTCCAGAGGTACCAAGGTCCTATATGGAGAAACTGAGAAATAGAATTAAGGATTTAATCGATGGCAGCGTGGAGATTCCTGAGGATAAAATTGTTTTGGAGGCAGCCATCTTTGCTGATAAATCCAGCATAGCTGAGGAACTTACCAGACTCCATAGCCATATGGACCAAATGGAGTCTATTATAGGAGAAACCGGACAGCCTGACGGAAAAAGATTGGACTTCCTGGTGCAGGAAATGAATCGTGAGGCCAATACCATAGGTTCCAAGGCCAACGACCTGGGAGTTACTGAGCTAATGTTAAAGATAAAGGCAGAGGTTGAGAAAATCAGAGAACAGGTCCAGAATGTGGAATAAATATTGAATACTTTGCTCATACGTGATATACTTTTATGCTAGTATTTTTCGAAACGGCAGATGTGTTATTTTAGAAAGGAACAGCCTCTTTTGAAGAATTATGGGAATCGTCCCGGAGAATTGTTTATTGTTTCGGGGCCATCGGGTGTTGGAAAAGGCACCATATGCAAGGAAGTACTAAAAACCGAAAGTACTGTACAGTTATCTGTCTCTGCCACCACCAGGGAACCAAGAGAAGGCGAGGTTCATGGAGTAAATTATTTCTTCTTAAGCAAGGAGGAATTTACAGAGCGTATAGAGAACAATGAGTTCCTGGAATATGCAGAAGTCTTTGGAAATTTCTATGGCACACCCATAAAGCCTGTGGAGGAAAAGCTGAATTCGGGCATCGACGTACTCTTGGAAATCGATGTGCAGGGAGCAATTCGGGTAAAGAAAAACTATCCTGAAGGAATATTCATCTTTGTTTTACCGCCCACCCTTGCGGAGCTGAGAAGGAGGCTTACAAATCGAGGCACAGATAGTCCGGAGGTAATTGAAGAGAGACTGTCAAAGGCCATGGGCGAAATCAAGCAGATGTTTGAATATGACTACTTTGTTGTAAATGATGATTTGGAAGAAGCGGTTGCAACCACAAAGGCCATAATTTTGGCAGAGCATCACAGAGTTAAGGATCACGGTTTGGAACTGTTAAGAATACTCGAGGAGGAAGAATAAGAATGCTATATCCATCCATTAATGAAATTAGAAAAAAAGTTGACAGCAAATATACATTGGTAATTATGGCTGCCAAAAGGGCCAGAGACATAGTGGACGGTCAGCCGATTTTGACGGATGACTGCGACAATGATAAGCCGGTTTCAGTGGCTGCTTATGAAATTAATGAGGACTATGTTACATATAAGAGGGAAGATTAAGGTTTTAGAGGGGTAAAAAAGCCTAAAACCTATGAAAAATCAATTATTTCCTCAAAAAAATACTTGAATTTAACGGTAATATATCATATAATCAATGTCGGCTCGTTTATCGAGTCGATATTTAATTTTATTTTGCACACCCGGAGTGCAATGCCAATGGTGCTTGATTTTCTAACTTTGATAGAGGTTGGGAATCCGGTTCGGCAAATGCCTATCTCCGAGTGGAAGTAGAACCAGGAGGAAAATATGTCAGTAATTTCAATGAAACAACTGCTTGAAGCAGGCGTCCACTTTGGACATCAAACAAGAAGATGGAACCCCAAGATGGCTCCATATATCTTCACACAGAGAAACAGCATCCACATTATAGACCTTCAACAGACAGTAGGTAAGGTGGATGACGCTTACAACTTCATCAAGAGTGTTGCAGAATCCGGCAAGCCTATTCTCTTTGTAGGAACAAAGAAGCAGGCACAGAATGCTGTACGTGACGAAGCTCTTAGATGCGGAGAGTATTACGTAAGCGAAAGATGGCTGGGCGGAATGCTTACAAACTACAAGACAATCAGCCAGAGAATCAAGAGACTTAACGATATCGACAGAATGGAAGAGGACGGAACTTTTGATAAGCTTTCCAAGAAGGAAGTTATTAAGCTCCGTGCAGAGAGAGATAAACTGGAAAAGAACCTTGGCGGAATCAGAGAGATGAAGGGTATGCCGGGGGCAATGTTTATTGTAGATCCTCGCAAGGAAAGAATCGCCGTTAAGGAAGCTAGAACCCTTGGTATTCCTGTTGTAGGTATTGTAGATACAAACTGCGATCCTGATGATGTTGATTTCATCATCCCCGGAAACGACGATGCTATCAGAGCAGTTAAGCTTATAGCCAGCAAGATGGCAGATGCAGTTATCGAAGGTCACCAGGGCGAAAGCTTTGATGAAGGTCCGGATCAGGATGCTCTGGAAGCAGAAGTAGCTGAGGAAGCCCGTGAGGCAGAAGAAGCTGCAGAGGAAGCAGAAAAGGATATTGAAGAAGTAGTAGCCGAAACAGAAGAATAGTTTTGGATAAATAAGACGTAACGCGATGAGCAATCTGCTCATCGCTTATCTATGTAAATCTCAAGGATGCAGATGATATCTGCGAATAGGAGGAATAGAAATGGCAGTAACCGCTCAAATGGTAAAGGAATTGCGTGAAGCAACAGGCGCAGGCATGATGGATTGTAAAAAGGCTCTTATGGAAACAGACGGCGATATGGATAAAGCCGTTGACTATCTAAGAGAGCAGGGAATAATGAAGCAGCAGAAGAAGGCTGGAAGAATTGCGGCAGAAGGTCTTGTAAGACTTGGTTTTGGCGAAGGAAACAAGCAGGCTGCAGTAATCGAAGTAAACTCTGAAACTGACTTTGTTGCGAAGAATCCTGAATTCGTAGAATTCGTAGAGGTTCTTGCTGACAAGGCTCTCAACGAAAACGCTGGAAGCGTTGAAGATTTCATGGCTCTTTCCTATGATGCAGGTACAGTAGCTGAGGCTCTTACTGAAAAGGTAGCAAAGATTGGTGAAAACCTTAACATCAGAAGATTTGAAAAATGTGGAACTCCCGGAGTTGTTTACACAGGATACATTCACGGTGGTGGAAGAATCGGTGTTATTGTAGGTATCGAGACTGAAGCAACTGCAGAAGAAATTGAAACCGTAGGTAAGGACGTGGCAATGCAGGTTGCATCCATGAGACCTCAGTTCCTTGATGAGACTCAGGTTGATCCGTCCTGGCTGGAATCCGAAAAGGAAATTGCAAAGCAGCAGCTCCTTAACGAAGGCAAGAAGGAAGAGCTTTTGGACAAGATTATCCCCGGCAAAATTAAGGCTCTGCTCAAGGAAGTTTGCTTGGTAGACCAGAAGTTTGTTAAGAACGGTGACATTACTGTTGGTCAGTACGTTGAAGAAGAATCCAAGAAACTTGGCAAGGCTATGAAGATAGTTGAAATGATTCGCTATGAAGTTGGGGAAGGCATCGAGAAGAAGGAAGAAGACTTTGCTGCAGAAGTAGCTGCTCAGCAGGCCGCAGCTCAGAAGTAATTCTTCACAGAGATTTGCCTGAGGACTAATAGTATTGTCCCTCAGTGGGGCGCTATGACAGACGCGTAAATAGCCGCTATACATGTTGACAAATCAATGTGTATAGCGGCTTTGTTTTAGGCTGACTATGCAAGTCCGGTGAAGGTTTGGATAATCTGATAAAGAACTAGTAGTATTATATATATTACAATAAAATACAGGGCTAGCCCCGTGACTTTAATGGGCAGTTTATCACTACGTGTAAGGGGCAGGGACTGATGAATTCCGCGATAGTTGGCAAAGAAGAAAGTGGTTACAAAAACAAACAGCACCACGATTATATCGCCGAACCATTCCTTGGGGTCATGCCCTGACATAGATGAGTATAAAGCAAATAACCAAAAGGCATAATACAGTCCGGAAACTATCATTTTCCATGGAGTGTGAGTTCTAAATCCCGGAGGTAATAAAGACTCTCTATGTATCTGCTTAATAGACTTTGATAGCAAAGGATTATCTGAAGCCTTTTCCAGGGATTCCAAAAGATCATTTGCGTCCAGATATCTATTTTCGGGATCTAGCTTTAGGCATTTTTTTATTATTTCTGAAAGAGGTCCGACGTAGTTTTCCGGAGCAGCCTTTTCTCCTGTAAACATTTCCTCTGCGGTCCTTCCAAGAGCGAAGATATCAGTACGAGGATCTGACGCCTTAAAACCATATTGCTCCGGTGCAGCATAACCTGTGGTTCCAATTAAAACCGTATCCATATCTTTTGCGTTGGTATATTTAGTAGCGGCATTGAAATCTAGCAGATATACAGTGCCCTGACCGGTGATAAGTATATTGGATGGCTTTATATCTCTATGTACTATAGGAGGATTATTCTTGTGGAGGGGAAGAAGAATTCTGCAAATATCTTTTAGATATCCAAGGGCAGTTTCATATTCCAAAGGACCCCGCTCCTCTATTATGCTTTGTAGGGTACGACCATTTACATACTCCTCAACTACAATCAACCCATTCTCTGATTCTTCGCAGCTAACTATGCGAGGAATACCGTTGGGTTTTTCTCTCATTAGGTAGTCATATACTGACCGATCAAAGACAGATATTTCTTTTCTTACAAAGAGTTCTCCGCCTTCTTTCTCACGTATAAGACTGACCGTACCTTGTGAATTTAAACTATACAGTTCAATATATTCCATTTTGCGTTCCTTCTTGTTGAAACAAAACCTAATATAGTATAACATTTAATCATAGTAATGGTAATTGTGAAATAGGTATTAGTATGAAGGATGAAACTACAAACAGACTGGCGGGAATACTGAAAGAGGTAGAAAGCAAAGAGGCTGCCTTGGAGTTTTCAAAGAACCATAGCATGGACTATGGCAAACTTCATAATTATATAAACGACTATATTGTGAAGTCCGGTATTGATATCGGGGTGATGATAGAAAAGAGCGGCATCTCAACCAATTATGTATATAACATTTTGAATGGCCGTACGAAAAAGCCGGGAAGAGACAAGGTTTTAGCTTTGTGTATAGGTGTGGGAATGAACCTTGATGAGATCAACAGGGGGCTACAGATTGCAGGACATAATAGGCTATACCCCAAAAATCCACGCGACATTTATATTTCATACTGCATAAACAAAGGACTGAAGGATGTAACTTTGATTAATCTGGAACTAGAGGAGCAGGGGCTAGGATTGATTGAAGTGTAATAGTACTTTTGTATCTTAAGAAACCAACGTTAAGAGGCGAACCTAAGGGTTCGTTTTTTTATTTCGAAATCTTTGCTTTTCTTTGATTCGTGCCGACAGCACAACAAAACCATGCTGCTCAAGATTAACATCTAACTGGAGGTAGGAATATGACTAACCAGATAGAAGGAATAAAAATGGATGAATTAAAGGAGCCGGCGGAAGTTGATAGGTTTGTAAAAACCTGGTGCGTAGATGAAATACCATTTCATGTAGCCATGAATGAAAAAATGATTGAGAACAAAGTCAGCCTTTCGGCGCTAATGGATAAAAGTCGCGTAAATAAAAACTATGGCTATAACTTGATAAATGGAAGAAGAACCAATCCAGGAAGAGATAAGGTTTTGGCAATGTGTATAGCCGCACAACTTTCCTATGAGGAGACCCAAGAAATGCTTATGCGTGCCAAGGTGGGTGGCCTCTACTACAGATGTGAGAGAGACGTGCGAATAGTAGCCTCGTTAAATAATAAAGTTGGAGATGTATTGGCAGTAAACATTGAACTAGAAGAAAACGGACTGCAACCCTTGGATGTATAAATTATTTTCGTGCTGCCAGCACGACACATAAAAATACAGAAGACTATAATTTTTTTAGAAAAAAACGTGAGATGTCAAAAGGAGGCAAGATGAAAAAGAGTATCTTTAAAAAATGGTGGTTCTGGGTGATTATAGTTTTGATTGGAGTAGGTGCACTAGGTGGCGGTACCAGCAGTAAAAACAAAACAAATTCAGAGAAGAAACCTGAAACAGTTGTAAATACTACACAGACTAGCACTGATAATGCAACTAATGAAGAAACCACAGAAACTAAAGAAGAGAGTAAAGACGATGCAAAACAAGAGGCAACGGAGGAAGCTGAAAGTGATGAGTCCGTGCCCTCTGAGTATAAGTCGGCGCTAAAGAAGGCAAAAAGTTATAGTGATTTGATGTATATGTCTAAAGCAGGTATATATGATCAATTAACATCTGAGTATGGAGAAGGGTTTACCGCTGAAGCAGCAACATATGCCATTGAGAATCTTGATGTGGATTATAAAGAAAATGCGCTAAAAAAGGCGGAATCATATGTAGAGACTATGCATATGTCTAAGGCAGGGGTATATGATCAGCTAATTTCTGAATATGGAGAGCAATTTACTGAAGAAGAAGCGCAATATGCAGTTGATACTTTAGATGTTGATTATAAAATCCACGCATTAGAAAAGGCAAAGAGTTATCAAGAAACATTATCTATGTCTCACTCTGCAATATATGACCAACTCATATCTGAATACGGAGAACAATTCACTGAAGAGGAAGCGCAATACGCTATAGATAATTTGGATTAAAGCTTTGCAACTATAAAAGTTGGTCAACGAAGCCTTGATTTCCGAGCTGTTTTCCGGCAAAGCCGAGGCGCGCGGCCATCGTAAGGGAGCTTGGTTTAAGCGAACTCCAGAAGATCGTGGTTTATTGAGCGGTAGAATTCCTTTTTTGCAAAGGCGATAGATTCAGGACCTAGGCCTAATGTGCCCGGGTCTTTTTTATTGGAGTCCAACAGCCCCAATAGCCAGCAGGCTTTGGCGTAGGCGGATTCCATAGTCATGTCGTAGGTTTCCAAAAGGTTGAAGCTGGACTTGGCATCCAGACCCACTTGATAGATTGACATGTCGCTGCCTTCGTTGGCCACCTGGGTGGATACAATAATCAAAGTATTGTGACTGTCCATCTGAGCCTTAAACTCCTCCATGAGATATGAAGGAATTCCTCCGAGACCAAAGCTCTCAATAATGATGCAGTCATATTGCTCAAACAAAACCGGCAGCAGCGACTTATTGAAACCGGGAGCCAGCTTAAGAGCAAAAACCTTACTGCTGACCTTATGAGCAAAGGTAGGATCAGCCAGGTCTTCTTTGTTTTCGTAGATATAGCGGATAACACGACCGTCTCTTATTAAAGCCAGATAGGGAAAGTTTATGCTGGAGAAGGCATCGAAGCTTTTGCTCTTTTCCTTTTTTGCTCTTGTTCCGGCAATTACCTTTCCGTCAAAGACAATTGAAACTAAATGAGAATTTTGGTCGCAGGCATATAGGATGCTGTCTCTAAGGTTGCGTCTGGCGTCTGTGTCCTCTGCATCGATGGGCTTTTGGGAGCCGGTAATTACAATGGGCTTTCTTGAATTTTGAATTAGATAGGACAGAGCTGCAGCAGTGTAGGCCAGGGTGTCGGTACCGTGGCAAAGAACAAATCCATCATAGGCATGATAGTTCTCCTCAATGGTAGATGCAAAAAGCATCCAGTCCTTGGGGGTAACATCGGTGCTATCCAAATTGCAAACCTGAATAGCATCTATGTCAGCCAGCTCTTTTGCGTCCGGAACATGTGTCATCAGGTCATCTGCAGTAAGTCCCGGAACAAGACCGGATTCGGATTGAGTGCTGGCAATGGTGCCGCCGGTACCTATGACCAAAATTTTCTTCTTCAATTCTGCCACCTCGTGTAATTCCGCTACCTAATCTGATACTTAGTGCTTTAGCTGTGGTACAGCATCTCTTAAACGAATCCCCATTAGTCCACCAACAATGAGTTTTATAACTGCCGTTGGGATAAAGGGAAAGACACAGGCCATAAAGGAAGGAACTAGTCCTGATCCTGTTGAAAGAGAAAAAACTATTGTACCTATAATATAATTAATGATGGTGCCCAGTGCCAAATATGACCAAAATATTAAGGGCTTATCTTTAATGTATTTTACTCCCAGCCCAATAATAAAAGCCATTACAGGGAAGGAAAGAAGAAATCCTCCTGTGGGACCCACCAGCATTGCTAGACCTCCTCGAAATCCAGAGAAAACAGGTAATCCAATGGCCCCCATAAGTATGTAGAGCACCATGGAAAGGCCTCCATTTTTTGATCCCAATACTACACCCGCCAAAGTTACGGCAAATGTTTGCAGGGTCATGGGAACACCGGCAGGCATGGGAATGGCGATTTGAGCCATTACGGCAGTGACTGCTGTCATTAATGCTATAGATGTTATATCAAAGGTCTTACTGTTCATATGATCTACCAAGTTATTTGTCCATTTCCATTTATATCTATTGTATCTCCCAGATATGTGGGCTCCGGCTTAAAGATACATTGGAAGAAATCCTTTTCTCTGGCAAGGACTTCTCTTATCTCGCGATAAATATTTCCGCTGTAGGATGTATCGTTGGCTGAAATGCCAATTACATCTAGTCCCAATCTTTTTCCGATATACAGGGCGCGGAATTCATGATATTTCTGTGTAACCACCAAAGCTTTCTTCACATTGAATATGGCCTTGGCTCTATACATAGATTCATAGGTTGAGAATCCTGCATGATCCAGGAAAATATCCTCCTCGGGAATCCCTTGCTCCAGGGCATAAGAAAGCATAACGGCTACCTCGTTGTATTCCACCTGTCCGTTGTCCCCGGAAAGAAGAATCTTTGGTGCCAGCTTAAGCTTATAAAGCTGAATGCCTCTGTCCAACCGATCCTTAAGCATGGGAGTGGGAGTCCCGTCAGAGTAGACACCTGCGCCAAGCACCAAAATGCAGTCCGCATTTTCATTGTCCTTCATGATGGAATTAATATCAGCCTCAGTATAGACTTTGCCGTCCAAAGTTTGAGACACCTGGTTGTTTAGCATTTTTCCGCCGGAAAATACCACAAAACCATGGATTCCAAAAACCAAAATCAACAGTACAATCAAAGTATATAAAATAATCCTTGTTTTCTTCATGAAATATATCTCTTTTCCCTAGTATTCCCGTCGGTAAATTATATCACTTATTGGTCTATTGATAAATACGGGGATTATAATATTTAGAACTTTTCCTCGTTGATAATCAACAGATTTTGTATTATTATAGTATAAATTTATTTCCAGGAAGAGAGGAGAGTCAAATGGCACAATTTATCAACGAACCGTCCAGGACATTCAATGAGTTTTTGCTGCTTCCGGGGTATACAGGAAAGGATTGCACAGTTAACAACGTAAGCCTTAAGACACCAATTGTTAAGTTTAAAAAAGGTGAAGAGCCCGCGCTCTGTGCCAACATCCCCCTTGTTTCTGCTGTTATGCAGGCTGTTTCTGACGATAGAATGGCTGTTGCTCTGGCAAAGGAAGGTGGGATTTCTTTTATATTCGGATCTCAAACCATAGAGAATCAAGCGGAAATGATCAGAAAGGTGAAATCCTACAAGGCAGGATTTGTAAGAAGCGACAGTAACCTAAGACCTGACCAAACTCTTCAGGATGTTTTAGACCTAAAGGCAAAGAGTGGACATTCCACAATAGCAATTACCGAGGATGGAACTCCCGATGGAAAGATAATCGGTATTGTTACCAGCAGAGACTACCGAGTAAGCCGCATGGATCCCGGTACAAAGATCAGTGAATTCATGACGCCTTTTGAAAAACTAATATACGCTGAGGATGGTGTAACCCTTTCTGAAGCCAATGACATTCTTTGGGATAATAAACTTAATGCTCTTCCGATAATAGACAAAAAACAAAGACTGACTCACTTTGTTTTTAGAAAAGACTATGACAACCATAAATCCAATCCATCGGAATTATTGGATGCAGGAAAACGTTATGTGGTTGGAGCAGGAATAAACAGTAGAGATTATGAAGAGAGGGTTCCTGCTTTGGTGGAAGCCGGCGCAGATATTCTCTGTATTGACTCTTCAGAAGGTTATTCCGAATGGCAAAAGGATACCATTGCATGGATTAGATCAAAGTACGGCGATGAGGTAAAGGTGGGAGCCGGAAACGTGGTGGATGCAGAGGGCTTTAGATACCTGGTGGAAGCCGGTGCAGACTTTGTGAAAATCGGAATTGGCGGCGGCTCAATCTGTATTACCCGTGAGCAAAAGGGTATAGGAAGAGGACAGGCCTCTGCAGTTATAGAAGTGGCAAGAGCCAGGAAAGAATATTTTGAGGAGACGGGAATCTATGTGCCCATTTGCTCTGATGGTGGTATAGTATATGACTACCATATGACCTTGGCCTTGGCCATGGGTGCGGACTTCATTATGCTGGGAAGATACTTTGCCAGATTTGATGAAGCCCCCGGAAGCCGCTTAAATGTAAATGGAAACTACGTCAAAGAATACTGGGGAGAAGGATCCAACAGGGCTCGTAACTGGCAAAGATATGATATGGGAGGAGACGCCGGAATGAAATTCGAAGAAGGTGTGGATTCCTATGTGCCTTATGCAGGACCTCTTCACGACAATGTGCAGCTAACCCTGAACAAAGTGAAATCAACCATGTGTAATTGCGGAGTATTAACCATTCCGGAGCTGCAGGAGAAGGCTAAGCTTACTTTGGTTTCTGCCACCTCCATAGTGGAAGGGGGAGCCCACGACGTAATTCTTAGAGATTCAAGTCAAAATGCCATAAGGTAAGCCGGGGCGGCGGTTCAGCCCTACAAACCTAAAATAAATATAGAAATAAAAGAGACCTATCATAGGACTTTAAATAAGTCCAAGTAGGTCTCTTTTGATATTACCGCCTTAAGTAGGATTCGCTAATTATTGCAATGGGCAAATTAGATGCCAAGCTGCTCCTTCAAAAGTTCCTTTGGCATATGTCCGATGGCGCGCTTTTCTTCATTTCCGCCTACAATCTTAACGATGGTCGGAATACTCATTACCCCGTACTGGGCAGCCAATTCCGGCTCTTCATCCACGTTGACTTTGCCAACTTTTACGGTCCCGGTTAGCTCTTCTGCCAGCTCCTCAATGATGGGACCTGTCATTTTGCAGGGACCGCACCAGGGTGCCCAAAAATCAATTACTACAGGCTGATCAGAATTCTTAACTTCTGCTTCAAAGTTATCTTTTGTAATTACTAAAGCCATTTTTTTCTCCTTCTCTATATTACATTATTATAATACTCTGACTTTGCATTATTGCTACAAGGGTATTATACCTCAATTATTAAAAATGTAACACAAGTAGGATTATAATCTATAATAGATTTAAAACTGCGTTCCGGCCGGGAGCCGCAAAAGGGGGTTTTCTTTTGTATTTGACCTTGTATAAGTATGTTCTTACATATATAATTTTCAAAGAAGTTTAATGATAAGAGGTTTAAATGAACAGAATTAGAATTAACAAAATCCTTGCGCTCATTCTGATTCTTCTTTTAACCCTGGGGATGCTTTCGGGATGTAAGAAAAAGGACCAACCTTCGGAGCCTTCTTCTATATCTGAAACTACAGAAGAAAACCGGGAGGAAGATCAAGAGTCGCAGGAAAACCAAGGCGAAAACCAAGGTGCAAACCAGAGTGAAAGCCAGGATGAGAATCAAGGTGAAAACCAGAGTGAAAGCCAAGATGAGAATCAAGGTGAAAGCTCTCAGGAGGAATCTCTGGATGAGGATGGCTATTATTACAGTAAGGATGATGTAGCCCTCTACCTACATATATATGGGCATCTGCCGGACAATTATATAACAAAGAAAGAAGCCAAGAAGCTGGGGTGGACCGGAGGAACACCGGAAAAATTTGTACCGGGTTCTGCCATAGGTGGAGATAAATTTGGTAATTACGAAGGAAGCCTTCCTGAGGATAAAACCTATTACGAATGTGACATAGATACCAAAGGTAAGAAAAAAAGAGGAGCAAAGCGCATAGTATGGTCAGAGGACGGATATATATACTATACTGATGACCATTATGAATCCTTTGAATTGCTTTATGAAGGGGATTGAATAAAACTATGCTGAAGTCTGCCTAAAGAAAGAATAATTGGAGAGAAAATGAAACATATAGATTTTAGAGAAATAAAAACAAAGGGAGAATTCCACGAAAAACTAAAGGAGCTGATTGATCTTCCCGATTATTATGGTAATAATTTGGACGCCCTTCATGATGTATTAAGCGAGGTGGGTGAAAAGTTGGAGCTTAATATTATGGAGCCCAAACTTCAGGAGTGCAGCGAGGAAATCGCCAAGCTTGTTAAGGGTCTTAAACGCCTTTCTCAAGATATTGTAGAAGAGAATCCCAATGTTATTATAAAATGGTTAAATCCGGAAGATGATTCGGAGAATATAAAAAGGAGTGAAAGAGAAGTGTGTAAAGAAAAGAAAGAATCAATTGAAACAATTTGTGTTCAAGGGGGTTATACCCCGGAAAACGGAGAGCCTAGGCAGATTCCCATTATCCAATCCACTACATTTAAATATGCCACCGGTGAGGAAATGGGTAAGCTCTTTGATTTGGAAGCAGCCGGTTATTTTTATACCAGGCTTCAGAACCCAACCAACGATTTGGTGGCAGCAAAGATAGCAGCCCTGGAAGGTGGAACAGCTGCAATGCTAACCTCCTCAGGCCAGGCGGCAAATTTCTTTGCTCTGTTTAATATCTGCGAAGCAGGGGATCACATAGTATCATCATCAACAATCTATGGTGGCACATTTAACCTTATAAGTGTAACCATGGCAAAGATGGGAATAGAGGCCACGTTTATCAGTCCTGATGCCACAGATGAGGAGTTGGAGGCAGCCTTTAGGCCCAATACAAAAGCAGTGTTTGGAGAGACTCTGGCAAATCCTGCCCTTACGGTTTTAGACATTGAAAAATTTGCTAAGGCCGCCCATAGCCATGGGGTACCGCTTATTATAGACAATACCTTCCCAACCCCCATTAACTGTAGACCTATTGAGTGGGGCGCTGATATTGTGACCCATTCCACCACTAAGTATATGGATGGTCATGGTGTAGCTGTAGGGGGAGCCATTGTAGATGGAGGGAAATTCGACTGGATGGCTCATAAGGATAAATTCCCGGGTCTTACCACTCCTGATGACTCCTATCATGGAATAGTCTATGCGGAGAAGTTTGGCATGGAGGGTGCCTTTATAACCAAGTGCACAGCTCAGCTTATGAGAGACTTTGGAAGTATCCAATCGCCACAGCATGCCTTCTACCTTAACCTGGGTTTGGAGTCCCTCCATGTACGTATGCCCAAACACGTGGAAAACGGTCAGGCTGTTGCGGAATTCCTATCAAAGAACCATAAGGTTCTCAGCGTAAGCTATCCCGGATTGCCCGGCAACAAGTATTACGATTTGGCCATGAAGTATATGGGTAATGGAGGCTGCGGTGTAGTTTCCTTTGTTGTAGATGGAGGAAGAGAAGGGGCAGAGAAGTTCATGAACGCCCTTAAACTGGCTGCTATTGAAACCCACGTGGCGGATGCCAGAACCTGCTGCTTAAATCCTGCAACAACCACCCATAGACAGATGACAGATGAACAGCTGGAGCAGGCAGGTATTCCTGCGGGACTGGTACGTATGTCCTGTGGTCTTGAAGACAAAGAGGATCTAATAGCTGATATTGCTCAAGCCCTGGAACTAATATAAGGAGAGAGATATGAAGAAATACACCGAAATGACCATGGACGAGCTAAAACAGGAACTGGAAAGCGTTAAGTCGGAGTATGGCAAGATAAAAGAAATGGGCCTTAACCTGAATATTGCAAGGGGAAAGCCGGGGAAAGAACAGCTGGACCTGGTTTCGGATATCTTTGATATCTTGCCTTCCACCAGCGATTTTATGGTGGGGCCGGATGACGTTAGAAACTATGGTGTAATGAGCGGAATTGAGCCGGCCAAGGTACTCTTTGCCGACATACTTGGCACCAAGCCGGAAAACATCTTTGTTGGTGGAAATGCCAGTCTTCAGCTTATGTATGATACAATAGCCAAAGCCTATACCCACGGTATGCTTCATTCTGATAAGCCCTGGGGCAAATTAGACAAGGTGAAATGGATTTGTCCCGTTCCCGGCTATGACAGACATTTTTCCATCTGCCAAAGCTTCGGTATGGAAACCATAAATGTACCCATGGGGGAAACAGGCCCCGATATGGATATGGTGGAGGAGCTTATTAAGGATCCTCAGGTTAAGGGAATGTGGAATGTTCCAAAGTATTCCAATCCCGACGGTATTATTTATTCTGCGGAAACTCTTGAAAGAATTGCCGGAATGAAACCTGCGGCAAAGGACTTCCTCCTTATGTGGGACAATGCCTATGTAATTCATGAGTTTGATGGAGACTATGTGCCCTTCCCGGACATCCTTTCCCTTTGCGAAAAAGCAGGAAATCCGGATATGGTTTTTGAATACGCCTCCACATCCAAGGTAACCCTTCCGGGAGCAGGGGTGGCAGTGTTTGCCTGCAGCAAGGCGAATATGGAATACATGGAGAGCTTAATTACTATTCAAGCCATTAGCTTTGATAAAACCAATCAGTTAAGACACGCCATATATTTAAAGGACAAGGCTCATACTCTGGAACTCATGAAAAAACATGCAGGGATTTTAGGACCAAAGTTTAAAACTGTTCTTAATACCCTGGAAAAGGAAATAGAGCCTTTGGGAATTGCCACATGGCAAAAACCCAAGGGAGGATATTTTGTAAGTATTAACTGTTTGCCCGGAACAGCAAAGGAAACCTGGAGACTATGCAAGGAAGCAGGTTTGGTGATGACGGGAGCAGGGGCTACCTATCCCGGAGGAAATGATCCGGAGGATAGCAATTTAAGAATCGCTCCCAGTCTTCCGGCACCGGAGGTTGTGGAGCAAGCCATGAAGGTATTCTGCGTATGCTTGAAACATGCTGCTTTGGAAAAACTAATGAAGTAATAGCGCCCAAGGGATTTGGGTATAATAAGGCCATCCGTACAATTATTGAGGAGTTTAGAGCAATATGCGCCATTCCTCACGGAAGCGGATTTGAAAAAGATATTGGTGAGCATCTAAAAAAGAGGCTCACCTCTTTAGGTGCGGAAGTTCATAAGGATGAGACGGGAAATATCCTGGGGATTATCCAGGGCCAGGAAGGCAGGGAAGATGTGCCTGCCATTATACTTCAGGCCCATATGGATATGGTTATTGCAGGAGATAAAAAACCGGAGGAAGCGGTGGTTAATCCTGTAATCGAAGAAGACTCCATTAAAAGCGATGGTCATACCACCTTGGGAGCTGACAATGGCATTGGTCTGGCCACAATCCTCAGTCTAATTAAACTAAAGGAAAAGCATTATGGCCCCATAAAAGTGCTGTTTACCGTTTCAGAGGAAATAGGACTTAAGGGGGCAAAGGCAGTGCCGGAATCCTGGCTTTCCGGAGCCAAATACATGATTAATACCGATGGTTTTCATTCGGATACTGAGGTTATAGGATGCAAGGGAGGCTTAAGGGAAACCTTTTCCCGGCAGCTTCAGTTGGAGAAAATTAAGGACAAGGTATCTTTTAATACCAGAAAGAAAAATCAGCTGGAGGAGACGGAACTCTACGAAGTTAAAATGGAAGGCTTCCTTGGGGGGCATTCCGGTGACGATATAGATAAACACAGATGTAACAGCATCCATCAGCTGGCGGAAATACTTGAAGAAGTGCAGGACAGATTCGACATGAGAATTGTGCAGTTTAAAGGGGGTGTGGGATATAATGCCATTCCCGGAGATGCCACCGCAATTGTAGCAGTTCCCATGGCCTGCAGGCTTTCTGCCGGAAAACTGCTCCTTAAGGAGGAAAAACATCTGCACCAGGAGTATGAAAGGTCTGACCCTACAGGAAGACTTACGGTAAAAAGATTGGGGGAGACATCAAAGGGAAGCCTGATATGGAATTATGATTTTCAAAGAGATGTACTTTATTTTTTGACTCACCTTCATGATGGAATAACCTCAGTGGATAAGGAAGGGGAGGTAACAAGTTCCAGCAATTTAGGCAAAGTCTTTACCCAGGATGGATTCCTCTATGTGGGAGATATGCTTAGGTGCGATACCATAGATCAGGAAAACCACATTCTGGATATGCATAGAAAAACTGCCGGTGAATCCGGATTTGAATTATCTGTGGCGGGATATCATAGCTGGCACTCCCTATCCAACAGCAGGCTTGCAGATACCATAAATGAAATCTACCAGGAACATCATGGAGTTCCCATGAGGAAAAGGGTGGCAAAGGTGGGGTTGGAACCGGCCTTCTTTCAGGAACTGGCTCCGGAAATGGAAATAGTCTGCCTAGGTGCTGAAATCCTTAACGCCCACTCTGTAAAGGAAAGGGTAATTATCAGCAGCATTGGAGTTCTCTATAGTTTAATTGCGGAAACCCTTAGGAGAATATGGAGGGCCTAGTTATATGGAAGGCCTATTGATATGAAAGGAAAATCCATCAATCCTACTTTGCTGTGAATAAGAAGAAAAAAGGGGTATAATAGCAAAAACGAATTAGAGTATTATAAATAGAGAGGTGAAGATATGCACGATATAGCAATTGTTGGAGCAGGCCCTGCCGGGCTTACTGCAGCCATATATGGAGCAAGGGGAGGCAAATCCGTTCTCCTTATTGAAAAATTGTCCTATGGTGGACAAATCATTAATACCCCTGAGGTGGATAATTATCCCGGAGCAAAGCATACCTCCGGTTTTGAACTTGCTACGGATATGTATAATCAGGCCACGGAACTAGGTGCAGAAATGGCCTTTGGTGAAGTTTCAGAAATAGAGAAGACTAAGGATGAGGCCGGAAAGCCTTGTTTCAAAATAACAACCAAGGGTCTTGGAGGTTCGGAAGGTAAGACCTTTGAAGCCTATTCCGTAATACTTGCCACAGGAGTGGAAAGTAGACCCCTGGGACTTCCAAGAGAAGAGAATATGGTTGGCGCCGGAATTTCCTATTGCGCCACCTGCGATGGGGCTTTCTTTAGAGGTAAAGACGTGGCCGTATTAGGTGGCGGAAACACGGCCTTGGAGGATGCGGAATACATGGCCCAGCTGGCCAACAAGGTGTATCTGGTCCATAGAAGGGACGAATTCAGAGGAGATGAAATTACAGTAAAGAGACTGGCCTCCAAGGAAAATGTGGAATTTGTCCTGGATACGGTTCCTGTGGAAATTATGGGAGAGCCTGTGGTTTCGGGAATTAAGGTTAAGAATGTAAAGACGGAAGAGGAAAGAATTCTGGAGGTAAGCGCCATCTTTGTAGCTTATGGAAAGGTGCCGGACAATGGAAACTTTTCCAATCTAACAAAGCTGGATGGTGCAGGCTTCTTTGATTCAAAGGAAGACTGCCTTACAGATACAGAAGGAGTATTTGTGGCAGGGGATGCCAGAGCAAAATTAAGAAGGCAATTGGTAACTGCTACTGCTGACGGAGCTGTTGCAGCAATGGCAGCTATTGAATACCTGCATGGTCTGGAATAGAGGCTACTGAATCCACAAATTGAGCCAAATAATATTGAACCAATCCACCATATATGGTAAAATTGTGGAGCGAATTATTAGAGAAAAAACCAGATAAAAGAGGTGGCTGATGAAACCCAAATATAAGCGTGTTTTGCTGAAAATAAGCGGCGAAGCCTTGGCCGGAGAACAGAAATTCGGCATATGTGACGAGGTTACCGATGTTGTTGCCCGCCAAATCAAAGAAGTAAGTGATTTGGGTGTGGAAATAGCTATAGTGGTAGGTGGCGGAAACTTCTGGAGAGGAAGAAGCAGCGAGAATATGGACCGGGCCACTGCAGACTATATGGGTATGCTGGCAACGGTAATGAATTCTTTGGCCCTTCAATCAGCTTTGCTGAATATAGGTGTAAAGGCCAGAGTTCAAACAGCCATAGAAATGAGAGAAATTGCTGAACCCTATGCTAGAATGAAGGCCATCAGCAGATTGGAACACAAAGATGTGGTAATCTTTGGCGGAGGAACGGGAAGCCCCTTCTTCTCCACGGATACAACGGCGGCCCTAAGGGCAGCGGAGATGAATGCAGAGGTTATTCTTCTGGCAAAGAACGTGGACGCCGTATACAGCGACGACCCGGACACAAATCCCGACGCCAAGAAATTTACCCACCTTACATTAAAAGAGGTGCTGGACATGGATCTAAAGGTTATGGATTCCACGGCGGCGGCTCTTTGCAGAGAAAACAATATATCCATACATGTATTTGGTCTAGCCGGAGAGGGCAATATTATGAAGGCTGTCTTAGGCGAAGAAATTGGAACCATAATAAAGTAGGAGGAGATATGAGTAATAAAAGTGTAGAAGACAGGATTGAAAAGAGCAAAGAAGTTCTGAAGGCTGATCTCAATACAGTGAGAGCAGGTAGAGCCAATGCTGCTCTTTTGGACAAGGTAGTTGTGGACTATTATGGAACACCTACCCCCCTTAAGCAGCTTTCCAATATCAGTACACCGGATCCAAGGACCCTGCTTATTACTCCCTTTGATCCCAAAACCGTGCCTGACATTGAGAAGGCCATCAATATTGCGGATATAGGTATTACCCCCAGCAATGACGGCAAGAACGTAAGGCTGGCCATTCCCCAGCTAACGGAGGAGCGCAGAGTTGAACTTACAAAGACCATTAAGAAAATGGGTGAAGAAACAAAGGTGGCGGTAAGGAACCTTAGAAGAGAAAGCATCGACAAACTGAAGAAACAGCAAAAGAATGGAGAAATATCCGAGGACGAGCTGGCGGTTGAACTGGATGATGTGGAAAAGACTATAGAAAAGGCCATTAAGGACATTGACGCTATAGTTGCAGAAAAAGAAAAAGAGGTTATGGAAGTTTAAGCCTTACCGTAATCAAAGGTATTAATCGGGCTGTTTCGCATCTGCGGATAGCCCGTATTTTGTGACTGGAGGACAGTGAGCAAAGGATGGATAATATTGAAAAACTGCCGGTGCATGTAGCCATAATAATGGATGGAAACGGCAGATGGGCCAAGCAAAGAATGATGCCTAGACTTATGGGCCACAATGCCGGCATAAAGGCCATGAAGGAGGCCATAAGAACTGCATCCAATATGGGCATTAAATATCTGACGGTATATGCTTTTTCCACGGAAAACTGGAAAAGGGATATGGAGGAAGTGTCAGGTATTTTCAGTCTTTTGGTGAAATTCGTAGCCAGCGATTTGGAAGAACTTCACCAGGAGAATGTTAGAGTTCGAGTGCTGGGAGATATGTCCATCATTCCCCATGATGCAAAGGAAAGCATGGAGGGGGCAATTAAGCTGACGGAGAAAAATACAGGAATGCAATTTAATATTGCAATTAATTATGGAAGCAGAGCGGAGATCCTAAGGGCGGTAAATAACATAGTAAGTGAGCGCTTCTTTGACGCAGTATCCAAGGGATATGAAGTTGAAGAAATAACTGAAGAGGATATTGCCAGGTATTTATATACAGGAGAGGAAAACGGAAACATTCCGGATCCGGATTTAATTATCAGAACCAGCGGAGAAGAGAGGCTATCCAATTTTCTTCTGTGGCAGGCAGCCTATAGCGAATTTGCCTTTACTGATACTCTGTGGCCGGACTTTGGACCGGAGGAGTTTAAGGAGATAATAGCCTCCTTTGGAAATAGAGACCGTAGATACGGAGGAAGAAAATGAAGACTCGGATTCTTTCAGGTTTGATTATGATTCCTTTGGTTTTGGTGCTGATTTTCAGAGGCCTACCTCTTGCCATAGTTGCTTTTCTTATTAGTGCAGTGGCTGTATGGGAGCTTTTTAAGGGCTTTTCCAACCTGGGCTATAGAGGAAATATTTTTATTGCATGGGGAGCCTTAATTGCACTGTATTTAATATACTTGCTGCGGCTTAATGATACCTATTTGATGGGATGGATATTCCTTTCTGTGGTTGCGTCTATAATAGGAATCTTCAACCTGGAAAAGCATAAAGCTGCAGATGCCATCGTAACTATATTTGGAATTATATATATAGAGTTTTTGGTTTATCACATGGTTATGCTGGCCAATACAGACCAGGGCATAATGGTGTGGATGGTAGGAATAACTGCCATTTTTACAGATGTAGCTGCCTATTTCACAGGATACTTCCTTGGAAAGCATAAGCTTTGTCCCAAGCTTTCTCCAAAGAAAACCATAGAGGGAAGCATAGGTGGCGTGCTAGGATCGGTTTTGGCTTCAGTGGTCTTCGCTTTAATAGCTAAGATTGATATGTTCCCCCATATTATTGTAATGGGGATTTTGGGATCTGTATTTGCACAGATAGGAGATCTTTCCGCATCAGCGTTAAAGAGAAAAATGGATATTAAGGATTATGGAGATATTATTCCGGGGCATGGAGGAATAATGGACAGAATAGACAGCATAATATTTACTGCGCCTTTTATCTATTATTACGTCATGCTTATTATGGCAAAATAAATTGAAGTTCTTAAGGGGTTAATGTATAGATTATGAAGAAAGTTACTATACTTGGAAGTACCGGTTCTATAGGTACCCAGGCATTGGAAATAATAAGATCAAGTTCTGACAAGTTTAAGACTTCTGCTCTTACCTGCGGTGAGCAGGTGGAGGTTTTTGTTCAGCAGATTTTGGAATTCCAACCGGAATATATTGCTGTGGGAAGCGAAAGCTCCAGGGAAAAGCTCATAAACCTCCTAAAGGATAAGGGCATAGAAAAAGCAGAAATAGGAGTTGGAGAGGATGGCATTGTAAAGGCTGCCACTTATGAAACGGATATAGTTCTTAATTCTTTAATGGGAATGAGAGGTCTTGTACCCACCCTGGAAGCTATTGGTGCCGGCCATGACATAGCCTTTGCCAATAAAGAAACTCTGGTTGCCGGTGGACAGCTGGTAATGGAATCAGCAAAGAAAAAGGGTGTGAAAATGCTGCCGGTGGATAGCGAGCACAGTGCAATATTTCAGTGCTTAGAGGGAAACAAAGGGAAAGAAATTTCTAGAATACTTCTTACTGCTTCCGGCGGTCCCTTCAGAGGCTGGACCAGGGACAAGCTTAAGAATGTTACACCGGAAATGGCCCTTAAGCATCCCAACTGGACCATGGGACAAAAGATAACCATAGACTCTGCTACAATGATGAACAAGGGTCTGGAAATAATTGAAGCCATGTGGCTCTTTGATGTGCCGGTGGAGAATATAGAAGTATTGGTGCATCCCCAGAGCATTGTACATTCTGCAGTGGAGTTCAAGGATACTGCAGTATTGGCAGAACTGGGAACACCGAACATGAAGGTGCCCATTGCCCTTGCCTTAGCCTATCCTGACAGATTGGATTTAGATAAGGAATGCCAAAGGGTAGATTTCTTTAACAAGGCCAGCAATCTCACCTTTGAGAAGCCGGATGCAGAAAACTTTAAATGTCTTGCTTTAGCCCTTAGGGCAGCAAAGTTGGGAGGAACCTATCCGGCGGTAATGAATGGAGCCAACGAGGTTCTGGTAGATTTATTTTTAAAAAAGAAAATCGGATTTTTGGATATACCTGACATTATTGAAGAGATTATGGATCAGCACCAGTCTTTGCCGGCGGATAAATTGGAAAACATTTTGTCTGCCGATGGATGGGCCAGGGAAAGAGCCATGGAAATTGCAGAAACAATAGAAAGTAATATGAAAGGAGGGAATTAAATGCTTACAGTTATACTGATGATTATCTTGTTTGTATTTTTGATATTCCCTCATGAACTGGGACATTTTATTGCGGCTAAGTCCTTTGGGGTGCAGGTTAATGAATTTGCCTTTGGCATGGGCCCGGCAATTTTTAAGAAACAGGGTAAGGAAACCCTTTATTCCATAAGGGCCATTCCCATCGGTGGATATTGTGCCATGGAGGGTGAGGACACAGAGGAATCCGACGACAATCCCAGAGCTTTTAACAATAAGAAATGGTGGCAAAAGATAATAATCCTTGTGGCGGGAGCCGCCATGAATATCTTCATAGCCTTCATAGCCATGACCATAATGGCCGGAGTGGGAGGAACCGCTACTACCACATTGGCAGATGTTGCTGAAGGTGGTCCTGCTTATGAGGCAGGGGTAATGGCCGGAGACAAAATTATAGAGATCAACGGAAAGGACACCGGCTCCTGGTATGATGTAATAACCTACCTGGATGAGGGCATGGCCGATGGCAGTGCGGTGGATGTAACCGTAGAGAGAAATGGTGGAACCGAAACCTTTAGTATTATTCCTGAGCTTAATGAACAGGGAGCATATAAAATCGGAATAGAGTCAAAGGTGGATCATAGCCCCCTTCTTGCCATAAAGAATGGAGCGGTATCCACCAAGGAGTTAATGGGAGCCCTTTTAACCACCCTTAAGCAATTGGTTCATTCGGAAAACATTATGGGTGAGGTAAGCGGCCCCATAGGAATGGCTCAGATAGTCAGCCAGACCTCCAGCCTGGGGGGACTATACTTCATTTATTTGGTGGCGGTAATCAGTCTTAACTTGGCCATCTTTAATCTCCTTCCATTCCCTGCATTGGATGGAGGTAGAATAATATTTGTGATAATAAGAAAGATAACAGGAAAGGCCATTAGTGACAGTGTGGAGGCAAAGGTACATGCCGCCGGTATGGTACTGCTTATTGCCTTTGCTGTCTTTGTGGCAGGTAGCGATATAATTAAGCTCTTTAAATAACAAAGGAAAATGATTAATCGAAGAAAATCAAAAACTGTAAAAATCAGAAACATAGAAATAGGCGGGGCCAATCCTCTAGCAATTCAGTCTATGACAAATGTAAGTTCGAGGGATGAAAAGGCTCTTCTTAATCAAATCCAGGAATTGGAGGAAGCCGGATGCGAAATTATCCGTATTGCCATTCCTGATATTGAATCGGCAGAAACTCTGGCTTCAGTCAGGAAGAAGACGGATATGCCCTTGGTTGCGGATATTCACTTTGACTATAGACTTGCCATTGAGGCCATTAAGTCCGGGGCGGATAAAATACGAATTAACCCCGGTAATATTGGATCCAAAGACAGAGTGGAAGCTGTGGTTAAGGAAGCAAAGGCAGCGGGAATCCCCATTCGAGTAGGAGTTAATTCCGGATCCCTGGAAAAGGATATTTTGGAGAAAAACCGTGGAGTTACTGCAGAAGGACTGGCGGAAAGTGCTCTTAGGAACCTGGCTATAATAGAAGACATGGGATATGACAACCTGGTTTGTTCCATAAAATCATCTGATGTATCCATGAACTATGACGCCCATATAATCCTGGGGGAAAGAACCATCCACCCCATACATATAGGAATCACCGAGGCAGGAACCATAAGAAGAGGCAAGGTGAAATCCGCCATAGGAATAGGGGGCCTTATTCTGGCCGGGATTGGAGATACCTTAAGGGTGTCCCTTACTGCCAATCCTGTGGAAGAGGTTGTCTTTGCTAAGGAAATACTGGAATCTCTGGGCCTAATGGAACCAAAGTACAACCTGGTGTCATGCCCAACCTGCGGCAGAACGGAAGTGGATTTACAGAGCCTGGCAGAAGAGGTAGACCAAAGGCTGATGAACATTAATCTTAGGCAGGGTATCAAAATCGCCGTAATGGGATGTGTTGTTAACGGTCCCGGAGAGGCAATGGAAGCTGACTATGGTATTGCCGGCGGTAAAGGAAAAGGCGTGATTATCGCCAAGGGAGAAATAGTAAAAACAGTTCCCGAAGAAGAGCTGGTGGACCAACTGATAGATATAATCCAAAAGGAAGAATCAAAATAAAGGGAGCGGCATAATACCTTTATGAGAGATATTTTTGAAAAGCATATAGATTGGGACATTCTTGAAAAGGACAATTTAACAAAGGAAGATTTCGCCTTTGAAATCAAGGATGGGGTAATTAGAAAAAGTACCGGAGTGCTGACCATAGAGTTGGCACTTAATTTTGTCATTCCTGTTTATAGTGAAAGAAAAATCAAGGGTATTATTCTAAATGCCATTCCTGAAGTAAAGGATGTGGAAATAAAGTGCCAGTATGAAAATATGATTCAAAGTCCTAAGACCTATCTGGAACTTTATTTGCCAAAAATGATAGACCGGGCCAATGGTCTTTATCGGGGAATAACGGAAAGCATAATTCGAGAGGGTTTGGAGGTAGAGAACAACACTCTCTATATTAAGGCTCTTGGAAATGTAATGACGGAGAGACTGAATGAATCCTTGTCGGATTTATTTAAAAAGTATATCCGGGATGATTTTGGCATGGATATGAAGGTGGTTTTTGTAAACGACCAGGAATTACACCATTTGGCCAAGGAGAACCTGGAAAAAGAGGTGGAGGTTAGATTGGAGGAAGCCATTAAAGAAAGTGCTGAACAATCCAAACAAGCCGCCGAGAAGGTTAAGGAAACTCCTGTTGAGAAAAAAAGCCAAAGTGCCAGCGGAATAAAAAGAAGAAATGAATATCTGGCCAAGAGAAGACAAAAGGAACTTCCGGTTATTGGGAATATAATCATGGGAGGAAGAACCATCGTGGGTGATGAGATGCCGATTTCTGAAATAGATCCTACCATGAAAGATGCGGTAATAGGGGGCATCGTTTTTGGCAAGGAAATGAAGGTCTTTAGCAGTGGAAGTATAATGGCTAAGCTTTTCATTACAGATAAAAGCAAAAGCATACTTTGCAAGACCTTTGTTACCGATGAAAAATGGAAGGACATTGACGAGAACATTTCCCTTGGTGACTATGTAAAGATTCAAGGCCAACCACAGATAGACCAATATGAAGACAACTCCCTTACTATTGCCATGAACAGAATAGAGAAGGGACAGGTAAAGAAGAGGGAGGACAATTATCCCGGGCTTCACAGAGTTGAGCTTCATTGCCATACCAAAATGAGCAGAATGGACGGACTTAACGATGTGAAGACCATCATAAATACTGCAGTGGAATGGAACCAACCGGCGGTAGCCATTACAGATCACGGTGTGGTTCAAAGCTTCCCTGATGCGGGAAAGCTTAAGGATGACCTTAAGAAGAAGGGCAAGGAAATAAAAATCATATATGGAATGGAAGGATATGTGTTTAACGACTCCGGTTATATGACGGAGGATGATGTTTTGGATTACAAATCCAGAAACACCTATCACATTATACTTCTTGCCGCTACCCAGGAGGGTATAAAGAATCTATATAGACTGGTTTCTGAGTCTCATATTAATTACTTCTACAAGAGACCCAGACTTCCTAAATCCCTTATTGAGAAATATAGGGAGGGTTTAATAATAGGCTCTGCCTGCGAGGCAGGAGAGGTTTATCGCGCCATTGTTGATGGTGTTTCAGATGAAGAACTGGACAAGGTGGCCTCTTTCTACGACTATTTGGAAATACAACCCTTGATAAACAACAGGTTTATGATAGAAAGAGGAATCGTAGACAGCAATGAAGAACTTAGGGAGTATAACAGAAGAATTATCAGATGCGGAGATAGGTTGGGGAAGCTTGTATGCGCCACAACGGATGCTCATTATGATGAACCGGAATCTGCAGTATATAGAAATGTAATCCTGGGAAGCATGGGCTTTGATAATGCAGAGAATGGTCAGGGACTATATCTAAGAACCACGGAAGAAATGATGGAGGAGTTTTCCTATTTAGGTGAGGAATTGGCCCATAAGGTCGTGGTGGAAAATCCCAATTTAATTGCCGAAATGATAGATGAAAACATAAAGCCCATTCCCGACGGTAAGTTCCCGCCGGTAATAGAGAATTCCGATGAGATTCTAAGATCCAGCTGCATGAATAGGGCCAAGGAAATATATGGAGAACCTCTGCCGGATATTATTGCGGAAAGGCTAAAGGTGGAGTTGGATTCCATCATCTCGAATAAATACTCGGTAATGTATGTTTCTGCCCAAATGCTGATTAATAAATCCATGGAAGCAGGATACATGGTAGGGTCCAGAGGTTCTGTTGGATCCTCTTTAGCCGCCACATTTGCAGGGATTACAGAAGTAAATCCTTTAGAACCCCATTATGTTTGCCCCCAGTGCAAATATATAGAGTGGGGAGACAGGGAATTATACGATTGTGGTATCGACCTTCCGGAAAAGGACTGCCCACATTGTGGCACCCCTTTAAAGAGGGACGGATTCACCATACCCTTTGCCACCTTCCTGGGATTTGAAGGGGATAAGGAGCCGGACATAGATCTTAACTTTGCCGGTGAATTCCAGGCCACAGCTCATAGATATGTGGGGGAAATATTTGGAGAGAAAAATGTATTTAAGGCGGGAACGGTTTCAACCCTTAAGCGAAAGAATGCGGAAAGAATAGTTTCCAAGTTCACCGAAGAAACAGGCATTTCCTATGACAAGCTGGATGCCACCAGAATTGCCATGGGCTGCGAAGGGGTAAAGAATACCACAGGACAGCATCCCGGCGGAATAATCATTGTGCCGGATGATCATGAAATATATGAATTCTGTCCTATTCAGCATCCTGCCAACAAAGATATAGATATAGTTACTACTCACTTTGATTACCACAAGTTGGAAAACAATCTGCTTAAACTGGATATTCTTGGACATACAGGTCCTTCCATGTTTAGGCATCTATACGATATGACCGGCATTAATCCCATGCACGTGGATATTGCCGACAGAAAGGTAATCAGTATATTCAACAGCACAGAGGCTTTGAATATTGTTGATCCGGAATATAGATATACGGACGGCACCTTTGGGGTTCCTGAATTTGGAACTCACTTTGTCCGGGGAATGCTGCAGGAAATCAAGCCCCAGAAAATTGGAGACTTAGTAAGAATAGCAGGCTTCTCCCACGGTACCGATGTATGGACCAACAATGCCCAGGACTATGTGAACCAGGGTATAGCCTCTATGAATGAAGTTATCTCCACAAGAGACGACATCATGAATTACCTTATTCTAAAGGGCTTGGAGAACAAAGATGCCTTTGACATAATGGAGGATGTGAGAAAGAACAGACCTCTTAAGGAACATCATCTAAAGATGATGAAGGATGCAGGAGTTCCGGATTGGTACATTGAATCATGTAAAAAAATCCAATACATGTTCCCCAGGGCTCATGCTGCAGCATATGTTATGACCTCCTTAAGAGTTGCCTGGTACAAGGTTTATTATCCCTTGGAATTTTATGCTGCGCATTTCACAGCCTCTGCCGATGCCTTTGAAAGTGCCATTATTTTAAGAGGCCAGGGGGCCTGTGATGAAGCCGTACGAAGAATAATGTCCAGAGGGGATAATTTTGCCGACTTTGAACGGAAGGAAAAAGACGAAAAGACCAGACCTATATTTGAAATAGCATATGAAATGTATGCAAGGGGATATAGGTTTAGAGCTCCGGAGCTGGGTAAATCCCAGGCCTTAAGATTTACCGTTGATAATGGAGAGGTTCTTCTGCCCTTTGTTGCTTTGGAGGGTGTGGGAGAATCAGCGGCAAAAGCCCTTTATGCTGCCTATGAAGAAAAGCCCTTTTCCACTGTGGAGGAAATAACCTCCAGGGTTAAGATAAACAAGACAGCTTTGGAAGCCCTAAGGAGCTATGGAGTTTTAGCGGGACTTCCGGAAACGGACCAAATATCTTTCTTCTAATTTCAAGTTAAATCGATGAATGAAAAGACATGGCTGGCGGTTAAAACTCGAAGTGAGTCAACTAGAGTTGAACTTAGTGATGTTTTGGTAATAGAAAGAAGAGCCAGAAAAATATTTGTGGCTACCACAGACAGGCTAATAAACTACTATGATCAACTTAGAAATATTAAACCTCTCCTGGGAGACAATTTCTTTGAAGTGTATAGTGGCTGCCTGATAAATCTGGATAGATTGGACTCTGCAAAGGAAGGTATTCTGTACTTTGATAATGGATATGAGCTTCCTTTGTCGGAGAGAAGCTTTGTTAGAGCAAAGCAAAAGCACTATGCCTATTATAGGGTTAAACAGCTTAGGGATGTAAAGGATATAAAGGCCGCCAGAGAGGTGGATGAGCCAGAGGACTACTGAGGGAAAAAAACACTTGCCTTTAACTTAGGCTGGTTATAAAATACTTTTTGGTGATTTTAGCCAAAGTAATTGTTCGAATTCGAAGGGAGATAGCGTAATTATGAAGTTTATGAAGGAATTCAAAGAATTCATAACAAAGGGCGATATGATGAGTATGGCCGTTGGTATCATTATAGGTGGTGCCTTCTCCGCAATCATCGGCTCTTTGGTAGAAGATGTACTTGGTCCAATTATTGGACTGTTCATGGGTGGAGCTGATTTCTCCAACCTGAGTTTTGGAATAGGTGATGCTCAGATTATGATTGGTAAGTTTATTCAGGCAATCATCACATTCCTGATTACAGCTCTGGTAATCTTCATCATGATGAAGCAATTCAACAAAATGAAAAAGGAAGAGCCGGAAGCAGATCCTGAACCATCTGATGAGGTTAAACTCCTTACAGAAATCAGAGATTCTCTGGCAAAATAAGTTTTGACAGGTAGCGAAAGCTATGCTATTATTTCAATGTCAAATATTTCTAGTGTTGAAGAGTGGGTCCTGCCCACTCTTCAAGTTTTGTAAGGGCAATAAAGCCCTCTGGTAATAAATATGGCGAAAAACAAAATAACGGATTTGGTCCTGGGTCTTCTGGAAGTGTATTTCCAAGGAAATCCGGATAAGGGTCTTAGCCTTTATCACCTGGAATTTGTCAAAGAGGGACCGGACAAGGTGCTTAGGATATTCATAGATAAAGATAAGGAATATGTAAGCACTGAGGATTGCGAAGAGGTAAGCAGGTATCTTTCAGAAAAACTGGATGACCTTGACCCCATTGAACAGAACTATGTTTTGGAGATTAGTTCACCGGGTATGGATCGGGTCTTAGTAACCCCGGAGCATTTTGAGAGATATAAAGGAGAGGAAGTTGAAGTAAGCCTCTACCGAGAAATAGAAGGAACAAAGAAACTTGAGGGGACTTTGCTGGATTATTCCCACGGAAATATAAAGCTTAAGGTGGAAAATGACAAGGGAGAAGCAAAGGAAGTAGAACTGGAATCGAAGGATTTTGCCAAGGTGAATTTGGCAGTTGTTATATAAATCATCGGAGGTAATAGGAAATGGCCAATCAGCAGTTAATAGAAGCTTTGGATTTACTGGAAGAAGAAAAGAAGATATCCAAGGAAGAGATTCTTGAGGCTTTGGAAGCAGCTATGCTTGCTGCATATAAGAAAAACTATTTTAAAAAGGACAAGGATAAGAATAAGGACAAAGAGTCCAATAAAGAGATAAATAACGTTCGAATCAATATCGACAGACATACCGGGGAAATCACCATCATAGCCACCATGACTATTGTTGAGGAAGTTAAGGACGACAAGACTGAGGTTAGCTTGGCCTATGCTCAGCAAATCGATCCAAGGTTTGAAGTGGGAGATACCATTGACTTCCAGGTTCCCAGCGACAATTTTAAGAGAACTGCCGCTCATTCCGCCAAGACCATCCTTAAGCAGAAACTGAGAGAAAGCGAAAGAAGCAAAATCTACGAGGACTTTAAGGATCGTCAGGGTGAACTGGTTACAGGTATTGTACAGAGAAAGAATAAAAACACTATTTTTGTTGACATAGGAAGAACAGACGGTATTCTTCCGGCTAAGGAACAGGTACCGGGAGAGAACTTCAATGTTCACGATAGAATTAAGGCTTATATAACACAGGTTAACAAGGCTGATTCCGGCAATAATAAAACCGACTCCGGATCTCAGGTATTCCTTTCCAGATCTCATCCGGGCTTTGTTAGAAAGCTCTTTGAAATGGAGGTTCCTGAAATTCAGGATGGCACTGTGGAAATAAAGAACGTGGCCAGAGAAGCAGGCTCCAGAACCAAAATTGCTGTATATGCCCACGATGAAAACGTGGATCCTGTAGGAGCCTGTGTAGGAACAAGAGGAACAAGAGTGCAGGCCGTTGTGGACGAACTTTCAGGTGAAAAAATAGACATTATTCCCTGGAGCGAGGATCCGGAAGAATTAATTGCCAATGTACTTTCTCCGGCTCAGGTAGAAGAGGTAATAATCGAAGAAGAAGGAAAGGCTACCGCCATTGTTCCCGACAAGCAGTTATCTCTTGCCATCGGTAAAGAAGGACAGAATGTTAGATTGGCAGCCAGAGTAAGTGGATGGAAGATTGACATAAAGAGCCATGGTCAATACTTTGGTGAAGAGGATGAAGAGTATTACCAGGATCACGATGATCACGACGATCACGATGATCATGATGAACATGAGGGCCAGGACCACCAGGATGATTCTGACGAAATAGTTGAAGTAAATGAACCGGAGGAAAAACCAGAGGAAGAAGCTAAGGTAGAAGATGCTGAAGAATAATATCCCTCAACGCAAGTGTATAGGTTGTATGGAATCCAAGGACCGTAACCTTCTAATAAGAATGGGCTATAGGGATGGCCATATTCATGTGGATGGTGATGGCAAGTCCCTTGGCAGAGGGTTTTACATTTGCAAGGATATGAATTGCTACAGCTTGGCACTAAAGCGAAAGGCTTTTTCCAGGGTGGCCAAAACAAATATTAATGAAGAAGACATTATAGTGGTTAAAAACTATATAGAGGGGATTGTTAATGCCGGGAATTAAAAATAATCAAGGACTAAATAAAATAATGGGTCTCTTAGGCTTTGCCGCCAGATCAAGAAATCTGGTAACCGGGTATAATACCTGCTTAAAGCTAATACCCGGAGGCAAGGTGAAACTCCTTCTTATAGGTGAAGACGTGGGTGAAAATACCCGAGAGAAAATGAGTCAGAAATGTGAAACCTATAAGGTGCCTGTAAGGATAGTAGGAACCTGTGAGGAATTATCCCATGCAACGGGGAAGGAAGATAAGGGACTGTTCGGCATTACCGATGAGGGCTTTTCCAAAAGCCTCATCAAAGAAATTGATAAAATACAAACAGAAAGGGAGGTGTTCTAATGGCTAAAGTATATGAACTGGCAAAGGAAATGGGAATTTCCAGCAAAGAGCTTATTGAAAAAGCAAAGGCTCTTGGTATTGAAGTCAAAAGCCATATGAGTGCATTATCCGAAGAAGAAATAGCAAGGATAAAAGGTGCAGTTTCAAAGGAAGAGGTGGGAAACAAGGAGGAAGCTCCAAAGCCCATTCCGGGAGCACCACCATTTGCAGGCGCCGTAGCAGGAGCACCACCTTTTGCTGCCAATGTTGTTATTGTCAGCAAAGCCATAATCGATGAAGAATATTTTGCTAATAAGAGCAAGAAGAAAAAGGGAGAAGAAGAACCTTCTGAGCCTGAAAAGGAAGATATTCCGGTAGAGGTGGAAGAACCGGAAGAAAAGAAGGAAGTCTCCAAAGAAGTTGAGGTAAAGGAACCGGAAGAAAAGGCAAAGGAAGAAAAGCCTCAGGAGGAAACACCCAAGAAGGAAAAGGAAGAAAAGGAAGAAAAGAAGGAAGAAAAGAAGGTTGAAGAGGAAGAACCGGAAGCTCCTTCTATCAAGGTAGAAACAAAGAAGCTAAAGATAGTAAAGAAGGCCAGCGATATAGAGGAAGAGAAGAAGGCTGAGGAAGTTCCGCAGCAAAGACCTCAAAAACCAGCCAGAGAAAATCGTCAGGATAGAGAAGAAAGAGGAGAAACCAGAAGACCTCAGAGAAGAGACGAGGAACAGGGAAAGAGAAGTTCACAGAGAATAGACAAGAATCGCTTCCAGGAAAGAGCAAGACAGGAAGAGGAAGCTTTGCCCAAGGCTCAGGACAGAAGAAGAAGAGGTGGAGACAGCGCCTCTCTGCAAGAAGATGGTGGCAAGGCACAAGGCAAGAGAGCTAACAAGAAGCAGTTTGAGTCCAAGCAAAACAAATACGACAAGTTGGAGAGAAAGTCCCTTGAAAAGCAAACCAAGGGAAAACATGTTAAATACAAGACTGTAGAACAAGAACCGGAAATAGAAGAGGAAGTACTTCCTGAAGGAACCATTGTACTTACTGTTCCTATTACAGTTGCAGGTTTTTGCGAGCAGACAGAGGTTTCCACTTCAAGGGTTATTATGACCCTGATGAAGCTGGGAATCATGGCCAATATTAACCAGAACATCGATGAGGATACAGTAACTATTCTTGCTGATGAATTGGGAATCAGTGTACATATCGGTAAGGTTCAAGAAGAAATTGAAGAGGAAGGACTGGAACTCTTTGAAGATAAGGAAAGCGATCTGGTTCCTCGTTCACCTATTATTACAGTTATGGGACACGTTGACCATGGTAAAACATCCCTGCTGGATGCCATCAGAAAGACCAATGTTACTGCCTCTGAATCCGGCGGTATTACACAGCATATAGGTGCATCTGAGGTAAGCATAAACGGACAGAAAATCGTATTCCTGGATACACCGGGTCACGAAGCCTTTACAGCCATGCGTGCTCGAGGAGCCCATGTAACGGATATTGCAGTTTTGGTGGTTGCCGCTGACGATGGAGTAATGCCACAGACCATTGAATCCATCAGCCATGCAAAGGCTGCAGGAGTTCCAATTATTGTAGCTATAAATAAAATGGATAAACCCGGTGCAAACCCTGATAGAGTTAAACAGGAACTTTCAGAACACGGAGTTTTGGTTGAAGACTGGGGTGGAGACGTTATCAGCGTTCCCGTATCAGCAAAGAGCGGAGAAGGTATTGTAAATCTTCTTGAAATGATTCTTCTTCAGGCAGAAGTATTGGAGCTTAAGGCTAACCCCAACAGACTTGCCATGGGTTCAGTAATTGAAGCCAGATTGGATAAGGCCAAGGGGCCTGTTGCCACCCTATTGGTAACCAACGGTACCCTGGAAAGTGGCCAGAGTATAGTTGCAGGTACCTGTGCGGGACGTATCAGACTTATGACTGATGACAAGGGCAGAACCATTAAGAAGGCCGGACCTGCCACCGCTGTAGAGATTCTTGGTCTTACAGAAGTGCCTGAAGCCGGTGACGAATTTAACGCCGTAAAAGAAGATAGAATCGCCAGAGACATTGCAGAAAGCAGAAGAGAAAAACTTAGAGAAGAAGTTTTGGCCAGAAATTCCAGCATGTCCCTGGAGAAACTCTTCAGCCAGATAAAAGAAGGGGAAGTGAAGGAACTTAACCTGATTATTAAGGGAGACGTACAGGGCTCCATCGGTGCTCTTGTATCCTCTCTGGAAAAATTGAACAATGACGAAGTTAAGGTGAATATCATTCATACGGGAGTTGGTACAGTTACAGAGTCTGATGTAATGCTGGCAGGAACCTCCGGCGCAGTTATAATCGGATTCAATGTAAGACCCAGCACCGCTGTACAAAACATGGCAGACAGAGATGATATAGAAATCAGAACCTATAGAGTAATCTACGATGTAATTGACGACGTGGAAGCAGCCATGAAGGGTATGCTGGATCCTGAATTCAAGGAGGAAATCCTCGGTAAGGTTGAAATCAGAAATACCTTCAAGGTGCCTAATGTGGGAATCGTTGGCGGTGCATACGTAATAGAAGGAAAGGTCCAGAGAAACGCTCAGATCAGATTGGTTAGAGACGGCATAGTAATCCACGAGGGAACCATTAACTCCCTAAAGAGATTTAAGGATGATGCCAAGGAAGTTGCTCAGGGCTACGAATGCGGTATCGGCATTGAAAACTACAACGACATCAAAGAGGGCGACATTATAGAATGCTTCCACATGGTTGAGGTAAAGAGAGACTAATGGGAAAGAGTTATAGAATCGGTAGACTGGGAGAAGAAATCAGACGTATTATAAGCAATATGCTTTTGACTGAAATAAAGGATCCCAGACTTCAGGGGAAAATGATCAGTGTTACAGGAGTGGACGTAACTTCCGATGGAAGCTACGCCACTTGTTATGTATCCGTAATGGGTTCATCTCAGGACCAGGCAGTTCATGAAGAAGGAACTGAAGAGGCAGCCCTGGAGAATCAAAGTGTACTGGAGGGCCTAAGGTCTGCTGCCGGTCTTATGAGAAAGGAAATCAGCAGACAGGTAAAGGTGAGACATACTCCGGAACTGATTTTTAAAATTGACAGTTCCATGGCCTACGGAAGACATATAAACAAAGTCATAAGTCAGTTGGATATTAAACCTGAAGAACCGGAATCCCAAGAGGATGAGGATAAAGAATAGGTGAAAATATGAATATTGGCAATTCTGATTTAAAGGAAATAGCAAAGGTGATAAAGGGGGCTAGTAAGATAGCTCTCTTTCCCCATGTAAACATGGATGGGGATGCCTTTGGATCCTGCGTTGCTTTGGCCCATGCCTTAAGGGAGCTTGGAAAGGAATGCAGGATTTTTATTTCTGAAGAGGTTCCTGAGAATCTTTCCTTCCTTGATCCTGAAAAGATCCTTCAAACAAATAACAAGGACGACATAAAGGACTATTCCCTGGCAGTGATGGTGGACTGTGGTGAAATGAAAAGAATACCGGGAAGAGAAGAGGTCTTTGATTCCTTTTCCTCCACCCTATGTATCGACCACCACGGAACCACGGAAAGCTGTTGCCAATTTAATTACATAGATCCCATGGCGGCAGCAACAGGTCAGATAGTATTCGATTTAATCAATGAACTGATTTTGATGGAAGGAAAGGAACCCTCTAAAGAAGCAAAGAAGGAAATAGCCAATGCCATCTTTGCTGCCATTACCACAGACACAGGTAATTATCAATATTCCAATACCCAAAAAGAAAGCCACGAAATTACTGCCAGGCTTTATGACTGGGGTCTGGAAGGCAACAAGGTAAGCGTTGAAATATACGAAAGCAACAGAATAGAAAGAATTAGACTGACGGCAGAGGTACTTTCAAAAGTGGAGATCTTGGCAGAGGGAAAGGTAGCCCTTGCCTATTGCAGTCAGGAAATGTTAAATACCACCGGAGCAAAGATGGAAGAAACAGAACGGATTGCCGGTGATCTAAGAGGAATCAGAGGAGTAGAGGTGGCTATCTTCTTAAAGGAAGAAGGGGAAAAAGCCATTAAGTGCAGCCTAAGGTCCAAGGCCTATTACGATGTTGCCAAGTTGGCCACGGAGTTTGGTGGAGGAGGACACATAAGGGCGGCAGGATATACCACTTATAAGGACCTGAAGGAAGCCATAGAGGAAATTAAGGAAAGAGTTCAGAAGGATTTTTAATAATGAAGGGTATCCTAAATATCAATAAGCCTGAAAATATGACATCCTTTGACGCAGTGGCTATTCTCAGAAAGGTTCTGGGAGAGAAGAAAATAGGTCATATGGGAACCTTGGATCCCATGGCTACAGGAGTTCTTCCTATAACCATCGGCAGGGCCACCAGAGTCCTGGATTATTTGGATTGCAATTTGAAGGAATATGTGGGAGAGTTTACCTTTGGTTTAAAGACGGATACAGATGATATTTGGGGTGAAGTTACAGAAAGGGCATCAAAGGATAAGATTGAAAAAGTAACCGCTGATGCTGTAAAAAAGGAACTGGAAAGCTTTAAGGGAGTAATTGATCAGATTCCTCCTTCCTATTCCGCCATAAAGGTGGATGGTAAAAAGCTTTATCAATATGCCAGATCCGGAGACTCAGTGGAAATTGACCCCAGAAGGGTGTATGTGGAAAGCATAGATCTTATGAATTTCTTCCAGGATGATGAAGGAAACAAAAGGGGACTCTTTAGAATCAGGTGCAGCAAAGGAACCTATATAAGGTCCATCGCCAGAGATTTAGGAGATGCATTGGGACTCGGTGCCACCATGTCGGGATTGGTACGAACCAGAAGTGGAGTCTTTGGATTGGATAATTCCATAGAAATGGAAAAGGCCAGAAATATGTCCAAGGAGGAGCTTTTGGAACTAATGGTGCCTCTGGATAAGGTGCTGGAACATTTTCCAAAGGTCACCCTGGGGGACTGGGAAAGCAGACTTTTTCTAAATGGTACAAGGCTGTGGGAAAACCAGTGGAAAACCTTTAAAGAAAAAAGAGAGGAAATAGAATCCTATCCTCTGGAACTTCCTGAAATGTACAAAAGAGCCTATAGAGTATACGGAATAAACAGAAACGGTAAAAGCGCTTTTCTGGGTGTAGGAATAAAAAGTGACGCCGGAGAGCTGAAGGCGGACAAGGTTTTTGAATAATTGAACCATGGAAATATTTAATGCTTTAGAAGAAATAAATAATATAGAAAGTACGGCACTGGCTCTGGGAAGCTTTGATGGTGTTCATTTGGGACATCAGGAGCTGATTAGAAGAACCGTAGAGAGGGCCAAGGAAAAGGGCCTGGCCTCCGGGGTCTTTACCTTTTCCAACCATCCCAAAAATGTGATTCAAGGGAAGGATGCGGTAAGGAACATTCTTTACAAGAGAGAAAAAGAAACTATTATAGAATCCTTGGGAGTTGACTATCTCTTTGATATTCCCTTTACAAATGAAATAATGACACTGCCAAAGGAGGACTATGTAAAGAAGCTGCTGGTGGATACCTGTAAAGCAAAGGTGGTGGCCTGCGGATTCAATCATAGATTTGGATATAAGGCAGAAGGAGATACCAAGGCCCTTCAGGAGCTGGGAGAAAAATACGGCTATGAAGCCCTGATCATGGAACCCTTCGTTATCGATGGAAACGTGGTTAGCTCCTCTCTTATAAGAACCCTGGTAGCTTCGGGACGAGTGGATAAATGCCCCACCTACATGGGTAGATACTACGCCATTAACGGAGAGGTTGTGGTGGGAAACCGGTTGGGAAGAACCATTGGATTCCCCACCTCAAATCTAATGATAGATTTCTCCATGGTTACACCCCCCAACGGGGTATATGTAACCTATTCCACATACAATGGAAAAAGGTATCCCAGCGTAACCAATGTGGGTATTAAACCTACGGTGGATGGACCAAAGGGAGAAGACCTGAAAAGCAGAATCAAAAATGTAGAAACCCATATCTTTGATTTTGACAATGAGTTATACGGCAAGACCATTACGGTGGAATTTTTGAGAAAGCTTAGAGACGAGGTCAGATTTGATGATATGAAGGAGCTTTCTGAGCAGATTGTAAGGGACTGCAGAGAAGCCCGAAAATATCACGAAAAAAAGTATAAATAAAACTTGACAAATCATTGATTTTTTGCTAATTTATCAAGGTACGAAGTAGAAGTTATCCGCTTCTCACCCTTCGAATTTTGTTTCGCCGGGTCATTATAGGAAAGATTTGCCTAAGGGCTTTTTTCAGAGCGGATACTTCAAGTATCCGCTCTTATAATTTATGGAGGTAGGAACCATTAAAGAGAATAAGATAAACGAGGAAATTCGTGACAAGGAACTCCGTGTAATCGATGAAGACGGCACCATGATAGGAATCAAGTCCAGAGACGAGGCCTTGGCTTTGGCTGAAGAGAGAAACCTGGATTTGGTGCTCATCTCACCTAATGCGGATCCACCTGTATGTAAAATACTGGACTATGGCAAATTCCGCTATGAATCTCAAAAGAGAGAAAAGGATGCCAAGAAAAAACAGAGAACTATACAGGTAAAGGAAATCAGACTTAGCACCTTTATCGAAGAACACGATATACAGGTTAAGGCGAATACGGCCAGCAAATTTCTTAAGGACGGAGATAAGGTAAAGGTTTCCCTGCGTTTTAGAGGAAGAGAGCTTGGACATACGGATCTGGGTAAGGACGTAATGGACAAGTTTGCGGAGCTCTGCAGCGAAGTCAGCAATGTGGAGAAGAAACCCGTAATGGAGGGAAGATCTCTTACCATGTTCCTTGCGCCAAAGTCGGAGAAGGAACGAGAAAAGGAAAAGGCTGATAAAGAATAATAGAAATCTAATTCAGGAGGATCAATCATGGCAAAGAACAAAATGAAATCACATAGAGGTGCATGCAAAAGACTTAGGCTCACCGGAAGTGGAAAGATTAAGAGAAACAAGGCATACAAAAGCCATATTCTTACTAAGAAAGCTCCTAAGAGAAAAAGAGGTCTTAGGAAGGCAACTATTGTTACAAGTGCAGATCACAAGAGAATGTTAAGATCTATGGCTAAATAATTAGGGGAGGTAAGAAAAATGGCAAGAGTTAAAAAGGGTGTTAATGCCCATAAGAGACATAAGAAAATTTTAAAGCAGGCAAAGGGTTATTACGGAGCAAGAAGTAAGCAGTTCCGTGCAGCAAACCCGGCTGTTATCAGAGGCTTGGCTGCAGCATATGTGGGCCGCAAGCTTAAGAAGAGACAGTACAGAAAAATGTGGATTGCAAGAATTAATGCCGGCGCAAGAATGAACGGCATATCCTATAGCCGTCTTATGGATGGTCTTAAGAAGAATGGAATCGACATCAACAGAAAGATGCTTTCAGAAATGGCCATTCACGACGAGGCAGGCTTTGCAAAGCTCTGCGAAACAGCAAAGACAGCATATGCGAAGTAATTAATAATTTAGATCCGGGATTCTCCCGGGTCTTTTGGCATAAGAAGAATTAATCCATTGTTTAATAAAACATTTATTGAATCGAGGATAATATGTTTGAAGGAAAGAATATACTTCTGGGAATCACCGGGGGAATTGCAGCATACAAAATGGCATATGTGGCCAGTGCACTGTCCAAAACCCAGGGAAATGTAGATGTAATAATGACGGAGAATGCTACCAAGTTCATAGCTCCTCTTACCTTTGAGACCTTAACAGGAAACAAATGCTATACGGATACCTTTGATAGAGATTTCAGCTGGGATGTGAAGCACATCTCCTTGGCCAAGAAGGCGGATGTTATTTTAATCGCCCCGGCAACGGCGAATATAATTGCCAAGCTAGCCGGCGGTATTGCTGATGATATGTTGACCACCACAGTTTTGGCCTCAACATGTCATAAGATTCTGGCTCCATCCATGAACACCAATATGCTTCTTAACCCCATTACTCAGGAGAATATTGAAAAGCTAAAAAGATTCGGCTTTGAAATAATTGAACCGGCAGAAGGATTCTTGGCCTGTGGCGATACCGGAGCCGGAAAGATGCCTGAACCGGAGGAATTGGTATCCTATGTGGAAAAAGCCATAGGCAGGGAAAAGGACATGGTGGGGAAAAAGGTGCTGGTAACTGCCGGTGCCACCAGAGAGTCCCTGGACCCTGTACGCTTTATAACCAATCACAGCAGCGGTAAAATGGGCTTTGCAATAGCAAAGGAGGCCATGATGAGAGGTGCGGATGTTACCTTGGTAAAGGCCTTCACTACCGCAAAGGCTCCTAACTTTGTTAAAACCATAAGTGTTAGCAGCGCAGAGGAAATGTTTAATGAGGTAACCAAGATATCGGATTCCATGGATATAATCATAAAGGCTGCCGCTGTTGCAGATTATACTCCGGAGAACTACAGCCAGGAAAAGGTGAAGAAAAAGGAAGGGGATTTATCAATTCCTCTGGCCAGAACCAAGGATATTCTAAAATATCTGGGAGAGAACAAAAAGCCGGGACAATTCATCTGCGGCTTCTCCATGGAAACTGAGAATATGCTGGAGAATTCTCAAAAGAAGCTGGAAAAGAAAAATGCAGATATGATTATTGCCAATAATCTTAAGTCAAAGGGCTCCGGCTTTGGAACGGATACCAACCAAATCACTATAATCACCAAGGAGGGCGCCTTCCCTCAGGAAATAGATACTAAGGAAATGGTGGCAAAGAAGATTTTTGATACTATTATTTCCTCAAACAAGGGATAATATAGATGGGCCATATACTTTTTGAAGCTGTTGAGCATACAATTGAAGATAGTATTACCCTGATTCCATTTTTGATTATTACGTATTTAATAATGGAGGCAGTGGAAAGGGCAACTGCAGGAAAGGTTGCCACCGCTCTCAGAAAAGCCGGTCCGGCAGGGCCTGCAGTGGGGGCAGCCTTTGGGGTATTTCCCCAGTGCGGCTTCTCTGCTGCTGCAGGTAATTTCTATAGTGGTGGTCTTATTTCTTTGGGAACCCTAATTGCTGTATTTATGTCCACCTCCGATGAAATGCTGCCGGTTTTTATAGCGGAAAAGGTTCCTGCAGGAACCATAATAAAGATTCTCGGTACCAAGGTTATAATTGCCATAATCACCGGCTATACAATTTATTTCCTTAGCAGAAGAATTTTTCAAAGGGAAAAGGAAGAGTTAAAGAGACATAGAGAAGAACATGGCCACGACTGCAGTGAGGAGGGCCGTAGTCTTATAGTAGAGGCCCTTATTAGATCCGCTAAAACCTTTGGTTTTATCTTTGTTATTTCCTTCATCTTAAATCTTATTATTCATTCTGTAGGTGAAGAGCTTTTGGAGTCGGTTCTAAGAGATACTCCTGTACTGGGGGAGGTGGTGGCAGCTGCCGTTGGTCTTATACCAAATTGTGCCTCCTCAATTCTTATAAGCCAGCTCTATCTGGCGGAGGTAATTAGTCCGGGAGCCATGATTAGCGGACTATTGGTAAGTGCCGGCGTAGGTATATTGGTTCTTTTTGAAGAAAACCACAACCTAAAAGAAAATCTGCTTATTGTTCTACTTCTCTATATAGTTAGCGTGGCCTGGGGCCTTATTATTCAAGGACTGGGAATTGTTTTTTAGAATGTGATATAATTGGACCATGGAATATTTCGTAACACACATTTTTTATATTGTAATAGCAGCTCTGGTAATTGCGGGACTGGCCTCCATTTGGGCCTTTGGTGCTGCCCATAACGCCAGCAAAAGAGATCCGGAAATGCAGGAAAAACAGGACAAGGCCTGTGAAAGCTGTGCCCTGGCTTCCATGTGCACAAGATTCGGAACTGAGTCATTGGAATGCTCCGGTGAAGATGGCCTTAGCAATAAGGACTTCACTGAGATTATTCCCAATAAGGGAAGAACCCTTTAATTGGCATCCGATATTAGGGCATAGGGTTTTATAATTATTCTAGTTGAAGAATCGGGTTTATCCCGATTTATTTTATGGGGTTGACTTTAATACGATAATGCGTTACTATGATAAAGCGATAAAGCGGACGCGGATTTGCAATTATCATATTTAAGTTAAAAAGAATAATAAATATATAAACAAGAAAAGGAAAGTAAGGATGCCAAAGAAGGATTATAGAAGCATTTTAGACAATATGGAAATTGTTGAAAGGGTGGACCTGGAACTGAGAAATCTCTATACCAAGTATGGCTACTCAAGATTTAAAATGGGGAAGTTTGAGGAATATGATTTATATTCCGGAACCAGGGACTTTATTCCCACGGAAGATATAATTACCGTCACCGGCCAGAAGGGTAAACTGTTGGCACTTCGTCCGGATTTAACCCTATCCATAGTTAAGTATTTCCGCCCGGAAGAAAAATCCAGGGAGAAACTTTTTTATAGCGAAAATATTTACAGAGCAAAAAAGGATGGTACCTATAGCGAGCTTAGGCAAACGGGGCTGGAGCTTTTGGGAGACCTTAATGAAGAGGAGGTTTCCCGGGTGGTTCTCCTGGCTGCCTTAAGCCTTAAAACCATATGCAATGACTTTGTACTGGACATTTCCCACATGGGTCTTCTTCAGGAGATAGTTTCTTCCGTTCCCCAGGAGGGTAAGGAGGATGTGCTTTTAGCCATCAGTCAAAAAAATACATCTGCCATAGAGAAATTAGGGCAGGAGTACAGTATATCCCTGGAGGAGATAAATACCATCAAAGCAATTGCCACCCTATATGGAAACTACAAGGATGCCCTTCCCAGACTTAAGAAGATGCCCTTAACAACCAAGGGAAAGGAATACCTTTTGGAAATAGAGAAGGTGTGTAAATTCCTGGCGGCCAA
>JAGAXF010000023.1 GCA_017941085.1 Bacillota bacterium
AATTTCAATGGTTTTATCAATTGTATCAGGTAATATAATATGCCGTGTGTTTAATCTAAATCGCATCATCTCATCGGAGCATATTTGCAAAAAAAGACAAAGCCCCGACCTTTATGATCGAGACTTTGTCTACAGTCTGAAGAGATCTCTCATCTGGAGATCTCTTCTTATTTAATCAATATTCTATTTTAATACCAACCTGTTGAACAGAAATGACTCCATGCCCTGGAGGGGCTTCCGTAACGGCTTGCTATGTACTGCAGTCCCCAGAGAATCTGCGGTCTGTAATTTGTATAGTAGTCGCTGCCGTAGGCTGCCATCTTTGATGCCGGCAAAGCCTGAGGAATACCGTGAGCTCCGGAGTAGCTGTTGTGAGAATTAGGGTTCCATCCGGATTCTCTGTTCCACAATGCTACCAAGCATTCAAAGTCTCCATCACTCCAGCCATATCTTCCAAATTGTTCATATGCGTATCTCTTATACTCGGCTTTGTTTCCACTGTCGTTTATAAGAGCCGCAATTCTTTCTTCTTCTCTTCTCTTACGCTCCTCTTCCTCCAGCCTTTTACGCTCTTCTTCAAGAAGTCTTTTAGTCTCTTTGATAGAAGAAATCTTTTCCAGTCCTTTTTCTTCACCTAGAGGATATAAAGCGTTTTTAATATTTTCGTTTCTTATAGCCAGAGTCTTTTCATTGGATACCGTCACTTCTCTGGCATGTTCCTTGTGGTCTATGTATAGACTCTCAATAATAATTTTTTCGTTAGTCGCAGCTCGAACCATGCGAACCGGATACATTACGATTAGTACAACTAACAAAACCCCCACTACGATTTGCTTTGTTAAGTTACTTACCTTCATAACAATACCTTACTAATACCATGCTATAACTTTTGCATTCTTAAGAATCTTAACTTTCTTAAGAAATCTTAAGAAATATAACATGGATTTTAGGATATTGCAAGTGTTTTTTGGAAATTTTCTGCTGCCACCATGGCTGAAGAGAAGGCAAATTGTAGGTTATACCCACCGGTAAACCCAGTAATATCAACGGTTTCGCCTATTAAACACAAGTGGTTTTTACCCCTTATATTCATGGTGGAAAAATCCATTTCATCCAGGGAAATACCCCCTTTTGTGGCCATTGCCACATTAAAATCTCCTATTTGCTCCACAATTAAGGAATCCATGGTAAGCAGCTTGGCAAGTTCCTTAATAGAGCCCTTGCATCTGTTGGCTAGATTTCTTGAAAGGTTTTTAGGTAAACCATATTCTCCTACAATGGTGCCCAATTCCTTTTTATTACCCATAACCTTTGATTTCAACGAATCCAAAGCCGTTTCGTAAACTAATGGATATATATAGTTTACATACATTGTGTCCCCTGACTTTGCCATAAGGGATAAATTAATGGCAGCGGGCCCGCTTAAGCCTTCATGGGTGAAAAGTATAGGACCCTGCAGAGATTTTTTCCCAATCTTTAAATTGACGTCCACAGATAACCCTGCCAATTCCTTAAAGGGATTGTCTTTTATAAACAAAGGACAAAGGGCCGGCTGTGGTTCAACTATTTTTAATCCCAGGTCCCTCTCAATAACCTTTAGCATAGATCCATCTGAACCGGTTTTGGGATAGGAACATCCTCCTGTGGCAATTACCACAAACTTGGCGAGAAAGGTTTTGTCCTCCGTTTCCACCTTCCATATTTTTTCCTGGGATCCGGAGGCATCTTCCAATTGGGCAATATGGATAACTGAAGAATTATATAGAATATCAAATCCATTTCTCTTGCTTCTATTTATAAGCATCTCCAAAACCTCTGATGCCTTATTGCTTTTGGGGAAGACTCTGCCATCCTCTTCCCCATAGGTTTCAATACCATTCTCCAGCAGAAAATCTCTCAATCTGATATTGCTGTATCTATAAAGCACTCGTCTTATTAGCTTCCCACCTTCTCCATAGCATTTTACAAAGTCCTTTATATCTCCGTCATGAGTTATGTTGCACCTGCCGCCGCCGGACATAAGAAGCTTGGTTCCAACCCTTCCTGTTTTCTCCAATATTAAACCGCGGCAAGGTCTATCCAAACCTGCCGCGAAAAAAAGCCCTGAGGCTCCGCCTCCTATTACTATGCAATCATAAATGCCCTTATCCTTCATGGAACCTCACATAATTCCAACCGTCTAATAGCTATGGTCTATATTAACAAAGCTTCCTACTGAATGAGTCCAACATGGGCCGGTGGCCAATAGCATACTACTGCCTTGCCCACTATTTGACTTCTACTTACAAAGGTATTGCTCCAGAACCTGGAGTCATTGGAATTATTTCTATTATCTCCCAAAACAAAGTAGCAATCTTCCGGCACTTCATAGGGACCATAGGATCCAATCATAGGTTCAGCAATAAAGTCCTCCTCTAAAGGTTCCTGGGAATCATTTATGTAAACCTTACCTTCGACTATATTTACAACTTCCCCGGGAAGCCCAATAATCCGCTTAACATAGGTTACACTCTCATCGTCAGGATACTTGAAAACTATTACGTCGAACCTTTCCGGATCCCCATCCGAATATGCCAATCTAGTCCCTAGAAATCTATCTCCCGGCTCAATGGTATTCTCCATGGACTGGCTGGGAACCCTGGCATTAACCAGCATGGTGGAATTAAGAAACACTGTCAAACCAAAGGCAATAGCTACAGTCTTTGCCAACCAAAGGATTTCCCTTTTTAGCTCCACTCCTACTTCCTTCTTTTGATTCATGTCCTTATCTTTGTCCTCCACCATGCTCATGGCTCCTGATATTCTCCTTTATTATATATTCGAATTATATAAATACACTTATGCTAAATTCAGTTTATTCTTAAGTATATAGTTTGTACCAAAGAAGAAGGCAACTCCCAGTATCAGTCTCTGAACAATTTGCATTATCAGGAATTGACTTAAACTGCTTTCGTCTATAATCATGCCTATTAATCCACCTTGGTTAACTCCTATTATTGAGAATACCACCGATGAAACTATTTGTATACCTATATAAGCCAAAACGGAATATAAAAATTTATTTTTATTGGCTAGATTTCCGATGGACATAGCAAAGTAGAATATCAATATCTCGGTTATGGATCCTACTATAATCAGCACAATGCCAAGTAAGGCGTTTGGGGTAAGTATCTCAGAAAGAAAAAGCTTGAATCGCTCCCAGGTTAATTCATTGAACATCCTACCGAGAATGCCTGAGGTTATGGAGAATAGGAACCCGGACATGATGCCGGATATCACAGCTATAACTCCCCAAATAATGGCTACTATGCCTTTGCTGATAATTAAATTATGAGTCTTTACCGGAAGGGTATGCATTAGATAACCCTCCCCTCCCAATAAGTTCTTGTAAAACCTGCTGACAATCATAATCACCGTCATAATGAAAATTGCTTGTACCAGCAAAGCATAGACGCCGGTAAGAATAACAAAGATAGTGGTTAAGGTGTCGTTATTTCCCGTTATACCAAACATGCTTATGTATCCCATGGCGCTGCTTTCGCCGCTTTCATTGGTTCTGAACATAATTCCCATTAAGCCACCAATAATGATAAGAGCGCCATAGAGGTACCACATTAATCTGCTGGTGGATTTAAATTCGTATTTGATTAGTTTTCCTAGCATCTGAACACCTCCCTGAAGTATTCGTCCACAGACTTTCCTTCGTTCTCTCTTATATCATCAACAGATCTGTGAGCCATAATGTTTCCATTATTTATTAGAACCGCCTCATCCAACATTCTCTCAATATCCGAAATCAGGTGTGTGGATATAACCACCAAAGCGTTTTCTGAATAATTGTTAAGAATTGTATCCAGTATATAATCCCTGGCTGCCGGATCTACTCCGCCAATAGGTTCATCCAGGAAATACACCATGGCATTTCTGCTCATGGCCAAAATAAGCTGCACCTTCTCCTTTGTTCCCTTTGATAGGGTTTTAAGAGCTGCATTACTGGGGATGTTTAAGTTCCTCAACATTTGATCAGCCTTTGCCACATCAAAGTCGGAATAAAACTCACTAAACATATTCACCAGGTCATTTACATTCATCCAATCCATAAGGTAATTAGCATCCGGAAGATATGAAACTATCGCCTTTGTCTCTGCTCCCGGTTTCTTTCCATCCAGGAGAATCTCTCCATATGTAGGCTGAATTAATCCATTGGCCAACTTAAGCAAAGTGGTTTTGCCGCTTCCGTTAGGTCCCAGTAGACCCACTATGCGGCCGGCTTCCAGCTTAAGGTCCACATTGTTAAGTGCCGTTAAATTGCCATACCTTTTAGTCAGACCATGACACTCCATTATCACACTCATTGCTTATCCTCCTTAATTAGCTTCAGGATATCATCCTGACTAAATCCTAACTCCTTCATATCCTTGAACAACTGCTTAAGAGCTTCCTTTGCCAAGGAAGTCCTTACTTCCTCAATCATTCCATTATCCTCCGTCACATATTTACCGCTGGTTCTGTTTGTGTAAATAATCCCGGTCTTCTCCAATTCAGTTAGTGCTCTCTGCATCGTATTGGGATTAACACCTGCTTCCGCCGCCAGATCCCTCACTGAGTCCAGTTTGGATCCCGGCGGATAAACACCTGTGACAACTCTTTTTAATACCACATCCACCAGCTGACCATATATGGAACGTTTACTATCAAGTTCCCATGCCATAGTGGATATCCTCCTTTCCAGTAAATTCCACTGTTGTATTACTGTATTATTGTATTACTTACCTAGTACAATAGCACGACCTTTTATATTTGTCAACCCCCGGATTATGTTATAATAAGTCCATGAATCAATTTTCCAGAACAGAACTCCTTCTGGGCCCGGAAGGAATGAAAAAAATCAAAGACTCCAAAATCCTGATTTTCGGTGTTGGCGGTGTTGGAGGATATGTGGTGGAAGCCCTATCCCGCTGCGGTGTAGGACATTTGGATTTGGTAGATAGCGATGAGGTTGCCTTAAGCAATATAAACCGGCAAATCATTGCCACTTTAGATACCCTGGATCAACCAAAGGTAGAGGTTTTCAAATCCAGAATTAAAACCATCTCCCCTGACACAGTGGTGGGAGCCTATAAGGTTTTTTATACAGAGGGAAATAATGGTTTTGATTTTTCCCAATATGATTATGTAGTGGATGCCATAGATACTGTCAGCGCAAAATTGGATATTATAGTTAAATGCATAGAAGCAGGTACCCCCATAATCAGTGCCATGGGATGCGGCAATAAACTTGATCCCACCAAGCTTGTGGTTACTGACATTTACAAAACTGAAATGGATCCCCTGGCCAAGGTTATGAGAAAGGAACTGAGAGCAAGGGGAGTTAAAAAACTAAAGGTAGTTGCCTCTACAGAAAAGCCAATAAAACCGGCGCCGGACCAGGGAAGAGTTCCGGGGAGCACTTCCTTTGTCCCTTCTGCAGCCGGTTTAATCATAGCATCTCAGGTAATTCAAGATATCGTAAATAAATAATAATCTAAAAGCTGTGGCCGCCTCCGCCACCGGAGAAACCTCCGCCACCTCCACCGGAAAAGCCACCGCCACCTCCGCCGGAGAAGAATCCTCCTCCACTGTCCGAACTTACTTCAACCTCTTCGTAGGTAATGGAATCCACCAGTCTGGTATCCTTCACCTTGCTTCTTAAGGTGGAAACCGTAGTGGAAACAAATACATGTCTTTCCGGACTTTCCTCTGAATATCTTTGATAACGAGCAAGAATATAATTCCCTATCAAAGCCACACTAAGAGCCACTAAAATATTGGTTATATGCTTCATGGGTCTTGCTATTCTTCCACCCTCCAGCAAGGTAAAGGCCTGGCTATAGGCCTCAGAAACGCAACCATAATAGTCTCCCCTTTTGGCATAGGTATAGACATTGTCAGTTATGGTATTGGCATATCCATTTGTTATAACCTTATACACATCTCCGGCACTGGTAATCTGAATGATTCTATTGTACATATCGATTACGAAGGCTGTTCCGCTGTCATTTCCAAACCGGCTGTAATACCAATCGTTGGCATAACTAGCAGTAGTCTTATCAGTGGAATAGCAGGAAACAAAGGCCACATTTCCATATTCAGTTATAGGAATCATGTCCTCTATTAGATTGGCCTCTTCCTCTGCCGTCAAAAGGTCCTCTTGGTCCTCTATAACAACCACATAGCCTGTCCTTGGATTTGTATATGTAGCTTCCTCTTCTGCTCTTACTTCCGCTGCAACACCGGCTATCAAAAGGAAAACCAGTAGAAGCTGCATCACAATAGATAGAAGGCCTAGAGTCAATTTATTCCTTCTCATTGTCTCTACCTCCTTCCCTATCAAAGAAGGTGGGAATGGGCCTGGTGGTTAGCAAATTATAGTAATTAATAAGACCGAAGCTTCCCAATGCTGCGCCTAAACCGCATCCCAGGCAACCAAAATAATAATAGATGTCATCCACCGGATTCCAGGCCGCTATAACAAAAGCTCCCACCAGGGCTGCCCAGGCAACAAAGTTAAAGAGTCTTATACTCTTTTCCCTAACGTATCTTAAGGCGCTGCGGCCCATTATGGCAAAGGCAGTCCCTATAACAAAGCATGTAGAAGTCACCACCAGAAGCTTATCATAGGCAGACAATTCATTGGTGTTGAAAATAAATGCTATTAACAGCAGAACCCCTATCGCAGTCAAGATGGTGACTTTATTCTTATCAACGGCTTTTTTCTTATTGCGAATCTTCTCCCGCTTTTTCTCCTTCATTTTTACTTCTCTACCTTTAACAAAATACCCCTTGTCAAAGATATGATTCTCTCTGTCTCTTATTTCCCTTGCTTCAATTCTAAAGAAACCCAGAGCCACAGTGGTGATGATAGAACATATCATCAAAGCGGTTTTAGCCGTCATAGAAACAAAGAGAGTAAGCAAAAGGAAAATCAAAGCAGCGGTACCCAAGGTGGACAATCCAAACTTCTTCATATCCACCGGAAGGTCACAGGAGATTCTGCCGTTTTGTCCGTTAACGATGGCATAGGCCACTCGTTTTTTATTTCTCCAGGTTAGGAACCATATAGGGAATAAGGAAGTGAAACTGTCCTGAATCTCAGGGTGAAAGAGATTCTTTTTGTCTTTGTCCTTAAGACTATCTACATTCATTAAATGATTTTTTCTAACGGATCTACTTACATCTTCAAAGGCGTTTACTATGGCTCTCCCCTCTGCATCGGAATAATATTTCTCCGAGGGCACATCTGCCCGATCCGCATAAAATCCTGCCAAATATCCCGGGTGAAACTCCTGAAGTTTCTTCTTGTCAAAGGGCATAAGCATGTCTGAAATAGTATCATCAAAACAGGAAGAAGCATCATATGGAACTCCCTCATAGCTTCCATCCACAGTGGCATCTATTTCATAGGTGCTTTCCGTTATCATCTTCCCTGACTGAGAAGTCTTTTTAGCCTCTAGTGTAATATCGTCGGGAAAATCAACCTTGTACATCCAATAAGGAATATAGGTGCCTCTGAATCTCTCCAGGTATTTGGGATCCTTCAATTCCTTTGGCAGGAAGAACATCTTCTCCGTCCTATTCTTATAGATGTTCTTACACTGGGTTTTAGTCTGCTGAAATGGAAGGATGTATTTAGGCTTCACCTCTTCCGTAAGCCTTCCCTCCAGCATAGCCTCGCTTCCGCAATAACTGCAGTAGCTTATTATGGATTCATCCGGACTGAGAAGTTCAGCACCGCAGTTTTTGCAAACAAAAGAAACCACAGGCATACCCACCTGATAATCAAAGTGGACATGTTCCTCTGCGGTTTCGTTTTTCTTTAGCTCAACGGCCTTCATGTGATCCTGGGCAATTCTTACATTGTCCCCAAACTCCGGCACCGGCAGTTCACCCAAGGGAAATACCGAATCACATGACTCGCACTTTAAATCTTTGCCGGATATATTGTAGTAGAGATTTCCTCCACAGTTTTGACATTTATATGCCACAGAAATCTCCTTTCTATTAAAGCCTTAACCCAACAATCACGTACCTGTTTTCAAAACTCTATTCCGTTCGCAGGGCTGTAACCGGATCGCTCTTGGCCGCCTTTCTTGAAGGAATTAAACCTCCTATCAAGGTTAGGACAATTGACAGTATAACAAGAAGTACCGCCGGTTTCAAATACAGTATTGCATTTATGTTCTCCGATCCCAGTGTATGTAAAATATAGTTGCCCGGAATTAGAATTAACTTGCTTAAACCTATTCCAAAGAGTCCTGCCAATAAACCGATAATAAAGGTTTCCGCATTAAATACTCCTGAAATATTTCCTTTGGAGGCGCCGATGGCACGAAGAATGCCGATTTCCTTTCTTCTCTCCAATACACTTATATAGGTAATAACTCCTATCATTATAGAGGATACAACCAGGGAGATGGCCACAAAGGCAATTAGTACATAGCTAATTGCATTTACAATATCCGTAACCGATGACATCAGAACACCCACAATGTCCGTATATCTCACAACCTTATCCTCCTGGTTGGTGTTCTCCATGTCTTCATTATATCCATCCAGGATTTTTATTATTTCATCCTTACTCTCAAAATTAATGGGATATATGCTGATACTGCTGGGATTCAAAATATCTACGTATCCCATTTTCTGCAGGTTTCCATCGTAGTTGGCATAACTAGTATTCATTAAGGATGCCATTAGCTCTCCCAATTCTTTTTCCGTCATATTAAACTTAAAGGCATTGGACAAAGCCTCTTCATCAAAGCTAAAGGCATTCTCCATTCCGGAAGCCAGCTGATTTGCAAACTGGGTTCCAAACTGTCCCATAGCCTCCGTCATAACCTTTGATATGGCATCGGAATAACCCTTCATCACCTCTGAAATGGCTTGCTGCATTCCCTTGCCCATGGCATCACCGATTTCTTTACCCATGGTGGCAGTGTATTGGCTAACAAGATTTTCTATATTCTTTTGCAGCTGTTTTTCCACTGCGGGAACATCCACCACTTCATTAACGGAATCCTCCAAGAGTTTTTTACCCTCCTCCGAACCCAGGTAGGTACTGATGGATTGAAGGATTTCGTTTATGCCGGGAGCACCCTGCTTTGCTGCATAGGCTTCATAATCCTTTGGAACCTTGTCTGCCAGGGCATTTGAATCTATAGCAGGTATTACCAGCTCATCCATCTTCTGCTGGATCAGATCCACCTCATCTTGTATGAGGGCTGCAGCAGTTCCTGATTCCAGATACTCGGTAATATATTGATTGATTGTCTTGTCTCCATTAGGGTCATATCCCTGAACAAAATCACTAAAGCCTGCCATGATTCTTTCAACCATGGCTCTTATATCCTCCTGGGTAACGCTGGGCAGCACTATCTGCTCTCTCCAGGCATCCATTTCCTTTTGAAGGAGATCTCTAAATTCCTGAGATCTAAAGTATTCGCCAATGGTATTGGCTATTTCTGCAGCCAAAGTTCTCAGCTCATCCCCCGAGGCAGCCATATATCCATCAAGTACTTTTCTAAATACAGAAGCGGCCTCTGCCGGTGTTAAATCCACCTCAACCCCATCCAGCAGTTTCCTTAGTTCCTCCATAGTAATAGGCGGCAGATTGCTCATATCAATATTGGACATCATCTGACTGAAATCAATATTATCCAAGCCGCTTAAGTCAATGCTGCTGGGGTCTATATTATTTGCCAAATTGGATAAATCCATTCCGGAGAAATCCATATTCATGGCATTGGAATTAAAGTTAAAGGCATTGGCAAAGGCATTCTCATCCACTGTAAAGAGAGACTCCATATTAAAAGCGTTGTTATTACTGGTGTCGGAAAAACTCTTACCTGTGAAAACATTTCTGCTTCTGTTTTTCTTCTGGTCCTTCACTATTTCACTGCCTTCTGCTTCTGCCACAAGATCAAAAAGCAGATCCTGAGTATACATTATTCCGGGATAGAGCATGGCCACTCTGCTATTCTCCTTCGGTGCCATTACCCCTACAATATTAAGATCCCAACCCTTTGACACAACATCTTTCATATACTCATTGTCGTCGGCTTTGTCCGTCCAAACCTTATAGTTACTGTCATATTTATAGCGGTAGTGACTTGGTACAACCTTAAAGCTAACGGAAAGGAAATCCTCGTAATCAAATTCCATTATTACATCATCGGGATTAAATATTGGGTTGCCATCCCTAAAGCTTTGAATCAGCTTGTCAAATTCTTCACCGTCTCTAAAGCCTAGAACATAGAGCATATTGTCACTAATATGCCCCTTGGAGGACAATACCAAAACTGCCTCATTTTTGTTTTCGGGCCATCTGCCGGCCATTACATCGTACTGGTCTCTATATAAGCTGGCGTCCCTGGGCAACTGCCCAAAGGCTTCCATACTGACGCCCATCATGGCGTAGGCCTGAGCTTCTCCATCAAACTCCGTAGTTAAGCTGCTGGGACAGACCTGACGTACCTTGTTTTCCTCCTGCCTGAAAATCCAGGGAGACAGATCATAGGTGTACTCTATATCCGTGGCATACTCCATGGTTCGACTTTTGGGATCCTCCAAAAACTTTTTAAGAGACGCCAAATCATTATTGTCCATACTGGAAAACATGTCGGCAATGAGCTTAACCTCAACAACGTCCTTATCCCCCTCAGCCATATAGCCGGAAGGCATGGAGGACATCATGGTGCCAATATCAAAGCTGGTTTTGGTTATGCTCAAGGGATAAGCCGCCAGGGTTTCTTCCTGAGTGTCTTCAATATATTTATTAACCCCATCGGAAAGGGAAAGAATTAAAGCAATACCAATAATGCCGATGGAACCGGCAAAGGCCACCAGAATGGTTCTCGCCTTCTTGGTCCATAGGTTGTTAAAACTGAGTGCCAGAGCTGTCAGGAAGGACATGGATGCTTTTCCAAGATTCTTGTGAATAGGACCTCCGGAAACAAAGGCGGCTGCATTAAAGGGATCAGAATCCGCAGTAATCTTGCCGTCCTTAAGCTGGACTATTCTTGTGGCATATTTTTCCGCCAGCTCCGGATTATGGGTAACCATAACCACCAGTCTGTCCTTGGCCACCTCCTTTAGAAGGTCCATAACCTGAAGGCTGGTTTCACTATCCAGGGCACCGGTAGGTTCATCCGCCAGCAAAATATCCGGGTCGTTTACCAAGGCTCTGGCTATGGCCACCCTCTGCATCTGTCCTCCGGATAATTGATTGGGCTTCTTGTATATGTGATCCTCCAGGCCTACTTTTTTCAAGGCCTCCTTGGCTCTTTCTTTTCTCTCGTCTCTGGATATGCCGCTTATGGTAAGGGCCAATTCCACATTGGATAGAACTGTTTGATGAGGAATCAGATTATAACTTTGAAACACAAAACCGATGGTATGATTCCTATAGGAATCCCAATCTCTGTCCTTGTACTCCTTGGTGGTAACTCCATTTATAATAAGATCCCCGCTGTCATATCTGTCCAATCCACCGATAATATTCAGCAAAGTAGTCTTGCCGGATCCACTGGGACCCAAAATAGCTACAAATTCATTATCCCTTAAATCCAAGGAGACCCCATCCAGGGCCATTTGCTCTAAATTGCCTGTTATGTATTTTTTCTTTATATCTTTCACCTGAAGCATAGTTGCATTATACCACAGTGTTACCGAAATATTACACTTTGAATATAAATAAACTCTTAAATAATCTTAATAAGTCTACAATAAACTTAGGTATGTCGCTTTCACACTTTGCTTGATTAAATCGCCACATTATAATATACTATTTTAGTTATTATTAAGGAGGAAATATGTATATAGTTTGCATGGATATGGAGGGTATTATTACCCCTGAAATATGGATTGAATTCTCAGAAGCCGTTGGAATTCCGGAGTTAGCCCTTACCACAAGGGATGAGCCGGATTACGACAAGCTTATGAAGCACAGAATGGATTTGCTTAACGCCAATGGATATGGCCTTAAGGAAATACAGGAAGTTATTTCTAAAATGGATCCTCTTCCCGGGGCAAGAGCTTTCTTGGATGACCTTAGATCCTTTGCTCAAGTCGTTGTTCTAAGCGATACCTTTACCCAATTTGCCATGCCTTTAATGGAAAAGCTAGGCTGGCCCACCCTGTTTTGCAATAAACTTACAGTGGATAATGAGGGAAAAATATCCGGCTATGTAATGCGAACCCAGGGAAGCACCAAATTAAGTGCCGTCAAGGCTCTCCAATCCACCGGATTTAAAACCATTGCCGTAGGGGATAGCTTTAACGATTTAGCCATGATTAGAGCTAGCCAGGCAGGATTCCTTTTTAGATCCACAGAGGCAATAAAGAAGGATAACCCGGATATTCCTGCAGTGGAAACCTATGAGGATTTAATGAAGGGTATAAAAACCATTCTTGGATAGAAAAATAACCCTCTTTATGTTAAAATAAAACACTATGAATTTAACAAAAACACAAAAGGTTTTTTCAATTTATGTAGGGTTAATTTTAATAATAGGTATTGTTACATTCTTTATGGCATCTGTACCCGGTGATGCTCTTCTTGGTCTTCTTGCCGGAGCAATATCCGCCGGAGCTAATTATTTTCTTCTTCACCTGGCCATGAAGTTTTTAATGTCATCAAATTGGATTCTCGCAATTCAATCCTATGTAGCCCGTATCTTAATCTATTTGTTGGCAATTGTTTTTAGTGTAAAGGTTGGAATCTCCGCCGCCGCTTCCTTTGGTGCTGCTGTGGTGGCCATTTCCCTATCTATATTCATTGTATATGGAATTGGAGGACTAAAATCCCATGATTAATGTGGACGAATTAGGGGCCCGAATTATTTGGAGTTTTGGCGATGGCTCTTTTTACATCACCGAAAGCACCCTCTTTGGCCTTATAGTTGCTGCAGTCTTGGCAATACTGGGCATATGGCTGGGTAGCCGCCTGGAGCAGGTGCCCAGAGGTAAACAAATCATAGCCGAATTCCTGGTGGGTTGGGTGTATAAGTTCACCGAAAACAATATGGGCAAAAGGAATATCACCTTTGCTCCCTATGTGGGAACCATCCTTGCCTTTGGTTTCTGCGCCAGCTCTCTAGGACTCTTTGGTCTTAGACCTATTACCGCTGATTTAAATGTTACAGCAGGGCTGGCTCTACTTACCTTCCTTATGATTCTTATAAACTCCATAAGGCGTCAGGGTATCAAAGGAAAGTTAAAACATATGTGTGATCCCTATCCCTTTATGTTCCCATTAAAGGTGATGGAGGAAGTGGCTCTACCTGTTTCCCTGGCACTCCGTATGTTCGGCAATATTCTGGGAGGCTATATAATAGTAGAATTATGGCTCCACTTAATGACCTGGATAAGTGAGCACATAACCACAATTCCATTTTTAAGAGCAGTAACCGTACTACCCTTAAATGCAGTCTTTGATATTGCGGAACCTGCCATCCAAGCCTTCATCTTCACCATGCTTACGGTTATCAACCTAACCACCGCAATGCATGTTAGCGGCGCCGATGAAGAGCATTAATTTAATAACAAAGTTATAAACCCATAATAATAAGAAATATCACAGGAGGAAAAAATGAGTATTTTCGGAATTGCACTAGCTATGGGCATGGCATGTCTCGGTATCGGCCTAGGTCAAGGGCTGGGACTGAGCAAAGGTTTGGAGGGTATATCCAAACAGCCTGAGGCTTCCAACAAAATTCAGACAGCCATGATTGTTGGTATGGCTTTGATGGAAACCATCGGCATTCTTACTTTCGTTATTGCGATTATGCTTTTCAGCAAAGTATAGGGAGGTAGAGTTGTGACTGCCCATCAACCATTACTTACTTTGAATTGGAACCTGCTGTTTTCTCTTATAACAGTAGTGGTTTTGATTCTGATACTGAAAAAGTTCTTTTTTGAAAAAGTTCACAACTTTATGATGCAGCGCCAGAAGGAAATTGAAGACTCTCTTCAGGAGGCAAAGGATAAAAACCTTGAGGCAGAGGCTTTAAAGGCTGAGTATCAAGAGCAGCTTTCAAAGGCCTCTGAGGAAGGCGCGGCCATTATAAATCAGGCCAAAGCCGAGGCTCGGGAAGAAGCCGAGAAGCTAATTGTGGATGCCCATAAGGAAGCCACAAAGATTCTTGAAGAAAACGAGGCTGCCATTGAACAGCGGAAGCAGGATGCCAAAAAGGAATTGGAGAACGAAGTCAGCGAGCTGGCGATTTTGGCTGCCCAAAAGATTTTGGAGCAAAGCGATCCCCAGGAAACCCTCTTCTCCGGAGAGGCCTCCGATACAATGGCCGTACGTCATAAGGTGGACGAACTAAAAATTCACATGAATAACGATGCCAATTAGCCCCTTGAATAGCTAAGGTAGTAAAAGAATATGTCAAACAAACATGATTTGGAAAACTTCATAGACAAGGATGAGATAATCCGAGTCATTCGAAGCCGCATAGATTCCTATACTGCAGAAAAGGATCCCGATGATTTTGGTACTGTGGTAGAGGTGGGTGACGGTATTGCCAGAATAGAAGGACTGCCCGGATGTCATTCCGGAGAACTACTCTCCTTCCCCAGTGGCCAGTTTGGCATGGCCATGAATCTGGAAGATGATAGTGTAGGCGCAGTAATCATAGGCTCCGACAGAGGTATTAGAGAGGGAGACGTGGTAAAGGCCACAGGTCATACCACAGAAGTTCCCACCGGGCCCGGCCTTTTGGGTCGTGTAATCGATCCCCTAGGTAGACCCTTGGACGAAAAGGGCCGCATTAACTATACCAATATGCGCCCCATAGAATATCCTGCACCGGGAGTATTGGAGAGAAAGTCTGTATTCCAGCCCCTTCAGACAGGAATCAAGGCCATAGACGCCATGATTCCCATCGGCAAAGGCCAAAGAGAACTTATTATCGGCGACCGCCAAACAGGCAAAACAGCCATTGCCATCGACACCATAATCAATCAAAGAGAAACCGACGTCATATGTATCTATGTGGCAATAGGTCAGAGGCAATCCACCGTTGCTCAGCTGGTTCAAACCCTTAAAACCCACGGAGCTATGGATTATACTATCGTGGTTTCCGCCACTGCCAGTGACTCTGCGCCTCTTCAATATATTGCCCCCTATGCCGGTTGCGCCATGGCAGAGGAATTCATGTACCAGGGCAAGGATGTTTTGATAATCTATGACGACCTTTCAAAACACGCTGTTGCCTATCGCGCCATGTCCCTGCTTTTAAGAAGGCCCCCGGGACGTGAGGCCTATCCGGGAGATGTATTCTATCTCCACAGCAGACTTTTGGAAAGAGCAGCAAAGCTTTCCGATGATTTGGGCGGAGGTTCCATTACTGCCATTCCCATAATTGAAACCCAGGCAGGAGATGTTTCTGCTTATATACCAACCAATGTTATATCCATTACCGACGGACAGATATTCCTGGAGACGGAATTATTCTTCTCCGGACAACGCCCGGCCATAAACGCCGGTATCTCCGTATCTCGTGTAGGCGGTAATGCCCAGATAAAAGCCATGAAGCAGGTTGCCAGCAGTATCAAACTTCAGCTGGCTCAATATAGAGAGCTTAAAAACTTCTCTCAATTCGGATCCGATATAGATGAGTCTACTAAAAGGCTCCTATCCAGCGGAGAAAGGCTTACGGAGGTTCTGAAGCAGGCCCAGTATTCCCCTCTCCCCGTTGAGTATCAGGTTATGACCATCTTTGCCGCTGTTAACGGTTATATGGATGATATACCTGTATCGGATATCCTTAAATTTGAAAAGAACCTATGTCGTCTAATGGACACCAATTACCCGGAGGTGGGAACAGCCATTAGAGTCACCGGCGAATTCCCCAAAGAAATGCAGAAAAAGCTTATTAAGGGAATATCCCAGTGTAAGGATGAAATGTAAAACCAAAGATACTGTTTAAAGGAGAAGGAAGTGGCGGAGCAACTTCAAGCCATACAGCGACGAATCAAAAGTATAGAAAGCACTGAAAAAATAGCAAGTGCCATGCAGTTGGTTGCAGCGGCTAAGTTAAAGCAGGCCACAAACAGATTTAATTACAGTCGCAATCATCTTAAACCTTTGGCAGACATGCTGAAGGAGAGAATTGAAAGGGAAAACTTTGATAAGGATCCTTCTTATTACACCAACAAAAAAACCGTCATCGACGACAACAAGGAAATAGCCCCTTCCCTTACCATAGTTATAACCGGATGCAAGGGAATGTGCGGAAGCTACAATTCCACCATTCTAAAGGAATTGGAAGATGCAGAGGCTATGACCACCTTCCTGCCTTTGGGCCTTAAGGGCTATGACCATATACGTAGCCACAATCTCTTTCTTCTGGAAGACTATATTGTGGATATATCTCCGGAAGACCAGGATTCCACGGACAGCAATAATGAAACAAGTATCCGCAGCAGGTTTAGAGACTATTACGAAAAGCCGGCGGAAGAACATAGTTACAGCCACATACTGAATCTAAGCAAGAAGATTATCTATAGGCAGCAGGCCGGAGAAATTGCAGAGGTGCACCTGGTTTACGCCAAGTACAAAAACTCTATGGCCTATGAAGTGGTCAGTAAAATGGTACTTCCTGTCTATAACGTAGATGAGAAACCGGAGTATACTCCTTATCTTGCTGAGTTTTTAGCCTTAACCCTTTATGGAGCCATTGGAGAAGCTGCTTTAAACGAATACGGCGCCAGAAGGCTGGCTATGAAAAATGCCACCGACAATGCCGAGGAAATATTGGCAGGACTTGAAACAAAATACCATAGAGCCAGACAAGCTCAAATTACAGACGAGTTAATCGAAATTATTTCAGGAACCGAATCCCAGCAGGCTTTGGAAAAAGAAGCAAAGAAAAAGAGATAAAGATTTATGGAACAGATTAAAGGTACACTTCATAGAATAATCGGTCCCGTAGTGGACGTTAAGTTTCCGGAAGCTCATATGCCGGAGCTCCTTAACGCCATTCGAATTGAAGCAGATGATCATACAGTAATTGCAGAAGTAGCTCAGCACCTTAGGTCTGACGAAGCAAGATGTATTGCCCTGTCCTCTACCGATGGTTTAGCCAGAGGTATGACCGCCTATGACACCGGTGAACCCATTAAGGTTCCCGTTGGTCCGGAGGTATTAGGGAGACTGTTTAACGTTCTGGGGGAACCCATAGACGACAAGGGAGAAGTTGTAACAGAGCTTAAAAACTCCATTCATCGCCCTGCCCCCAAGTTCTCACAGCAGGATACTTCATCTGAAATATTTGAAACCGGTATCAAGGTTATTGACTTACTGGCACCTTATACCAGAGGTGGAAAGGTAGGTCTCTTTGGTGGTGCCGGCGTTGGAAAAACCGTTCTTATTCAGGAGCTTATAAACAATATCGCTACACAACACGGCGGTATTTCCGTATTCTCCGGAGTTGGAGAAAGAACCCGTGAAGGAAATGATCTTTACCACGAGATGACTGACTCCGGTGTTATAGAAAAAACCGCCATGGTATTCGGGCAGATGAACGAACCACCGGGAGCCAGAATGAGAGTCGCCTTAACCGGCCTTACCATGGCAGAATATTTTAGAGACTATCAGCATCAAGATGTACTTTTATTCATCGATAATATTTTTAGATTTACACAGGCAGGTTCGGAGGTTTCCGCTTTGTTGGGGCGTGTGCCCTCTGCCGTAGGTTACCAGCCTACCCTGGCCAATGAAATGGGAGCGCTTCAGGAAAGAATAACTTCCACCATAGACGGCTCCATTACCTCTGTTCAGGCAATCTATGTTCCTGCAGACGATCTGACAGACCCTGCCCCTGCAACCACCTTTGCTCACCTGGATGCCACAACGGTTCTTTCAAGAGCTATCACTGAGCTGGGCATATATCCGGCGGTAGATCCACTGGAGTCCACCTCCAGAATTCTGGACCCCTTGATTGTAGGCGAGGAGCATTACAGAACTGCCAGAGAGGTTCAAGAAATTCTTCAAAAGTACAAGGATCTACAGGACATTATTGCCATCCTAGGTATGGAAGAACTTTCTGAGGCAGATAAGCTGGTGGTGGCACGAGCCCGTAGAATCCAAAGATTCCTTTCCCAGCCCTTTGCTGTGGCAACTCAGTTTACGGGAATAGAAGGCAAATACGTGCCCATTCAGGAAACCGTCTCCAGCTTTAGAAGAGTTCTCGATGGAGAATGTGACCACATTCCGGAGAATATGTTCCTTATGGCGGGAGGCATTGACGAGGTTATCCAAAACTACGAAAAATCTCGATAGACTACCACTTCTGAGTTCAGTACATATTAGCGCCATAGCCTAACAAGGAGAATAACATGGCCACAGAATTTTCACTGGAAATTAAAACCCCGGAAAAGCTCATATTCTCCGGGGATATAGAATCTCTTATTGTAGAGCACCCTTCAGGAAAGGAAGGGTATCTTGCTTTTCACGAACCTGTTCTTAGAGAACTGGCTCCCGGCATGGTGCAGTTCTCCGGAGAGAGAGTCGCAGGAAAAATCCCTTCTGACAATCCCTCCATTCTAAAAACCAATAGTCCAAAAACCTTTGAAATTGAAATTCAGGGTGGCTTCCTTAGTTTTGAAGGAAACAAGGCTGTGGTTTTCATTAGATAGAATTTCTATTATCTATTACAGCCACAAGAGGTATTTATTGCTCTGCTAGTTTTTTGTATGACTCGTATCTTTCCTTTGCCTCTTTTTCTGCTTGAGCAAAGAGAACCTTTGCATTCTCCGGGAAGGAATTATGAAGAGAAGCATATCTCACCTCACCCTCCAAGAACTCCTGGAAGGAAAGGGTCGGTTCCTTTGAGTCCAGAGTAAAGGGATGTTCCTTATTTAATGGATTAAATCTATAGAGAGGCCAATATCCCGCATCTACCGCTCGTTTCATTTCTTCCTGAGCCTGATCCATTCCCGCCTTTATGCCGTGGCTTATACATGGAGCGTAAGCGATTATTAGAGCAGGTCCCGGGAAGGCTTCCGCTTCAGTTATGGCCTTCATAAGTTGGTTAGGGTCAGCTCCCATGGCCACGCTGGCCACATAGCAATTGCCATAGGCCATCATCATCTTACCCAGATCTTTTTTATTGCTCTTTTTACCTGCAGCCTGGAACTGGGCAACGGCTCCAAGGGGGGTGGCTTTGCTGCTTTGTCCTCCTGTATTGGAATAGACTTCAGTATCCACCACAAGAATATTAATATCCTCACCCATGGCTATTACATGATCAAGGCCTCCAAATCCAATGTCATATGCCCAACCGTCTCCACCATACATCCAGACAGGCTGTTTGGCTAGATGCTCCGGATGGCGGAGTATTAGGGTTTTTAGTTCATCGGCTCGACCGGTAAAGCTTGCATCCTCTAGGGCAGCCTGAAGCTTTTCCGAAGCCGGCATGGAGGCACCTACGTGGCTAAAAGTTTCTAGCCACTGATCAATGACTTCTGTATACTTAGGTTCTATCTCTTTCAGTTCTTCTATCCAGGCTCTGGTTTTACTTCTTTGCTGTTGGACAGAAAGATACATTCCAAGACAGAACTCCGCGTTATTTTCAAACAGTGAATTACTCCAGGCTGGCCCTCTGCCGGTTTTGCTTACGGTATATGGAATAGATGGCATGGCGGCGCCCCAGGCCTGGGAGCATCCGGTGGCATTTGCCCAGTACATTCTGTCTCCATATAGTTGTGTAAGTAGCTTGGCATAAGGAGTTTCCCCACAGCCGGCGCAGGCTCCGGAGAACTCGCACAGAGGCTGACGGAACTGGCTTCCCTTTACTGTTTCAGGATCAAAGATTTCTTTTTCCTCTATGGTAAGACCATACTCCCATTCCGGAGTTAAGGTTAGTTTTTCTTCAACCGGTTCCATGGAAAGGGCCTTTCCACTAAGAGGACAAGAGGCAACGCAGCTGCCACATCCGGTGCAATCCATGGTACTAATTTGAATTGAATAGTATAGGCTTTCTTCCCCTTCACCATCTTCACTTTTCTTAATCCCTTTAGCCGGCACTGATACGAATCCCTGGGGAGCATTTTCCTTTTCCTCACGGTTTAAAAGATAAGGACGTATTACGGCGTGAGGACATACGAAGGAGCATCGATTACATTGAGCACAGGCCTCACCATTCCAAACAGGAATGGATGTGGCAATGCCTCTTTTCTCATAGGCTGTGGTTCCCAGAGGCATAGTTCCATCCTTATAGTCAACAAAGGTGGATACAGGAAGATCATCTCCCTTAAGAGAATTAATAGGCCTTAGAATATTCCTTATGAAATCAGGCTCATTGGATAATTCTCCCTTAGATGCTTCCTGCACTGCATCCTTCCAACTATCAGGAATATGTATTTCTTTGCACTTTGATGCACCTACTTCTATAGCCCTTAGGTTCATCTCCACAACCTTCTCTCCCTTTGATCCAAAGGATTTTTCGGCGGCCTTTTTCATAAGTTCTATAGCCTGATCCATGGGAATGATATTGGCCAGACTAAAGAAGGATGACTGAAGCACCATGCTGGCCCGCTCTCCAAGACCTAGGCTATGAGCAATTTCATTGGCATCTATGGTATAGAACCGAGCTTGCTTCTCCCAGAGAAGTCTCTTAACATTACTCGGTAAATTTTCGTCCAATTCTTCCCCTGTCCAGGAAGTGTTTAGTAAGAAGGTTCCTCCTTCTTTCAACTCACTTACAATATCGTATTTATCCAAAAAGGTTTGATTGTGGCACGCAACAAAATCAGCCTTAGAAACCAAATCCGTGGCCAATATTGGTTCATCACCAAAGCGAAGATGGCTTCTGGTTATTCCAAAGGATTTCTTTGTATCGTATTCGAAATAGGCTTGAGCATACATGGGGGTATTCTCTCCGATGATTTTTATGGAGTTTTTGTTTGCCCCTACAGTTCCGTCGCTTCCAAGTCCCCAGAACTTACATTCAACCATTTTCTTATATGGAATGGATATGTTTTCTTCCACATCTAAGGAGTAGTTGGTAACGTCATCTTCAATGCCGATGGTAAATCCGTTAAAGGGGTTCTCATTGTCAAGATGTCTGAATACTGCATTTATCTGAGAGGGGGTGGTATTCTTTGAAGACAACCCATACCTGCCTCCGATTATATAGGGAGCCTTCTCTTGGTTTGTGTACGCGGAACAGACTGCAAGATAAAGAGGTTCACCGGCAGCACCCATTTCTTTGCATCTATCCAGAACTGCTATTTTCTTCACTGTCTTTGGAAGAGCCTTTCTAAAATACTCCTTGGCAAAGGGGTTAAAAAGATGAACCTGAAGGAATCCCACCTTTTCATTATTGTGACTGTTGATATAGTCCACGGTCTCTCTAATGGTTCCGCTGACGGAGCCCATGGCTACTATGACCTTCTCCGCATCAGGCGCACCATAGTAATTGAAGATATGATAATCTTCTCCGGTTATTGTATTTATCTGCGCCATATAATCTTCAACGATTTCCGGCAAAGCTTCATAATCCTTGTTATTGGCTTCTCTAAATTGGAAATAAACATCCGGATTCTGCACTGTGTTTCTTAGAGAGGGATGATAGGGATTGAGCGCAGATTCTCTAAAGCTTCTTACCGCTGTCCAGTCCAAAAGTTCTCCGAATTTCTCGTAGGGAATTGCTCTGATTTTCTGTATCTCATGGGAGGTTCTAAATCCATCAAAGAAATGCATAAAGGGTATTCTGCTTTTCACCGCAGCAAGATGAGCAACACCGGCCAGGTCCATAACCTCCTGAACACTGCCGGTGGACAACATGGCAAATCCCGTCTGTCTGCAATTCATTACATCGCTGTGATCTCCAAAGATTGACATGGCGTGGGTTCCCACCGTCCTTGAAGCCACATGAACCACTGCCGGTTGTCTAGTGCCGCTTATTCTGTGAAGAACTGGGATCATTAACATTAACCCCTGGGATGATGTAAAGGTTGTAGCAAGGGATCCGGCCTCCAGGGCACCGTGAACGGCACCTATAGCTCCCGCCTCCGACTGCATTTCAACCAAAGTTACAGGCTGAGTATATAGATTCTTCCTTCCCTTGGCAGACCACTCATCGGTTTTCTCCGCCATAGGTGATGATGGAGTAATAGGATATATGGCTGCCACCTCAGAAAAGGCGTAGGCCACATAAGCTGCCGCTTCATTTCCATCAATAACCATTATATTTTCTTTTTTATTATCCATGGTGTTTCCTTTTCCTATACTAAGGTTATATTAGTATTCCAAGCTTCTTTGCCTCAAAGGTAAGCATGTCTCTAAAGTCCGGATGCGCTATTCTGATTAATTCCTTGGTGCGCTGGGACAGAGTCTTACCCCTTAGCTTTGCTATACCATATTCTGTCACAATGTGATCCACATCATTTTTACCGGTGGTTATCTGGGCTCCCGGCGTAAGGGTAGGCATTATTCTGCTGATTTTGCCATCCCCTGCAGTTGATGAGAATGCAATAAAGCTCTTTCCTCCCTTTGATCTGGTGGTCCCCCGAACATATTCCCACTGGCCACCGGAACCGGATACATGTTTGGTTCCTACGGATTCAGCACAGACCTGACCAAAGAAATCCACCTCTATGGCAGAGTTTACCGAAAGGAAATTGGGGTGCTGCGCAATAACCTCCGGATTGTTAACATAGTTAACGGGAAGAAGCTCCACCAGAGGATTGTCGGCTATATAGTCGTATAGTCTCTTTGATCCAAAGGCAAAGGTAGCCACAGTTTTTCCCTTGTGAATGGGCTTAAGCTCATTGGTTACTGCACCGCATTCCAATAGTTCTATCATACTGTCGGTAAAGAGTTCCGTATGTATACCCAAATCCTTGTGATTCTTTAAGGCCAAACCCACAGATTCAGGAATAGCACCTATTCCCAACTGGAGGGTTGCACCGTTGGGGGTTTCCTCCGCAATTAAAGCCCCTATGGTTTTGCTTATTTCATCTATTTCAGTATCTCCCTGAACAGGAAGATCGTAATCACATTCGCAAAACATATCCACCTGAGAAATATGTATTTTATTTCCCGTTACGGACCTGGGCATTTTTTTGTTTACTTCCAGGATAATGGTTTTTGCATTTGTCTTTATAAAATCCCCGCTTAGGGCACTGGTAAGTCCTGATGTGAAGTACCCATCCTGATCCATGGGAGATACAGCAATGCAAAGACAATCTATTTGAGGATTTAAGGCAAGAAGTTCTGCCATCTCCGCATATCTACAGGGCATTATATCCGCCTGGTTTCTTCGCACCGAAGCTCTGGCGTTTCCCCCTGAGAACCAGGATACTCCGTGGATTCTGTCTGCGCATTCCTGGTCATACCAGGGAGCAGGATATAAATCCAAAATAGTATGAACAGTAATGCCGGAGATAGCCCCCTCCTTTGCTGCTTCCTTCATGGCAAAACCTATTTCCCTTGGTTGGGACAGTCCGGAGTCTGTAAACATTTCCGTTCCCGGGGGAATAGACTTTGCTATCTCAATAGGTGTCCTTAGTTTCTCTTTATACATCAATTCAACATTTGCCATTGTTTACTCCTGATTTTAATTTCTCTACACTATCTTCTCTTTATTCTTCAATCGCCCTCTACATTTTATTTGCACACTGAATCCCCTCATGCAAAGCTTTAATATTGAGTTCCACCAGGGACTCATTCTTTCCTTGGAATGAATGCTTAATCATGTCTTCCACAGTGTCTATCTTAACAGCCTGAGTTATGCCGATGTAGGCACCTAACATAACCATATTGCTGGCCTTTGAGTTTCCAAGATTTGCAGCTATTTCATCGCAGGGAATGTAATAACACTTTACATCTTCTCTATCCACCTTCTGATGAACAGTATTGCTGTTTACAAAAATGCTTCCTCCCTTTTGAACTGCATCCTCAAACTTTGCCAGGGAAGGTCTATTCATGGCGATAAGCTCTGTGGGATGCTCCACCAGAGGGTTACCTATTCTGGTGTCACTTAAAATTACAGAGCAGTTTGATGTTCCACCTCTCATTTCCGGTCCATAGGAGGGAACCCAGGTTACTTCCTTCCCCTCTTCCACACCGGCCTTAACAAGATTTTTTCCCATGGCCATTACACCTTGTCCACCAAATCCTGCCATTATTACTTCTTTACGCATTGGAAACCTCCTTAATAACGCCCAGAGGATAGTATTCCGCCATATTCTCCTTCAGCCATTTATTTGCCTCGGTTATACTCATTCCCCAGTTGGTAGGACATGCTGCCAGAACTTCAACAAAGGTAAATCCAGCTCCTGCCATCTGTAGTTCAAAGGCTTTTTTAATGGCCTTCTTTGCTTTGTTTAGGTTGGGGATATCTGTTACGCAAACTCTTTCCGCATATACAAGTCCGTCCAGAGTGGACAGCATTTCGGAAACTCTAATGGGGTTTCCTGCAGATTCCGCTGTCCTTCCCAGAGGCGATGTGGTGGTCTTTTGACCTATCAAAGTTGTGGGAGCCATCTGTCCTCCCGTCATTCCATAAATAGCATTGTTAATAAAAATCGTAGTAAACTTCTCTCCTCTCATTGCTGCGTGGACAATTTCTCCAGCCCCAATGGAGGCCAGATCTCCATCCCCTTGATAAGTAAACACCAGCTGATCAGGATGGGTCCTTTTAACTCCCGTAGCCACCGCCGGAGCTCTGCCATGGGCAGCCTCAATAAAATCCGAGTAGAAGTAATTACCTGCATATACTGCGCAGCCAACGGGACACACTCCTATGGCTGTATCCAGAACATCCAATTCCACCAAAGCTTCCGCAATGAGCTTATGCACCGTGCCATGGGTGCAGCCGGGGCAATAATGCATTTCATTATCCGACAAACCTTTTGACTTGGCATATACTGTCCTCATTTCCGCACCTCCTTACTTATCTTCTGACATTGCTTTTACTTTGCTAACTATTTCGCTAACCGCAGGAACTATACCGCCGGTTCTACCGTAGAATTCCACCGGTTTCCTTCCTTCAACAGCCAGGCGCACATCCTCTACCATTTGTCCCGTGCTCATTTCCACCGAGAGAAATTTCTTAACATGATCCTTGGCTGCCAAATCATTTATGGGCTTCCAGGGGAAGGGCCAAATAGTAATAGGTCTAATCATTCCTGCCTTTATTCCCTCTTCTCTTAACTTCTCAACAGCAGAGAATACAATTCTAGCTGTTGTACCGTAGGCCACCAGAACATATTCTGCATCCTCTGTCATAACCTCTTCGTATCTGCATTCCTTTTCCGAAATGACCTTATACTTTTCCGCAAGTCTATTATTTAATTCCTCGCATTCATGAGCGTCAATAAGGAGAGATGTAACAAAGTTATTATGGTCTCTGCCCCTTCTTCCTTCAGCGGCCCAATCCTTTTTAGGAACTTCCCTTTTGGGAATATCCTTCCACTCTATGGGCTCCATCATTTGACCGATTAATCCATCCAAAAGAAACATTACGGGATTTCTATAAATCTCAGCCACATCAAAGGCACTTTGCATCAGGTCCACAGACTCCTGCAAATCAGCGGGAGCAAAAACTATAGTCCTGTAGTCACCGTTCCCCCCGCCTCTTGTGGCTTGGAAATAGTCGCATTGAGAAGGCTGAATGGATCCCAATCCCGGACCTCCTCTATTTACATTTACAATAACCCCAGGTAATTCTGTGGCTGCCATATAGCTTATTCCCTCTTGCTTTAAGCTGATTCCCGGAGATGAAGATGAGGTCATTGCCCTTACCCCTGATGCCACTGCGCCGTAGACCATATTAATGGCTGCAATCTCCGATTCGGATTGCACAAATACACCACCTATCTCAGGCATTCTCTTGGACATATACTCAGGTATTTCATTCTGCGGAGTTATTGGATAACCAAAGAAACCTCTGCATCCACCTCTTATGGCTGCCTCCGCAATGGCTTCACTGCCCTTCCATATTTCTCTGGCCATACTATTCCACCTCCACAATTTCAATTGCTGAATCCGGGCATATTTTTGCGCAACTGGCACAACCTATGCACTGGGCTTCATCCTTACACATGGCTGGCATATAGCCCTTCGCATTGGGTTCGCTGTCCAGCACCAAAATATGCTTTGGACATAGCGATATACATAATTCACATCCCTTGCACACATCTCTGCTAAAAATAAGGCTAAACATTTTCTTCCTCCATAATTCTAGTCTTCCCAAGGTTTCTTTAGGTATATATCTATTGGAATAATTGGTTCAATAACTACTTCATCACTTCCGCCGGTTTTGATACCCGCATTTCTGAACTCCACCTGGGGAATCAAAGATTTCTCTACAGCATGGCCCACCATGGGCACTCCTGTTAATTCGGATACCTCCTTTGCCACCAAGGCTCCTCTGTATATGTCCTCCGGCTCCGTTTTCCCAAGGAGATGAGTATTGTTTATGATTCCGTTAATCCTTACATTGGCAGCTCCGGATATATCATTCATATATTTTATTATTTCACCCGGTTCCTTGGTTAATGGTCTATTGCCATTAATGACCATATATACCTGGGCTCCACTGTCTTTAATATCTTTGGCATATCTTGCAAGAACCCTTGCCCCTGCAGGATCTCCCCCTGCGTCTATGACAGCCATGGTTTCTTCATCCTTAAATACCTTGGCAATTTCCCCCGGCATATATGGAAGGTCCACTGCAGGAAAATCCTCTGCGCTGCTAATTACACCAATGTTTTGTGACATCAAAAAATCCGCCTTCTCTCTGGATCGGAAGTACGGATTTACTATATCAAGATCAACTATATAAATACTCTTTCTTGCAGCAGAAATATCTCCCTCTGCTCTTACTTTATCTTGAACCGATTGCTGCTGGTTCATTATGGCAGATTGCAACAAGGCGAGATTGATTGCCAACTCACTTTTGCCACTGCCGTAATGCCCAACTATGACGACTATCCTGCTGTTAGGATAAAACATAGATTTCAATCCTCTTTAACAGAAAAATCCATCACGCTCTCTATACTACTTATTTAACTCTTTTTCGATAATAGTTGTCAATAGAATACAACATTTTAAGAAAGAAATATTTTATTTTTTGTGTTTACGCCACAAAATACCCTTTGTAATTGGTTGCTATTAATAACATTTTTTATTCTTCCTTCTATAATATTGTTTCCATTAGTTGGACCTTTACCAGGCAGGCAGCCTTAAAGCCATATTTCATCTATATGAGGTTTAGGAATTCCTCAACCTCCCTTTCGGTGGTTCCCCAGGATGTAACCAGCCTTATGGTTTTCATCCCATCCTTTTTTAGATGATAGGGTTCAAACATAACTGACTTAGAAAGCTTCTCAATAAGTTCCGGGGGGAAATATGGAAACAAAAGATTTGTCTGGGGAGGTATGGCAAATTCATAGCCCTTGGCTTTAATTCCATCCACCAGGATTTTGGCCATTTTGTTGGCATGAGCTCCTAATTCCAAATAGGTATTATCCTTTAACAAAGCATTGAACTGCACTCCCAAAAGTCTACCCTTTGCCAGCATTGCACCTCTTTGCTTGATTAAATATCTCATGTCTTCCTTCAGTTTGTCATTGACTATAACCAAAGCCTCACCGAAAAGTGCACCACACTTGGTTCCACCAATATAGAAGGCATCTGCAATTTTAGGCAGATCCTCAAACTTCACATCGTTATCCTGGCAGGTAAGAGCCATGGCCAGTCTTGCTCCATCCATATATAGAATAAGGTCATGCTTGTCACAGGCTTCTCTTAATGCCAGCAGTTCATCCTTTTTATATATCAGTCCCGTTTCTGTGGAATTGGAAATATAAACTGCCTTTGGCAAAACATAATGCTCATCCTCGTGAAACTCTATGACCCTTTCAATATCCTCTGGAGTAAGTTTCCCTTGGGGGGTAGCCACGTGAATCACCTTGTGCCCTGTTGCTTCTATTGCCCCTGTTTCATGAACACAGATATGTCCTGTATCCGCAGAAATTACACTATGGTGAGGTCTCATAAGAAAGGCCGCCAAAGCGGTTTGGTTTGTTTGAGTTCCGGCCATTAAGAAATGAACATGGGCGGTGGGACACTTAATAAGCTCCCTAATATAATCTGCTCCTTCCCGGCAGTATTCATCAGTTCCATATCCATCGGAAAGATTGAGGTTGGTCTCCACCAGAGCATTCATTACCTTTGGACATGCTCCCAAACTGTAATCGTTTTTAAGAAAAATCATTTCCTTCCTCCCGTTAACGCACAGGGACGACTCAATTATAAGTCGCCCCTTGTATGCTTAAATACTATATATACTTCTATTATTATCCCAAAAGTTCATTCATTCTGGTTTCATATCCTTCAGGGTCTGCACCTATTATGGAGCCACCAACAATATTTCCCTCAGAGTCTACGAAGTATGTGGTGGGATATGCCTGTACGTGGATTTGATTTTTGATTCCTTCCCAATCAATTATGTTCAAATATGTAACTCCAGTATCCTCAATAATGGCCTTTGCTTCCTCCAGGCCCAAAGGAGTGGATCCATCCATTAATAGGCCCACCACCTGACCTCCCTTTTCCTGAACCTTCTTGCTAAGTTCCTCTATTTCGGGAAGTTCCTGAATACATGGTCCACACCAGGATGCCCAGCAATTTACCATTGTAAACTTTGCTGCACCAAAGATTTCATCACTTGTAACCTGGTTTCCGTTAACATCCGTTGTAGTAAAGGAAAGCTGAACCCCAGTATCAACAGAGGTTTCATCCACAGCTTCAAAGAATTTAACCGTTCCCTTGGCGCCTTCCAAATCCGAAAGTATGCCCTCATAAATAGGTTTTACCTCTTCAGAAAGACCCTCAGGAATATCCTTTCCGATGCTTATATAGCAATTGTATTTGCTACCGTTCTCCTCATAGGTTCCTATTTCCTCCAGGCTGCCTGGAGCTAAGCCCAGGAACCAGTCACACCATTTTTCCAAATCCTCCTTGGTCCACTGGCTTTCCTCCGCCTTTATAATATTAAAGGCATTAATAGCCATCTCCTCTGCCTCCCTATATGCCTCATCCTCCATGGCATTTAGCTGATCCAAGCTGGCAGGATACAGATAAGCTTCATAAAGATAAAGACCTTCTTCCACCAAGGCTCCATCGTTGTACAAAAAAACCTTGTCCGAATTTTCCTCTAATGTCTTGGGCATGGCTATGGAAATACCTGTAGTGTCAGAAACCAATTCCTGTCCCTGAAGATCACCAGATGGTGAGCTTTCTTCTGTCGCAGTTTCCCCTTCCGTTGTTGCGGTTTCCCCGCTGCTATTTCCCTTTGAGTTTCCTCCGCAGGCAGTGGCCACCACCATAAGAGCAATAATCATAATCACCAAAATCCTTTTTTTCATTCTGTTTCCTCCAATATCCAGTTTTATTTATTATTAACAGTTATTTATTACATTGTTACATATGGTTTTCCAGAGCTTCTTCTTTCTCTATTCCATCTTTGTTCAAAAATGTCAGAGCCAGGGAATTGGCAGGGCATACCTTTACACATTCTCCGCAACGTATGCACTCGGAGCTGTTGGGGGTTTTGCTTGGATCCACCTGCATCTTACAAATTTTTGCACAGGCTCCACATTCTGTGCAAGTGACCTTATTACATTTCAACTTGAGAAAGCTTATTCTGTTAAACAATCCGTAAAACGCACCCAGGGGGCATATGTATTTGCAGAAAGGTCTGTGAATCACTATGGACGTTAAAACCATAACTACCAAAATTACCATCTTCCAGGCATATAAGAAGTGGGCCGCAGATCTTAATCCTTCATCCACTATCATAAGTGGAATTCCTCCCTCAAGCATTCCTACAGGGCATACCCACTTGCAGAAATATGGAAAGCTCACTCCATATTCATCTCTTAAAATAATGGGAAAAAGAATCACCAGTACCAGGAGAAATACATATTTCAGTTTTCTCAGGATTTTATCTACTCTCTCCGGAATAGTTATTTTCTTTAGGGGTATCTTATGCAGCAACTCCTGCACTAGACCAAAGGGACATAACCAGCCGCAGATAAACCTGCCAAGAATTACACCCAGCAAGGCAATATATCCTATTACATAAAAGGCAATCTTTGGTCGTCTGGCACTGAACATGGCCTGAATTGAACCCAGAGGGCAGGCTCCCAAAGCTCCGGGACATGAATAGCAGTTCATTCCCGGTACGCAGAAATTCTTTAATGGGCCCTGATATATTTTCCCTGTAATGAATCCCGTTAAATTACCGTTGGTTACAAGGGCAAAGGCGCCCTGAACCAAATGCCTAAAGGTTCTATGCTTCTTAAGCTTAGCCAATTCCAACACACTCCAGACATATGGCTGCCGCCTTGGCAAAGACTAAGGCCGTCTCACCTCTGTATACTCCATAGGCCAGAGAGCAAAGAGCCCCCGCCACAACTATATATTTAAGATATTTCTCTACAAACTTTTTCATTTTTTATCACTGTTCTTTCCCTGGTTACGCTTCCCTTCCTTCCAGGCTTTGATTTTCTCCAAACGTTCCTTATACCTAGCCTCATTACCCTGAGTGGTAGGATAATAATACTCTGTCCCCTTTAAAGACTCCGGCAGGCATTCCATCTCCGTCATCTTCTCCTCAAAGTCATGGGCATATTTGTATCCCTTGCCGTAGTCAAGATCCTTCATTAGCTTGGTGGGAGCATTTCTAATGTGCAGTGGCACCGGCTCATCCAATTCATTTAAGGCATCTCTCTTTGCCAACATATAGGCCACGTCCATGGCATTGGATTTGGGAGACATAGCCATATATACCACAGCTTCCGTTAAATTAACGGAGCATTCCGGCATTCCGATGAAATGGCAGGCCTGGTAGGCAGCCACCGCCACATCCAAGGCCCTTGAATCCGCCAGTCCCACGTCTTCACTGGCAAAGCGAACCACGCGTCTGGCTATATATAATGGATCCTCTCCTGCCTCCAGCATTCTTGCCAGCCAGTAAACCGAGGCGTCGGGATCGGTATTTCTCATGGATTTGTGAAGAGCAGATATTAGGTTATAGTGCTCCTCTCCATTTTTGTCGTAAAGTAAAGACTTCTTGGAAACGCATTGTTCAAAGGTTTCGTCCGTTACGGTTACCTTGCCATTCTCGTCCACATCTCCATTTAAAATAACCATGTCCAAAGTGGAAAGAGCCACTCTGGCATCTCCGTTGGAGAACTGAGCTATCTTAAATAGCATTTCCTCATCCATCTCTATGTCCTGTCCACCAAAGCCCCTTTCATCCTTCATGGCATTGTCCAAAAGCTCTTTTACTTCTTCCGGAGTCAAGGATTGGAGAACAAATACCTTGCACCTGGAAAGAAGAGCGTTGTTCACTTCAAAGGAGGGATTCTCTGTGGTGGCGCCAATTAAAATGATGCTGCCCTTTTCAACAAAGGGAAGGAATGCATCCTGCTGGGCTTTATTGAATCTGTGGATTTCGTCCACAAATACAATAGTCTTCTCTCCGAACTTGCGGTTTTCTTCCGCTTGTTTCATTACCTCCCTTATATCCTTTATGCTGCTGTTAACAGCGGAAAAATCTATAAAGGAAGCCTTGGTTCTACTGGCGATTATTCTCGCCAAGGTAGTTTTACCCACGCCGGGAGGACCCCAAAAAATCATAGAGGATATTTGATCACTTTCTATGAGTCTTCGCAGCACCTTCCCCTGGCCAAGGAGATGACCTTGGCCCACGTATTCGTCCAAATCCCTTGGTCTCATTCTGGCGGCCAAGGGCTGTGGAACTGTATTTTCAAACAACGTCATTTGATCCATGGCTCCATTATATCACAGAAAAACGAAACGTATGGTATAATACTAATATGTCAGAAATTATTAAGAAATTCGCAAATAACGACTATTTTTACAACCCTCAAGAGAAAAAGAAAAGTTCCCTTCTCTGGCTTTTTCTTTTCCTGATATTTATGGGGATAGGCCTAACACTATCCATTCTTTCCAGAGAGGTTCCTGAATTTGCTCCCTTCTACAGCACTAAAATATATCCTCTTTGGCAGGGCACCCTGGGACGGTTTTCCGGGCTGTTTCCCTTTTCTCTATCCGAGGCCATACTGTATTCCCTTCCTGTCATTTTAATTCTGGATATTATATTTATAATTGTGAGAAAGCGTAGAAGGTTTTCCGGTGTAATAAAAAGAATCCTGGTATTTCTTTCTCTATTGTTTTGCATATATACCGCCAATTGCGGCGTTAATTATTTTAATAAGCCCTTCCTTGTTTCTGAAAGAGTTCCCATTGTAGAGCCTAATCTTCCTCGGATTGTTCAGTTCTGCCAATACCTGGTGGATGAGCTGAACCATTCCTCAGAGGAAAACATGAAGGGCACCTCTCCCCAGGACTATTACCCTCAAGGCCAGGAGCTGGCAGAGGAGGCTGTGGAAGCCATGAATAGACTGGGAGGAATATATCCTTCTTTGTCCGGATATTATTCAAAACCAAAGGCCATTACCAATTCAAGGCCTTTCAGCAATATGGGGGTCACCGGAATATACTCACCCTTTACCATTGAAGCAAATTACAATAGGGAAATGACTCCCTACAATCTGCCCTTTACCGCTTGTCACGAGCTTTCCCATCTAAAGGGTTATATGGATGAAGGAGAAGCCAATTTTATCGGCTTCCTTGCATGTATAAATTCTGACAATAAAGCCTTTAATCGCAGTGGTCTTATGATGGCCTGGGTTTACGCGGGAAATGAGCTTTATAGATTGGACAGAGACACCTTTTCCAAGCTAAGAAAATCCCTGCCGGAGGATGTAATTCAGGAGCTTGATGACAACAATGAGTTTTGGGAAACTTATGAAACCAAAGCATCGGAAATCCAAGATCAGATAAACGATGCCTACCTTCAATACAATGGACTTGAGGAAGGTATAGTTAGCTATGACACCGTAACTGTAATGATGGTGTCCTGGTTTTTCACCTCTGCGGAAGCAAATATATAATTGATTCAGCTTCTGTAAAGCGAGGAAAGGCAGTATGGAAAACAATTCTAACAATAATATCAAAGCCTTTAATATCAAGACCTGGGCATATTTGTTTCTGCCCATTATCCTTTATGTTTTCCTATCCTGGCTATTGGAAATAATACTGTCTGTCCTGGAAATAAGAGTCAACTTATATCCTCTTATTAAAACAATAATCCTGCTTTTTATACTTTGTTTGTTTCTCTTTTACCACATAAGGAAAAATGATTTAAAAGCAGATATTTTTATATCCTTACCAAGGTCAAAGGAGCTGGCCTTGGTTATTGTAATAGCAGTGGTTCTTGGGTGCATTTCAAAGTTTGCCCTTAGAGCCTTGGCTCCTAATACTGCAACCATTCCCTTCGACCTTCTTAATGTCCTTACCTATGTAATACTTGTTCCCTCACTGGAGGAAACTCTCTATAGAGGATACTTTATCCAACAAGGAGAAAAAATAATGGGAAGGACAACTGCTGTAGTATTAAGCACCCTGCTATTTGCCTTTGCTCATAGGACGACTGCTCAAATACTCATGTCCATTCCCATAGGATTTATTCTGTCCCTTGTATATGCCAAGGGAAGAAATCTTCTATATCCAATTTTAATTCACGGGATTATTAATCTAATAATTCTAATCTGATTTATTTACCCACTACCCACCTTCTGGCCACTTCTGCTGCTATTTTATAGGGAAGTGGTCTAAGAGCTTTATCCGCCTTTTTAAGTTCTTGGATAATATTAATATGCTGAGGGCAGTGGCTTTCGCATTTTCCGCAGGCCACACACTGTGACGGGAAGGCCTTCTCTTTTCTAATGGCAACTACCTGCAGGTATTCCCTTCTTCCTACGGATTTTTTCTCCGAATACATTTCGTTGTAGCATCTGAAGGCTCCGGGAATATCCACCCCTTTTGGACAAGGCATACAGTAACCGCATCCGGTGCAGGGAACCTTGGTGGTGGCATCTATGGATCGCTTTATATCTTCAATTAGAGCAAAGTCTTCTTCACTTAAATCTCCCACCTTGGAATCGTCGGCAATGGCACAATTCTCTTCAACCATTTCCAAACTGTTCATTCCGGATAAAACGCAGGTTACCGCCGGTTGATCCCAAAGCCACCTAAAGGCCAGTTCCGCAGGAGTCATAGTTCTGGAATGACTTGCAATTCTTTCTCTAGCTTCCTTTGGTAATAGGGTCACCAGTTTGCCGCCTCTCAAAGGCTCCATAATAATTACAGGAATCCCCTTTTCATAGGCAGCCTCCAGACCAATTCTTCCTGCCTGACTTACCTCGTCCATATAATTATATTGAATCTGACAAAAGTCCCAGTCATAGGCATTTAGAATCTTGAGAAACATTTCCGTGTTTCCGTGGAAGGAGAATCCTATTTCTTTGATTTCTCCTGATTCCTTTTTCCCGGATATCCATTCTTCTATTCCCAGGGAACAAAGGTTGTTCCATGCCTCTATGTCCGTAAGCATGTGCATCAAATAGTAATCCACATGATCTGTCCTCAACCTGGAAAGCTGCTCCTTAAAATATTTGTCAATGGAGCCCCTGCTTTTAATCAAATATTGGGGAAGCTTTGTGGCAATCTTGACTTTATCCCTTATGCCGTTCTTTTCAAGTATTTCCCCAAGGCATGCTTCGCTGTCGGGATAGATATAGGCAGTGTCGTAGTAATTGACTCCTGCCTCATAGGCCGCCATTACTTCTTTCTCTGCCTTTTCGTAATCTATGCCGGATCCCTTGCGAGTAAACCTCATGCAGCCGTAACCCAGAACGGATATTGGCTCTCCTCTTCTATCGTTTCTATATTTCATCTTTCCTTTGGTTATTCCTTTAATCTATATGCCCAGTTCAAAGACCAGCTGGGGCTTCATGGGATTATAGTTTTCCAAAGCAAAGTCCTCTAGACATATATCCGTAAAATCGCAGCCCTCCTCTTTGCTTAGGGTCATTTGGGGAAGTGCTGTTTCCTCTTCCTGATGCTCCGAGAATCTTCTAAGAAGTTCATTGGCATTGTCAAAATGTCTGTCATAGATTTGCTCGTTGGCAACAAAGTGAGTAAATACTCCAGGCTTGTATCCTGTTACCTTTGCTATCATCATAAGGAGCGCAGCATACTGTATCTCATTTATTCCTCCGGCTCCTGATGCCGTCAGCATGTCACCGCTTCTTTGAACGAGACACATATCCAAATATTCTCCTCGCACATTCCAAATAGTAAGGAAGGCACAGGGGGCCAAGCCCTCTGTTTCTCTTAGATCCGTCTCCTGCCAAAGGGACATTATTTTTCTTCTCCCATAGGGATCTTTCTTTATGTCCTGGATTAAATTATTGACCATGTCATATCGCTTAACTGTGGCACCATATCTTTGGCCGATGGTTCCGTCCCCAATATCCCAGGGATTCCACCAGGTTACTCCCATTTCCTCCATTTCGGAAATAACATTGGTGGGATGCTGGTAAATGGTAATTATCTCTCTAATACCGGTTTTCCAGGCCTGATGTCTGAGAGTACAAATAGGAAACTCACCCTGGCTTAAATCATACTGCCTGGTAACATGGTTAACACTTATGGTATGGGCCGGTGTACCGTCCTCATACTTGGGTCTTGGATTAATATCCTTATATCCATTATCCAAAATATTCTTTATATCCCTAACAAGATATTTGTCAGCCTTGGTCATTGATTTATCTACACCTTTCCTTTGAAATTACCTGTATATTATATCATATAGCCCCATTATTTTAATCAAAAAATGGAGGATCCCTCTTCGCTTTAGTTTAGGCAGGAGCAAAGAGGGATCACGAAAAAGAATGAAAAGCAATATAAAAAGCCCATCATGCTTCAGCGACACTATCACAAGAAAACGTCGTCAAAGTTAAAGGCTTTGTTCATGGTACAATCAGTTCCTCGTGATCCTATGCAGCATCGCTGCAAGCGTACATTATAGGCGGCAGGTTTCCTGACTTAAGGTTCTTCGCTCCTCATAGCCTTCCCAAGAATTACTCAGTGGCATATTTATGAGGACTCCCCTATTACAGTGACGGGCTCGTACAGGATTCTCACCTGTTTCCCTTTTAACCCTTTCAAAAGAAAAGGCACCGACTACTGATATTCAATTTGTATTATAATTCTACCACGACAGCCAGGTGGCACACAACCCCCTATTTAATCTCTTTCTTTTCCGAGAGCTTTTTCCAAATGAAATAAACCAGATGAAAAAGTATGGCGGTTATGGCTGTTAAACATATTATCCGTAATACGATGTTTTCCGGGAGAAAATCCATAGGGCTGGTCCCTATAGTTGCATCATCCGAGGGCTTAAGATACATATAGTTGGCCATTTCAATTTTGCTGTTGGCATAGCTACAAACCAAGCTCAGAGCCAACAAGCCACCGATTGTGGTCCAGATGTGCTTGTACTTTGGAGCTTCCCCTTTAACGAAAATTAAGTACATGGTGGCATAAATGGGAAGCTCATGTTCCAACCAGAATTGATAGTATCTATAGTAGCCTGGCCCCTCCCTGCTTATAACCGCCGGGGTTAGAATCGCCAGGGTGGCAAATACCAATGTGACGTAAAAATTAATGTTAAATAAAGTATTGTTAAGGCTCATAAGAGCAAAGGCTGCACAAATCAAACCCCATTGACAAACCTGCAGGGGAAGCCTATTCATGAGAGTATACTCACCATACTCATCGCCGGTATACAGAAGTCGCCAATAATAGGACATTTCCACCACAAGCATTACAAAGGCCAGCACAAATCTAAAGGTTCCTTCTCCCTTCCAATTTCTGATGGTTTCTCTATATTTGTAGGTTAGAAAAATTGCCGCAATCAATAGGCATATGGGAAGGAAATGCCAAAAGGAGAAATATTGAAAGTCACCCGGTTCTCCATATCCAAAAAACCCTTCGCCACTAAAATCATACATGTTATCTTACCGTCCTATTATTCTAAACTCCAATGCCCTCTTTATTTGATCATCATATTTACATAATACTCTTCAGCCTAGGTAGACGCAACCAAATCCGGAATTTTCATTATAAGGATTCTTTCAAAACTATTCCCAATTAATCTATTCCAAATCCTCCCTATATTCCAAAATATCTCCCGGCTGACAATCCAGAGCCCGGCAAATCTTATTAAGGGTTTCTATACGTACCGCTTTTGCTTTACCGGTTTTTAAAATAGAAAGATTGGACATGGTGATTCCCACTTTTTCCGAAAGAGCAGAAAGACTCATTTTACGCTTTGCCAGCATTACATCAAGATTAAATACTATCATAGCTATCACCTATACCGTTAGATCGTGCTCTTCCTTAAGGTCCGACGCCTCCTCTGTTATCTTTGCAAGGATCTGAAAGACCCTTGCAACGCAAACAGCAGCAATTATTACTGCCGGTGTAATAATAACAGTGAGTCCCGGCTGCCCCGCTCCCAGGAATCCTACAATAATCATTCCAAGAGGAAAAATCAAAGCGTCCAAATATGCCAGCAAAGCGATGGATTTCAGTCGCTTTACATTTTCTTTAATAAAACAGCCTTCTTCACTGCCTACACTGGAGAAAATCTGCCAAGCCGGAACAAAGGCTAGGATAATTGGAACAGCAAAACACCATGACCAGATAAGGCATGGAATAAATGCAAAGGCATATTCAGGATTGTTTGCTTCAATGGATTTACCAATAACAGGCACAACCATAGCAAATATAATCAATACAAAGAGAAGTAAAAGAATCAAGATTAGCTTAAGCTGATGAGATAAGGATATTCTATTCATGCCAATCACCTCCAAGGCAAGAATAGCACTTCCCTATATGAATGTCAATAATAATTTATCGATTTACAATAAATACCCTCCAGAGCTATTCTTTTCCCCCAAAGAGTTTCCTGACAGATGATCCTAGTTCCACAGCAACAAATCCTGTCAGAATTCCAATCTTTCGTATAATTGGAACATTATAGAATATAAAGTAAGTATTGCTTGTAAGGTAGTATTTAAGCAGCGGAAATAGAGCTTCATCCCTCTTGGTTAGTTCTTCCTGTCTTTGATAGATTTCATCCCCTATTACCATGGTGTTTCTGGAGGATGCGTCATATCCCTTCCATTCTAAATCTCCTGCAGAAGGGTTTCCGGTCTTTGCAAAGTTAACCCACATCTCTTGTACCTTTGATGCAATCAAAGGGTCCGCAGGGTTACCGGTATAAATTGTATCTTCCAAATTATTGAGAACATACGCTAGCTCCACAGCGTGGCACGCTCCCATATTGGGTATATCCGACGGTTTTTCCCAAAAGTACATATATACATTTCCACCATTGGCAGAATGAGCCTCTGCCATCTTTATAGCAGGAAGCCTAAAATAAATATCATTGTATACTTCCGAAACAGCCCAGGACTTGTCACCAATGGCCTCCGCTTCTTCTTTAAGGATAGCCGTTAGATTATCCTTCTCTACCGGAGTCATGAAATTCATATGACTTTTAGGAATAACTCTGCATTGATATTTAAACAGACCCTCGCTTCCCAGTTCCGATATCCAGTATCTGAGTTCGTCTGCATTTGTCCCTATTAATATATCTATATTGGGATCGATTCCATCTTTATATGATCCATAGACATCCTCCGGAATAACAATTCCATCTCTCTCCGGGAAATTATTATCGTCATTTAGTTTTTCATTTATCTTCTTTATCTGATTTTCGGAAAGAGCCAGAAGGTCATCCATAGTCTTAGCACCGGATTCTTTTAGAAGCTTATCTGTTAATATAAGGCATTGCTCTTTTCCTGATGTTAGGGCAATAGATCCACTTTCGGCTATTATCCTATGAAACAGGCCCTTGGCTTCAGGGATAAGGGGAAGCAGGGATACTGAACCTGCTCCTGCAGATTCCCCCCAAATAGTAACATTACTCTTGTCACCGCCAAATGACTCTATATTGTCCTGCAAGTATTTTAAGGCGCAGACCTGGTCCAATAGACCTAAGTTTCCGCTTTTGCTATATGATTCTCCACCCGGAACGGCTGAAAAATCCATGAATCCCAATATTCCGATTCTATACGTTATTACAACAAGCACAACTTCGGGATGTGCTTTAACAAAGTTGTGGCCATCGTACAAAGGATCTGCAGTTCCTCCCCAGCCATAGTTTCCTCCGTGTATAAATACCATTACCGGTCGTTTCTGACCTTGATAGCCGGAGGAAGTCCAGATATTGAGGTATAGGCAATCCTCGCCTTGCTCATAAAAAGAAGCTCTCTCAGAATCTGCCAATGTCTGTATGGGAGATTTGGCATTGTAATATGCCTCATATATACCGTTGTCGGGAGACGTACAGCAAGGCTCCTTCCACCTAAGATTTCCAATTGGAGCCTTGGCAAAAGGTATTCCCTTGAAGGATACGACACCTTCATTTTCTACACCAACAAAAGTGCCATTCACGCATTTGGCAGAATAGTCTTCCTTTCCTTCAGGGATTCTTTCTAACACTTGATTATTATTATAAGTTTGCATATATTCCCTCGACTCTTTTGAGTTCACTTTTAGTTTATTATATCACCTTAACTCAAATATCAAAAGGTTGTTAATTATTTGATATGGTTGTAATATATATAATATCAACACATATATGAAACTACTTTATATAAATAAAAAGGCGTTGTTTTGACTAAGCAAAATACTAATAAAAGTTCAACTCTCATATCTCGTAAATTTTTATCCATGCTTCTTGGAGGGACCATGACAATGATGGTCATCTCTTTTATTTTAATGTCAGACTCTTTGATTGCGGGAGCTTTTATTGGAGAGAATGCTTCAGCCGGGGTAACATTGGTTCTGCCTATCTTCGCTGCCTCCGGTTTCTTTGGTTCACTTTTTTCATTGGGTATTCCCATAATGTTTGATCGTGCCATGGGAAATTTCAATAAAGAGCAGGCTCACCACATCTTTGGATTCGGCCTCCTTGCCTCTGTCTCAGTAGGTATAGCCCTCTTCCTTTTTGCCTTGTTCCTGGGGGATATTTATATAAGGATGAATAACCCAAGTCATGAAGTTTTAGAATTCGCACGAGGATATTTATATTGGATTAAATTCTCCGTTTTGGTTCTTCCGGTTCAGATGCTTCTGTCTGAGATGGTATTCCACGACGGCGACGAAACCATTTCGACTATAGCAAGTATTGTACAAGGCCTTGGTAATGTAGCGGCATCAATAATACTTGCTAATGTAATAGGAATTCAAGGAATAGGTCTTGCATCTTTTCTATTCAATATAGTATCGATGATGATATTAGGCATTCACTTTCTCAGAAAAACCAATTCTCTTAGGTTTAATATCTTTTTTTCCTCAGAGCTTATTTTACCGGTCTTTCGCTTCGGTATTATAGACGCCAGCACGTACCTATATCTTGCAATACTTGCTGTTGTGTTTAACGCCTTTGTTCCTGCGCACTTTGGCGCTGAATACCTAATCCTGGTATCTGCTTTGGTTCTCATAAAAGAACTGCATCTAGTCTTTGATGGAATAGGCGAAGCTCTTAGTCCAATCGTCAGCATCTACTTGGGAGAGGAATGCTATGCCGGTGTACGGTCTACCTATCGCCTGGCAAAAAGATCTGCCATTATCGAGGGAATAATTGCCACAATCCTGCTTCTGTTATTTGCCCCCATTATTCCGGTTGTTCTGCATGTTTCAGATCCCATCGTCTTCGAAACCGTAACCTTGGGCGTAAGGCTATTTTCCTTAAGTTCGGCCTTTGTAAGTTTGCTTTACCTTTTAACATCCTACTTTCTTCTGCGGGGCAAAATTCTTCTTGGAACTATAGCTTGCGGTTTAAGGGACGTCTTCCTATATGTTCCCCTGGGAGTCATTGGTGGTCTATTATTCGGTATGATGGGCATGCTTGTTGGTCTCAGCATAGCTCCAATCCTGTCATATCTTATAGCTCTCACTATAGTCACTTTGAGATATGGCAAAGATAACAGCCCACTTATGCTGAAGGAATTGGAGGACAAAATCCCCTCTAAGGTTTTTGGACTGGTAGTTGAGCCCAATGATGTTGTTCGACTAACCAAGGATGTTAAAGACTTTCTCAAAGGCAGCAATATTGAGGACGTCACTATCGGTAGAGTTGAATTCCTACTAGAGGAATTCTATATGTTGGTTCACGAAAAAAATGATGGCAAGCCCGTACAGAGCGAATGTGCCATCATTTTAAGACCTGAAGGCGTTCAGATTGTTGAAAGAGATAATGGCATTCTTTTCGATATCGCCGAAGATGAGAACACCATCACCTCTCTAACATCCTATGTAGTTTCTTTATATATTGAGAAATTGAATGTTGAAAAAAAATATCTAAAAACTATGAGTTTTAACCGAAGTTCATTTCTAGTTAAACACCCAACAGATTAATCCATTTTAATTCACTATCCATCCACCTGATAAAAACTATTTTTTTCTGCTAAATCTGCCCTTAAGCACACTGAAGAATGAATGCTTGTCTTCCAACTTTGCCTTCAGTTCTCCAATCGTAACATCCGTCTGTGAATTGTGGGTTACCATGGACTGAGCAAGTTTGACATAGATATCTTTGAAGCGCTCTATGCTGGCCTCCTCGTAGAGACTTGCGGCAAAGTCAATCATGAGCTCAAGTCCATCCTCGCCATCCAAAACCTCGATATCCAGGAATGTCTGGGATGCTGCCTGATTCTGTCTGACGTCAACCATTTCTATATCGAAAGCTTCGGCACCATTCATATCGCGAATGTCTTGCTGATAAAGAAGATATGCAGATTCACCATCGGCAACGTGACTGTTTAATTCCACGTAGGGATAACAGCTATGCTCAATTCCCTTCTGAACTTGCTCCTGAACATCCAGGAACAAATTCCTAAGTGTATCGGAATCCTTTAATCTAACTGCAACCGGAAGATCCCTGAATAGTAAGCCTACTGTGGACATGCTTTGGGTATCCTCACGCCCGTTGTAAATCCAGGATATTTTGATGTCCTGTTTTTTGTTGTACACGGAGATTGCCAAGAGAGCTACGGTTATAAAGAATTCATTTCTACTGATTCTGTATGCCCGCTCCATAGCATTCATCTGAGGTTGCTCAATATTTAGAGGTGCAAATATTTCTCCCAGTTCATTTTCTCTAGACTCATGATCAAGCTCTGGGTATGTAGACCACTCAATTCCATCATATCTATCCTCAAAATATTTCTTGCTCTCTTCATAGAATTCAGTGTGCTCTTCCTCTTCCCTTCTCTTTAATGTCAGGTAATAGTAATCAGTGTCTATGGGCATTCCCATGTAGGCCTTGCCGATACTCTCCATAAATACCTTCATGGATGTTCCATCGAACATTGAATGATGCACATCAAAGAAAACATATCCCGCTTTTTCGGTTTCAAATACTCTGCACCTATATAGTGGTCCATCGATTATCTTGAATGGATAAACAAGGGTGTCCTTAACAAATCTAAATTCAAATTCGCTGAGCCTTTCAACATGAATGTCGTTCACTGATTCCGGATTGTATTGCTGCTGAAGCTCACCATCCTCATTCCAGGAGAAGGTTGTAAGTAGCGCAGGATGGCTTTTTATGGCTTCCTTCATAACCTCGGTCATTCTCTCCATGTCAAACATTTCTTTGTCCATCTTCATGAGAGTATAGAGGTTATACATGGTTGAGCTCGGCGTATACAGCTGATAATCAACCATATATAGCTGCTCCGTTGTTAAAGGATGCGAAGTTTTAATTGCTTCCTCATTCTTTTCATCCGGGCTCACTCCGTCATCCATCAAGCGTGATTTTTCGTAGAGTTCAGCTATTTTTTCCGGAGTTCTTCCTCTAAATATTTCGTTGGCAGTTAATCCCGGAAGATCACATTCCGTAATGAGTTCAATGGATGCAAGAGAGTCCCCTCCCATTTCATAGAAATCATCATGGATACCAACTTGGCTTAAGTGAAGGACTTTCTCAAATCCTGCACAAAGGAGCTTCTCCAAATCATTTCTCGGTTCAACATAATCGCTCTTGAAGTCTTTGATGTCGGGCTGCGGAAGGGCTTTCCTATCCATCTTGCCATTTGCCTTTAGTGGAATCTCGTCAATCTTCATATAGAAGGACGGGATCATGTAGTAAGGAAGTCTCTTGGAGAGTTCCTCTCTCATTTTGTCGGAATCTATCTCGACGTCCTCCGTAACATAGGCACAGAGGAAGCTCTTCCCGTTATCCTCAAATCCCTTGGCTGCAACCCAGTCAACACCCAGAACCTGTTTAACCGCAGCTTCAATTTCCGCCGGTTCAATTCTGTTTCCGTTTATCTTAATCATGTCCCCGGAACGACCCAGCAGTACATAGTTTCCATCAGGGTTCTTCCGAGCTAGGTCTCCCGAGTGGAACATTCCATCCTTGAAGGCTTTTTCTGTTTCCTCCGGTAGGTTCAAATATCCACGAACATATTCGTCCTGGAAGCAAAGCTCTCCTATTTCTCCATCGGCTACTTCCTGGCCATCTTCACCAATCAGTTTTATTTCTATATCCACGTGAGGATATCCGATTGGACATGTTTCATAAGCCCTGTCTATTTCAAAGAAGCCAACTGCAAACCCCGCTTCGCTGGCAGCATAGATATTAATAAGGTCACAACCATCCATGCTGATGTTGTTTGCCGGCTCACTGCCAACAAAAAGCATACGAAGGAAAGGTCCCGTTTGTCCACCTAGCATGCGGACATAGGATGGAGTTATAAAGGTTATTGTTATCCTCTTTGTTAAAAAGAATTTAGCAAGGGCCTTGGGATTTTTAATAGTGGCATAAGAAACGATATAATTCCTTCCGCGAAATACGTTTAATCCCGCCAGGATTACAATTACAGTGGCCACAAAGTTCATGGGAGACAAGGTAGCCAATCTGTCTTTTTCAGTAAATGGAACTTCACCGTTGATGGTGATAGAGTCTATCGCTCTTTGCAGATTTCCATATTCATGGAGTACCCCCTTTGGATTACCTGTTGTTCCGGATGTGTAAATGGCATATGCCGCATCATGGGGATCCGGGTCTTCATGACCCTCCAGGTATTCGGTATGCATGACTATATCCCAGTTTTCTGACGTTATTTCAAATTTGCAGCTACAGTCATTTTTGATATACTCAATTCTTTCGGGCGCATATGTGTCCTCTACAAGTGCCCAGGCAGCACCTGCCTTCCATACGCCTATCATGGCAATAATAGGAAGAACGCCTCTGGGAAGATCAATCAGAACAAAATCCTCTTTGCCGATGCCGTTCTCCTTTAGATACCCATAAACTCTACCTGACATGTCTTCAAGTTGAGCATAGGTTACTCCTTTTGAATGGGCATCATCGAAAAGAATTGCTGCATTGGGGTCCTGTTTAGTATAGTCCTTTAAAATATCAATTATTGTTTTCATATTCTCACCCTCAAGTCTCTTTCATCTAAAAATAATACACTATATCTACAAACTACTAGTTCTTCTTTGACTGCTTGCTGAATCAATCTCAGACCAACCACTAGTTACTAGTACTATTATAAATCATTATTATTCATACATAAAGAGAGCAGTGGGCAGTTTTTTACCAGATCGCAGAGTTCTCAGATACCTTTTCTGTTCATCTGTAATCCTTCTACTCTCCACACTTTTCTGAATGGCTTTGTTGTGGGTCCAGTTATCAAGCCTCTTCTCCTGAATAAAGGGCAGAATCTTTTCATATTGTTTTGCTAGAGCAGTAGCAAAATACCAGGCAATCATCATATTGACGTAATACTCTTCACTTCTCAGCCGGGCTACCATCTCAGAATAATGAGGATCAAAATCTTCATCCAGGAAATGATCCATTAGCATCTTCACCCCAAATCTCACAAGATATGGCTTATCAGATTTAATCCACTTCTTTATATGGCTAAGCAGCTCCTGCCTATGTTTCTTAAACACCTTTGGCGACATTTGATCACAGGTCGCCCAATTGTCTACAAAGGGCAAAAACCTCTCTAGTTTATCCATACATACACCAAGGTCTTTTATGTCTGAGATAATAAAGGCATGCAGCTGGTTTTCTTCGAAAAACTTATGGTGTAATTCCTCCAGAAACTCCTCAGAATATCCTGATGCCAAAATCTCTTTTGCCAGCCTCTTAAGTTCCGGAGTTCTTACACCTATAATTCTTTCAGAATCAACAGTAGGTATTATTCTGATCTGCATTTCACGATATTTCAGGTCTTGAAGGTCATAAAGTTTTCTGTGCAATTTCACTTTGTTCATATGCTTTCATGCACCTTACTTTCTAAAAGTCCAGGGTTAATTAATGCCGTTTTTGCTTGAAGAGCCTATGCCGTTGAGCAGAATGATGCTATTTCAATTTATCTTCCCACTCTGCTTCTTTGAATCCGGTCAACACAAAGCCGTCACCGATCAACAGCGGTCTCTTTACAAGCATACCGTCTGTTGCCAAAAGTGCAAGCTGTTCATCCTCACTCATATCCGGCAATTTTTTAGATAGCTCGAGTTCACGATATTGCATACCGCTTGTATTGAAGAATCTTTTGAGGGGCAGGCCACTCTTTTTGTAATAATCGCGCAGCGTGCTCTCATTGGGATTATCAGTTTTGATATCGATAACCTCGTGCTCAATACCGTTTTTCTCCAGCCATGCCAAAGCTTTCTTGCATGTCGAACACCTGCTGTAACAATATACCTTAATCATTGTCTCCTCCTTTATTCAGCATCCTCCGCCAGTCGCTCTTATTTATTTCAGAAAGCCAGTGTTCCTTATTATCGCTGGCATAATAATCAATGATTCTCGTCATATCTCTCCTTAAAATGATATTTAGAATCAAGCCAGTAGGCTTAACTATCCAATTTGTTTTTGAGCCAGTTATCGAGGAACTGCGCGACGAGCGGGGCAATCTCAGGTATAACATCTTCATTCATTTTTTTAATCTCAATCATATAAAACCTCTTTGAACAATCCATGCTGGTTACAATAACATAAGATTTCCTTCGTTCTGCTTATCTTGAATCGTGCCTCAGCATTTCCTTCCGGGTACAGTTTCTTAATCTCATATCCATCGTCCTTCAATGCAAGTATAAACGAAATATAGTGTGTTTTGCTCATTTCATGAGAGATTGTTACATAATATTCGTCTTCTACTTGCGCCACACGTAAAAGATGGGATTCATCTTCCGTTTCCGCCTCTAATGTCGGCAAAACAAGTCCACAGCAGCTGACTATAACATCTCCAGTACTCTGAATAATGTTTCCGCAAATCGGACAGACGTGCAGCTTAGTTTGAAGCATATTATGTGATTTGTTGGTGTTTACAACATCCTCACCCGAGAACAGTTCTATCACTGACACTCCCAGTGCCTCTGCTAACGGCTCTATAAGCGCAATATCCGGGTATCCTCTTCCGGTTTCCCATTTCGATACAGCCTTATCACTGATATTGAGTTTTTCTGCAAGCTGATGTTGAGTCATCTTCCTGCTTTCACGCAAGCGCTTTATCATTGCTCCGGTCACATATTTATTCATATCTAATTCCTCCTTATGGAATAAGCGTAATATGTGATCATGCATGAAACAACCTACGCTTAGTAGACCAGCCAGTCAAACTTGAATTTAATGATTAGATTCTGATAAAGTTATTGTTCAGTTTCCGGAATCAATCTCAGGCTCGTCATACTCTATAATTGTTTGAACGCTTTCAGTTTTTTCTGTAGATGTATTTACGCTAAACAATACTGACATTAAGATGGTGAAAACCACACTTATCAATAAAACAATTCCAATTATCTTCCAAATCCTTCTACTTCGCCTATTTTTAATTGCCAACTGCTCGCTGATTTTTGCAAGCTGTTCTGCTACGGCATTTTTATCAGTTTCATCTGTTACAGTTTGACCAAGCAGTGTACTTACTGTAGTCTCCAACACATCTGCAATTTTTTCGAGAATGTCTGCATCTGGAACAGATAGTCCCTTTTCCCACTTACTAACTGTTTGTCTTACAACATTTAGCTTTATGGCAAGTTCCTCTTGTGTGTAACCCTTTGCCTTACGCATCGCTTTTAGATTTTCGTTGAACATATTCATCTCCTCCTTCTGCTTTGTTGGATTAAACATACAAAAATATGTCCGTTGCCTCAAGCAATGCATATTAACATTCACTTGTTTTAGCCCATTATTTGATAAACCACACTTCCAATTCTGGTGCTTATTTCATCATTTCTACAGAAATACGCTTAGGGATCATCGACACTTCCATCTTCATATCAACCTGACTGTCATTATCAATGCATTCATCCCAATATTCAAGATGCTTCTTGTCTATCCAGGACTCTGATTCCATTACATCTTGTCCGCCTTCTCCTTGGATGGAATACCAATACAGATATTCGCTATCAAAAGCCTTTTCTCTGAATATGGTCTCAACATACATCTTCTCACCATCCAACGTAAGAAGGACCTCATCCATATTATCGTTTAAGAATTTCATCCACTCATCAACAACAGCGGACTTTCCATCTTTAACACGAAATTTTGAGAGTTCTATGTTCATGTAGTTTCCTTTCTATTACTTCGTTAAGCTGGAAGTTGTCGCTGTCTTTTCTATAGCAAACACTTTGACAACTTACGATTTATAAAACTAAATCAAAGGATATTCTTTAACTTTGGATCCATTCATTTCTTCTTTGCTACTATATAGAATCTGTGTATGTTTCCCTCTATTACACCATCTCTATCGATAACCTCCTGTGCCTTATATAGTTCTTCAAGACAACTATCAACTGAGAATCCTGGAAATTCCCACATGATTATACGAGCAAACCACACGAGAGCCCCAACATCAAAGAACTTAATTGGTCTGTACACTTCTCCACTTTCTATGATATTAAACCCTCGATCAACAAATTCTTTTTCTTGAATATGAAGATGATTATCGGGGAATGGTTCCTCCTTGATGTGTGGAAGAAGAAGTTGAACCAACTCTCTATCGTTATCTGCGCCAACTTGTTGTGTAAGAAACACTCCTTCTGGCTTTAGTACACGCAAAAGCTCATTCGCTCTATAATCGCCATGCCGATTCGTTATAATATCAAAGGCTTCGTCATCAAAGGGAAGTCTTTCACATCCACCATATGCCTCCTTCAAGTCAATCCCAAGTGGCAACAATACTTCCTTACACAATTCATAATTGGGAGGGTAACCTTCAATTGCCGCAGTGTTTTGATATGGATGATTGAATGTCAACAAAAACTCTCCCCCGCCGGTATCCATATCCAATAGTTTCATATCATCTCTTCTATACTTTTGGATGGTTTCTCCAAAATCCCATGGCAAATCATCTTCTTCAGTATATCTCCCACTAAGATGTGAAAAGTCCCAACCATGAATATGCGCTATTTCTTCTTCCTTTTTCCAAAGTTCTTTTAATTGTTCTTTTGTCATATATACTCCTGTTTATCGTTTCCCCTTCTTCTTTGGCTCGGGAATATCATTCCACATCTTCTCTACCATTTCTTTTATAAAGTCCCGATCCTCGGTGTCAACAAGAACCATTTCTTTACCGCCGTCATAGGGAATCTCAAACTCGGCATCAAGAATCATCTCGAGAACAGTCTTGGTCGGCTTCACAAGAAATCTATCATCATAGACTCCACCAAAGACTTTCCCCCGATAGTAAATCACATACTCGCTCATCATATAGCGATATGTGATATCATCCAAACCGGATAAAAGATCCAGCACATATTCAAGATACTCTTTCGTCGATGCCATAGTTATCCTCTACAAACTTACATCTCCTATATACATAACATATATTTGGCAAGGATCCTCTTCACTCCATAGATCAGGGATTATTTCAAAC
>JAGAXF010000024.1 GCA_017941085.1 Bacillota bacterium
AGTTTCGTGGGAGGTATCCTCAATCAGCTGAAGGGCATCCTCTGTAACTCCACAGGAATTAATGGCCCTTCTCATAATGCTTACTATTGCAATATTGCTGTTAATGGCATCGCTTCCACCCTTTAGAATTACCGCATTACCGGTTTTAAAGCAAAGACCAAAGGCATCGGATGTTACGTTTGGTCTGGCCTCGTAAATAATTCCCACAACACCAATAGGCACCCTTTTCTTTCCTATAAGAAGACCATTGGGCCTTTTGGTCATGGATATTACTTCTCCCACAGGATCGGGAAGCAGGGCCATCTCCTTCAGTCCCTTGGCCATCTCCTCAATTCTAAATTCCGTAAGAAGCAGTCTGTCCAGCATATGCTCTGCCATGTCCTTTGATCTGGCGTCGCTTACATCCTTTTTGTTTTCCTCCAGAATATATGCTGCGCTGTCCATCAAAGCATCGGCACAAGCAGTAAGTACCTCATTCTTTTTTCTAGTGCTTAGGGTTCCTATTTCCCTTGAAGCATTCTTTGCCTTTAATCCTATTTCCCTTAAATCCATAACACTTTCTCTTTCTCTATGTTTTATAGCATATCCGCCAGGTTAAACTCCGGATCCTTCTTTCCAACAAACAATGTGCCTATATCCTCTCCCATAACTATGTGGTGAATGATATGAAAATCCTCTCCGCTGCCGATTACCATATCGATGCCTGAACCCATGGCGATTCTGGCAGCTGAAAGCTTTGTTGCCATTCCGCCTGTTCCTGCAGAGCTTCCTGTGGACCTTTTTCCCATGGCAAGAATCTGGCTGTCCAAATTCTCTACTGTTTTTATAAACTCAGCATCCTCATCCACATGGGGATCCGATGTGTATAAGCCGTCGATATCAGAAAGAAGCACCAAAAGATCCGCGTCCACCAAATTGGCCACAACTGCCGACAGAGTATCATTATCTCCAAACACCGCCAGAGACTCTATTTCCGCCGTAGCCACGGTATCGTTTTCATTAACAATTGGGATAACCCCCAGGTCTAAAAGCTCTCTAAAGGTGTTTTTAGCGTTGTTCCAGGAGGTTTCATTTAGAATCAAGTCCTTGGTAATGAGAATCTGCCCGCAGGTTTGGTTGTATTCGGCAAAAAGCTTCTGATACATCATCATTAGCCTGGCCTGCCCCACAGCGGCACAGGCCTGTTTCTCCATAATCTCTTCAGGACGCTCTTTAAACCCTAAAGCCGTTCTCCCCACCATAATGGCTCCGGAGGTTACCAAAACCACCTCCAGCCCACTATTCCTAAGGGCAGTTAATTCCCTTACCAGAATTTCCAGCTTAATCAGGTCCAGCTTGCCACTTTCCTTATGAGTAAGAGATGAGGAGCCTACCTTAACCACTATTCTCTTTTTATTTTGAAAATCTCTGGCGGCATTGGCTCCTTCCAGTTCTTCCCTTATGATCTTCTCTACTATTACTTTTCCCAGTTTGTTTTCTAACACTGCTTCTCTCCTATAATACATAAATGAATAGTTAAATTTTAGCATAAAAAAAGTCCCTGTACAATGAAGGGACCTGACCTATGACTGCACAGCCACTTGTCAAAAAAAGAAACAGTGCGACAGTATTGAGGGGGAAAGAACTGCCGCACCTGCTACCTGTATGTAGGAAGACCATAAATAGTCCCCCCATACAACAGGTATTTTACATTTTATCGCGTTACTGTTGCGTTCCGAAAAATCCCTTGTTTTCACAGGTTGAAAACGTTGAAATTTAGCGGTTTCTGGCGGGTGACAAGACACATCTCCCGCCCCATGGTTTTTTCTTTTTTCTTAATTATTCAGGCTTCTTAACCTCTGTGGACACATCCTTCATGGAGTCAATTATGGCGTCAGCCAGGGCTTCCAGCTCAGATGCTTTGTCAGCCTGCAAAGTAGACGCCAGGGACAGACGTTCATTAAGGACTGTCATATCCTTCATATTGTCATTGATGAACTTCTCAATCAAGTCCCCGGATTTGCATGCCCATGTACCATTTTCAATAATGGCGCAGGTTCTGTTCTGCATATTTAGCATTCTCATTTCATCGAGGAAATCATGCATAACCGGATAAATGTTCAGGTTATATGTAACAGAAGCAAATACTATATGGGAGTATTTGAATGCATCAGCAATGAGATATGATACGTGAGTATTGGATACGTCCCTTACATGTACGTTGGTAAATCCCTTTTCACAAATCTTTGATGCCAAAGCCTGAGCTGCATTCTCTGTTCCACCATACATGGAAGCATATACAATCAGTACGCCCTTCTCTTCCGGAGTATATGTGGACCAATGATTGTACTTATCTATGAAGTACATGAAGTCATTTCTCCAAATCAGTCCATGAAGTGGGCAGATATATTTAATCTTATCAAGAACTGTTGCAGCCTTGCCAAGAAGCAGCTGTACATGAGGACCATACTTTCCTACGATATTTACCAGATATCTTCTTGCTTCATCAATCCAGTCTCTGTCATAGTTAACGTCGTCATTCCAAAGCTTACCATCAAGAGCTATGAAGGAACCAAAGGCGTCTGCTGAGAACAAAACTCCGTTGGTGAGATCCAGAGTTACCATTGCTTCAGGCCAGTGAACCATAGGAGCAAATACAAAGGTAAGAGTATGAGTTCCTATTTGAAGTGTATCACCTTCCTGAACCTGAATCTGCTGATGATCGTCCACCTTATAACCGAACTGTCTCATCATCATGAAGGCCTTCTCTGTTGCCACGACCTTGCATTCAGGATAGCGTACGAAAAGCTCATACATGGAAGAGCAGTGATCCGGTTCCAGGTGGTTGCAGATGAAGTAATCCAGCTTTCTACCGTTCAAAAGATACTCAATATTGTCCAGATATTCTCTGGTTACGGACCAATCTACGCCGTCAAATACAGCAGTTTCCTCGTCCAACAAAATATATGAATTGTATGAAACGCCATATGGAATCGGATGAATATTTTCAAACAGATGTGTTCTGTGGTCGTTAGCACCGATCCAATATAGGTTGTCAACGACTTGTCTTACGTTGTACATATTTATCTCCCTTCTATTTCAAAAGATATAGGAATTATACTTAATTAATATTTCGGTACAAACCACTACAGTCCGCGGATTGTTCTTACTATGAAGTTTGCCTTAGGCTCTGCGCATTCCGGACATACCCAATCTTCAGGCAGATCCTTGAAGAGTGTTCCACCGGCGATTTCGGCTTCTTCGTCTCCCATATCCGGATTGTACTCGTATGCACAACCGTTGCAGACATAGATGTCTCCAATTGGTGTGGGTTTCGGTGGAAGAGGTCTCTTAATCTTAACCATTGGAGGTGCGGCCTTCTTCTTGCCTGTTCCCAAAGCTTCTGTAAGAAGTGGCAGAATCTCGTTTACATCGCCAACGATACCGTAGTCGCAGTTCTTAAAGATTGGAGCATTTCCATTTTTGTTGATGGCAACGATGGTGGAAGCATCCTTAATACCCTTTAGATGTTGCTTGGCACCGCTGATACCGCAAGCGATATATAGATTTCCTCTGAACTTCTGACCTGACATACCAACATATCTGTTTAGCGGTACATACTGAAGGGTTTCAGCCACCGGTCTGGATGAGCCTATGGCTGCACCTGCTGCATGGGCCAAGTCTTCAATTAGTTTCATGTTCTTCTTGTCACCGATACCCTTACCGGCAGAAACAACTCTTTCTGCTTCAGCTATAGGAGTATCTACAGGAATACCAACGGTAAAGTCATATCCGTCAGCCTTAAGGGCTGCCACCAGTTCATTAACCTTATCCTTAGCATCTCCCTCACGGAACATTCTTCCCTTACGTACCCCGGTAACGGGAGCCGGTTTCTTGGCTGCACTTCTGGAGCCGCCTTCAACCTTGTTGCCGATCTTACCAAGGAGATGAGATGCAATAACAACTCTCTGAATTTCGTTAGTTCCTTCATAGATGGATGTAATACGAGCATCTCTATATGCTCTTTCCACATCCATACCCTTTAAGAATCCGGAACCACCAAAGATCTGAAGTGCATCATATGTAACTTCCTGTGCAATATCAGATGCATACATTTTAGCCATAGCGGATTCTTTTCCGTAGGCTTCATGGTTTTCTTTCATTTCTGCTGCGGAGTATACCAGGAATCTGGCTGCTCTCAGCTTTGTTGCCATGTCAGCAAGCTTGAAGGAAACACCCTGGTTTACACCGATAGGCTGACCAAACTGTTCTCTTTCCTTTGCTTCCTGAAGAGCTGCTTCATATGCACCCTGTGCAATACCCAGGGCCTGGGCTGCGATTCCTATACGTCCGCCGTCCAAGGTAGCCATGGCGATTTTGAAGCCTTCTCCTTCTTTGCCCAGAAGGTTTTCCTTTGGAACCTTTACGTCATTGAATATCAGTTCAGCTGTTGTGGAGGAACGAATACCCAACTTGTCATAGTGATCACCAAATTCAAATCCCTTCCAACCCTTTTCAACGATGAACGCACTTATTCCACGGGTTCCTATATCCGGTGTGGTTACAGCGAATACAACGTATGTATCTGCCTTTGGTGCATTGGTGATAAAGATCTTTCCACCGTTTAAGAGGTAGTGGTCACCCTTGTCAACTGCAGTTGTTTCTGTGCCACCGGCATCGGATCCTGCATTCTCTTCTGTAAGACCAAAGGCACCAATCTTTTCACCCTTGGCCAGAGGTACAAGGTATTTCTTCTTTTGTTCCTCAGTACCAAATTGCGCAATTGGGAATGAACCAAGGGAAACATGTGCAGAAAGAATAACACCTGCTCCTCCATCAACTCTTGCCAATTCTTCAACAGCAATTGCATAGCTCAGCACATCCATTTCGGCACCACCGTATTTCTTTGGATACGGAATACCCATGAAACCAAGCTTTCCCATTTCCTTTACTGCTGCATCAGGGAACTCATTTTTCTGGTCCAACATAAATGCGATAGGCTTTATTTCCTTTTCCGCAAATGCTCTGACCTTTGCTCTAAATTCCTCATGAGCTTCTGTAGTCTTGAAAAGCATCTTCTCTACCTCCTACATTTCATTAAATTGGTTACAAAATCGATATCTCTAATTCCCCATAAATAGATTCTTTGAATAGAGTCTTTAAGTAGAAAGACCTAGTATTTCTTGAGGATAGTTTACAAAATTTTCGGACAAAAAACTGTAGCAAATGCAACTTTTATGTGGCAAATGCAACAAAATTATGGTAAAATTATTTGTAATATAATTAAAGTGTTACTAATAAGGAGTTTTTCTTATGGCAAATAGAATGGCAAAAAGAAGAGTTTTGGACGATATTTCAAAGGAATCCAGAGCTCTTATGCTTCCTTGTTTTAATCCCTGGTGGAAGGATTACAAGATCGGTGAAACCATTATCACCTATGATGCCGGTGTACCAAAATCCATAGCCGTCTTGGAAAAAGGAAAAGCCAAGCTTCAGATTTTAAATGAAGAAGGAGATGTGTTCCTGCTGGAGCATATAAACGAAGGGGATCTCTTTGGTGAGCTATTTTCTCTTCCCTTGGAATCTTTTGAATACATGGTTGTGGCTGAAACACCTTGCCGAGTAATGTTTGTGAGATACGAGCATATAATAAAACCATGTGAAAACCTCTGCACCCACCACAGTCAACTAATAAGTAATTTATTTATGATGGCTGCGCAGAAATCCCAGGAGCTTTCACTTCATATTTCTTTGATGCATCAAAATACCATACGGCAAAAGCTAATGGCCTATTTAACTTATATTGCTTCCTCCTCCGGAAAGCGTTCCGACGGAAGCTTTGATATTCCTATTTCACTGGCTGAGCTGGCGGATTATCTAAGCGTTGATCGCTCCGCCATGATGAGAGAAATTAAACAAATGAAAAACGACGGCCTCATTTCAGGAAGCCGTCGGGAATTCACAATTCTATAATTATTCTTCTGCCGGTACTTCAGGTGTAACCACAGATTCTTCGGATGTAACCACAGATTCTTCGGAGCTCTCCCCTTGAATGGAGGGCTCTTCTGCTGTAATCTCCTCCAAACTCATCTGCATATCAGGAGCAAAGTCCTCCATCCGATCTGCACTATCCATTGCCAAAACATCTTCGATATCTTCGATTTCCGGAAGTTCCTTAAGACTTTTAAAGCCAAACTGCTGAAGGAAGGTTTTGGTGGTGCCATAGAGAATAGGCCTTCCTATTCCTGCAGACCTTCCCTGCTCTTCCACCAAGTCCTTTTTCATTAAGCCTTCCATAACTCTATCGCACTTAATTCCTCTTATGGAATCTATTTCTGACTTTGTTACAGGCTGTTTATAAGCAACAATAGCAAGAACCTCCAGAGCTGCCTGGGACAGTTTCCTGGTTTTCACCGGAGTGCATAGCTTTTCTATTTCTTCTGCATATTCAGGTCTTGTGGCAAATTGGAATCCGTTGTTCACCTGCCTAATCATAAGGCCTCGACCTTCCTGGTCGTATTCCTGCTGCAATTCCAGGAAACATTCCTTTGCCTCCTGATTTGTAACATCTGCAGCCTCTGCCGCATCCTTAATATCCAAGGGTTCACCCCACATATACATAAGGGCTTCCAATACAGATTTGGTTCTCTTCTTGTTATACATATCTCTTCCTTTATAACTAATAATGTCTTTTTTATTGATTCTTTCCCCGAAGATTACTCGTCCTTTATGGGCATATATCTACTGGGGTCAGGTGTATTTGGATTACCGGCGTTTGTGGTGCCGTCATCCGGGTCGTCGGCAATGGGTCTCGCCTTATAGGGCTTCACATAGATTTCGCTGTAGTTCTTCTCTTGGGTTGCATCCAGCAGCTTATCCTTCATCATCTGAAGTACCGAAGAGAAGGAAACGATTATATCGTATTTGTCCTTCTTATCTACAATTAATTCTCTAAAGGAAAGCTTCCTAAAACCTCTGGCCAAGGCATCTCTCAGCTTTACGCCGATTAAGGTAATTCTGCTTTCGATGGTGGCCTTTTCCCTTTCCACTCTTTGATAGTGAGCCCTTACCTCTGCCATTCTTCTTTCTCTCTGAAGGAATAGCTGGAAGGCATCCACAAATTTATCCAGGGACAGGGACAAGAGTTCATCGGGATTGTCCTGATAAACAGAAATGTCCTCCTGGGGTTTGGAGTAAATCATGGAATTAATATCCCAGCGACGAGATAGTTCCTCTGATGCCTCTTTGAATTTCTTGTATTCCAGAAGTCTTTCCACCAGTAGACTTCTTGGATCCTCATAGGGTTCATCCTTTCCTTCTTCTTGCATTCTGGGAAGAATCATTCTGGATTTTATATCAATCAGGGTTGCCGCCAATACCATAAATTCAGAAGCAACATTAAAATCCATATTCTTCATCTCTTCGATGTACGCCAAATACTGCTCTGTAATCTCAGAGATTCTAATATCATATATGCTCATTTTGGCGTTTTCGATGAGATAGACCAAAAGGTCAAAGGGTCCCTCGAAATACTGTAACTTAACTTTGTAGCTCATATCTAAACAATTAATCTATATAGTAATCTAGAATTCTTCTAATGACGAATCCAATTCTTCCACTTGCTTTTCTCCATTAACTATAGCTTTGAGGTTCACATCAAATGGAGGACGAACAATTCCCTTCTCTGTTACAATGGCCGTTATATACTTTGCCGGCGTTACATCAAAGGCGGGGTTGAATATCTTTACCTCTTGAGGCGTCATAGGTTTTTCGTACCACAGAGAGCGAATCTCCTCTTCATCTCTGATTTCTATTTCTATGTCCTCTCCACTTAAGGTATTAAGGTCGATAGAAGAAGTCGGCACGAACATATAAAATGGAATGTCATATTCCTTTGCCAAAACAGCCAGAGCAGAGGTTCCGATTTTGTTGGCCCCATCTCCATTGGCCGTCATTCTATCGCATCCCACTACCACTGCATCAATGAGTCCCTGCTTCATAACTGTATTAGCCATATTGTCACAGATCAAAGTAACATCGATGCCTTCTCTGTTAAGTTCCCAGGCTGTAAGTCTGGCTCCCTGTAGTAATGGCCTGGTTTCATCTGCATAAACATGGAATTCATATCCCTGTTCATGGCCCAGGTAAATTGGAGCAAGGCAGGTGCCGTACTTTGATGCCGCCAGGGTACCTGCATTACAGTGGGTTAATATACCCATGCCGGAACCCAAAAGCGACAGTCCGTATTCTCCCATGGCTCTGCAGGCCTGAATATCCTCGCTATGTATTTCAACCGCCTCATTTAGAAGAGCCTTTGCTGCCTCTCTAATGGATGTGGCGTGAGAATTCTTAAAAGCTAATTCCATTCGCTCTGCAGCCCAGGTAAGGTTTACTGCCGTTGGTCTTGCAGACCCTATGTATTTGCACACATCCCTTAAGACGCCGCCAAAGGTCATAAGGTCCTCCTGAACATATCCGGAGGAAGGCATTGACATGAGTTCCCTTCTCATGGAGACATAGATACCATATCCGGCAGCAACCCCAATGGCAGGAGCCCCTCTTACCTTAAGGGTTTTAATTGCATCAAAAACTTCTTCCTTGTTCTGAAGTTCTATGTATACCTCTTCTTCCGGAAGAAGTGTCTGATCTAAAATATATAGTTTTCCGTCGATAAAATGTACCGGCGCAAGTTCCAGTTTGCCCATTTTATTTTTCCACCAACTTTATACCAAGACCCTGGTCCTGGTTGGCAGCTGCAGACTTGTCTGCCAGCTTAAAGGTGGAACCCTCTTCTTTATACGCAATTTTTCCGTCGATTATGGTAATCTCCGGTGCCACAAGGTGAAGTTCCTCCACCGGAATTTGTGACAAATCTCTATTTAGAATCAGGAAACATGCCTTACCGCCCTTTTTGATTTCACCTATATCCAAGAAACCGCCATAATGGGAGGCCAGCTTCGTATATCCAATAATGATGGAATCCAGACCATAGACATCCTGATTTCTTTGGGCTTCTTCCGCCTCAATCTGTGCTGTAAGTTCCTTTTCCACAGCATCAAAGGGATGGAAATCCGAGCCCCCTCTATGGACCCTTGCCGGCGGTATATCCAAATCCTCCAACCAGCTTTGTTCCTGCATCAAAAGTTGCAACATAGTTGATGAAGGATCCTCATCAGAAATCTTTACAGATATCTGACAATAGTTGTTTTTACAAAACTCCAGAGCTTCCCGGTAGTCATCTTCACTTATTTCTCTTTCCCCCGGTATTTCTATTCCGGCAATATGGACTCTTCTGCTTCTAATGAATTTCTGTTTGTCCTCCATTGCCTCCGGATGCTTCTTAACAAAGTCCCAGGGAAGATAAAGGGATACATATTGATTTAGCCCCTGGTTGGATGCATTGAGATAGTTTTGGAATACTTCTTCATCCCCCAAGGAGCCTAAGGCACATACACCTATTATTCCCTTCCTTGCCAGTTCATTTCCGTCGAATGCTCTTTCTCTAATATCCGCATCGATGAACCCCGGAATAACGGTCCTTCCCTTTAGATCTATCACCTCATACTCCGAAAGCTTTGGATCGTAGAGATTACTGATTCCAAGGCTGTTAAGCAATCCCTCCGTTGTTCCCACATAGTCTATTCCTCCTAAAGAAACAGACATGGCCTGGGCATAGGGAACCTCCTGGTTGCTTGTAAAAATCATTCCGTTTACATACAAGGTTTTAAGAAACATTTAGTCCTCCATAAAAACCATTACAACTACTTCTCTTTGCTATTACTTTAAAAGCATTCAACCGCTTCTTTATATATGTCTATTTAAAGACTTTGCTCCAATTCTTCTCCAATGCTTTGCCTAAAAAGCTTCCCAGAATTCCGCAGGATATAACCTCTCCCAGACCAACGGTAAGCACCATTACAGGTATAGGCAAAGGCGAACCGTAAGCATACTTAAGGACAAAGGGTATAATCAAAGCATTTGCCAGGATTGGAGGGATGGTGGCTTTAATAAGCTGTCCCCCTTCACTGCGTTTTCTTCCAATCAAGTAGGTTCCGAAGGCTCCTATCAAAGTGGCCAAGCTACCAAAGATTACATCGGGAATAACCGCACCACCCAGGATATTTCCTATTAAACATCCTATAAAGAGTCCCGGCACTGCTGCCGGAGTAAAAAAAGGCAGGATGGTTAATGCTTCGGAAATTCTGAATTGAATCTCCCCAAATCCTATTGGAGCAAAGGCTACTGTGATTACCACATACAGCGCAGCAATCATGGCTGCAGTAGCCAGAAACTCCACATTCTTATTCTTCATTTTTTATTCTCCTTAGTTTTTTTGTTTTGCAATAATTGCTCCCGGAGGATGGTTTCGAACTCCGGACACATACATAGTTATTTTATCACAAATTCCGGAAAAATGCACAAAAACCTTGCCGTGTTTAAAGCTGCTAATCAACTACAATTTCACACAAAAAGAGGCAATTAATAAACTGCCTCTTAATTGAGAATACCAGTATTTAAAGATTATTATTCCGTACTGGCTACGATTTGTTCGTAGGTATGATCTTTTATAACATTTGGTCCCCCAAATATGAATCCATGTTCAATAACGTCTTTGTATTCTGACGGAAAACTGGTATTTTCAGTATCATTATCCCCTGCCAAAAGTAAAACCGAGTTCAGCTTCCCGCAGAGGGCAGCACCTGTCAAGGCATCTGCAAAGCCGGAATCCGTGGCAAAGCCCATATTATTTACATTCATGCCATTATTAATTCCCCACTTTGCTATTTCCAAGCTTGTATTTAGGGCTGTTGGTCCCCATAGC
>JAGAXF010000001.1 GCA_017941085.1 Bacillota bacterium
CTGCATCATGCTACAGTTGTCCCAATAAAGGGAAAATCCTTCCGATTAGCCCAAATCTATGCTGCTTCGGAAGACCCTTCATGATGAAAAATGTACATTCTTATATGATAATTTTTGTACATTTTTATATTGACACTAACAACAGGTAAAACCACCGTCCAAAGACAGCTTGATAGTTTTTGTTCCCAGGTCCTTTTTAAGGTACTGAGACAGCATATTGATTCTAGGTTTTTCGCTAATTTTCACCATTTCTAAAGGATTCTTCACAAATGAAATTCTTTTATTTGATTGGTATGTGTAGTATAATAACTATGTATGTATAAATCAACAAAAAACGAAGAAAAACACATAATGGGACATGGTGATTTTGTTGGAGCATCCATTGAGGAAGTATCCAATTCTTTTGCTGGAATCGGATCAAAGGACACAAGACCGAAGCTTCTTTTGCATAGCTGCTGCGGTCCCTGCAGCACTTCTGTTATCGAAAGACTGGCCCCGGATTACAGTATTACAGTTTTCTACTTTAATCCATGCATTACTGACCGGGAGGAATACCAAAGACGTAAAGACACGCAAAAGAGTTTCATTGATGAATTCAATAGAACAACCCCTGGATTGGACACCATAAAGTTTGTTGAGGGAGATTATATACCTGAGGAATATCTAAAGAAGGTGGAGGGTCTTGAAAATGAGCCGGAGGGAGGAGCCAGATGTCAGGTCTGTTTTAGACAAAGACTTAAAGAGACGGCCCATAAGGCCAAGGAAATGGAAATGGATTATTTCACCACAACTCTAACGGTAAGCCCCCATAAAAACTATACCCTTATTAGCAATATTGCCAAGGAGCTGGCAGAGGAAATAGGGATAGAATTTCTGGATATGGATTTCAAGAAAAAGGCCGGTTTCCAAAGAAGTGTGCAGCTTGCCAAGGAATATGGACTATACAGACAGGATTACTGCGGCTGTGATTTTTCAAAGAGAGACAGGGGCTTTGATGAATAGAGCTAAAAAGAAAGTAAAAGAAGGATAAAAGAAGGTTTATGTCAAATTTAACAATACCAAAGGATTACGAATCTCTGATATCTCCCATGGAGACTCAGAGAGCAATTAAAAAAATCAAAGATTATTTTCAGCAGGAACTGGCATACGGTCTAAATCTAAGACGTGTGTCAGCCCCTTTGTTTGTGGATCCGGATACGGGCTTAAACGACAATCTCAATGGCACGGAAAGAAGAGTTGAATTCACCTTAAAGGACATGAATGAAAAGAGAGTAGAGGTGGTTCAGTCTCTGGCAAAGTGGAAGAGAATGGCTTTGGGCAAATATAATATTAAGCCGGGCCATGGTCTCTATACGGATATGAATGCCATTAGAAGAGACGAGGATTTGGATAATATTCATTCCGCCTATGTGGATCAGTGGGACTGGGAGAAGGTAATTACCAAGGATCAGCGAACAAAGGAATACCTTCATGATACAGTTACCACCATCTATAACTCCATTAAGAACTTAAGTGACTATGTAAACAGACTATATAAGGAGATAAAGACAGATCTTCCCAACCATATTTTCTTTATTACCACCCAGGAACTGGAGGATCTTTACCCGGACAATACTCCAAAGGAAAGAGAAAATCTTATTTGCAAAAAACATGGAGCAGTCTTTATTGAGAAGATAGGTGGAGTTTTAAATTCAGGGGAAAGGCATGACGGAAGATCACCTGACTACGATGACTGGGAACTAAATGGAGACATACTTCTTTGGAATGATATTTTGGAGATTGCCTTTGAGCTTTCATCCATGGGTATAAGAGTTGATGCAGAGGCTATGGACAGACAGCTTACACTGGCGGGAGCAGATGACAGAAGAGAGCTGTCCTTCCAAAAGGCAATTTTAAATGATGAGCTTCCCTTTACTGTTGGTGGAGGTATAGGACAAAGCAGGCTTTGTATGTATTTTCTGCGAAAGGCACATATAGGTGAAGTTCAGGTAAGTGTATGGCCGGAGGAAATGGAGAAGGAATGTCGTGAGAACAACATATTCTTGCTCTAATAATAATGAAATACGTAAATGTAGTAGTTGAAAATAAAACAAGACATACAGATACATTCTTTACATACAAATGCTCCCAGGATATAAAGGTGGGAGATGTCCTGAGGGTGCCCTTTAACAAAGGGAACAAGGAGATGAGGGGATTCGTCTTTTCTGAAATAAAGGAAGATGAAATATCCTTTGATAAATCCCGAATAAAGGAAGCTTTGGGGAAGGATCCGGACCTTTCTTTGACAGAAGAGATAATGTCCACATCCCTGTGGATGAAGCAAAGATACGGTGTGAAATATATAGATGCCATTAATTGCTTTATTCCCAAGGGTAAAAAAACAAAGGAAGGTAAGGAAAAACGTCCCTTAATGGAGGCCAAAGAGGAGGTCCTCCATATAGATAAGCTTACAGAGGAACAGGAAAAGGCCTTAAGGGAAATTAACAAAGCACTGGAGGATAGAAAACAGAAGAATTTTCTGATTCATGGAGTTACAGGCAGTGGCAAAACCGAAATCTATATGCAAGCCATTGAGAAAACCCTTTCTCTAGGGAGAACAGCCATAATGCTGGTTCCGGAAATTGCTTTAACCAAGCAGATAACTGAAAGGTTCCTGGGAAGATTCGGAAGAGAAAGAGTGGCCATCCTTCACAGCAAGCTTACCTTGAGAGAAAGATTTGACGAGTGGACCAGAATAAGAAATGGAGAAGCGGATATTGTAATCGGCGCCAGAATGGCAGTCTTTGCTCCTCTGGAAAATATAGGCCTTATTATTATGGACGAGGAGCATGAACAGACATATAAATCCGACCAGAATCCTAAATATGAAACCGTTGATGTAGCTCTAAAGCGCTTAATGTACTTTAATGGCGTCCTGGTTCTTGGAAGCGCCACACCATCTGTTGTAACCTACCAAAGGGGCAAAGAAGGAATATTTAAGGTTCTTAAGCTGAAGGAAAGATATAACGGAACAGAGCTTCCTGACATAGACATTGTGGATATGAGGGAGGAGCTAAAGTCAGGAAACAGAGAAATGTTCAGCCATAGGCTTAAGGAAGAAATAAGAAACTCCTTGGACCTGGGTGTGCAAGCAATTCTTTTTCTAAACAGAAGAGGCTATTCAAATTTCATATCCTGTAGGGAATGTGGGGAACCGATTATTTGTAATAATTGCGGAATATCCATGACCTACCACAAGGAAAGAAATGCCCTGGTTTGTCACTACTGTGGAAGGACTATGCCGGCTCCCAAGCTTTGTCCCACCTGCGGAAGCAAATATATCAAACACTTTGGTATAGGAACAGAACAGGTGGAAGAATACACAAAGGAAAACTTTCCTACTGCCAAGGTGGCAAGGCTGGATCTGGATACAGCAAAAAACAATAGAGAAATAAATAAGATAATAAACAGCTTTGCCAAAGGGGAGACGGACATACTCATAGGTACCCAATTGGTAGCAAAAGGACTGGATTTTAAAAATGTGGGATTGGTGGGAGTAATTGCTGCTGATTCCGGATTGAATATTCCGGACTATAGATCCGGAGAAAGAACCTTTCAGCTCATTACTCAGGTATCCGGTCGTGCCGGCCGAGGAGATAAAAAGGGAAAGGTAATAGTCCAAACCTATTCTCCTGAAAGTATTGCCATTGAAAATGCTGCAAGCTATGACTACGAAGGATACTTTGAAAAGGAAGTCCGGTTTAGAGATATGATGGGATATCCGCCTTTTTCTGATTTGATTCTGGTGGAATTCACGGACAAAAACGAAAGGGTTGCAGAGGAGTCTGCGGAGGATTTTTATAAGTACATTAAGGGCCCGGCTTTAGTGGATGAAGGAGATGAAATATTCTCCCCCAGAGTTTCCAAGCATTTTAAGGGCCGAGGTGGAGATTCCTATAGATTCCATGTTCTTATTAAATGTAGGAGAAACAAGGAACTGGAAAAGAAGAAAATATCAAAGAGAAGTACATATCTTGCTCGTATTAACTCGTATATTGAGAAAATGATTCAAAGAAAAAGCAGCTGTGCTGTTGTGGTGGATGTTAACCCCTACAGTACGATTTAGGAGGAAATAAATGGCCTTAAGAAATGTTGTAACCCAGGGGGATGAAATACTTAGAAAGAAGAGTCGTGAAATTACTGAAATAACCGACAGAATAAAAACCACCTTGGAGGACATGAGAGAAACCATGGAAGCCCAAGGAGGAGTAGGTATTGCAGGCCCCCAGGTGGGTGTAATGCGCAGAATGTTTGTGGCAAAACCCTTTCCCGATGAGAATCCCGAGGATATCTATTATATGATCAATCCGGAAATCTACGAGATGGAAGGGGAGCAGGAAGGTGAAGAGGGCTGTCTCTCTGTTCCCGGTATGCAGGGAATAGTAATTAGACCTCAGAGAATAAGAATCAAAGCCCAGGACATAAATGGAAATTGGCAGGATTATGAGTTTGAAGACTTTGCTGCCAGAGTAATGTGCCATGAATATGATCACCTGGAGGGGATTTTATATACGGATAAAGCAACCTCGGTTTATGAATTAACTGATGAGGAGCCTGAGGAAGGCGGAGAGGAAGAGTTAAGCCAGTGAATATAGTCTATATGGGAACTCCCGACTTTGCTGTACCGGCTCTGGAAGGGTTGATTAATTCTAAACACCGGGTTTTGGCAGCGGTTACACAGCCAGACAGAATGAAGGGAAGAGGGAAGAAGGTTCTTCCTCCTCCTGTAAAAATCCTGGCGGAAAGTCACGGAATAAAAATTTTACAACCGGAAGCAGTAAAGAATAATACAGAGTTTCTAATGGAATTAAAGACTCTGAACCCGGATGTAATAGTAGTGGCGGCGTACGGAAGAATTCTTCCGAAGGAAGTTCTGGAAATACCAAAATACGGATGCTTAAACATCCATGCCTCCCTGCTTCCCAAATATCGGGGCGCCTCACCTATGCAAAGAGCAATTCTCATGGGGGAGGAAAAAACCGGAGTGACCATTATGGAAATGGCAGAGGGATTGGATACCGGTGACATGATTCTAAAAAAGGAAATAGACGTTGACGGTATGTACTATCCCACTTTGTCCCATAAGCTATCAAAGATTGGAGCAGAGGCAATTTTGGAGGTTCTGGAGGGAATAGAAAAGGGAACTGTACAAAGGGAAAAGCAAATGGATGAGGAAGCCACCTATGCGGCCATCATAAACAAAGAAGAAGGCAGAATAGATTTTGAGAATAAAAGTGCGATTGAAATAGAAAGAATGATTAGAGCCTTTGAGCCCTGGCCCGGAGCCTTTTCCTATTTGGGAGAGGAAGAAAGCCTAATAAAGTTTAAGGCAGGAGAAGCTCTTCCGGAGAAGGATGAATGGAATGATGCTTCCCCGGGAAAAGTTTTAAGAGCAGATAATGACGGAATACTTATTAAAGCAAAGGACAGCGTATTTAAACTTACAGAGCTTCAGGTGCCCGGAAAGAATTGGGTGGATGCAGGAAGCTATCTAAGGGGACACAAGTTAGAGATAGGTGCAGTATTTAAATAACGGGAGGCGTAAATGGGATACTATACAAGTATGATTTTGTTAATACCGGCTATGATATTATCGGTTGTTGCCAGTAGTCGGGTGCAGTCGGCCTTTAAAAGTTTTTCACAGGTGGCTGATATTAGGGGGCTTACAGGAGCTCAAGCTGCCAGAATGATGCTGGATGCCAATGGCCTTGGAGATGTACAGATTAATCAGATTCAGGGAACTTTGACGGACAACTACAATCCAAAAACCAAGACTCTAAATCTTTCCACTTCAGTATGTAATGTTAATTCCATAAGTGCAATTTCCGTGGCTTGTCACGAGGCGGGTCATGCTCTTCAGCATGCCTTTGGCTACGCACCTTTAAGAATCAGAAACAATATCGTTCCCATTGTTAGCTTTGCTTCAAGAGTTTCCTGGATTCTCATAATGGTGGGAATAATGCTTTTAGCCAGCGGAAGTTATCAATATGGAGTCATAGGTGATACTATTTTTAACATCGGAGTTTTGGCCTTTGTTGCAGTAGTGGTATTTCACCTGATTACCCTACCCATTGAGCTGGATGCCAGCAACAGAGCCTTGAATCAGATGGAGGCTCTCAACATAGTAACAGGAACCGAGGAAGCAGCAGGAGCAAAAAAGGTTCTTTCTGCAGCGGCTCTCACCTATATTGCAGCCCTGGTATTTTCTGTTGCTAACCTATTAAGGGTTTTAGCCATAAGAGGAAGAAGATAAATCATGTCTGTGGACATTAACCGTGAACTGGCCTACAAAATACTTTTGGATATGGAAAGGGAAGATAGTTTCTCCAACCTGGCGGTAAAAAAGTATTTGGATAAAGCCAATAGGGATGATGGAATATCTCCTGACCTGATCAGAAGACTGGTTTATGGCGTAATGGAAAACAGAATATACATCGATTATTATTTGGACAGGATAATATCCAAAGGCCTATCAGGAACAAAGGATAAGGCCCTTACTATTCTAAGACTTGGAGCATACCAATTGGAGGAAATGAATTCCGTGCCGGATTATGCGGCAATAAATACCTCCGTTGAACTGGCAAAAAAGCATTGCAAAGGTCTTGATTCCTTTGTTAATGGAGTCCTTAGAAATTGGCAAAGGAAAAAGAAAGACATACCTCTGCCTGATCCTAATAAGGACCTGGTAGATTACCTGCAGGTAAAATACTCCTGCCATCCCAGCATTGTTAATCTTCTTTTAAAACAAAGGGGACAGGATGAATGCCAGAGTATTCTCAAAGCTTTTAAGACCAGAAAGAATCCCACTGTAAGAGTAAATACTAGTAAGGCAGATGCAAATGAAATAAGCGGCAGCCTAAAGGATTACGGCATAGAGGTTCAGGAGGGAACTCTTTCAAGTCGCATTCTAAAGGTAAAAGGTAAAGAATTAAACCTGGTAGACACAGAAGAATTTAAGAGCGGAAAAATAAGCATCCAAAGTGAAGAGTCCTGCTGGATTGCGGATATGTGCGAAGCCAAGCCCGGTATGAGAGTTTTGGACGTATGTGCTGCACCTGGAGGTAAGACCACTGCCTTGGGAGAGACCATGGGAAATCAAGGGGAAATAATAGCCTGCGACCTGTATCCTCACAGACTTAATCTTATTAAGGAAAATGCCAACAGACTGGGTCTAACAATAATTCAAACAAAGGCTCTAGATGCCACAAAGGAATTTCTCCTTAAGGATGAAGGCTTTCACCTGGTGCTGGTAGATGCTCCTTGCTCCGGCCTGGGAGTCATAAGAAATAAACCGGAGATTAAACTAAGTGCTCCGGATATGGATGCCATAGAAAAGATACAAAAAGCCATAATAAGAAATGCAAGTAACAACGTGGCTAGAGATGGGAAACTGGTATATAGTACCTGCACCATTAATAAAGATGAAAATCAGGAGATGGTGAAAGGCTTTCTACAGGAGCATCCGGATTTTAAACTTGAGTATGAAAAGGAACTTCTTCCCCATGAAAATGGAAGAGATGGATTCTATATTGCGATATTAAGAAGAACTAATTAGTTGATTGGAAAGGAGACATCCCCTATGGATGTAGGTTTTAAAACTGACACCGGAGCAAAAAGGTCCAATAATGAAGATGCTTTCTTCGTTATGATGAACGACGGCATCTATATTTTGGCAGATGGTGTTGGTGGCACCAATTCAGGCGAAATAGCCAGCCGTACTGCGGTAAATGAAGTGGCTCAGTACTTTGAGAACAAGCCCTTGGTAGCAACCAGCAAAGAGGAAATCTGCACGGAGATTTTTGCTGCAATAAAAAGCGCCAATGATCGTGTTTACAAAATGTCTCAGAAGATTGCGGCCAATAGAGGCATGGCTACTACAATAGTTGTGGCCTGTGTAAGAGGCAAGAATCTTTATGTGGCAAATGTGGGAGACAGTAGAACATACCTCTATGAAAAGGGAACACTAAGTCAGGTTTCCGAGGATCATACCTACGTCAATGCATTAGTTAAGGCAGGTGTAATATCCCGGGAAGAAGCTGAGCACCACATGGACAAAAACATGATAACAAAGGCGGTTGGTGCAGAAAAAGATATTAAGCCGGACTTCTTCCACATCACATTAACGGAGGAAGCCTGTCTTCTTCTTTGTACTGACGGTTTGTACGGAGAAGTGCCAGAGGAAGAAATCATTAGGGTATTTGATGAAGGGATGAGCATGACAGAAACCTGTGACAAGCTGGTTGAAATGGCAAATGAAAATGGGGGCCATGACAACATCACGGTTATCTGCATAAAACTGATGGAGGATGAGATTAGATGAGTAAATTACTTGCAGGTAGATATGAACTGGTTGACAAAATCGGTGAAGGAGGCATGGCCGTTGTCTACAGGGCAAAGGATAGACTCCTTAACAGATATGTTGCCATCAAGGTATTAAGACCTGAATACACAAGGGATGAACAATTTCTTGAGAGCTTTAAAAGAGAGTCTCAGGCGGCAGCAGGCCTTCAGCATCCCAATATTGTTTCCGTTTACGACGTAGGTAAAACCGGAAATATAAACTACATAGTAATGGAACTGGTGGACGGCAGACCTCTCTCGGAAATTATTGAAGAGCAGGCCCCTTTGGAGTATACAGAGGTTATTGAAATATCCAAGCAGATTGCCTCTGCCTTAAGTGAAGCCCATAAGCACCAGATAATCCATAGAGATGTTAAGCCTCATAATATTCTTGTAACCAAGGATGGTGTTGCTAAACTAACTGACTTTGGTATTGCCAAGGCCGTAAGCAATTCCTCAGTAATGACGGATACCAGCAAAATTATAGGCTCTGTTCATTATTTCTCTCCTGAACAGGCAAGAGGCTCTTATGTAGATGAGAGATCGGATATCTATTCCCTGGGTATTGTTATGTACGAAATGCTTACGGGAAGAGTTCCCTTTGATGGAGATAATCCGGTGGAGGTAGCCTTAAAGCATATAAACGAAGAAATAATTCCACCTTCCAAGTTGGTTAAGGGTATACCTCCCAACCTTGAAAAGATGGTGATGAAGGCTACGGATAAATTCCAAACCAACAGATATAAGTCTGCAGATGAAATGCTGGAGGATATAGACAATATCGAATTCGTAAGAAGGTTTATTTCTAGTGTTGCCAGCATGGATTCAGGTAGCGGAATCAGCTCCTCCGGAATCAAAGGTAAACCCATAGACGAAAAGGAATATGGAAGACTGTCCCGTGGTGAGTCCACCGGGTTTGCCGGTTATTCCAACGGACAGAATAAAAATGACAATAGAGGAAGCAAAAACAACACAAAGAAAATTGTTGGCATAGTGGCAGGAGTTTTAGCCGGCCTGGTGGCACTTTTGCTTCTGCTGAGAGTATTTGGAATAATCGGAGGAACCTCTGATGAAATTAAGGTCCCTGATTTAACCAACAAGACATACGAAGAAGCTGAGGCGGAGCTTACTGCTCTTGGATTAACCATCAACAAGGGTGACGATATTAGTAGTGATGATGTGGAAGAGGGGAAGGTTGCTCAGCAAATGCCTATTGCCGGGTCCAATGTAAAGAAGGGGAAGGTAATTACTGTAAGACTAAGCTCCGGACCCGGTGAAATAGAAGTGCCGGACCTTAAGAATAAAACCTATGAAGATGCGGAAGCTGTTCTAAAGAAATTGGGACTTAAAATTGCCAAGGGAGAAGATGTATACAGCGATTCCATAGAAGTAGGTAAGATAGTCAATCAAACACCGGCAGCAAAATCAAAGGCAAAGCAGGATGAAATCATTACTGTTCAGGTAAGCAAGGGCAAGGAAAGTAAAACAACAAAGGTTCCTGATCTAACCGGATCCATGTATACATCCAGAGATGAAATGGATACTTATCTGGCCAGCTTTGGACTAAAGCTAGGTGAGGTTGTTGAATCCGAAAGTGCCATGGCACCTGGAACAATTACGGATCAATCTCCTGCAGCCAATACAGAGGTGGCTAAGGACACCTATGTTGACATTCTGATTGCGGTGGAACCAAAGGAAGTAACGGTAACCGTTCCTTCCCTTACGGGAATGACAATTAATGAAGCAACATTCATCTGCGAGGATAGAGGCCTTGCAGTGGTGGTAGGTGGCTTTGTGGATGATCCTACAGGTACGGGAATTGCGGGAACAGTTATAGATCAGGATATTGCTGCAGATTCAGAAGTTGCTCAAGGAACTACTATAACTATTTACGTAATTAAAGAACCTGAACCAACGGAACCAACGGAACCTGACCCCACAGAACCAACGGAAGGTGGAACCACAACAGAGGAACCATAAAATATGGCAAATACCAAAGCTGAAAAAGGAATAGTGGTTAAAGGCATAGGTGGATTCTACTTTGTTGATACAGGGAAAGAGGTCTTTAGAACCAGAGGAAGAGGTATATTAAAGAGGGACAAGTCCTTAATAATGGTAGGGGATATGGTTGAAGCCACTCCGCCATTACCGGGAGACGATGATGGAGTTATACTAAATGTTTTTCCCAGAAAAAACAGTTTTTCCAGACCTCCTGTGGCTAATTTAGACAAGCTTGTGGTGACCTTTTCAGTTGCAGATCCAAAGCCAAATTTAGAGGTAATAGATAGACTTCTGGTTATGGCAGAGAGTAAAGAAATTGATCCTTTGGTCTGTATTAACAAGGCGGATAAAAGTATTGAGGGAGAGGTTGAGAAGCTATACAAAATCTATAGTCCAATTTATCCAACGGTAGTTACCTGCTGTAAAGATAATGAAATTAAGGGCATAGATGAATTAAAGGCCTTAATAGGTGAATCCAAGGCAGCCCTGGCGGGACCTTCGGGAGTGGGAAAATCTTCACTTACCAATCTGCTTATTCCGGAAGCTGAAATGGAAACAGGGGATATAAGTAAAAAGACTCAGAGAGGAAAGCATACCACCAGACATGTGGAACTGTTTTCTGTTGGTGAAGGATATTTATATGATACTCCCGGTTTTACTTCCTTTGATCTACAAGATATAAAGGAAAATGAACTCCAAGATTATTTCCCTGAAATAAAGGAAGCTGCCAGGGACTGTAAATTTCCAGATTGCTTCCATCTTAAGGAACCTGAATGTGGCGTAAAATCCGCTTTAGACAAGGGGTTAATTGCGCAGGAAAGATATAACTCCTACGTAAGTTGTCTGGAGGAAATAAGGAAGAACAGTAAGTATTGATTATTATATCGATTCAGTAGAAGTGAGTCTTAGTTTATAAAACCGAACCATGAGTTATAAGGAGGAGAGATGGCTAAATTAGCACCATCCTTGTTGGCAGCAGATTATGCCAAACTGGGAGAACAAGCAGTAAAGGTAACAAAGGCGGGAGCGGACTTTTTGCATATTGATGTAATGGATGGTCATTTTGTTCCCAATATTAGTTTTGGCGCTGCAGTAATGAAGTCACTAAACCATTATGAAACAGCACCCTATGACGTTCATCTCATGATTGAAGATGTGGATAAATATGCTGAGGATTTTGCCACAAGAAAGACTGAGTATATTACAATACATCAGGAAGCTTGCACTCATTTACATAGGTCAATACAGCACATTCATTCGCTGGGAGTAAAGGCAGGAGTTGCCCTTAATCCGGCCACATCCATTCTCACATTGGAAAATGTACTTGAGGACCTGGATCTGGTTTTGATAATGTCAGTAAATCCGGGATTTGGCGGACAGAAGTTCATTCCCATAGCTTTAGATAAAATAGAGGAACTGGCATCCATTAGAGAAGAAAATAAGTTGGACTTTGTTATTGAGGTTGACGGAGGAGTGGTCCTAAACAATGCCAAGGACTTGGTTGATGCGGGCTGTGACATACTGGTGGCGGGGTCTGCAGTTTTTGGCGCAGAAGACGTGAGAAAGAGAGTAAAGGAATTTAAGAAGATTATAAAATAATGAATTACAAATAATATAATTACGTATAAATTTGAAATGAATTATAAAGAAAGGAGTTCACCTGGTGAACTCCTTCTTTGATATTATTTATTATGTTTTAGTGAATTAACCGCCTTCGCCACCGGTTTCTCCGCCTTCGCCGCCGTCGCCACCTTCGCCGCTGTCGCCACCTTCGCCACCGGTTTCTCCGCCTTCTTGGCCTTGTTCACCTTGTTCCTGCTGCTGTTGTTGCTGCGCTTCCTCCTGACGTTGCCGTTCTTCTTCTTCCTTACGAATACGCTCTTCTTCTTCCTTCCTGGCTTTTTCTTCTTCGATAGCCTTACGTTTGTCTGAATCTGCAGGATCGATAGGATAGGCGTTCAAATCGCTGTTGTGTACGTAGCAGTAATACTTTGGTGGTGTGTAATCGGAATCATATGCTGTATATTTCTTATCCTCTGTATGAGTACATTCCGGTGTAGCTAGGAGTCCCGTTTCCTTACAGAGTTTTACTGTCTTATTGATTGAAGATGCAGGCACATGTCCTTTTTCTGTTCCGCTGACAAAGTATTCTCCGTACTCATATATAACGTTTGCCGGAGCTTCCGATCTATAGCCTAGATAGGAACCGTCGATTTGCCTCATTATCTTACCCCAGAGCACAGTGGCAATTGTACTGTTGTCCGAAAGGTCAATGGCTACGTCGCTGCCTATCCAAAGGGAAGCAGAGTAGTTTGTAGTGAAGCCATCGAACCAAACGTCCTTTTCGTCAGATGTAGTTCCTGTCTTACCGCCCACAAAGGTATCGGGAACATATGCGTTGGTAGCAGTTCCTGACTGAACAACGTCCTTAAGCATGTCTGCCATAATCCAGGCAACACCCTCATCCAGAACGCGAATGGGTTCCGGCTCAGTATTATCCAAGAGGACGTTTCCATCTCTATCCAATACCTTGGTATAGGAGTGATGCTCATATCTTACACCGTTGTTAGGGAATACAGTATATGCGCTGGCCATTTCCAGGGTGTTAACTCCGTTGGTCATACCGCCCAAGGCAAGGGCAGAGGGGTTAACATCGTTGATTTCGCCTTCTTCAACCAAGGAAGTTATACCGAAATTCTTTACGTTCTGTAGGGAGTAGGCTGCACCAATCTGATACCAAAGCTTAACGGCGCAGGTATTGATGGATTCTCTCATGGCGGAACGCATGGTTTGAACTCCTGTATAGGAATTGCTAAAGTTCTTTGGCCAGGCCTTGCCGTCTACGGTGGTTTTCTCATCTATAACAACAGAGGCGGCAGTTAAATAACTTCCATAGAGAGAAGCACCTTGTTTGTCAATTCCATAGTCAATAAAGTCGTGAGTATATCCGGCATAGCATTCTTCCGCACTTTGCTGCAGGGCTGCAGAGTAAACTCCCAGGGGCTTAATGGAGGAGCCCGGCTGTCTCAAACTAACTGCACGATTGTAGATCATTCTTCCGGAGGTGTTTCTTCCACCTACCATGGCCTTAATGTATCCGGTGCCATTTTCTATGATGGTCATAGCCACCTGAGGTTGGATGGACTTAGGATTCAGTGAATAGGCCTTTGGTGTTATTGAAAGGGTACCGTCGTCGTTTTTCACAAAGTAGCCTTCGTAATCCGGATCATTAAAGAAGTCTGCAGAAATGATCAAATCATTTTCATCGTTTATGGACTTAAAGGTCCAAGGAATATTTACAAAACCACCATTAATAGTGTAGAAGGTATAGTCTTCGTCATAATAGAACATGTTTTTAAATTCCAGACTGTAGTCAGTGCCTTCTGAAATCTGAGTGGTGTAAATATTTAAATAGTTTCCGTAATAGATAACCAGACTTCCGTCATCTCTAAACTCGTATTCATCTTCTCCCAGGATAAAGTTTCCGTTGGAATCAAAGAAATTGTCATAGTCATAAAGAGTAACGGTGCCGTTTTCATCTATTATGTTTCCGTTGTAATCATATGTTGGCTCAACCCAAGGATAGTTATATGGGTTGCTGAATTCTGTTCTAATTACCTCCTGAGCCTGGCTGTCCAGGGTGGAGTAAATGCTAAGGCCACCTTGATAAACTGCCTGTACAGCCTGGTCCTCATCCATGCCCTTTACATTTATAAGGTCGTTGATGACTTCCTCTATACAGTAGTCAGCAAAATATGCAGCATTGCTGTTGGAGGATTTAAAGTCCGGATTTAGCATGTCCTTAAGAGGAACAGCAATAGCCTCATCATGTTCCTCCTGGGTTATTAACTCTTGCTCCAGCATGAGATCCAAACAAAGCTCACGTCTGTCTTTGCTGGCGTCGTTTATAACATAAACTCCGTCAGCGGTTTCCTTTAGAGCTGTATCCGGATAGGCAGCGGCAGTTCCGCCTTCTTCAAAGACAATTAAAGCGTATGCGCTGGGAAGCTGGGGCAGGGCTGCCAAGGCTGCACATTCAGGAAGGGTAAGTTCGCTGACATGTTTACCAAAGTAATTCTGAGAGGCGGCTTCTACACCATAGGAGCCGTAACCCAGGTTAATGGTGTTAAGGTATGCACCAATAATCTCGTCCTTAGATAATTCTTTTTCTATTCTAAGGGCGTAGTAGGCTTCTTGGATTTTACGTTTGTAGTTACGATCGAATCTTGTCTCCTGGAGATAAATATTTCTGGCCAACTGCTGTGTAATGGTACTGGTACCGCTAATTTGTCCGCCGCTGATAAGGGCATCCTTAATGGCACCAAAAATACGAATGATATTGAAGCCATGATGGGTCTTAAAGGTTTTGTCCTCCAGGGCGATGATGGCATCCTTAAGATTTTCAGGCATTTCGCTAACATCAGCCAGTTCCCTGTCAAATCCCAGATTGATAGTATCCAATTCGTTACCGTCAGCATCAAACATTTTGGTGGTTTCTTCCAAATTGTCATATATGGTCTGAGGATCAATAGGGGGAGTTTCCTTAATAATGTTATATACAATGGCACATGCGGCTAGAATTCCTATAAGCATTAAGCAAAGCAGGGCCAAAAGTATTCTCTTTAGCCAAACATGCTTCTTTTTTCTTTTTCTTCTTGAACCTTCTACCGGGGCTGAAACATTATCCTCTGAAGAAGCTATAGGAGCTGCAGCATTCTTATTATCTAAGGATTTCTTAGATGTTTCACTGGATCCACCATGTCTGTGATTTCTGGCAGATCTTGGCCCCTGAACCTTTTTAGCTGTGGTACTGTCTAGGGACTTAGCCGTATCAGTAGGAACTGCTGCGGCAGTGGCCGAAGCAGCCGACACCGAAGCAGTAGAGGAGGAAGCATTGGAGTTTTCAGTAGCCTTCGGTCTTCTATCTGAAGGAGCAGAAGCTGAATTTTTGGCATTTTGTGCTGCCTTATTTGCCCTATGCTCTGCTAGAGTAACATATTGCTTTGAGGCAGTCTTAATTTGAGCCAATTCATCAGGACTGATTACTCTTGTGTGCTTGTCCATATCCACATTTTTAGGGGCTTTGTATTTTTGGTTATCGGACATAATGTGATTAAACCCTTTCCAAGTTAAGCATAAAAATACGTATATATTATAGCATAATATACCTTTAATATACAGTTAAAACTAAATGGTAAGGATATTGTAAGAAATGGAAAATTATGGTATATTTATCCTGGCTTATACTAGAGAGAATGAGTTTGCGGCCCGATTTAAGGGCTGATGAAAGAACTTATTTATGAACTAAAAACCTTATTCTTTAGGCGGAAGGCATTTTGTGCTGCCGTCTTTCTTTCTTTTTTGGTTTTCTTAGTTACATCGTTGATAGATGAAGGTCTATATCTGCCAGATATAAATGGCCAAGGAAAGGATACAGGTAAAACTCTTCAGGGGAGAATTCTGAGTATAAATCCTATGGAATATGGATATTCATTAGAAATAAAGGTTTTCAATGAGGGAAGGAAGGCATTGATATATGTTTCCGGAAGCAAAGAGGTAGAAAGCTCCAATGGTTCATATCTTACTCTGGAGGATTTAGGTAAAGAGTGTGAGATTTCCTTAAAAGAGGGGCTGGAGTATCCCACTTCAGCCACTAATCCCAGATCCTTTGACTATAAGAAGTATTTATTTGGAAAAGGTATTACATATGTGGGCTATGGTGGAAGGCTAAACTGGATATCTCAGGATAGGCCTCTAATTTATATAATAAAAACAGAAATACTTAAAACAAGGGAATTCTTTTTAAATGCCTGTTTCACAAGGGATGAGAGCAAGGCCTTGGCAAAAGGAATACTCTTTGGTGATACAGAGGATATAGCCGAAGACACATACAAGGTTTTTAGGGAAAATGGCACTGCCCATATACTGGCTGTAAGTGGCCTTCATATTGGAATTATTTATCAAAGTTATGAGGCAGTTAGAGCCCGGATAGGAAGGAAAAGAAGGTGGATAAAGGGCTTGTTTACAGTAATATTTATCTTGTTTCTTTTGCTATATGGAACTGCAACCCTTTGGTCTCCCTCTGTAACAAGGGCTATTTTTCTGGTATACCTGAAAATCCTGGGAGATAAGCTGGACAGAAGATATGATATTCTAAGTGCAGTTTCGGTAATTAATCTCATAATGGTATTAATGAGACCCTACTATATTTACAGCGTAAGCTTTCAGCTTTCCTTCCTTTCTGCCTATGGTATTAGTGTTATAATTCCCAGATTAAGAGGAAGAATTCCTAATGCACTATGTCTTCCCTTAGGACTGCAATTCTTTCTACTACCTTATATGATTAGAGAGTTTAATTATTTTAATATAAGCAGTGTCGTTATAAATATTATTATCGTATACCTGGTTTCTATATATGTTCCTATAGGTATTATCATTTATCTTGTTACAGTCATCCTCATGTATGCCGGTGGTTTGGATATAATTCATTCCTTAGGATTTATAGAGCTCCTTGGCACTCCCATTTCAAGTCTGGGGATGCTCATTAATAAATTGGAGGAATGGTTTGATATTTATGGCAGCATGGGAATAACTTTGACCTCTCCGGGATTATTCACTGTAGTTTTATTAATGCTTCTGGTTTTATTTATCTTTTCAGAAACATTTTTAGTTCTAATGGAGCGAAAGAATTTAAAGGGAATAGGCTTAGTATTAATACTAATTATTCTAACAGCAGGGTTTTTTGGGATTTCAGACAGGTCTCCCTTTGATGAGGCATCACAGATATTTATCGATGTAGGTCAGGGAGATTCTCTTCACCTTTCCTGGGATGAAAATAGGGACATTCTAATTGATGGTGGCGGCAGAAAGGACTTTAGCGTAGGGGAGAAGGTGCTAAAGCCCTATTTACTTCGTAATGGCACGGGAGATTTGGATCTGGCTATTACCACCCATCATCATATGGATCACTACAAGGGAATAGAGGAGTTAAATCTTTGCTATCCCATAAAGAAAATATTGGAGCAAGGGATAAAGGGGGATATTATCAGGCTATCCAAAGATAGATATATTAAAGTTCTTTGGCCCCTAAAGGAGAATATAAATAGCAATGATGAAAACTATTTCAGCAGAGTATTTATGGTATATGACAAAGGAATAAGAACCCTGGTTACTGGGGATATTACAGAGGAAGGGGAAAAGGCCCTTATCAAGGAATATAAAAATACCGATGAATTAAAGTGTCACATCCTTAAGGTGGCCCATCATGGCAGCAGATTTAGCAGTTGTGAAGATTTTCTTGAAATTACCGAGCCTCAGGTAGCTGTAATTTCTGTAGGAAGAAGGAATAACTACGGTCATCCTTCTCCTGAGGTAATTGAAAAAATCAATGACTTAGGTATAATTATTTATAGAACAGATTTGGATGGTGCAGTGGGAATCATAGTTGGACATAGGGAATTTCAGGTGGTGACCCAGCTCACTAAAAAAAGAGATTATTACCAAAGGGGATAAGACCCCTTTGTTTATGCCGGCAAAGCCTTGAAGGAGAATAAATGGCATACGGATATTACAATCAGCAGGAAGAACACCATTATAAAGTTTTGCAAAGGGACCTTAAGGCAAAGGATTTTCCTAAGGTTTGTTTGCTTTGCGGTAAGGAGCAATTCCTGGTGGATTGGGGTAGGAAGGAAATCATTAATAAATTCATTGAACCGGCTTCCAAGGTTTTGGATTTAACCCTAATTGACGAGGATGATCTTTCGAATATTTCAACGGCAAATGCCATTATGGAAAGTTGCGAAACTATGCCTTTGCTTTCTCCCAAAAAAGTAGTTGTGGTAAGGGACAGCAAAATCCTTTCTTCAGGAGAAAACAAAGAATTGGTGGAGTATATTGGAAATATACCTGACTTTACGGTTTTGGTCTTCCTGGCCACTGATATTGACGGAAAAAGAAGCATAATAAAGGCCATTAAGAAGGCAGGAAAGGTTTATGACTTTAAGCAGTTGGACAGGAAAAATCTTATTAGCTTTATAGATAAGAGATTCAAGGCAGGGGGAGTTTCCTTGACGGGAAAAACCATGGATTTTCTTCTGAATGAAACCGGCTATTTTAACAAGGAAAGCGACTATAATCTGTATACTTTGTCCAATGATATAACCAAAATGATTGCCCTGGCAGAGGGAGGCTCTTTAACGGAGGACATCATCAAAGAAACGGTGGAAGGGGACATAGATACCTTCATATTTAACCTTATGAATAGCTTAAGCGAAGGGCGAAAGGATAAGGCTATTAAGCTTCTTCACAATATCATTGGGGATAAAAGCGATGTGTCATATTTAACAGCTATGATAGTGAGCCAATTTGAAATAATGTACGCCATTAAGGAGCTGATGGAGGATCGAGTTCCCGACAGGCTGATTTGTGACAAAGTGGACATCAAAGAGGGTAGATTAAAGGTTCTTAGACCTTATGTATCTAAATTATCTAAAGAAAATCTTAGAAAAAATCTAATGTTGGCTTATGAGATAGACGGAAATATTAAAACCGGCCTTTTAAGTTCTCAATTAGCCATGGAAATGTTCGTTTCAAGACTCTAAATTCATTGCATAAATTCTAATAATATTGTATAGTTATATTGTTAATATTTTCACTCGGCAGAAGGAGAGAAAGAGATGTACAAAGTCGTAAGAAGAGAACCACTTAATCCCACTGTCACGCAGTTGGAGATTGAAGCTCCCCTGGTGGCCAAGAAGGCACAGCCTGGGCAATTCATCATCCTCCGCGTTGACGAGGACGGCGAGCGTATTCCGCTTACCGTGGCAGGAACTGATCCTGAGGAAGGAACTGTAAAGATCATCTTCCAGATTGTTGGAGGAACAACAGAAAAGTTGAACCACAAAATGGCAGGCGATTATATTCAGGACTTCGTAGGACCACTGGGAAAACCCACCGACACCAGTGGAGTTAAAAAGGTCTGCATTGTTGGCGGTGGCGTAGGATGCGCCATAGCAATGCCGGTAGCTCAAGAGTTCCACCGAATTGGCGTTGAAGTAACCAGCATTATTGGTTTTAAGAGCAAGGACATAGTAATTCTTGAGAAGGAATTTAATGAATGCTCGGATAAAGTTATTCTAATGACAGATGATGGCACCTATGGAAGAGAAGGTAATGTAACTGTTCCTCTCAAGGAAATGCTGGAGGCCGGTGAAACCTTTGATAAGATTATTACCATAGGACCCCTTATCATGATGAAGTTTGTTGTGGCAACAGCAAAGCCCTTCAACATTCCGGTGGATGTTAGCATGAACCCCATCATGATAGATGGAACAGGTATGTGCGGTGGCTGCCGTTTAACCCTGAACCAGGATGGCAAGAAAGTCACAAAGTTTGCCTGCGTTGACGGACCTGACTTTGATGGATATGAAATCGACTTTGATGAGGCCATGAGCAGAGGAAGAATGTATGCTGACTTTGAAAGGCATGCATATGACGATGCTTGTAACCTGTTCAAAGATGCAAAGTAAGGAGGCGCAAAATGGCAATAATACCTAAGAAACATGAAATGCCTACCCAGGATCCACTGGTAAGAGCGAAGAACTTTGATGAAGTAGCCCTAGGTTACTCTGAAGAAACAGCAGTTGCAGAGGCTGAAAGATGTCTCAACTGCAAGAATAGACCATGCGTAAACGGATGCCCTGTAAACATTAATATTCCTGATTTTATCACCAAGATAAAAGAAAAGGATTTTGAAGGGGCTTACCAGATTATTAGCCAGGATTCATCCCTTCCTGCAGTTTGCGGAAGAGTATGCCCCCAGGAAACCCAGTGCGAAAGCAAATGTACTGTTGGTATAAAGAATGAGCCTGTGGGAATAGGACGTCTGGAAAGATTTGTTGCTGACTGGCATAACGAAAATGTAAAAGAAGCAGCGGCTCCACCGACCTCAAATGGACATAAGGTTGCAATTGTTGGTGCCGGTCCTTCCGGACTAACCTGTGCAGGTGACTTGGCAAAGAAGGGATACAAGGTATCCATCTTTGAAGCTCTTCATACTGCAGGTGGCGTTCTGGTCTATGGTATTCCTGAATTCAGACTTCCCAAGGCAATCGTAGCTAAGGAGGTTGATGGTCTTAAGGAACTAGGTGTAGATGTTGAAACCAACGTAGTTATCGGTAAGACCCTTACTATAGATGAACTCTTTGATATGGGATATGAAGCAGTATTTGTAGGTTCCGGTGCCGGACTTCCGAACTTTATGAATATCCCGGGAGAAAGCCTTAAGGGTGTATACTCCGCCAACGAATTCCTAACAAGAAGCAATCTGATGAAGGCTTACAGAGATGTAAACGACACTCCAATTATGAAGGGTGGTAAGGTTGCAGTTGTTGGTGGCGGAAACGTTGCAATGGACGCTGCAAGAACAGCTTTAAGATTAGGTGCTGAACATGTTTATCTGGTATACAGAAGATCCATGGAAGAGCTTCCTGCAAGAGCAGAAGAAGTAGAACACGCCATCGAAGAGGGTGTTGATTTCCACATTCTGAGAAATCCCGTGGAGATTCTTGGATACGAAAATCCTGATGACAGAATGGATCCTAAGAACGGATTTGTTAAAGGAATCAATATTCAGAAGATGGAACTTGGTGAACCGGATGAAAAGGGAAGAAGGAGACCGGTGCCTGTAGAGGGCAGTGAATATGTTCTGGATGTGGATGCAGTAGTTATGTCCATCGGAACATCTCCCAACCCACTTATCAAAGACACCACAGAAGGCTTGGAGGTTAACAACCACGGCGGAATCATCGTAAATGAAGATGGTCTTACATCAAGAAATGCAGTTTATGCCGGTGGTGACGCAGTAACAGGTGCAGCAACAGTAATTTCTGCTATGGGAGCAGGTAAGGTTGCAGCAAAGGCAATTGACGAGTATCTCTCCAAGAAATAAAAAATGGCTAATATAAAATAACAAACAAAAAGACGCATCGATTAATTCGATGTGTCTTTTATCGTATCCATAAATGTTCTTACTCTTCCGTATCTTCAGTATCTTCCGTCGCTTCATCCTTGGTGAAGGTAAGCTCTGAACCTTCGTCCTTAATAATTATTGTAGTACCATCAAACTCAAATTCCTGATCCACTCCATCCATAGTCAGGGTAGTTCCCTTCCAGGTAAAGGCCTTCTCTTCTCCGAAAAGCTGTATACTTCCGGTGCCATCCTCATTCATTATGAGAGAAACGGAAAGCCCTAGGGATGAAAGCATATCTAAATCTTCCTGGGATAAAGGTTCTCCATTTTCAGTCATAGCCGTTAGGGTATAAGTGCCTGCCGGTGAAGCCTTGGAACCACCGTTTCCGCAGCCTACCAGGGATAAGGTTAGTATTGCTATAAGTAGAATAGTTATAATTCTCTTTGTTTTCATTTAACGTTCCTCCTGAATTATCTAATGGTGTATCTGTTTAATAAAGCTAATTAACTATATCATATTTTGCAAAACAGTTAAAACAAATAAAACAGACATATTTATTAATCTATCTCTTCATCAGCTCCTTTGCATTCTCAATGGCTGTGTCTGTAATGGTTTCGCCACCTAAAAGCCGTGCGATTTCCAAAACCTTTGATTCCTCCTTCAATTTTTCAATATGTGTATAGGTTTTGCTTTCGTCTGATTCCTTAAAGATGCGATAACTGTTATCTGAAAGGGCAGCAATTTGAGGAAGGTGGGTGATACATATTACCTGATGGCTTTTGCTAATCTCTAGTAGTTTCTTACCCACAATGGCAGCGGTTTTTCCGGAAATACCCTGATCGATTTCATCAAAAATCAAAGTGGGAACCTTGTCATAATCAGCGGTAATACTTTTAATGGCTAACATTATTCTGCTGATTTCACCCCCGGAGGATGTTTTGCTTAATGGCTTAAGGGGTTCACCTACATTGACGGTAATAAGTATTTCCGCAGTTTCAAGCCCGGAGGGGGAGGGGGTTTCTAGTGGAGTAAAGGATATTTTAAGATCCGCGTCCTGAAAGCTTAGGTCCTTTAGCTGATTAAGGATTTCTTTTCTTAATATATCTGCGCCACGTTGTCTTTCTTTTGTAAGATTTGAACCAAGCGAAAGAAGCTTTTCCTTTGATTCCAGGAATTCCTTCTCCAACCTGGATTTCTCCTGGTCAAAGTTTTCAATTTGATCCAATTCTTTTTTGATCTTATCCCTATAGGAAATAACTCCCTGGATTGAGCCGCTATTTCCGGAGTACTTTTTCTTTAGGTTGTCCAGTACAGATAATCTATTGATTATGGTATCGATTTCATCAGGGTCATAGGTCATGGATTCTACCAAATCCCTAAGGGAAGATGAAATGTCTTCTAATCTGTAGTAGATGTCTCTTGTTTCCTCCAATATATTTTGGATAGTGGGGGAGTATTCACATATATGTTCAAGACTATCAACTGTGGTTCCCAGGGAAGAGTATGCACCTCTTTCTCCCTGGAGACTTTGGTAGGCAGAGTTGGCAGAGTCAAAGATTTTTTCGCCATTTTGAAGAATCCCCAGGCGAGCTTCAAGTTCTTCATCTTCTCCCAAAACAGGGGAAGCCTTTTCAATTTCATTTATTTCAAAACGGTAGAAATCTGCTTTTTTAATACTGTCTTCCTCCATGGAAAGAAGTTGGTCCAGGACCCTTTTCTTTTCCAGATAATCTTTGTAGCAAAGTTCATAGGAATCCAGGAGGGGCCTTATCTTTTCCTTGTGAAATTCATCTAAAAGACCAAGATGGGTCTCCGGATCAAGAAGAGATTGATTGTCGTACTGTCCATGGATATCGGCTATTTCTTTGCATTTTTCAGCCAGCTCCGTTAGGGTAACGATACGGCCATTTAGCTTACAAAGATTTTTACCGGCAGAGCTAACCTCTCTTGAAATAACAATTTCCTCTAAACCATCGGCACCCTCAAGGGTTGCAGACAGCTGTACCAGAGCTTTATCTTTACCGCTTCTTACATATGAAGAATCAGCCCTGCTGCCAAGAGCAAGGCTGATAGCTGTTACAAGTATGGATTTTCCGCTTCCTGTTTCACCGGTAATAATGGAGAGGCCATCGGAAAAATCCACCTCCACATTATCGATTATGGCGAAATCTCGGATAGAAATGTGATCAATCATAATTATTTGGCTTTTTTGTTTAACATGTTGTTGAAAATGGAAAGAATGTCTTCTACATGTTCGTCATCGTCCACAACCATAAGAAGGGTATTATCTCCTGCCACAGATCCAACTACATGAGGAAGTCCAATATTGTCTATGGCTTCTCCTGCAGCAGGACCACATCCGGATAGGGTTTTAATAACTATAATGTTCTTTGCTGATGAGAAAGAAGTAATAGTTTCTCTAAAAATCTTTACGAATCGGTCTGAGATGGGAGTATCTTGTTGAGTACTAACTGCATATTTATACTTTCCCGAGGGAGAAAGTACTTTTACAAGCTGCAGTTCTTTAATGTCTCTTGAAATAGTAGCCTGAGTGACGCTGAATCCTTGTGCTCTAAGCATGGAGGCTAGCTTTTCTTGGGTTTCAATTTCGTTATTTGCAATTAACTCCAGTATTTTGTTCTGTCTTGAATATCTCATAGAAAGCTCCTTTTGCCATTACAACGCAAGTGATAACTGTAAAAATAAACTAGCGGTTAGAACCTAGAATGAAATACATCGCTTTGTATGATTATACCATAATTATTCACAAAATCAAAGACAAGAAAATAGACAAACGCTTGTTCATATGTTACAATGAGTCTAGCAAAATCAAAGGGAGAGAGTTAATGCGAATATTGGGAATCGACCCCGGCTATGCTATAATGGGCTGGGGTGTGCTGGATATGATTGGTAATAAATTTTCTGTGGTGGATTATGGGTCCATTACCACAGACAAGGACATGCCGATGCCCAATAGGCTCCAGCACCTATACACACAGCTTTCTGCGGTAATTGCGGAATATCAGCCGGAGGAAGCCTCCATAGAGGAATTGTTCTTTGTTCATAACCAAACCACAGCCATCAAAGTGGGAGAGGCCAGAGGTGTGGCTATTTTGGCTTGTGTAAACGGAGGATTAAGTGTTAGTGAATACACTCCGCTCCAGATTAAACAGGCTTTGGTTGGATACGGAAGAGCGGATAAAAAACAGGTTCAGCAAATGGTAAAGGCTATACTTAATCTCAAAGAAGTACCGAAACCTGATGACACTGCAGATGCAGTGGCTGCAGCCATTTGCCACGGACATTCAAGAGGAAGCAGGATTATAAAATGATAGGATATATTAAGGGAAGTTTTCATCCCATGCCGGATGGAACGGTGATAATAGAAAACAGCTCCGGAATAGGTTTTCTCGTTAGCATGCCTGCGGGATCCTCTGTATATAAAATGCCTGAAGGATCTGAGGTAAAGGTCTTTACCTATATGCAAGTTCGAGAGGACGATATCAGCCTATATGGGTTTATGGATAAGGAGGACCTGGAACTGTTTCAATTGCTTATTACAGTAAAGGGCATAGGGGCAAAGGCTGGAATTACAATTATGTCTTCGATGCCAAGCTCAGAACTAAAAAAGGCTCTTGCCTCAGGGGATGTGGCCTTCCTGTCAAAGGCTCAAGGGGTAGGAAAGAAAACCGCAGAACGACTAGTGCTAGAGCTTAAGGATAAGGTGGGCATCTTTGTGGAGAATATGGGAGATGAGCCCATACCTTTGGATGACATTCCCGGTGATCCCAGAAGCGAAGCGGTATCTGCCTTGGTTTCCCTTGGTTACTCCAGAAACGAAGCTGCATCTGCTGTTTCCAAAGCAAAGGGAGAGGGACTTACGGTAGAGGACTACATCAAACAAGCTCTAAAGAGTTTATGAGGATAGATTATGGATGAACGAATCACTATGACAAGTGCGGATATAGGAGAAGAAAGACAGGAAGTTACCTTAAGACCCCAGAGATTGGACGATTTTATCGGGCAAAGTGGAGTAAAGGATAATCTTAAGGTTTTCATAGAAGCAGCAAAGATGAGAGGGGAACCCCTGGATCACGTTTTGTTTTACGGTCCTCCGGGCCTTGGAAAAACCACTTTGGCAGGAATAATAGCCAATGAGCTGGGAGTGGATATAAAGATAACATCCGGCCCTGCCATAGAGAGGGCGGGGGATCTGGCTGCTATTCTAACCAATCTCAGCGAAAATGACGTATTGTTTATAGATGAAATACATAGACTTAATCGATCTGTGGAAGAGGTTCTTTACTCTGCCATGGAGGATTATGCCCTGGATATTATTATAGGCAAGGGACCATCGGCAAGATCCATAAGATTGGATATAGCCAAGTTTACTTTGATTGGGGCAACCACAAGGGCCGGAAGTCTTTCTGCTCCCTTGAGAGACAGGTTTGGGGTAATCAGCAAATTTGAAGTATATAACAAGGAAGAATTGGCGGAAATAATAAGAAGGTCTGCTGCCCTCCTTAATTTGGATGCAGAAGAAGATGCCCTTTATGAAATGGCCGGCTGCTCAAGAGGAACCCCAAGAGTTGCCAATAGATTGCTGAAGAGAATTAGAGATTTCTCCCAGGTAAAGGGAACGGGAAAGATTGACCTGGAAACAACAAAAAAAGGACTTAAGGCCCTGGGGGTAGATGAACTGGGTTTGGAAAAACTGGATAGAGATATACTTTTAACCATAATAGACAGATTCGGTGGAGGGCCTGTGGGCATAGATACCATTGCCGCTTCTATTGGAGAAGAAAAAGTAACAATAGAGGATGCCTATGAGCCATATCTTATTCAAAGTGGTCTTTTATACAGAACACAAAAGGGAAGAATGGTTACAGAAGCAGGTTATCATCATTTGGGACTTTCCATTCCTGAGTCAAATAAAACTGAATTGGAGCAGCTTGAATTAGAACTGAATTATGAGAGTTGATGATTTTGATTATAATCTTCCGGAGGAACTTATAGCCCAGCAACCCTTAAAGGAAAGAGACTCTTGCAGGCTGATGGTGCTGAAGAGGGACTTGGGAGAGATTGAACATAAAAAGTTTTCCGATGTATTGGATTACCTTAATCCCGGCGACTGTCTTGTAATGAACGACAGTAAGGTTATACCTGCAAGGCTTTTTGGCATCAAAGAAGGAACGGGAGCAAAAATTGAGTTTCTTCTAATAAAGAGACTGGAAGAAAATGAAGTCTGGGAAACCCTGGTTAAACCGGGTAAAAGAGTTAAGCCCGGGGACCGGGTGATTTTTTCTGAGGAAAAGGATAAAAAATTAATTGCAGAGATAATAGGAACCGGTGAAGACGGAACTAGAATAGTATCCTTTGACTACGACGGAATCTTTATGGAAAGGTTGGAGGAAATGGGGGCCATGCCTCTTCCTCCTTACATTGATAGACCTGCCACGGAGGAGGATAGAGAGGATTATCAAACTGTATATAATCGGGTAGAGGGCTCTGTGGCAGCTCCTACAGCGGGGCTGCATTTTACAAAAGAACTTTTGGCCAAGGCCAATGAGAAGGGAGTAAAACTTGCATATCTCACCCTTCACGTGGGAATTGGAACCTTTAGACCCGTTAAGGTTGATACGGTGGAAAATCACCATATGCATTTTGAAGAATATATGGTATCGGAGGAAGCGGCCTCCGCAATAAACGAGACAATTAAATCCGGCGGTAGAATTATTTCTGTTGGTACCACATCCACCAGAACATTGGAAAGTGCATCTAAGTTTGATGAAGAAACAGGGAAGTATTTGGTTTCCCCCGGTGGTGGAAGTACAGATATTTTTATTTATCCGGGTTACGACTTTAAAATTGTAGATGGGCTGATAACTAATTTTCATCTACCAAAGTCAACTTTGATAATGCTTATATCCGCCATATATGATAAGGATAAAATCCTTGAAGCATATAAAGAGGCGGTGAAAGAAAAATATCGGTTTTTTAGTTATGGCGATGCCATGCTTATTATTTAGCCATATAAATATATTGCCAAAGAGAGGTTAGTAAATGTTTGGATTTTTAAAGAGTGTCAGATGGAATCTTTTATTGATAGGTGTGTTAACCATAGCAATCGGTATTGCCATGGTAATGTATCCCGATACGGCGTCGGACACCATTGTAAGGATTTTAGGTGGAATCATGGCCTTTTCTGCAATAGTTTCCATTATCGAGTATTTTGTAGATAGAGCAAGGGGCAGAAATTCCTTTACCAGTTTACTGGTGGGAGCACTGATGTTGATTATGGGAGCGATTCTATATTTTAGACCCATGTCCTTTGTTGAATTCCTAGGATATATTTTTGCAGCAGTTGTATTGGTCCAGGGCCTCAATCTAATTGTGGAAGGCTTTGCCACAAGAAAGATGCAAAACAGTCACTGGGGGCAAACCCTTTTAATGGGATTAATTCTAATTGCATTGGCAGTGCTTGTTTACATCAATCCCTTTGCTGAGTTTAGAGCCCTTATGATACTCACAGGTGTAACTTTAATCATTGCTGGAATATTGAACATATTTGTTTCCGGAAGAATAGGCTATGCAATTCACACCTTCAACAAAGCTGTTAAGGCTGTGGAGGCAGGCCTTGGAGATGAAGCGGATATAGAAATTGTCTCAGCCCCAAAGGATACCGAAATTCTTGAAACCTTAAAGGAACCGGTAATTGAAAATACGGAACCCGTAATTGAATCCAAAAGTGAAATTCCGGAAACCATAGAGGAACCAAAACTCGAATTTATCGAAGGTATGGAAGAAATATGAAGCATGCGGTTACATACGAATGTATAAAAAAGGATGAAAAGACTGGAGCCAGAAGGGGAGTCCTTCATACTCCCCATGGGGATGTTCAGACTCCGGCCTTTATGCCTGTGGGTACCCAGGCAACGGTAAAGGCCATGCTTCCGGAGCAGGTGGAAGACACCGGAGCGGAGATTTTGCTCTGCAATACTTATCATCTTTACTTGCGCCCCGGCTCTGAAGTTGTAAAAGAAGCAGGGGGACTTCACAAGTTTATGAACTGGAATAAACCCATTCTAACAGATAGCGGTGGATTCCAGGTTTTCAGTCTTGGAAAGCTTAGAAAAATTACAGAAGAGGGAGCCAGCTTTTCTTCCCATATAGATGGAAGTAAGCATATGTTAAGTCCCGAAAAATCCATAGAGGTTCAGAACAACTTGGGTTCGGATATTATTATGGCTTTTGATGAATGTGTGGAACCAAAGGCTAATCGGAAATATATTGAAGAATCCCAGGCTAGAACCACAAGATGGCTAAAGCGTTGCATTGAGGCTCATAAGAGACCTGAGGATCAAGCCCTTTTCGGAATTATGCAAGGTGGCTTTTATAAGGATCTTAGGGAGGAAAGTGCTAAGGCTATAGTTGATTTGGATTTGCCCGGTTATGCCATTGGAGGAATATCCGTTGGTGAAACCAAAGAAGAATATATTGGTGTTTTGGATTATGCAGTTGACCTTTTGCCTGCGGATAAACCCAGATATGTAATGGGCATAGGTACTCCGGATTATATCTTTGAGGCCGTGGAGCACGGCGTTGATATGTTTGATTGCGTAGAACCTACGAGAATCGCTCGCCACGGAATGGCTACCACAAGTCATGGCAGAATTAATATCAAAAATGCCAAGTATGAACATGACTTTGGTCCTTTGGATTCTCAATGCCAATGCTATACCTGCAGGAATTATTCAAGAGCATATTTAAGACATGTTTATAAGGCTGAAGAAATGATAGCGGCAACACTTCTTTCCATTCACAATATCAGGTTCCTGGAACACATGATGGAAGATATGCGAAGGGCAATTGAAGAAGATAGATTCTTAGAGTTCAAAAAAGATTTTTTTGATGGCTATGGAGAATAATGAAGAATATGCCAAATGAAATGCACACTTCAAATGAGCTTACCTGCACCCACAAAGATTATTGCGGAGGTTGTACCTATAACGGATTCGATTATGATGTGGTAAGACATGAAAAGGATAAAGAGTTTAGAACTGTATTTAGAGAAAAGACCGGTCTTGTTTTATTTGATAAATATGACAGAAACAGAAACGTAGATATAAAGGAAAATGAAAAGGTATTTCAAGGTGAATACCTGGGTATGCAAGGCATGCAATATAAGTGGCGTTACCACTACAGAAACAAGATGGAATATACCTTTGGGGATCTTACCAAGGACGGGGAATTGGAACTGGGAATGCACAAAAAAGGTAATTATATGTCCATAATAACTGTGGATCATTGTCAGCTGGTTCCCGAAGATTTCAATTTAATTCTTGGCTATACCCTTAGCTTTGCCAAAGCTTCAGGACTTAAGCATTATCACAAGAAAACCCATAGAGGTGTTTTTCGTAATCTTATAATTAGACGAGGAGTAAGAACCGGAGAGATACTTATTGATTTGGTTACTTCTTCGGAGGCAGATGGCCATTATTCAACGGACATGCCTTTTGATGCCAAGGGCTGGATGAATGGTTTACTTAATCTTAAACTTAAGGACAAGAATAACAAGATAGTAGGAATAATGCATACTATTAATGATAATATTGCCGATGCTGTAAACTGTGATGAGCAAAGAATTCTCTTTGGCCGTGATTATTACTATGAAGAAATTTGCGGCCTTAAGTTTAAGGTAAATGTATTTTCTTTTTTCCAAACAAATGTGGAAGCTGTAGAAAGATTGTACCAGGAGGCAGTAGCCTTACTACCGAATTTAGAGGGAAAGACGGTATACGATCTTTTCTGTGGTACAGGGACTATTAGCCAGATAGTTGCAAAATCCGCCAAAGAGGTAATTGGGGTTGAAATAGTTGAGGATTCTGTTGAAGCAGCAGAAGTTAATGTAAAGCTAAATGGAATTGATAACTGTCGTTTCCTCTGTGGGGATGTCTTTGATATTCTGTCAAGGGCAACAGATGAAGATGATGCTTCAGTAGACTTACCAAAGCCGGAGGTAATTATAGTGGATCCTCCCAGGGTTGGCCTTAGAACAAAGGCAGTGAACAAAATCGCTTCCTACGGTGTTCCTGAGATTTTATATATCTCATGTAATACCAAAACCCTTGCAATGGATATAGCTGACTTTGATGTATGGGGCTACAAACCAACGTACATCAAAGCCTATGATAATTTTCCCTGGACCAAACATATAGAAGGGGTGACTTTGCTTTCTCGAATTAATGGCTGAGTTTTTTCACTGAAAAAAGGCGTTTAAAATTTATTCTGTCATCATTTTTATTATTTCGTAATCCGTTTCTCTCATGCCTTCTCTGCCTAAACGGCTAAAGTTAGCTATAGAGTTTTCCACGCCTTTTACTACAAGACCGTCACCGCCATAGAATTGTTGACCATTTTTATACATTTCAAATCCAAAGATTCCTGTTTCCACAGCCAAGGCTATTTTTGCAGCACATGAAGACTTTGCTCCGTCGCAAATCACTCCTGATGAAATTGCCAGTGTATTAACTATTGTATGAGATATATCTTTTTCGTTTCCGCCATATAGATATGCAATTCCAGCACCGGCGCCGGCACCGGCACTGATTGCTCCGCAGTATGCAGAAAGCCTTCCTATACCATTTTTGGCGTGAAGAGTAATTAGATCTGAAATCAAAAGTGCTCTATAAAGTTTTTCTTTATCTACATTTAATTCCTTTGCATATTCAATAACGGGAAGGGAAGTAGTCATTCCCTGATTGCCGCTTCCGGAACATATAACTACAGGAAGCTCGCAACCGTTCATTCGAGCGTCTGAACCGGCGGCAGCACTTGCCTTTGCTCGGGTTCTCACATCATTTCCTGTTTTAAGAAGGACTTTTCCTATGTTGGCACCATAATCATTTTCCAATCCGTCCTTTGAAATGGCAGTATTAAATTCTATTTGCCTGTCCAATATACTGCTTACATCATTCACATCACAGGTATTGGCAAAGTCATATATGTCTTTCACCGATAGGAGTCCATAATCAGGCGTCTCTGATTCATCATCAACGCTTAAATTGGTATCCTTTTGTAGAATTATTTCTTTGTTTTTCTCTATGTGAACGATGTTGGTATGTTCATTGGCGATACGAACCTTGGCGTAATCATCTCCCTTAAATACGGTAACAATCATATCCAAGATGCAATCTGATTCCAGATGATTAATCTCAATTGGAGTCTCGGAGATATATGAATCCAGAGAGTCTTTTGCTTCTTCAGGAACACTTGCAATAACTTCAAGGCCTGCGTTTTCGTTCCCCCCCAGAACACCAATAGCGGCAGAAACCGCTATCCCTCGTTTGCCATTGGTATTTGGGACAACAACACTTTTTACGTTTTTGATAATGTTTCCGCTGACATCAATGTAAATCTTGTCGGGAAGGGTACCTAAAACAGACCTTGCCTTTGCAGCGCAATAAGCAAGGGCAATAGGCTCGGTACATCCCATTGCCGGAATGAGTTCTCTTTCCAATATTCTTACATAAGTTTGGTAAACCAGGCTGTTTTTGTCCACAAGAAATCCCTCCCTGTCCTAATAGGTTAGCTTTTTAATATTATAACCTTAACTCTATGTATTTACAATTTAATGGTATTTGACTCTATTAATTTGTTAATTAGTAATTGACTTTTTGGTTAGTTAATACTAACATAAATAATATTAAACTAACGATACAAAATTAATATATTAATCTTAAGGAGGAAAACAAAAATGGCAAAAATAGCAGTAGTTTATTGGAGCGGAACAGGTAATACTGAAGCCATGGCTAATGCAGTAGTAGAAGGCGCAAAGGAAAGAGGCGCAGAGGTTTCTGTATTTGGTCCGGCAGATTTTAATAAAGATATGGTTGCAGACTTTGATGCAATTGCATTTGGATGCCCTGCTATGGGAGCGGAAGTGCTGGAAGAAGATGAGTATGAACCTATGTTTACCGATGTCGAAACAGTTCTCAGCGGAAAGAGAATTGGACTCTTTGGTTCATATGGTTGGGGCGACGGCCAGTGGATGAGAGACTGGGAAGATCGCTGTAAGGCTGCAGGAGCAAAGCTTGCGACAGCTCCCGTCATGGCCAACGAGACACCAGACGACAGTGCTTTATCTGAATGCAGGTCCTTAGGCTCGATGCTTGGCTAAACTCGACGTAAAAGTGAGCTCCGTAGGGGCTCACTTTTGTTTGATTAAATATAAGGTTTAATTTTGGAGAAATTATATGGAAAGGAACGAGAAAAAACAAAGCGACCTGGTAAAGCTGCTAAACTATACGGGTAATTACAAGTCCCTAACTTTTATGGGCTTACTATTATCTGCTATTGCCATGATAATGGGAATGGCCCCATATATTTGTATTTGGTTGGTGGCAAGAGACCTAATCGAGGTAGCTCCCAATTGGACAGAAGCAACTAGTATATCAGGTTACGGTTGGATGGCCTTTGCTTTTGCCGTTGGAGGAATAGTAATTTATTTTTTCGCTCTTATGTGCACCCACCTGGCTGCATTCAGAACTGCATCAAATATAAGAAAGCACGGAATGGCCCATCTAATGAAGACTCCCATGGGCTACTTTGACAACAACGCATCGGGCCTCATAAGAAATAGACTTAACGGTGCGGCTTCAGAAACCGAGACCCTTCTGGCACACAACCTTGCGGATATAGTTGGAACGGTGGCTATGTTTATCGCCATGATAGTTCTCATGTTTGTCTTTGATTGGAGGATGGGAGCGGCTTGCATATTAGCGGCTGTCATTTCTGTTGTGGCAATGTTCTCCATGATGGGAGGAAAGAACGCAGGCCTAATGGCGGAATACCAGGCTGCCCAAGACGTAATGAGTAAGGCAGGAACGGAATACGTGAGAGGAATCCCTGTAGTTAAGGTGTTTCAGCAGACCGTTAATTCCTTCAAGGCTTTCAAGAAAGCAATTGAGGATTATAGTGAAAAGGCAGGATATTATCAAGGAGATGTATGTAGAATTCCTCAGGCGATAAACCTTACATTCACAGAGGGTGCTTTTATCTTCCTTATCCCCGTGGCACTTTTCATAGCACCAAAGGCAGTGGAAACAGGAAACTTTGCAGAATTTGTTACGGACTTTGCATTTTATGCTGTCTTCTCTGCCATTATCTCCACGGCCCTGGCAAAGGTGATGTTTGCAGCAAGTGGAACCATGCTGGCAAGTGCAGCCATGACAAGAATAAACTATATTACCGATGCCCCAATTCAGAATGTGTCGGAAAGACCGGAGTCTATCAAAGGAAACACCATTGAATTTAAAGATGTTACTTTTTCCTACAGTGAATCAAATTCACCAGCCCTTAGTAACGTGTCTTTTAGAGTAGAATCCGGAGAAACTGTGGCATTGGTAGGGCCATCCGGTGGGGGGAAAACAACGGCGGCAAGCCTCATCCCCAGGTTCTGGGATGCCGGGTCCGGCACAGTGGAGGTAGGTGGAGTTGACGTTACCAAGGTGGACCCAAGGGAACTCATGAGTAAGGTTGCTTTTGTTTTTCAGAACAATAGAATTTTTAAGACTTCGATTTTAGAAAACGTTAGAGCGGCAAGACCTGAAGCGTCAGTAGATGAGGTTAAGGAGGCTCTTAAACTTGCACAGTGTGACGATATAATAGCAAAGCTTCCTGAGGGAATAGACACTAAGATAGGCACAGAGGGGACCTATTTGTCAGGAGGAGAGACCCAAAGAATTGCAATAGCAAGGGCGATTCTAAAAGATGCTCCTATTGTTGTACTTGACGAGGCTACAGCCTTTGCTGATCCGGAAAATGAAATTATGATCCAGGAAGCTTTTAAGAAACTCATGGAAGGCCGAACGGTAATCATGATTGCTCATAGACTTTCTACAGTGGTAGGTGCAGACAGAATTATCGTTCTAAACGAGGGAAGGGTTGAGGAGTCAGGCACCCACGAGGAACTGGTTTCAAAGGGTGGCCTTTACTCTCGTATGTGGGAGGATTATAACAAAGCGGTACAGTGGAAAATCGGTAAAGAAGGGGAGGCGGAATAATGTTCGGAGAAAAATTTAAAAGAAAATACGCCTTAAGTGACCAAGGAATTATAACCACGAAAAAAGGTACCTTCTGGACCGTAATAGTGAACCTAATCGTAATGGCAGGGATGGGAATACTCTATCTTCTTATGGTTAGATTCATGAGAACCCTAACAGATGGTGCAGAGCTTCCGGGACCAATGCTGTTTATCGGACTTACAATAGCATTTTTAGTGCTTTCATTTATTACCCATCTACAGCAATACAAGGCCACATACGGTCTCGTATATGAAGAAGTTGAAACCATGAGACTGGGATTGGCTGAAAGATTAAGAAAGCTTCCTCTTGGTTACTTTGGGAAGCGAGACATTGCAGATCTAACGGAAACCATTATGGGAGACGTAAATAGAATGGAACACGTCTGGTCTCACGTTCTTGGTTACCTCTATGGCTCGTATATATCAACGGGCATAATCTTTGTTATGCTAATGCTATATAATTGGAAACTTGCAATAGCCTGTCTTTGGGGCGTTCCGGTTGCCTTTGCTCTTCTATTTGGAAGCAGAAAACTTGCAAATAAAAATGCAGAAATAACCAAGGCTGCAGGTTTAGAGGTTGCAGACAGTATGCAGGAAGCCCTCGAAAATATAAGGGAGATTCATTCCACTGGTCAGGAGGAGAGGTATATAAAAGAACTTAATCAAAAGATAGACCACCATGAGTCCACAATGATACGTGGTGAACTGGCGACAGGATTGTTTGTTAACGGTGCAAGCGTAATTATGCGCCTTGGTGTCGCCACAACTATTCTCCTTGGAGCAAAGTTAATACTTTCGGGAAGCATCGACTTTATGGTTCTCTTCATGTTCCTTCTGGTTATAACCAGAGTCTATGCACCTTTTGATCAAAGTTTGGCACTTATAGCAGAGGTATTTCTATCCCAGGTATCTGCAGACAGGCTCATGGAGATTTATGAGGAACCCATACAGGAAGGTGTGGAAGATTTTAACCCGCCTGGACATGATATAGAGTTTAAGGATGTCCACTTTGCTTACGATAATGAGCAAGTCCTTAATGGAATAAGTTTTACTGCAAAGGAAGGAGAGGTAACCGCTTTAGTTGGTCCCTCCGGAAGTGGAAAGAGTACCTGCGCCCGGCTTGCAGCGAGGCTTTGGGATATAGATAGGGGAAGCATAGAGGTTGGCGGAGTAGATATCTCAACGGTTGACCCGGAGGTTCTCCTAACGGATTACTCCATGGTATTCCAGGACGTGGTTCTCTTTGATGATACCATCATGGAAAATATAAGACTGGGAAAATTTGGAGCAACAGACGAGGAAGTCTTTGCTGCAGCAAAGGCAGCAAACTGCGACGAATTCGTGAACAAACTTCCGGAAGGATACAACACTCCAATAGGAGAAAACGGTGCAAAACTTTCGGGCGGTGAGCGCCAGAGAATATCCATTGCAAGAGCTCTTCTTAAGGACGCCCCCATTGTTCTACTGGATGAAGCTACTGCATCTCTGGACGTGGAAAATGAAACCAAAGTTCAGGGTGCGCTATCAAGACTCCTGGCAGGAAAGACGGTTCTGGTAATCGCTCATAGAATGAGAACCGTTGAAGCGGCGGACAAGATTGTAGTGCTTGATAAAGGAAGAGTAGTAGAAGAGGGACGACCGGAAGAATTGAGAAGCAAAGAAGGAAGTGTGTTTAAGCATATGGCAGATCTTCAGGCCAAGGGTGCAACTTGGACCGTGTAACAGATTAATGAATCAATCCGGCTTAACTAATTGCTTCTAAAGACTGACTGAATTTCTTCCAGGAATCTTTGAGCCATGGGAGTTAAGGTTTGGTTCTTTTTCCAAATGAGGTGAAGTCTTGTTTCAAGCTTTTGAGAAAGAGGCCGGAAGCAAAGCTTTCCTGATTCGGATGTGTCAAGAAGCTTGTCAAAGGTAAGCAAATAGCCAAGTCCTTCACCGGCAAATACTCCTCCGTTGTAGGAGAGCTTAAAGGATCCTTCAAGCTTTAATTTATCAAAGATAGAACCGGCCCACTGCGAGATTTCATTGTTCCAGGCCTGACCGGAACAAAATAGAGGAAGTCCAACAAGATCCTTGGCTCTTATGGATTTCTTGGAAGAAAGTGGGTCGGTTTTCTGCATCACCAGCCCCCATGTATCCGATTTCGGAAAGGGAAGGTGATTATATTTTTTTGTATCGGGCTCCTCCGCCAACACGGCAAAATCCAGGATGCCCTTATCAAGTTTATCAATGACCTGCTCAGTATCTCCACTTGTTATATTGTAGTGGAGATTAGGGTAGTTTTTTTTGAGAGATTTTATGGTTTTGGCTATGTAGTTAATATGCCAGGATTCAGCCAGGCCTAGGTAGATTTCTCCCCCGGATATGTCATCCATGGATATGAACTCATTGGAAATTTTATCTGCCATTGCAATTAGGTCTTCAGCTTGATTCCGAAGAAATATACCTTCTTCTGTTAACTCGATATTAAAACTATGCCTTACGAATAGCTTTTTACCTAATTCATCTTCAAGAGCCTTAAGCTGTTTGGATAGGGTGGGCTGGGTCACATGAAGAATATCTGCCGCTTTGGTCATATTCTCTTCTTGAGCAACAGCTAAAAAATATCTAAGAGTACGTATTTCCATTTTGATTCCTTTCAATATAATATGATATGCATATTTGGAATATCATGATATTCATTATAACCATTAGCGCCATATTCTTCAATAGCCTACAATATTAATATATTAAAAGTAATTAATATAAATTATGTCTACACATGAAAGCGGATATAGGAATATCAGGAGGATAAAAATGCTGGAAAAAATGCTGGATGGAAAGGTGGCTATTATATCAGGTGCAAGCTATGGAATGGGAGAGACTATGGCGGAGGTCTTTGCCAGAGAAGGGGCAAAAGTTGTAATGACGGCAAGAGGCGAAGAGAAATTGGATTTAGCGGTAAACAATCTGAAATCCAAGGGCTATGATGTTACAGGAGTTGTTGCGGATAACAAGAATCTTGATGACGTAAAGAAGGTAATCCAAACTGCCCTAGACACATATGGCGATCTTGATATTGTAATAAACAATGCTGCAATTGGAGAACAAAAGATGATAGACGAAACAGACGATGAGTGGCTGGAACATGTATATCAGACCAATGTGTTTGGTCCCTTTAGATTTATAAGAGAGTCATTAAAGGTATTTATGCCAAAGAACGAAGGTTGCATAATTAATATATCCTCAGTAAATGGAGATAGACCTTTCTGTGGTGCTTCCTATACGTCTTCCAAAGGAGCTATTAATACTTTGACGAAAAATGTAGCCATGCGACTTATTGATACCAATATTAGAATTAATGCAGTGGCTCCGGGAGCAACGGTTACTCCTGCCCACTTGGCCAACAAAGCCGGGGAACAGCCGGGAGGAGCAAAGATGTTGGAGTACAGCAAGCATTTTGTGTATTTTCCGGGACCGGAATGTGATCCGGAAGATCAGGCCAATGCATGCCTTTACCTGGCATCGGATATGGGAAGACATGTAAAAGGTCAGGTTATCCAGGTTTGCAACGGTGCATTCCTGTAGAAAGCATTATCAAAAAAACTGAGTAATTATTATCAATGGAGGAAAAGAATATGATAAAAAAGGAAAACCTAAAGTTAGTTCAAGAATGGGATAAAACATTTCCCAAAAGTGATAATATTGAACATGAGAAAGTCACCTTTGTAAATCGCTATGGTATTACTCTTGCAGCGGATATGTATAGGCCTAAAAATGCCGAGGGTAAGCTTCCGGCAATTGCTGTTTGTGGGCCTTTCGGTGCAGTTAAAGAGCAGTGCTCCGGCCTCTATGCTCAGACCATGGCAGAAAGAGGTTTTCTTACAATTGCCTTTGACCCTTCCTTTACCGGAGAGAGTGGTGGAAATGTAAGATACATGGCATCTCCGGATATCAATACAGAGGACTTTATGGCTGCGGTAGACTTTTTGTCATTGAATGAAAAAGTTGACCCTGAGAAAATTGGAATCATCGGTATCTGTGGATGGGGAGGTATGGCTCTTAATACCGCGGCTTTGGACACTAGAGTCAAGGCAACAGTTTCATCAACCATGTATGATATGACTAGAGTAAATGCAAAGGGATACTTTGATTCTGAAGACAGCGAAGAGCAACGCTTCGAAAAAAGAAAAGCAATGTGCGCTCAAAGGCTAGAGGATTTAAAAGCCGGTGAATATAAGTTGGGCGGAGGAGTAGTGGATCCTCTGCCTGAGGATGCACCATTTTTCGTAGCGGATTATTATGATTACTACAAGACAAATCGTGGGTATCATGAAAGATCTCTTAATTCCAACGGTGGATGGAATGTGATAGGCTGCCAATCATTTATGAATCAACCGATTCTAAAATATACTGATGAGATTAGAAGCGCAGTTCTTGTTATGCATGGTGAAAAAGCCCATTCATGTTATTTCTCAAAAGAGGCATTTGAAGAAATGACTGCAGACAGCAAGTATACTGATAACAAGGAACTTCTAATAATACCTGATGTTGTTCATACGGACCTTTATGATGGTGGAGGAAAGGGTGCTATTCCCTTTGATAAATTAGAGGATTTTTTTACGGAGTATCTTAAATGAATAAAATAGCCATAAAAAAAGTATTGTCAATCTTACTCTTGGTTTCACTTTTGTTAAGCTTAGTATCCTGCAGTAAAGAGGTCCAAACGACCCCTCAGGAGAATCCGGAAGAACAAAATGAAGATGTGGATAATTCATCCCCTCAAGAGGAAGAAAAGGTAGAAAACACCCAGGAGGAAAACAAGATGATTTTTGCCTACGTAGGGGATAAAGCCCTCCAAATTGAACCTGAAAGCAATTCGTCGGCAGAGGCTTTTATAACTTTGCTGGAAGAAGGGGACATAATTGTTTCCATGAGTGATTATGGTGGCTTCGAAAAAGTTGGTTCATTAGGGGCATCTCTTCCTACTAATGATGAAAGTATTACCACGGAACCTGGAGACGTAATTCTTTATCAAGGAAATCAAATCACAATATATTACGATACCAACACATGGAACTTTACCAGATTAGGCAGGGTCAAGGATTTAAGTCAGGATGAGCTTATGGCTGTTTTAGGTCAAGGAACTGTGGAGGTTAGGTTTTCTTTGATGAACAATAATGATGTGGAGGATATAGGGGCCAACATCAATGGGACATCAGGAGAAAAAGAAGTTGGCGTATTTGATTTTGATAGTAAAACTGTTTTGTTAAACAGTGGTTATGAAATGCCCATAATGGGTCTGGGAACTTATTCTTTGGACTATGATACCTGTGTGAACTCGGTTAAAACATTGCTGGAAAATGGTGGGCGGTTAATTGATACAGCGTATATGTACCACAACGAGGAAGCAGTGGGCGAGGGGGTTCGTCAGGCAATGGAGGAGTTCCATATCCCCAGAGAAGAGATCTTTGTTATAACCAAGATATATCCAAGCCAGTTTGGAGATCCTGAGGCAGCTATTGATATGGCCTTAGAGAAATTAAATATAGATTATGTGGATATGATGCTTCTCCACCATCCTGGAGAAAATGATGTGGAAGCATATAAAGCCATGGAGAAGTATGTGGAAACAGGGAAAATCAAATCTCTTGGCTTATCAAACTGGTATGTTAAGGAACTTACAGAATTCCTACCGCAGGTTAATATTATGCCAGCTTTAGTACAAAACGAAATTCATCCTTATTATCAGGAACAGGATGTGGTGCCCTTTATCCAGGAAAAGGGAATCGTTGTGCAGTGTTGGTATCCTTTAGGGGGTAGAGGTTATACCAGGGAGCTTTTAGAGAATGAAACAATTAAGGCTATTGCAGATAGCCATGGTGTGTCCTCCGCCCAAATAATCCTACGTTGGGATCTACAAAGAGGCATTGTGGTAATACCCGGATCAAGTAACCCGGAACACATTAAAGAAAACCTTGATCTATTCGACTTTCAGTTGACAGATAAAGAAATGGAAGATATTAATGCTTTGGATAAGAACGAAAAACATGATTGGTATTAGAAAGTATTAAATAATAGGATATACTTGACAAATATATATAGTTAGACTATACTAACTCCAGTAAGAGTTTTCTTCCTTATGGTATTAATAAGGAACGAGATCCAAGCTGGAAGATTGTTTGAGCAACATCTCTATATTTCATTTTGCGACCCCGTTCCCATTGGAGCGGGGTATTTGTTTTTTGGCGGTAAAGATGTTTTTGGAAATAAAGGATATAAAGAAATCATTCGGTAAAGGCGAAAGCAGAGTCCAGGTCCTAAAAGGAATTAACTTGTCCGTTGAAAAGGGAGATATGTGTATATTTCTTGGACCCTCGGGATCAGGAAAGAGTACTCTCCTTAATATTATAGGTGGAATCGATAAACCTGACTCCGGCAGCATTGCCATTGAAGGAGAACTGATGGATAGCATGTCTCCTAAAAGACTTGGAAGTTACAGAAGAAACCATTTAGGCTACGTATTTCAAATGTATAATCTCATACCTAATTTGACGGTTAGAGAAAATGTTGAAGTTGGAGCATTTTTATCAAAGAACCCGTTGGACATAGATGAGTTGCTCCATACCCTTGGTATGTACGAGCATAAAGATAAGCTCCCGAATCAGCTTTCCGGTGGTCAGCAGCAGCGAACTTCCATTGGAAGGGCCATTGTTAAGAATCCGGACATTTTGCTTTGCGATGAGCCCACAGGGGCCTTGGATTACAATACATCCAAGGACATATTGGACCTTATAGAAAGAGTTAATCAGAAATATGGTAATACAGTAATTATGGTAACTCATAACGGTGCCTTAAGAGATATGGCGGATATTGTTATCAGGCTTAGAGACGGACAGATATTAAGCGCCGAAAGAAACGAAGTGAAGATTCCTGCCAGGAATCTGGAATGGTAGCGGTTTAATATGAGTACCCAAAAGAAAGAGAAGAGTAGAACTCATATAAATAATCCGCTCCCGAAAAGATTAAAGAGAGATTTAAGGGAGGACTTGGGCAAGTATATTGTTATCTTTGCCCTCCTTTTTGTTTCTATCGGATTTACATCGGGATTTTTAGTTGCGGCGGATAGTATGATAGTAGCCTATAACGAAAGCTTTGAAAAATACAATGTGGAGGATGGGCATTTTACGCTGCAAAGGCCTGCCAACAAAGCCCAAATAAAGAATGTTGAAGCAAATGATATAGAAACTTATGAGTTGTTCTACGCCGGTTTTGATTTAACCAACGGAAGTTCCCTTAGGGTGTTTAAGAACCGCATGGAAGTAAATCTTCCATGCGTTATGGAGGGAAGACTTCCGAATAAAACTGGAGAAATTGCTATTGACAGAATGTACGCGGATAATAACAAGCTTTCTGTTGGGGATACCATTGCTGAGAAAACCCATGAAGGAGAGGGTGGAGCCTCCCCAAGAGAGTGGAACATTGTAGGCCTTGTAGCGCTACCGGATTACAGTGCTTTGTTTTCCGACAATAATGATTTGATGTTTGACTCTTTAATGTTTGGTGTTGCTTTAGTTTCTGAAGATGAATTTGATTCCATGCATCCCCTTACATATTGCTATGGCTGGAAGTACCTAAATGGAATAAGTGGCTCGGAAAGATATATTGAAAATGAAAAGGAAATATCTGATGAACTAATGAAGAAAATAGGCAAAGAAGTTACCCTTGAGGACTTTGTTCCTCGATATTTAAACCAGGGGATAAACTTCACAGGCGATGATATGGGTGGCGATAGTGCCATGATGGAAGTCTTTCTCTATATCATGATCGTAATTACTGCCTTTGTCTATGGCATTACCATGAAGGATACCATAGGAAAAGAATCTACAGTTATTGGAACCCTTCTGGCCTCAGGCTATACCAAAGGTGAGCTGGTGAGGCACTATATGACTATGCCTATTATAGTTACGCTGGTAGCGGCCATTATAGGAAATATCTTTGGATATACCCTATTTAAAAATGTATGTGTAGCCCTATATTACAACAGCTATAGTCTTCCGACCTACGAGACTTTATGGAATGCAAATGCCTTTGTCAGAACAACGCTTATACCAATACTAATTATGGGCGCTGTGTCCTGGATTGTTTTAAGAAGAAGTTTAAGCTTTTCTCCTATGGATTTCCTTAGAAGGAATCTAACCAGACAGAAGAATAAAAGTGCACTTAAACTAAGCAAGAGGATTCCGTTCTTCTCAAGGTTCAGGATGAGGATTATCATCCAAAATATACCCAATTATCTGGTTCTATTTATTGGTATTTTCTTTGCCAACGTTCTCTTGTATTTTGGGATGGCCCTTCCCAATGTACTGACCAACTATCAAGATTCCATACTCAATCAAATGATTGCGGAGCGTCAGTATATATTATCAATTCCAAGTGAAGCTATGGATGAAGATAAGAAAACCGAGTCCATGGTTAATCTTCTTAAATACTTCAAAGAAGTAGAAACAGAAAATCCGAGCGCCGAGAAATTCGGGGCATATACTCTGGAGACTATCCCTGAAGGCGAGGGCAAAAAAGATGAAATCATGATTTATGGAATTGAAGACGGTAGCCGTTATGTCGATGCAACCTTTGATAGTGGTGAAATATATGTTTCTTCCCTTTTTGCTGATAAATATGGAACAAAGGCCGGGGACACCTTAAGGCTAAAGGAGAAGTACGATGAAGAAACCTATGATTTTAATATCGCAGGCATAGTTCAGTACGATGGAGCTATGAATATATTCATGGGCCTGGATGACCTTAACAAGAAATTCGACCTTCCAGAGGGAATGTTCTCCGGGTATTTTGCCAACGAGGAAATAACGGACATTCCGGAGGAATACATTAACTCTATTATCGACTTTGATTCTCTGACAAAGGTTTCAAGACAGCTGATGAAATCCTTTGGAGGATTCATGAAGCTGGTGAATGTATTTTCCGTTGTGCTCTTTGTTTTCTTGGTTTATCTGTTATCAAAGATAATAATCGAAAAGAATGGTCAATCGATTTCCATGACCAAGATTCTCGGATATACGGATGGAGAAGTGAGCAGACTCTATCTTGTGGCCACTACCATTGCTGTTATCTTTTTCGTCCTAATAAGTTTCCCTATAGTTAATATTATAGTCAGGGTTCTGTGGCAATACTTTATTGCTTTAAGAATGAGCGGATGGATAGTGTTCCATGTGGATGTGGATATATTCTTTAAGATGTTTGCTCTTGCGATATGCGCATATATTGTGGTGGCAGCAATGGAATTTATAAAGATTAAGAGAATACCCATGGATATAGCCCTTAAGAATGTGGAGTAAATTTAAAATGAAAACTTGTAAGAAAACAAAAACAGTATTGATGCTGATGCTTATTGCTTTGCTTTCTACTTTATTGACATCTTGCAATATGAAAGAGACAGGCGAAGGGGAGGAAAGCAGTGGAGCAGGAAGTGACACTTCGCAAGAAAATGAAAGCAATGAGCCTTCCTGGACCTATGAGGGAAGCGGAGCATTGAAGCCTGATGAGAAGCGAGAAATTGTTACCGTTAGCTGCGACCCTTCCGGAAGAATTGAAAAGATTATAAGCGAGGTTTCTCTTAAATTAAAGGAAGATGAAAGCAAGAAACCCATAGAGGATATATCTAACCTAACTGAGATAAAGAATAAAAAAGGCGGCGAAGAATTTGATGTTCAGTCAGGTAAGATATACTGGGAGAACCTTGGTGAAGATATTGAATACGAAGGAGAAGGCAGGGAAGATATCCCGGTTGAATTAAAAATAACTTATAGCCTGGATGAGAATGAAGTATCGCCGGATGAGTTAGAGGGAAAATCGGGAAAACTGAAGATGAGGATAGACTATATCAACAATACTGCGATTCCATTTACGGCCATAACTGCCATATTCTTTCCTGAGGGTATTCTTAAAAATGTAAATGTTAAGAATGGAAATCTGACGTCTATGTCATCCCAGGATGTGGTGATCGGCACGGCTCTACCGGGGCTGAGTAAATCCTTAAATGCTTCGGAAAATGAGGTTTTGAAGGACGTGGATATACCTGAATATATAGAAATAACAGCCGACTGCCAAAACTTTGATATGGATTTCTCAACAACCATAGTAAAAAATGGGATCTTTGCTGACATAAAAGACTCCAATGATATAGATGAATTGGTATCCTCCATGGCGGATATGAGAAAGGCTGCTGATTCACTTGCAAAGGGGGCAACGTCTCTTGCGGATGGAGGGTCTCAACTAAAGGAGGGAGTAAATAAGTACGTAAGTGGCGTTGGAACCGTAAAGGATGGAATTCATGCTATGTGGGAAGGACTGTATGCATTGGACTCTACATCTCAAACTTTGATAGATGGTGCAACATCCTTAAACGACGGTATTTATGCTTTGGATTCATATATTGGAAAACTTCCGGATGTGCTTCCTGCTACTCTTGATGAAACGGAACGAGCGGCAATGGAAAATATGCTGGGAGAACTTAAATCTCAAATTGAAGTGCTCTATACAGGAAGCACAAACCTTAAGAATGGTGTAACCCAGTATGTAGGTGGTGTATCAACAATTGGTACAAGCATCCCTGACTTATATGAGGGGGCTTCTACCTTGCACTCCGAGGGAAGCAATCTAATATCAGGTGCAGCCTCCCTTGCCTCCGGTTCAGAAACTCTAAGAGATGGGATGATTACCTTTAGGGATGAGGGAATAAGTGAACTTGCTGACTTTGTTGAAAAGGATCTGGCGGAACTGGACGACAGAATTAAAAAGCTTAAGAAGGATGACTCAGGATACACTTCCTATTCAGGAAGTGCAAAGGATGTTAAGTCATCGGTTATTTACATCATAGAGACAAATTAAAAATGGAGATGTTGATGCACGCCTTGTGGGTAAGGAGGACGCGTAGGGAAATATGAAAAAGTATCATATTGAAAAGAATAGCGTTCAGGAAACGCTTATGATTCCGCAAAATGGATTTCAAATAGGAGGCTAAAATGAACAAACTACAGGGTGTTGCGGACACATTATATCTCCCCCTTGCTGCGAGGATATATGTGTCAAAAAGGTTCCCGGACTATTTCTATGATGAAATGGCTCTTTCTCTTGAAAAAGACATGCCCTATGAGGAGATAGTAGCAAAGTCAAGCGAATACTTTGAGATGGCGGGGGCATGCAGATTCTATAATACAGATGAGATGCTCCGGGATTACATATCAAAGCATGAAAAATGTAATGTCATAAACGTCGGCTGCGGACTTGAAACTGCATTCTTCAGGATTAAGCCGGATATAAACAAAGCGACCTTCTATGAAATGGATCTTCCTGATGTTATCGAAACCAGGAGAAGGGTCTTGGGAGAGCCGGATGGGGAGAAACTAATCCCCGGGGATATGTTTGACTTCTCCTGGACTGAAGAGATTGATAAATCGCTTCCTACGATGATTACCGTAATTGGTGTATTTCAGTATTTTAAAGATGAGCTGGTTCGTCAATTTATAGCGGAAGCTAAAGATCATTTCGCAGACCTTGAGCTTCTATTTGATGCAATGACCCTTAAGGCGATTAATTACGCTGCAAACTATATCAAGAAAACGGGAAATAAGGACGCTATGCTTTATTTTGGGACGGACGAGCCCAAGGTATTTGTAGAGAGTCTCGGTTATGAACTCATTGAACAAAGGCCGTTCTTCACAGAGGCCAGGAAGAGACTAAAGAAGGATCTTAAGCTCTATACCCGAATTGCAATGAAAGTTGTGGACGAAGGTGGAAGGAGAGGATTTCTGGTCCACTGCAGGAGCAAGTAGTGTCAAGAACTGCAGAATTTGATCTTGAATCCTACTAAGCATATCATTTTAAAATGTTGTAAGCTCTATCATTTCTTGAAAAATAGAGCTTTTTTTGATACACTGAAAACAAAGAAACCAATGAATAAAAGGAGTTCGTGGATGGAACCCAATGAAGCTATTACAACTAATGAAACTAATACAACCAGTGAAAGAAAACCTGTATTTAGAAAAGAAACTATAGATAGGATATCATCACCGGAGCAGTTAACGGATTATCTAAAAGTAACAAACCCGGGAACATGGGTGCTACTTTCTATTGTTTTGCTTCTACTTGTAAGCCTTGTGGCATGGTCCTTTATTGGAACTTTGGAGACTTCTGTGGATGTCAAAGTGGCGGTATCAGATCATATGGCAGAAGTAATTTCCCTTGACGGATCTCCTCTAGAAGAAGGCATGCCTCTCAAGGTCTCTGGGCAAGAGGCACTGCTTGCCTCATCGGGAAGTGATGAATACGGAAGAACCTACGGTGTAGCTGAAGTTATGCTTCCCGATGGTACCTACGATGGAACAGTTGTTATAGAAACTATACGTCCCTTGGACTTTCTTCTGGAAAGCAGGTGAACATAGTTGGCATCAAAGGGAAAGAAGACAATTACAAGTGGTGTGGCTAAAGTCCCTGTGGTAATGCAACTTGAGGCGCTGGAATGTGGTGCTGCTGCTCTTGCCATGGTTATGGCCTACTACGATAAGTGGGTCCCTTTGGAACAGGTCCGTGTGGATTGTGGAGTATCTCGCGATGGATCCAAGGCCAAGAATATATATTTGGCTGCAGAGAATTATGGCTTTGATGTAAAGGCCTTTAAAATGTCCCCCGAAAGTCTGAAGACAGAGGGTGAGTTCCCATGCATAATACATTGGAATATGAATCACTTTGTGGTTCTTAAGGGATTCAAAGGGGATTGGGTATATATAAACGATCCCGCCAGAGGTGAGGTGAAGCTAAGCTACGAGGAGTTCGACAGGGCTTTTACCGGAATAGTTATTTTGCCTGTTCCCTCTGATGAATTTGTTCCCGGAGGCAAGCCTAAGAGCACCCTGGACTTCGCCAAGAAGCGTCTTGTGGGTGCAGGGGCAATCATAACCTTCGTAATGTTAACCACTGCAATCAGCTATCTCTTTGGAATAATAAATTCTGTTACAAACCGAATCTTCATGGATAGACTTATTACCGGAATCAACAGTGATTGGCTCTATCCATTCTTAACATTACTAATAGTTTTGGCTGTGGTCCAGCTGGTAGTAGCTTGGGCGCAAACCATATATTCCCTGAAAATAAACGGAAAAATGTCAATCGTAGGAAACACCGCCTATATGTGGAAGGTGCTCCATCTTCCTATGGAATTCTTTTCTCAAAGACTAACAGGTGACATTCAAAATAGAGCAGGGATGAATGCAAGTATTGCCGGAATCCTTGTAAACACCTTTGCTCCTCTTCTTTTAAATAGCATCATGATGATAATTTATCTTGTTGTCATGCTGAAACAAAGTCCCCTTCTTACGCTAATCGGTATATCGACTTTGGTACTGAATATAGTCATGGCAAGGGTAATATCCTCCAAGCGAGTCAATATAACCAGGGTCCAGATGAGAGATGTTGGAAAACTTGAATCTTCAACGGTAACAGGCATTAGCATGATTGAAACCATCAAAGCCAGCGGCGCTGAGGATGGCTTCTTTAGAAAGTGGGCAGGCTATCAGGCTTCTGTGAATAATCAGAGCGTTAAGATGGTTAAGACTAATCTTTTTCTTGGGATGATTCCTGCCTTTTTTACATCCATTGCAAACTATGCCGTTCTTGTAGTAGGAATTCTCCTTACGATGGAGGGTAAGCTAAGCTTGGGCTCAGTTCTCATGTTCCAGGGTCTCCTGGGCTCATTTATGTCACCTGCAATGACCTTGGTAAATGCGGGGCAGAGCCTTCAGGAAATGCGTACTGAGATGGAACGTGTAGAGGATGTTATGGAATATCCCGACGACGTAAGCGTTCTTGAAAATGATATGGAGGCTTCTAAGCTGGCAAAACTAAGGGGGAACATTGAACTGAAAAATGTGACCTTTGGTTATTCCAAACTGGAGAATCCCCTCATAAAGGACTTCTCACTTAAGATGAATGTGGGAGATAGAATTGCCCTTGTGGGAGCTTCGGGCTGTGGCAAATCCACAATTTCCAAACTTGTTTCAGGACTCTATCAACCATGGAGTGGTGAGATTCTATTTGACGGAAAAACCAGAAGCGAATATCCAAGAGACGTGGTAACAAGCTCTCTTGCGGTTGTAGATCAGGATATAACTCTATTCGAAGATACCATATCTAACAATATAAAAATGTGGGATGAAAGTATCAAAGACTTTGAGATGATTCTTGCAGCTAGAGATGCCATGATTCATGACGATATAATGATGTTATCGGGAGGATACAATCATAAACTCCTAAGCGGTGGTAAAAATCTCTCCGGCGGTCAGCGTCAACGTCTTGAGATTGCAAGAGTTCTTGCCCAAGATCCAACCATCATTATTTTAGATGAGGCCACATCCGCTTTGGATGCAAGGACGGAATATGAAGTAGTAAATGCTATTCGCGATAGAGGTATAACCTGCATCGTTATTGCACATAGACTCTCCACAGTTAGAGATTGTGATGAAATCATAGTTCTAGACCGTGGACAGGTTATAGAGAGGGGAACCCATGATGAGCTTATGGCTCTAAATGGTGCTTATGCCGATCTTGTGGCAAATGAGTAAGGAGCCAGACTATGAGTTGGTTTGAGAATCAAATTGAAGAAAGAAGATTAGCCGACCAAAAGCTCCTTGAGGACTCCTTTGTCAAGGTGGCAGGAGTTGTGCTTGGTGAAAGAGGAGCAGAAAGAATTAAGGACGAGAGGATTATCACCAGGAACGCCATAGAGGAGATTCTAAAGTATTATCATTGTAAGCCGGTTGATACATCGGACAGGGTTATAGAGAGTGAAAAGGATCTGGACTACGCTCTTCGTCCCCATGGCATAATGCGCAGGGATATAGAACTAACAGAGGGCTGGTATAAAGATGCCTATGGGTCCATCTTAGCATTTACCAAAGACGAAAACCTTCCGGTTGCTCTTATTCCAAGCAAGTTTAAGGGCTACGGGTTTACAGATCCCAGGACAGGACAGCATGGAAAACTGGATAGCACCAGTGCTGAAATCTTTGATAGAGAGGCAATATGCTTCTACTATCCGCTTCCCCAGAGGAGCCTAAAAATTCAGGACCTTATTCTATATATGAGGCGCTGCATCAGTGCAGGGGATTTTGCTGCCGTAGTTCTTGCCGCACTACTGGCGACTCTGGTTGCGCTTATTATGCCAAGAATTGTACAGGCTCTTACAGGTCCTATTCTTCTAAGCGGAAAGAAAAGCGCTCTGGTGGGAGTATCTCTTTCAATTATTGGCGTACTCTTATCCTCGCAGCTCATAGGCATAGTGAAGGGACTTCTGGCAGGAAGAGTTGGAACAAAGATTTCTATGGGTGTTCAGGCATCAATGATGATGAGACTATTGGCGCTCCCGGCATCCTTCTACAGAAAATATAGCCCTGGGGAACTTAAGACCCGCTCCAAATCTGTAGAATCCCTTAGTACATATATCTTGGATATGATTTTGAATTCCGGAATTACGTCTTTGACTTCTTTGTTATATGTAACTCAGATATTTAGGTTTGCTCCGTCTTTGGTTGTTCCATCCATTATAATAGTTCTTATTACCGTTGGTTTTTCTGTTTTTTCTACAGTTCTGAAGATTAATCACGAAAGAAAGAGAATGGGTTTACAGGCAAAGGAATCAGGTATGAGTTATGGTTTGATTACCGGGGTTCAAAAACTGAAGCTGTCGGGATCTGAAAAGAGGGCCTTTGCTAAATGGCTCAATATATATTCCGAAGGAGCAGAGGTTTTGTACAATCCGCCTTTGTTTATAAAAGTAAATAGTGTTATTTCCACCGGCATAGCTCTTGTCTCCAACATAGCTATTTTCTATCTTGCGATTAAGAGCGGTATAGATCAATCCAATTTCTATGCATTTACCACTGCCTATGGAATGCTTATGGGTGCATTTATGTCCGTGTCGGGAATAGCCCTTACAGCTGCTCAGATTAGGCCAATACTGGAAATGGCAGAGCCATTCCTGGAGACAGCACCGGAGACAGCAGAAGGTAAGGAAATTGTTACGGAGATAAGTGGGCGAGTGGAACTGGACCACGTTTCCTTCCGTTATGACGACTCTATGCCTTATGTTTTAAATGATTTATCCCTTAAAATTCATCCCGGTGAATATGTTGCTATAGTAGGAAAGACGGGTTGCGGAAAATCCACTCTGGTGAGACTTCTCTTGGGATTTGAGAGTCCGGAAAAGGGTGCAATATATTATGATGGAAAGGATATAAATAGCTTAGATCTTCCATCTTTAAGGAGAAGAATCGGAACGGTTATGCAGGATGCAGGTTTATTCCAAGGGGATATCTATTCCAATATTGTAATTACTGCACCTGAGCTTTCCTTGCAGGATGCCTGGGAGGCCGCAGAGAAGGCGGGTATTGCAGATGACATCAAAGCCATGCCAATGGGGATGCATACCTTGGTATCTGAGGGACAGGGAGGAATTTCAGGAGGGCAACGCCAAAGATTAATGATTGCAAGGGCTATATGTCCCAAGCCAAAACTCCTTATCTTTGATGAAGCCACATCTGCCTTGGATAACAAGACTCAGAAGCAAGTCTCCGATGCTTTGGACGGCATGGGCTGCACCAGAATAATTATTGCTCACAGACTATCCACCATTCAACACGCGGACAGAATCATAGTTCTGGATGGAGGTTCTATTATAGAGGACGGAACATATGAAGAACTGATAGAAAAGAAGGGTTTCTTCGCGGAGCTTGTGGAACGTCAGAGATTAGAAGCCGGAGAGTAGAGAAAATGGATGATGTATTAACTCTAAAAATGCAATCTGACTTCGAAGAAATCTACGATGTCTATTATGATCGTATATATAGGTATGCCTATACTCTTCTTTTGAACAAAGAGGACGCAGAGGATGTGACGGAAGACACATTCCTTTCGGCGTATAGAAATTTTGCTTCTTTCAATGCTGAAAAGGGATCTCTGGGTACCTGGCTTTCCAGAATCGCTCATAACTGTGCGGTTAATTTGGTTCGCTCTGCCGCTTACTCCAAGAAGGCGGAGATTCCGGATTCCTGGGATGTGGAAGAGGAGGGGGATTTCACCAAGGAACTTGATTATTCTGACGAAATAATACGGCTTTATGCCAAGCTTAGTCCGGAGGAAAGAGAATTTTTAAACCTACGCTACGCCATGGACCTAAAGGACTCAGAGGTGGCAGCTTTGATGGGGCTTAATGAGAAAGCAGTGAACAAAAGATATCAGAGATTGTTGACAAAATGCAGAACCCTAATTGATTAAAAAAATGTCGTCAAACTGTCTCCAAATAGCAGACTGGCTTGTATATATAGTAAAAGAGATAAAAAACGTTTCAAATGATGGGGACGATGCTGTGAAAAAGAGGAGGAAATATCATGTCTAAGGAGAAAAAAGAATTATCATTGGATGCATTGGAATTGGTAAGTGGAGGAGCCTTGGCTGAAGGTTGGCAAGGAAGTGTTGACAAGCTTGTTCAAACAAGAATAAAAGGAAATCTATTTCCAAAAGCTATGGGTCAAAAAGATACGGATATTGATGCTGAACATCTAAGACCACTTGTAGATATCACAAATGAGATTGCATTATTCTGTGGTCAATCAGAAGCTGATAAGGTAAAATCTTATCTTGAGAATGAGCATGGAGTTGTTCTTCCTAGTCAGTTATTCTCAGTTTAAGTAATGGTTGATAAATGAGTTGCAAAGGAGATGGGCTTATTGAGTATTGATAGAGATTTGGAAGACAAGATTCGCAGGGCTAGCTTCTCTAATGTCAATCACAAGGATAGCCTGAAAGCGAAGCTATTTAATTCCTCAACTGAGCTAAGTATAGACGACCTCATGGGAGTATCCGGAGGGGTAGGAATGGATTTGGATCCATATATAGACGAAAAATGGGATCAATGGCCTCAATGGCCTATTCCGGAACAGGCGACAAGTATGAAAATTTACAAGAAGTGAGGAATAACAAGATAAACGAGGAACATGATTATGAAGGCTGATTTATTGAAAGGGTTATCTGCTGAACAGATTGCTAAGGTAAAGGAGATGAATAGCGTAAGTGACATATTACATTTTGCCAAAGAAGAAGGCGTGGAGCTGACCGATGAGCAGCTGCAAGCCATCTCCGGAGGTGGTGGATGCTTTGATGATGGTACTTACAATGTCCGTGACGTAGTTACAAGACAATAATGTAATAAGCGAAGTCAGACTCTATGTATTACCGACTAAGTGACAGGGTTGCTCTACGAAAATGGAAATATGTAGACCGTGCGCTGTATGTTAAAGAAATGGAAGTTGCTGTTGGTGTTCCCAAAGAAGGATTTCCATTTCTTTTTTTTGTGACGGCGAGCATGATCTTGAGCCAAATCCAATATTAGAGCAATTCGTAGAAAAAGGGTATATTGAAGAGTGTAGTAAGGGTGATAGACCCTGTGATTGGACCCTCTTAAAGGAATCTGGATATCGGTGTTCATGCCTTTACTCTCACAGGTGGTGAACCATTGGTGCACCGCCATTTCTTAGATATTGTAAGAGCCATATCAAAACAAAATTCCAAGAGGTCATGGTTTAACGACAACCGCCATGATGGGCAGCCCCCTTTGCTAAGTGCAAGGAGGTTTTTTCTTGAAAAAGATAGAGAAACAATATATAATGCAAGTAGGAAATTCCTACTTTCCTACTTTTTGGAAATGGAGGTGAGATAGATGGCTCAAGTAGCATTTGTAAATGATGCAAAAGTTATGGACAAGGGGCAAGTGACGATTCCGAAAAAAGTAAGAGAAGTGCTTGGTGTCGCAAATGGTGACAGAGTTACCTTTGTTGTTGATGGCAACACGGTCAAGGTCATCAATTCTGCCGTATATGCATTGGAGCAATTCCAGAAGCAAATGAAAGGAAAAGCAAAAAAAGCAGGCTTTATTTCTGAGGAGGATATTGCTGAATGGATTACAGAGGGCAGAAGGAGTAAAGCTAAATGAGAGTGATGATTGATACTAACATTTTGATATCGGCAGTACTCTTTCCAAAGGGGAAGGCTTCTTGTGCACTGATAAAAGCGTTGGCGCCACCCTACGAACCGGATTTTCTTGAGGCTTCGATTGAAGATCCGCGAGTAATATCGGTGAATGATTTTATGGGATTGTAGTTTATCAAACCGAAGAGATGCCAGTGACACGCTGCTTGCTCAGGCTGTTTTGAGTTCGTAGTTAGTTAAATTATTCGATAGAGATGAAGCATGGCTAACTGTTGTAGGCAATCATTTAGTGATTATGTCAATCATTTCGAGGACTATTTTCTTTTGATCCTCTGAAAGAGTTGAGAGTTTAGACAGAAGTTGGTGATCCAAGGCATTGGGCTCGTAATCCGGCTCTAGTTTCCCCACTAAAGAATCCAAAGTTTCCCCGGTAACCTTTGCATAGTAGATAAGCATACGAAGGGACATAGCTGTGCGATTGTTTTCCACATTGCTGATGTAGCCGGGGGTTACATCCAGAGCTTCTGCAACCATGCTCTGCGTCAAACCATTTTTGATGCGGAGCTCTTTTATTTTGCTGCCATAATCCATGAAGAAAGATTCTTCGGGAAATTCATATTTTGCGTCTGTTTGTTTTTTTGTTTTTGCTTTTGTCATTATTCAATTTCCTTTATATCTGTTATATCTGTGAATTTAGTTTTGATAATAAAATTATACAAAAAGTATTGCTTGTATTCCATACACTAATAGAATATAATATATATAATTAATATATATTGCTGCGCGGATACTGGATGCTTCTATGGAATTCAGCCTTTGCATATTGACGAGAATAGGGAGTGTAGATATATGAGTAATAATAAATACATACATACATATATGTGAAGTTTGTGGAAAGACTGAGATATTGACTCCGGATGAAGCATTTGAATTGGGATGGGACTATCCTCCGAAAATGGGCTCATTTGGGGTAGTGTCTCCGCGAACTTGTGGAAACTGTGGAATTTATAAGACTCTTTGGGCGGAATTGATGCTTAATGGCGTTGCGCCAAGTGATCTAGATAAGCATCATAAAGAAACCCTTGAGAGGATACTAATGGAACCTCAGATTATTATTTTTAAAGAGGAGGAGAATCTATGAGGGTATTGGTGATTCCCGATGTACATCTTAAACCGTGGATTTTTGAAAAAGCAAGAATAATACTTGAGGGTAATAGTGCGGACAAGGCAGTTTGCTTAATGGATATTGCAGATGACTGGGGGCAAAGGAGAAGAGATGAGAAAACTAGCAAGTATACAAGTTATATGGAAGATAGAGCCTATCAAAGGAGCAGACAGAATTGAAATAGCACATGTGCTTGGATGGCAGTGTGTGGTGAATAAGGGACAGTTCAAGCCTATGGATAAGGCCGTTTACTTTGAAGTAGACAGCTTTCTTCCTATTAGACCCGAGTTTGAATTCCTAAGGAAATCTAGTTACAGGAAGACCGAAATTATGAGTGAAGGCTTCAGGCTAAAAACGCAAACTTTTAGAGGGCAAATCTCACAGGGACTTCTTCAGCCTATTGGCATGTTTACTGAACTTAATTGTGATCTGGAAGTAGGGGCAGACGTTTCTGAGGCCTTGGGAGTAAAAAAGTGGGAAATAGAGGAAAGAGCGACTACTGGTGGCACTACTATCGGCACACTGCCTTACGACATTCCACACACTGACGAGACTAGAGTTCAGGCAGAGCCTGAGCTCATCGGGAGATTCACCGGTCTGGAATACTATATCAGTACTAAGATGGATGGCTCTTCACATTCCGTAGGTATAGATGAAAATGGATTTCATGTTACCGGTCATAACTATGAGTATAAGGATGATGGTAAAAGCGCTTTCTATGAATTCATAAAAGCAAGAGGACTTGAGGAAAAGATGCGGGAGTTTGCTGCTTCAAATGCGCTTAAGACCTTCACGGTTCAAGGCGAGTTTTGTGCACCTGGGATTCAGAAGAATCGACTTAAGCTAATTAGGCCAGAGTGGTATGTGTTTACTGTGAGAGAAAATGGAAAAAGGGTGGGCCTAGACAGATTGCTTGCAATCTGTGATGCCCTAGGTGTTGTGCACGTGCCAATCGAAGAGCGAGATGTTGACCTACCTTCCAAGTATCCCACAGTAGAATCATTGCTCGATAGATCTGATGGTGAATACCCTAATGGTGGAAGGAAAGAAGGTATAGTCATAAGACCAACAGAACCGGTCTTCTGCGATATTATAAGTGCAAGTCTATCAATGAAGGTTGTAAATAACAAATATCTTTTGAAGAATGAGGAATTCTAATTAAAGAAAGATCAATATTAATTAATAATGATATTGGTGAGACTTTAGAAGAGTTAAAATCTCTTTTTTTACTTCGAAGTGTGGTATAATTTTGTTTGCATTGTCCTACTGACGCTCGTGTTTATGAAGGCGTTCGGATTCTTTGGCCAATAACAAAAGTCACTTCAAAACGGAAAAACTCAGTAATCTCTTGGTATGAAACATGGGAAGTACTAAAGGAATCACCAAGCAATACCTAATCGATATCCATAAGTGGAGAAGCGTAATGGCTCTTATTGCATGTACCATAACCTTGGTGAGCTCTTGCTATGCCATGGCATCGGTAATTAGGAACTATGTGAGCCAAGGCTGGTATCTTCCAGATATGTTTAGGTATTTCACAACTCTTTCCAATATGCTGGCGGCCCTGGCAAGCAGCTTTATTATGCCCTTCGCCATTAACGGAATCCGGAAGAAAAGGTTCGTCCTTCCCAAATGGCTATCCATGCTCCACTATTCGGGGACTGTTTGCCTCGCCTTGATATTCGTTTTCGCTATGACCTTCATAATGTCCTATAGTAAAGATGAAGCAATCGGAGGAAACAATTTCTATCTTCATTTAATTTGCCCCATTGCGGTTTTGATTTCATATGTGTTGGTGGAATCCAGCCACAAGTTTTCCTGGAAGGAGACTCTAATCTGCTTGATTCCATTCATCATTTACTCCTTGGTTTACCTGGTGATGGTTGTAGTTATAGGTGAGGAGAATGGAGGCTGGCCTGATCTCTATAAGTTGGTGACCTTTGTTCCTGTATATATTTCTTTTCCATCCATGGCAGTAGTAGCTTATTTGGTGGCCTTTGCTGTAAGAAAGCTTTCGGACTGGGTAAGTGGAAGGCGAGAAGCCCAAATGCTTTCATCCTGGAGCAAAGAGGCTGAGCCTGTGGAAATCAATATAGAGGTTTATGGATTGGGTCGATTCTATGGCAGTCACGGGGATAAAGACAATCTCACCGTGCCCCTGGATATTTTGGAGACTTTGTCAAACTACTATAAGATGGACTTAAGCGCTTTATATAATGTTTACACTAAAGGCTTACTGGAAGGGGTTAAAGAAAGAGAAGACCAATAGTTTTTTTACACTGATAAGCCAATCCTATTCCCTGGTTCCGATTGCCTGCAGCAAAGAGGAGTTTAATCGTCACATGCCAATGTGTAAGGATAATATCAGATGTTTTTCATGACAGCTGTACGCAATGGTCCTTCGTAATGAACATTATAACGGATGCCTCGTTTGACCAAAACGTCAAAGATGGCATCCTTATAAACACCTTCATCCCAATCCTGATCTATGGAAATATAAAAAGTATCCTTGAATGACGCGACCACCATGTTTACACCCATTCCGAAGGAGTCAACATCAAAATACATGGAATCCACGTATTCTTCCATCTCGCCAAACAGACTTCTGCCGGTATATGTTGTACTGGCTGTCTGGCCTGTCTTCATGGTCTTTGCTATGTGGCGGGCAGCTACCTGCTTAATGAAGCGGAGTGGAACCTTCTGCAAAAGTGCAAGCTTGGAGCAATACTCAAAAGTCTGCTTCTTTATCACATCGGCATCTGAATATCGAATCACAATACCACGGCACAGAGTTCCCTGCATTTCAAGGTCTTTTTTTCTGATTTTTTCATCATATTGAATCATGATGTTGGAGTAGGTGCTTGCTATTGTGTTCTTTACTCCGAGCGCAGGACGAAGGTTTACAGGGATTGATATTTGGATCATCTGAGAAGAATCGTTGTGTATCGAGTAAATGGCTTCAGACAGTATTAGCGCCAGCACTGTAACCGGAGAACCGTCATAGGAAGAACAGTATTGTATCAGATCAGCCTGCGGTATCGTGAACTTGATCGTCGTCCTTTTGTCCATGTCCATATGTACAAGGCCCATACGGTCAAGCTGCATCGGAGCCTTACAAGGCTTTTGTAATATAGCTTTGCTTACAGAATCCGGAATCCCTGTTTCCCGCATTTTGTTATAAAAATCGTAATAAACATCAGTTGCTTCGTCTTCCGTATCCACATCATCAGGCTTGGCAACATCAGGGACATCCAGTGACCTTTGATAACGGACACAGCAGTAGTTATAAAGAAGCGCTTTTGTGAGCCTGTAGATTCCGGTACCGTCCATCTGCCCGTGGTAGACATCGGTATATATACTTTTTCCGTTATATGAGAACGCTATAAGCTGATCATTACTTTCTTCACAATTAAGGGGAATCGGCATGTCAGTGTTTTTGACTACCCATGGCCTGGGATTGGGAATATAGTAGAACTCACGCATATTCTTTTTAAGACTGACCTTAAGGAAGCCAAAGCGTTCTTCAAGCATATCCACCGCCTTTCGGAGTGATATGTAGTCTACTTCGTCCCTCATAATATATTCTGCTCGGATAGTGAAGGACAGGTCGTCCGATAAACCGTAGCAATCCGATGCACCAAATATTTTTATCCTGTTGTCTACCATAGTTTACACCCACTTTAAATAAATATGTGTCCTTGCCTGTAATGAAAATCGTAACACATTTATGATAGAGCTACAAGATTTCATGTGGCCATGGCTAAGGAACTTAGCCTTGTTTAAACCATTGTAAAGAGACTTAGACTAAACCGTAGACTTAGCAGGAGAAATGGTGAGAAACCCACATATCACGGCAACAAAATAAATAACTATATAGCAATACCTGAGACGGCTCTATTGAGGGCCGTCTCTTTGTTTTATCCAATTATCCGACATAATGAGGCCCTTTCTTTAGTCAAGACTATCTTTATGTGTTATAATACCTTGTTAATAAAAATAGAATTGGATGGAAACGATTATGAAAAGAAAACTGATTGGGATTACTTTAATTATTTTACTAATTGCGTCAATGGTGCTAACGGGATGCAGCAAAAACGAAAGTGCTGAAACATCAGAAGAACCGGCGGAAACTGAAGATGCTGGTTCTGAAGAAATGGAAGGAACAGAAGAGTCCGAAACTGTCGCTCCTATCGATGTAAATGTGATGGCGCTAAAGGGGCCGACTGCGATGGGAATGGTTCAGATGATGGATGCAGTCGACAAGGGTGAAATAAGCAGCAATATCTATCACTTTAATTTGGCCGCTTCCCCTGATGAAGTGCCGCCGGCAATCGCTCAGGGAACGGTTGACATTGCTGCAGTACCGGCGAACCTCGCTTCGGTTCTATACAACAAAACCGAGGGTCAGGTTCAGGTACTCGCCATTAACACCCTTGGTGTATTATACATCGTTGAAAATGGGGAAACCGTAAAAGCCGTTGAGGACTTAAAGGGAAGGACCATCTATGCCAGCGGAAAAGGGGCAACCCCTGAATTTGCTTTAAACTATATTCTAAAAGGAAATGGAATCGACCCTGCATCCGATGTTACAATCGAATGGAAGAGCGAGCATGCGGAATGCCTCTCTGCACTTATGGCGGACGAAAGCGGAATAGCCATGCTCCCGCAACCCTTTGTTACCACTGCTCAAACCAAGAGTGAGGGATTGAAGGTTGTCCTCGATTTAACGGAAGAGTGGGATAAGCTTCAGGAAAATGAAGAAAACCCATCTGCACTGATTACTGGAGTCATTATTGCGAGAAAGGCTTTTATAGAGGAAAATCCGAATGCTGTGGATGATTTCCTAAACCACTATTACGAATCCGTACTGTTTGTTAACAGCAATGTAGATGAAGCCGCTGCGTTAGTCGGGGCATATGACATTGTACCGGAAGAGGTTGCAGTGAAAGCTCTTCCCAAATGCAATATTACCTTCGTTGAAGGAAGCGACATGGAGCAGCAGCTTTCAGGCTACCTTGCCATTCTTGCGGAGGGAGACCCTGCTTCGGTTGGTGGTGCAGTTCCCGGAGATGATTTCTACTACAAAAAATAAGGATGAATAAATCTGGCAAGATAAAACTTTGGGCGATAGTCGCTTGGCTGATTATTTGGCATATCGTTAGCCTGCTTATAGGCCACAGCTTTATACTTGTTTCGCCGTGGCAAGTTTTGGTGCGCGGTTTTGAACTGGTTCAGACGAGCGACTTTTGGCTTTCGGTTTTAAATTCGACAGCAAAGATCGCTATCGGCTATATCCTGGCGGTTGCCATTGGTATTTTGTTTGCGGGCCTTGCCTCCAAATATCAAAGGTTTCGAGAATTCATTTCACCTCTGGTGCTTACTATTAAGACGGTACCGGTGGTTTCTTTTATAATTCTCGTTCTAATTCTTCTTCCGTCAAAGTCACTTTCAATCTTGATTTCGTTTTTGATAGCGATGCCGATTGTATATACCAATGTCCTCGAAGGTATCTCGAATACGAGCAGAGAAATGCTGGAGATGGCTGATGTCTTTGACATTCGAGGAATGAAAAGGATTAGACACATATATCTTCCCGACGTGTATCCGCATCTAAGGTCGGCAGCTATGACAGCTTGCGGAATGGCCTGGAAGGCGGGTGCTGCTGCGGAGGTTATCGGCGTTCCTCAGGGGAGCATAGGCGAGAAGCTCCAGCGAGCAAAGGTATATCTGGAAACACCGGATCTCTTCGCATGGACTATTGTTATAGTAGTTATGAGCTTACTCATGGAGAAGCTATTTATTTGGATTATGGATTTTATCATAGTGAGAGGAAATGCCAAAAGAGAAGATTAACATAGTTAATATACAGAAGTCTTATGGGGACAAGGTTGTTTTTGACAATCTATCCATGAGTTTTAGTTTGCATGAAATCAGCGGAATCATGGCGCCGTCAGGAGCAGGTAAAACAACGCTTTTAAGGATTATCACAGGACTAGAAAAGCCGGATAGCGGAGAAATCTCGATTGTTAACGAAAAAGGCGAGTGCGCTCCGTTAGGGTCTAATAAAATCGCTTTGGTATTTCAGGAAGATCGCTTGATTGAACACTTGGACGGAGTAGAAAACGTCCTAATTATAGCAGGCGTAAGAGGCCAAAATGAAGGCGCAAACCAAGATGCAAATTACAAGCCTGGCTTTTCCAAAGAGGAGATAATTGAGGCCTTTGACAGGCTCGCTATTCCCAAATCAGAGGCGATAGGTAAGCCGGTATCCGAGTATTCCGGTGGAATGAAAAGGAGAGTAGCATTACTTCGAGCGCTCTTCTCCGGCAAGGAGATAATCTTGATGGATGAACCGTTTAAGGGCTTGGATGAAGAAACAAAAAAATCAACAATCGATTTCATCAAAGATTTCAGTGCGAAGGAGCATCCCACGCTAATAGTTGTGACTCACGACATAGAAGAACTCTATTTATTGGGCTCTGGAAACGAAAATATACATAATATCTGAACTTCGACAAATATTTAACAAAATCTTGTTGATATCGTTCATACCTCCATATATAATGATTTGGGCTTAATTAAACTTATGGAGGAAAAGAATGAAACAGGACTTTGATTTTGGTGTCGTTGACGCCATTTTGGCGCGGCACCCTCTTAATGAGCTGTCTACGATAGCCATTCTTCAAGACATTCAGGAACATTATCATTATCTTCCCGAAGAAATCTTTGAACATGTATCAAAAGCGATAGGAGTAGGCGAAGCCAGACTTTATGGTGTGGCTACTTTCTATGAGAATTTTTCCTTGGAACCAAAGGGAAAGTACTTGATTCGCTGCTGCGACGGAACCGCATGCCACGTCAGAGGTTCACAACCGATTCTTGAAAGATTGATGCAGGAAATGAATCTGACAAACGATAAGCATACGACCGATGACTTGGCCTTTACCCTGGAAACGGTATCGTGTCTCGGCGCGTGTGGTCTTGCTCCCGTAATGACAGTTAACGGAAAGGTATACCCTGCGATGAACCCTGATTCGGCAGTTGAAGTTCTGAACGAGCTGCGCGCTGAGTTATCCGCTGAAGGTGCTTCGGAAAGCAAAGTTGCCAAACCGAAAAAAAGCAAAAAGGAGGCGAAGTAATGAAGAAACTTACAAGTAGAGAAGACCTGATAAAGCTTCGCCGGGAGTGCATAGATATAGCCGAATACGAGACCAAGGCGATAATGGTCTGTGGAGGTACGGGATGTGTTGCCGGAGGTTCGCTTGAAATCTACGCTCGCTTGAAGGAACTGATGGATGAACAGAATATCCCCGTGGATATTGAAATTGCAGAGGAACCACATGGCGAGGTTGTAGGACTGAAGAAGACCGGCTGCCACGGATTTTGTGAGTTCGGTCCATTGCTCCTTATAGAGCCCCAGGGATGGCTCTATACAAAGGTAAAGCTGGAGGACTGCGAAGAGATTGTTGAAGAGACAATAAAAAACGGCAAGCCCATTGATAGACTTGCCTACCAGATGAACGGCGAAATATATAGAAAGCAGGAAGAAATTCCATTCTACAAAAAGCAGACGAGGCTCGTCCTGGAGCACTGCGGTCAGATTAACGCAACTTCAATCAGAAGCTACCTCTCCGTTGGCGGATATTCCGCGATGGAGAAAGCTCTCTTTGATATGACTCCCGAAGAGATTATCGATGAGATAACGGAATCAAACCTGAGAGGAAGAGGAGGTGGTGGCTTCCCATGTGGCGAGAAATGGGCTTCCTGTAGAAAGCAGAAGGAATTCCCTAAATATATCGTATGCAATGGAGATGAAGGTGACCCGGGTGCGTTCATGGATCGTTCGATTATGGAGGGCGACCCAAACAGAATGCTCGAAGGTATGATAATATCCGGAATTGCAATAGGTGCAAACGAGGGATATATCTACGTTAGAGCAGAATATCCGCTCGCAGTCGAGAGGCTTAGAATGGCAATTTCACAGGCTGAAGAACTGGGACTACTTGGAGACAATATACTCGGAACGGACTTCAGCTTCAGGATTCACATTAACCGCGGAGCAGGTGCCTTTGTTTGCGGAGAGGGTTCAGCTCTTACCGCATCTATCGAGGGCAAGCGCGGAATGCCGAGAGTAAAGCCGCCGAGAACAGTTGAACACGGACTATTCGAAAAGCCGACCAACCTGAATAACGTGGAGACATACGCCAATGTTCCGACGATTATAAGCAAGGGCGCCAAGTGGTATCGCTCGATAGGAGTCGAAAGCAGTCCGGGGACAAAGGCCTTTGCTCTTACCGGAAACATCAAGAATACCGGCTTGATCGAGGTTCCGATGGGTACGACGCTTAGAGAGGTCATCTTTGATATAGGTGGCGGAATGAGAGGGGATGCCAAGTTCAAGGCAGTTCAAATAGGTGGCCCGTCCGGAGGCTGCCTAACCGAAAAGGATTTGGACATTCCTCTTGATTTTGATTCCCTTACCGAGGCCGGTGCGATGATAGGTTCCGGCGGTATGGTTGTTATGGACGACAAGACCTGTATGGTAGAGGTAGCCCGCTTCTTTATGAACTTCACCCAGAACGAGTCCTGCGGAAAATGCGTGCCCTGTAGAGAGGGAACGCTGCGCATGCTCGAAATTCTGGAACGCATCGTTGCCGGAAAGGGCGAGGATGGCGACATAGAACTCTTAGAGGAAATCGCTGACCTGGTATCGCATACCTCGCTTTGCGGACTCGGAAAGACGGCACCGTCTCCTGTCCTTTCCACAATCAAAAATTTCAGAGAGGAATATGAGGCACATATCTACGATAAACGCTGCCCTGCAGGAGCATGCAGCAAGCTAAAAGTTTATACGATAGATCCGGAGCTCTGTAAAGGCTGCTCCAAATGCGCCAGAAACTGCCCTGTTGGAGCGATTCACGGTGAAATAAAGAACCCGTATGAAATCGACCAAAGCGTTTGCATCAAGTGCGGTGCATGCATTTCAAACTGTAATTTCAACGCTATCAGGGAGGGGGCATAATCATGGAAAAGAAAAAAATGATGATAATCGATGGGACCCACGTCGCCATCGAAGGTGAAAAAAACTTGGTTGAACTCTGCAGGAAGATAGGTATTAAGCTTCCTACGTTTTGCTATCATTCAGATCTCTCCGTCTATGGTGCATGCCGTATGTGCATGGTAGAGGATGAAAGAGGACGACTGATGGCTGCTTGCTCAACCGCTCCTCGCGATGGAATGAAAATCTTTACAAATACGCTAAGAATAAGAACCTATAGAAGAATGATTCTTGAACTGCTTCTTGCTAATCACTGCAGGGACTGTACGACCTGTGCGAACAACGGAAAGTGCAAGCTTCAGACCCTTGCCGTTCGTTTCGATATCGGAGGGGTGAGGTTTCCGAATGCGCAGCCTTTCACGATGGAAGAGACTTATATTGACGAGTCTTCTCCTTGTATCGTAAGGACTCCGAGCAAATGCATACTCTGCGGTGACTGCGTAAGGGAATGTAATGAGATTCAAAATGTCGGGGCTATCGACTTTGCTTATCGCGGATCAAAGGCGCAAATAAGCACAGCATTTGGAAGACCGCTCGCAGAAACATCCTGCGTTGGATGCGGACAGTGCTCCGCGGTTTGTCCGACGGGAGCTCTCGTAATCAATGACTGCACGACGCAGGTCTGGAATGCCGTGGATAGAAAAGACACATTCGTAACCTGTGAAATCGCTCCCTCTGTAAGAGTTACGATAGGTAAGGACCTTGGAATAGGCGATGGTGAAAACGCTATGGGCAGAATAGTGGCATCGCTTCACAGAATGGGATTCGATGAGGTCTTTGATACATCGACTGGTGCGGATCTTACCGTGATTGAGGAAGCAAACGAATTTGTGGAGAGGATTTCCACGGGTGAAAATATGCCGCTATTCACATCATGCTGTCCAGCGTGGGTTCAGTTTGTCGAAAAGAAGTATCCGGAATTCCTACCGAATATTTCAACCTGCCGCTCACCGATGAGCATGTTCAGTGCCACAATCAAGGAATACTATAGAGACAATCTGCCGGAAGGAAAAACCAAGCACTACCATGTGGCCTTCATGCCATGCACCGCAAAGAAATTCGAATGCAGAAGAGATGAATTCAAGACGGAATACGGTCCTGCGACGGACGAGGTTCTGACAACGCAGGAACTTATCCGCATGATCAAGGAGTCCGGAATCGTCTTTGATGAATTGGAACCCGAATCCGTAGATATGCCGTTTGGAACCATGTCCGGAGCCGGTGTGATATTCGGCGTAACGGGTGGCGTAACCGAGGCTGTTCTAAGAAAGATTTCTACGGATAATTCGAGAACCACGCTTGAAGGTATTTCTTATAGCGGTGTACGCGGAATGGATGGCGTAAAGGAAGCGACCGTAATGCACGGAGAAAGAGAAGTGCATATAGCTGTCGTGAGCGGACTTGCAAACGCGAGCAGGCTTCTCGAGAAGATTAAATCGGGTGAAGCAAATTATGATTTGGTAGAGGTTATGGCCTGCCCGGGAGGTTGCGTAAGCGGTGCCGGACAACCCTATATGCCGTTTGAAGCAAAGACGGAAAGAGGGAAGGGACTCTATTCTGCGGATAGAGTAAGCACCATCAAGAGGTCTCAGGACAATCCTCTTATGAAGGAACTCTACAGTACCGTTCTAAACGGGAAAGAACATGAACTTCTCCATGTACACTATACACATAAATAAGCAAAGTGAAGGGACGGTTCCATTTGGAACCGTCCCTGACTTTTTTGATGTTCTTTTGATACTGATAAATCAATAAACTAATTTTCGCTTCTGGCCTTTTCGGTAGGCATCTTCCAAGCGAAGTGGTCCGTATGAAGAAGATGCTCGGATTTTTCTCCCATTGGCTTTTCCAGGAATTCATCGTAGAGTGCGATGATATCCGGATTTTCGTGGCTATAACGGAGATCCATCTTCTTGTCTATGTCGTAGAGAACCTTTCCGCGCGTTGCCGCCGGTTCAATATCCTCCAGGCGGTAGGGCTGTCCTCCACCTCCTGCACACCCTCCGGGACACGCCATGATTTCCACAAAGTCATAGTTGACCTGATCGCTCAGGATAGCCTGGCATAGCTTATCCGCATTTCCGAGTCCACTCGCAACTGCGATTCTCAGCTTCGTTCCTGCAACATCGAATTCCGCTTCCTGCCACGGCCTTGAGGAACCGGCATCAACAAAGTTAAATGCATCGACGGGTGGGAGCTCTCCCGTAACGAAATAGTATGCTGATCTTAAAGCCGCCTCCATTACACCTCCCGTTGCTCCGAAGATGACTCCGGCACCTGTATAGCTTCCCATGATTTTATCGAAGGGAGCTTCGGGTGCGGATTCCGCAGTTATATGGTTTGCAGCGAGAAGACTAACTACTTCTCGAGTCGTAAGAACGTAGTCAACATCCTTAAATCCGCTGTCATTCATAACCGGAATATCGCATTCCGACTTCTTTGATACGCACGGCATTACAGAGACTGAGCAGATTTTTTCTGCCGGGATTCCGAGCTTGTTGGCGTAATAGGTCTTGATTATCGCTCCGAACATCTGCTGCGGTGACTTTGATGTGGAAAGCTGAGAAACAAGCTCCGGATATTGGGACTTGATAAATCTTACCCAGCCCGGGCAGCAGCTCGTGAACATCGGATATTTCTTTAGGTCACCGGCCTGAAGTCTTTCGAGAAATTCGGTTCCTTCCTCCATGATGGTCATGTCGGCGGAGAAACTGGTGTCAAATACATAATCGAAGCCCATGGCCTTTAGTGCGCCCGCGAGTTTATTGACGGTCGCAACTTCCGGACTTACGCCCTGGGATTCTCCCCAGGCGGTTCTTACCGCCGGCGCGATCTGAACGATGGTTGTAATTTCGGGATTGTCGATTGCTGCTTGAACCAGGTTGGCATCCTTTCTTTCTCTAAGCGCTCCGACCGGGCAGTGGGTGATGCACTGTCCGCAGATGCTGCAGTCGGATTCCGTGATGCTGTTTGCCTTGCTCTGATTTACGTCGATTCTTGCTTTTCCGCCGGTTCCAGTAAGATCCCAAATCGATAGCGCCTGGACCTTCTTGCAGACTTGGACGCATCGCATGCACTTGATGCAGCGCCCGGCATCCCTGTATAGAGGGAATTCGGATGGCCATTCTCTCTCGTGGTCCGATGGAATATCCGCAGGGAAGTAGTTTTCATAGATATCGAACTCACGAGCTAGAGCCTGAAGCTGGCAGGTTCCGTTCCTGTCGCACATGGAGCATTTGCTGTCGTGTTGGCTCAGTATCATGCATAGATTTGACTTTGCTGCATTTCTGACTTCCTTGGTATTGGTGTGGACTATCATTCCGTCCTTTACCGCAGTATTACAGGATGGTACCAGACCCTTTTCTCCATCCACCGCAACACAGCACATACGGCATGCTCCGATTTCGTTTATCTCCTTAAGATAGCAGAGATGGGGTATGGAAATACCATTGGATTCTGCGGCTTCCATGATGGTTGTGCCTTCTTCTACGCGAATAGGCATATTGTTTATCGTGATACTTACCATGATAGATTCCTCCCTCCTCTGAAACTTCCGAATCCGAAGTGGTCGCACCTCAGGCAGCGTTCGCATTCCTGCTCGGCGGCCTGTCTGGTCATACCAATTGCCACCAAATCAAAGTCGCCTTCAATATCGTCTATCGGTCTGTTTGGCAGGTTCACTCTTCCGCACGGCGGAATATTTGTCATCCTGGGTTCCGGAACTTCTATATCGGTTTCTATGACGTGGGAGTATCCCAAGAAATAGTCGATGTTGTTGGCCGCGACCTTACCCGCTGCAACAGCCTTGATAACCGTGGCAGGACCGGATACGGCGTCGCCGCCGGCGAATACGTTTTTGCTTCCTGTAACAAAACTGGATTCTTCCGCTTGGATTACTCCTCGTTTGGTCTGTAATCCACTGGATTCAAATGGCTTGGCGTTGATCGATTGACCGATTGCTACGATGACGTAGTCACATGGAATCCTGACAGGGTCTTCATCGGAATTGACAACCGTTGGTCTACCGTCTTGACCAATGAAACTCGTCAGCTGCGGCCTTACCCAAAGGGCAGAGACTTTTCCTTCGCTGTCGAGTTCGATGTGATCGGGTGCCATCAAGGTTCTGATTGCTGCACCCTCCGCCTCGGCTTCCAGAATCTCTTCGAGAAGTGCGGTCATATCATCGATACGCCTTCTGTAGACGCAGCTTACTTTGCTCGCCCCGAGTCTCAGGCTGCTTCTTACGGCGTCCATCGCAACGTTTCCGCCGCCGATTACGCAGACGCGTTTTCCCTTGAGGTCCGGTGCATTTCCTTCACCGATATTTCTGAGCATCAGTACTGCACTGATTACATTCTCTCCGTCCTCACCGTCAACACCGAGTTTCTTATCATCGTGAGCTCCTATGGATAGGTAGACGGCATCGTATTTTTCTTTAAGCTCATCAACGGAGATATCGTTTCCGACGCTGGTATCAAGCTCTACGTTCACTCCTGTGTTTATGATATAGTTGATATCTTTGTCGAGAATGTCCTGAGGCAGTCTGTAATCCGGAATGCCGTATCTAAGCATTCCGCCGAGCTTGGACCTTTGCTCGTAAACGGTTACATCATGACCCATTAGAGTCAGATAATATGCGCATGTAAGTCCGCCGGGTCCTCCGCCGACGACTGCAACGCGCTTCCCTGTAGCTTCTTCTTTCTTAGGTGTCTCGATTTCTCCGGCATTGTCAACGGCGAACCGTTTCAGTCCGCAGATATTGACTGCATCATCCACCATAAGTCTTCTGCAATTGTTTTCGCATGGATGCTCACAGACATATCCGCATACAGATGGGAAGGGGTTATCCTTTCTGATTAATCGTACTGCGTCCTCATAGCGGCCCGCTTTTATCAAAGCGATATAGCCCGGAACATCAACATGAGCGGGACAAACAAAGGTGCATGGAATGGCCTCTTCAATTCCGTAGAGGCAGCGACCGAATTCGATATGATGAATCATATCTTCTCTCAGTCCATCCAAAGCACTTAAGACCATGTCGCCAGCACCAAAGCCGATGGCACAGTCTGCCGAATCACTGATATTCTTGGCTGTTTGCTCGATGAGGTCCAGTGTTTCCATTGTTGCCTCACCCTCTTTGATGGATTTTAGCATCAAGGTAAGATGCCAAAGACCGACGCGGCAAGGTGTGCATTTTCCGCATGACTGTGCATGACAAAGCCTGAGATAGCTTAAGAGCACATCTACAGGACAAAGACCATGAGGCGATGCTTCAATGCGCTTAACGAATCTGCGGCCCAGGTTATCCAAGGTCTGCTGCCTTAAGTCCGGGGCCTGAATAGTGAGTCTCTTCATAAAAACCTCCCCGTGTTCTTATGATAAAAAAGAAGTAAAGAATAATATGATTGTCAAAGAATTAACTACCTCTATAGTATATATTGAATTTCCATTTGAAGCAATATGAAGTATAATAGAGTGGCAATTTTTTAGTTTGCTGTGAATTGCTGTTAGCGCATGATGTGAAAGCAAAATATAATGGCGGAAAATAATGGCGGAAAGAAAAGTAACCGGAGAAGAAAGAGGAACCTGAGACACCTAACTTCTTCAAAGAAAGACAGAAGCAGATAGATGCTTATGCAAATAAGACTTCTGTTATTAACGGTGAAGAAAAGACAAGAGAAGAAATCATTGATAAAAATCTTATTCGTTTGCCATGGCAACTGTTGGAGTAAGATTGAAATGCCTTGAAATACCAAGGTTTACAGCGTTTTGCAAAGCATAATTTCTAAATTTACAACAGTTTTACAACAAATAAAGAGCTTCTTCATGAGAAAGATTAAGGAGAAACTACACTGCAGATAGTTTCTCTTTTTCGTTAGAATATGACACATATAGAGGACGTGTCATTACGTGTCATAGGTATGTCATGCTTAAAAACTTCGATGAAAAAAGACTTTTCTATTTCTTTATGACACAATGACACTTCTTTTTCTTTTTAGATACCCCCTCGTACGGTGGCAAAATATGTGTCATATGTGTCATGGGGACGCTGTCCCCAAGCTCCTGGGATTTTAGTCCATATCGGTTCCTAAAAAGAATGAAGATTTTTATTGTTGACAAAGAACATATATGTTCCTATAATGATAGATGTCAAGTGAAGGGATATAAGCTCCGGTGGGAACCGACTTAAAAGACATAGCTTGGCCGGTACACTGAAAAGTGTGAAGAAAAGACAGCCTGTTAGATGCAGACTGTCTTTTTCGTTACATCACACTTTTTAGGAACCGCCTAGGAAATAAATCCCGGGTGAATGCGAAGCAGAGGGCAGAGCCCTAAATGATAAGCGAAGCAATGAAAAGAATATAAAAACATAAAAATTGCGAAAAAAATGCAAAAAATAAAAAAATAAATTGACATACTGAATATGAGATGATATTATTTGCATGTAAAGGAGGAATGAACAATGCTTTTACAGTTCAATGTATCAAATTTCATGTCCATTAAAGATGAGGTAACACTTACTGCTTTTGCAAATGCAAGTAAAGAGCATGAAAGTAATTTAATAGTACGTGGAAAAGATAGAATTTTGCCAACTTTGGCTATCTACGGTGCGAATGCCGCCGGTAAATCAAACGTTTTCAAGGCTCTTACCAGAGCTATTATGTTGGTGCGTTTGTCGAGTAATTTGCAGATAAATTCGCTTACTGGGTTCGAGCCGTTTATTTTCGATGATAAGTCTAAAAATGAAAAAACAAGGATGGACTTTCTTTTTTATCATAATGGAAAGAAATTTGAATATGGATTTGTTGCAGATGCCAGATTTATTTATGAAGAGTATCTTTACGAATATAAATCCTCTAAACCGACAATGATATTTGAACGAACCAATATAAAAGACTATAAGTTTACAACTGCGTATAAAGACTTGGTACAATACAAAGATAAGAATACATCAAATAAATTATTTATGTGCACAGCTACTACTTGGAACTGTGAGGCGACGAGGGATGCCTACTTGTGGTTTGCTGAAAGTATTGATACATATAATAAGCTTTCCTTTGAAGATACCAACCAACTACTTGGTTATTTAGATCAACACAAGGATAACCCTGAAACCAAGGAATTCATGTTGTCGTTACTTAAACATGCTGAAATCAATATCCAGGACTACGATTTTGAATCTCAGGTTGTGGAGAATGCTAATATCCCGTTACCTCCAGGAATTCAAATTGATAAATCACTACTTGGTGAAATGAAGCAATTCCGCTTGGAGACCATTCATCAAATAGAAAGCGAAGATGGAAAAGCACATGTGTATAGGCTTAATTTTGATCATGAGTCAGAAGGCACGATGAGACTCTTTGCATATGGGCCTATTATCATGGATGCATTAGAAAAGGGTAGAACCATTGTAATAGATGAAATCGATAATAGTTTGCATACAAATCTGTCTAGATACTTGATTGAACTTTTTAATAATCCTGAGGTTAATAGAAATGGTGCACAGCTCATTTTCAATTCGCATGATGTAAGCCTTCTTGACTTAGATTTATTCAGAAGGGATCAGATTTATTTTGTCGAGAAGAATAATAAAACAGGAGTGACAGATTTATATTCTCTTGCTGATTACTCTCCAAGGAAAAATGAGAATATTCAAAAGGGATATATTCAAGGGCGTTATGGGGCAATCCCATTTATTTCAGGAGGGATTGAATGGTAAAGAGAATTAAGAAAGTCACCAAGAATAAGCCAACACGCAAAAGGAAGAAGCTCATCGTAGTGGGGACAGAAGGTGTTAATAGAACAGAAACTCTTTATCTCCATGAGCTTGAGAAAAAGCAAGAAGATTATCATTTTCTTTTTGCGCAAGGGAATGGAACTGACCCGGTGAAAATAGTTCGTAATACAGCGAAGAGAGCCAAATTTGAGGAGTTATCATATAAGCAGGGCGATATGGCAATCAGCATATTTGATTTGGATTTAGACAGAGCAAAGGAAAGCCAAATGGAAGAAGCAAAGAAAATCGCTAAGCAGAAGAATGTTCAGCTTATAACATCTAATCCGTGTTTTGAAGTTTGGTACTTGGAACATTTTGGATATACAAGCAAGCCATTTTCAAATAGTGCCGAGGTCATTAGGGATTTGCAAAAGAAAATGCCAGGGTATCAAAAAAGTCAATGTGAAATTGATGTGCTATATCCAAAGACGGAGGAAGCCATTCAAAATAGTAAAAAACTGGTTGACCATCATGTAAAGAATGGCGATTCAAGTGAATTTGCCAATCCAAGAACAGATGTATATGTAGTGGCAAAAATTCTATTGCCTAAGGGCGATATAGATGATTAAACAACACTATCGGATATTAGCATCGGAAAGGACGGTGATGTATAAATGCTAATACAACTAAAAAGCCCCGTAAATTGTTGGCGCAACTTACAGGGCAGGTCAATGAATGTGACATTCACTGAAACGTATTTCTATAATGGCACATTCATCACAAAAATTCAAGAAGAATTTAGAAAGATGAGGTGTCATTATGGCAAAAATGAATTATACCCGTAAAGGGTGTAAAGACGTATTCAATGCATTTATGGTATCTGATGCAGAATACGCCGGGAAGTATGAATTTCCAGTTCTATTCCCGACAAACAAGATACCCAACAAGCTCATTGCATTCACGGATGCACTGAAAGCAAAGGATTATAATCAATGGGTTCACTTCTACATTGACGATGCGGGTTTTGAGAGAATATGGAGGCAGCCTAGAAAGTATCTACCAATTCTCAAAAGATTCAACGGCGTAATTTTGCCGGATTTCAGTCTTTATAGAGATATGCCACTTGCAATGCAAATCTGGAACATCTACAGAAGCAGAGCAATTGGGTACTGGTTACAAAAGGAAGGAATCGAGATTATAATCAATATCCGCTACGGCGATGAAAGAACATATCGCATTTGCTGTGACGGTGTTCCAGAGAATTGCGTTATCGCAATCGGAACACACGGAACGCTAAAAGGTACGACAGATAGACACTATCTTCTCGAAGGATTAGCTAAGGTTGTTGAGATTCTGCGTCCCATAGCGATAGTTATTTATGGCGCTGCTCCCGATAAATACTTCAAGAAGTATATAGAAATGGGTATTGCCATTCACCAATTTGACAGCGACTTTGCAAGAAGCCGCAAGAAGGAGGTGGACTAGATGGGAGCAGGTGGACATGGAGGCTTTGGCAATACTGGAGGTTCAAAAAATCCCGGTAATGATAAGCCTAAGAAAAAACCGAGGACGATTGACGATAATGTTAAAGAAATGAAGAAGGACTACCCTTATACAAAAGATGGCTATTTCGGTAAGAAAGGGAGGAATTCTCGTGTTATAGAAACTGGTAATCCTGAGGCGACATCAGTTGATTTCTTTAAGAAAATAGGTAAAGGCGGGTTTGTTGATGAATTGCCAAATGGTAAAGGGCTTAGAATTACCTTTGCTGATGGAACAGTTGTTACACATAGACTGGTGACTAAGACACCAAATAGTCCTGCAGTAGACATCAACATATCCCATTCAAACATTATAAAGTCGCAGAAGGTTCACTTCATTAAGGAGGGCAAATAAATGGTTGATGCAAGATTTACAAAAGAAATGATAGAGGTTCTGTCATCCATGAAAGGAAAGACATTCGTTTCATATGAATGCGATGAAGGTCATGGCTTTCCAAGGGCATATGGCAATTTCAGAATCAATCTGGATGATTATTCTATTGATGTGAGCAACGAGATACAAGGATTACCTTTCTTTGATATCGAAGAAGACGTTGCTATGTTCTCGTGTAAAAAGGTTGATTCTAATAGCAAATATGAACCGGGAGTGATTGGAGAGACAAGAATTGTACCTATCGATGAGACGATCGAGTCTGTTGGAATCATTACAGATGAGATAAATGTAGGCAATGGTGAATATGAAATAGTTTTTGATACAGCTTTAATCATCAAGACTGAATATCAAACAATCATGTTCTCTAGAGATGTATGGTTCTCCGAAGTAATCAATATATCGGATAATGATGACTACGATTGTGTCTATCCAATCGATTCTGTTATAGAACATTGGAGCAACGAAGGCGATTATGAGGTTACTGTAAAAAGAAGCAAAAAATCGATTTAACAATTGAATATCGGGTATTTCGATTAGGGCATCTTAGGATGCCTTTTTCGATGCGATTATTTTGCAAAGTCGCACCACGAATGGTGCGACTATTGAGAAAAATGGAATGTTTATCAGCGCTTATAGTGAGCATTTTATTTTAATTCTTCTTTGTCGATTATTCTATCAATAAATTTCCCTATCCTAGTAATCATAGGAACAACCAGTGCATTTCCCATACAGAATCTTCTCATTCGATCAGGCATTCCGTCAGTCCAGTTATCATCAAAACCTTGGAGTCTTTCACATTCGACTGGAGTTAGCAGTCTAATTGCACCTGATTCTGGATCAGCGACTATGTGAGTGCTTCTATTTTTTGTCCCTTCACTTGTAAGCATAGTTCTTCCTGGTTTATTGTAATAATCCAAGAAGGGGATTGCACCTTCGGAGAATGTATAAGCATGTCCATCAGCAGTGACTCTTTCTTTTTTCTTTGCACCTTTCATTGCTACTCATGTTGGGTATGAAGATGCTAAAAGCGAGGTGGAAAGAATAGAGGCCTGTTGTATGGAAGAAGAATTTACAACAGATTTTACAACAGTTGAGGATGAAAATATGCCAAAAGATGACGATATATGCCAAGTTGCCTATAGCCTATGAATTGCTTCAACCATCGATAAACGCTTGAAATGAAAGGATTTGCTAAGATATGCAAAGTAAAATCAAAATATTATTCGTTTGCCACGGCAACATATGCCGTTCACCTATGGCTGAATTCATTTTAAAGGATCTTGCTATTAAGTCCGGCTACACTGTGGCCGGACTTGATGGTGTAACGGAGGAAGCAGCCGATTTCCTAATTAAATCTGCCTCCACCAGTCGAGAAGAAATTGGGAATCCGGTTTATCCATCGGCCAAAAGGAAACTGGCGGAGAATGGTATCGGAACTTACGAGAATGAATTGGGCGTCGCTGCCAAACGGGCTCGTCAAATTACCGAGGTAGACTACGATGACTTTGACTATATTCTCTTGATGGACCAAAATAACCTTAGAAACATGCGACGCATGTTTGGAAATTGCGTGGACACGGATGGCAAGGTCCACTTGCTATTAGAGTATGCGGGCCGACTGGATGCGGAGGTGGCAGATCCTTGGTATACAGGTGATTTTCAGTCTGCATGGGATGATGTTGTTTCCGGATGCACCGGGTTATTAGAAAAGCTTAGTTCTGACATGGATTAGGGGAAGTTAATGCAACATAATAGATTTTTTATTTAACTATGAAATACAAAAATATAGTAGAAGCAAGATTTATAGAGCGTCCAAATAGATTTGTTGCAAAGGTTGAGATTTTAAATCCTTCAAACAGTGATCCGGGAGGAGAATCAGTCATTGAAACTGTCCATGTGAAGAATACCGGCCGCTGCAAGGAACTGCTTATTCCTAGATGTAAGGTTTGGTTGGAAGAGCCGGGTACACCAAACAGAAAAACAAAATACGACCTTATTGCAGTAGATAAGAAAAACCTTGGTGTTGTCAATATAGATAGCCAAGCGCCAAACAAAGTTGTAAAAGAATACCTTGAGTTATCCAGCGAGTCTTTAAATATTAAAAACATTAAACCTGAATTTGCCTTTGGTGAATCAAGGCTTGATTTTTATTTTGAAAAATCAGGAAAGAAAACTTTGATGGAGGTAAAGGGCTGTACCCTTGAAATAGATGGTATTGGATATTTTCCCGATGCACCTACGGAGCGTGGTGTTAAACATATTAATGAGCTAATAAATGCCACTAAGGAAGGATACGATGCAATAATTGCCTTCGTAATTCAAATGAACGGAATAAGAGAGGTTAGGCCAAATATTAAAACACATCCGGAATTTGGAGAAGCCCTGGAAAGAGCAAAGAAAAAAGGGGTGGAAGTATGGTTTATGCCATGTGTGGTCACCCCTTCTAAAATATACATTAGCAACGATTAGTTATCTACAAGTTATATACTGTAATTCTTTTTATTCGATATTTATTGTCATGGGTTGGAAGCCATCCATAGTTAGAGTGAAAATATCACCGGATTGAAGGCTTTCACCTGCCAAGAAGGATCCGGAAAGAATAATATTTCCTTTCTTAATGAAGGTTCCGTACTCCATAAGCTTTTTTGCAAGCCATGTAATGGATGCTATAGGTGAGCCCATTACCTCGGCACCTGTTGCTGTTCCCAGGAGTTTGCCGTTCTTTTCCATTACCATTCCTATACTTTTAGGATTTATTTCATGCAATCTCTTTGGTTGAGTTCCAAGTACAAAATGAGAAGTACCAGCGTTGTCTGCTATAGTATCTTCAACTTTTACATTCCAATCAGTGAATCTTGTATCGCATATCTCGAAACAGGGGATAACCCAGGAAATTGCTCCGGTAATATCTGCGACGGTAATAGATTCTCCTATTAAATCTTCGCCTATAACAAAGGCAAGCTCACCCTCTATCATTGGTTTGTTTAATCTGCTGATATTGCATGTTTTGCCTTCGGATATTTCTGTATGAGCAAGTAGATATCCAAAATCAGGGGAGTCGCAATTAAGCATCTCCATCATTCCTCGACTTGTGATTCCGATCTTACGTCCAACTACTTTGTCACCATCGGCAATCCTAAGGGCAAGGCCTTCCTGCTGTATAGCATATGCATCATCTTGAGTGATGTCAGGATATAAATCGGAGATTAAATCTATTGGTTCATTATTTTTTTCTGCATTGTAAAGATCAGCCGCGAGCTTTGCGTGGACTTCTGGAGTAAGATTGTAATTCTTTTTCATGGCATCCTCACACAATAATTGTTAAAACATCTCTTATATGAATTATATATAGTAATACTGAATAAGTAAAATGTAGGCTTTAAATATTCAGAACCCGTTGCTATTTTTAGAAGGCTAGAGAATAGATGCATCTTCCTTTGGAAAATAAACCTTCATGGTGGTGCCGTGGTCAACTTGACTGTTAATCTCAACCGTGGCATTCGTTATTTCTTTTAATCTCAGGATGATGTTCTTTAGACCGGTGGATTCATGTACCTCAGAACCATTTCCTATAAGGCTACCTTCCGGCAAAGAATAATCATCTAGTTGTATAAGTTGTCCTGAGGCATCTCTTACAAGGGATAGGTCCAGAGTTTGTTTAAGTGTATCCCTGACGGTATCCTTGTTTGACTCCTCAGAATAAGAAGAATCATAACTCAGCAAAGATTTGAGTCTTTCGGGTTCTATTCCAACGCCGTCATCTTTGATTTCTACAATATAGTTATTGGCATCTGAATAGCTTTTTAACCAAACGGTTCCGCCTTCAACTTTCTTACATACCCCATGCTTTATGGCGTTTTCTACAAGAGGCTGAATTGAAAGGGGTGGTACTAGGAAATTGGTTTCCTGAATGTCATATTCTACGTTTAAACGACTACCAAATCTAACCTGTTCGATACCAACATAGCTCTTAATGTGATCCACTTCAGATGCAAATTTAATGCCGTCCAAATTGGTAATGTTATCTACGTTGGCTCTTAGGTAGTTGGAGAAGTCAAAAATCATATTATATGCTAGATCCGGCTCAATCTTCACCAAAGTTCTAATAGAGGATAGGGTATTAAATATAAAGTGGGGTTGTATCTGTCCCATCATTAGTTCAAGCTGACTGTCGTGGAGTTTCTTATTTATGACTTCTCTTTCCAGACTGCCGTGATATCCCTTGTATACTATTATTATTAACTGTGATATAGCAAAGAAGTTAATAGCTATCATCTGGAGATTTCCTACGCCGGACCAATCTCTTTGGGATGCACTCCAGTTGCCGGTGGATATGGCATCCCAAACTATGCTTAGCAAAGAAAGAATAATTGTGACTATTGAAGACAAGAATTCAATTTTTGCTGAGTTTAATTCTACTTTAGAAAGGTATTTGCTTTCCCCACCGAAGGAATTCTCCCACAGTAAGAAAACGAAATATATACATGCTATTAGAATGGACAGGTAAACAAACTTTATTACATAGTGTACGGTAAATGTTTTTGATGCAACTAGAATGAACAAAGCAATTAAGAAAATGGCATCGAAAATTAGTAGTCCATTAATAACAAATCTATTCTGCCGTTTGAATCTTGTAGACATGTGAAGAAATAGAAGAATAGAAATCATTAATAAACAAAGAAATGCCAAGAAGAATTTTATATTACTTCCTACAACAAAAACCGGCATTCTTGATCTGTCTGCAAACCATATGCCTGCGCAAATAAATACCAAGGCTAAAAGAGCTTGGCTCCGGTCTAAAGCTCTTTTTGTATAGATAGAGGCTACAACCAGAATCATAAGACCGATTACGGATAAAGCAACACTTAAAATATATGGTACGGCATATTGACTTCGTAAATAGCCGAAAATAGCATTGTCTTCGCCTATGATTGGGGGGCTGATATAACCTTCATAGCCTTGATTATCTGTCTGATAAACCAGCCTTATGGTTTTACCATAGGCTCTTTCGTTATATGGGATTATGTTCCAGTCATCAGTGATAATGGACGTAGAAGTTACGGTTCCTGCCTTTGGGAATGAGTATACAATCTCTTTGTCTATATATACTTGAAAACGTTGATGATAATTTCTGGTTACTATTGAATTATAAGTATTGTAGTAGTGTGGAATTATGTGTGAAAAAGATACTGATTCATTGGGTTCGATTTTAATCCAATAGGGAAGGGAAACATTAGATTCAATTGTGCCGTCAGAATATTCAATATCCCAGCCGTTGGAAAACTGATTGTAGCGGCGTTCAAGTTTGATATTTGTATCGGATGTATTTAAGTTTATAACGATGTAGAATAAGGTAATAAAGATTGCAGTAAAAATCATCATAACAGAAGTCATGTTTTTAATATTATCTATTAAATTAGCAATATAATTGGACTTTTTCTGCATATGTTTATTTTGCATTTTTATGTATAAATTGTCAATAATTTATCTAAGTACAGAAGGAGAATAGTCTTTTGTTAATTCGGCAGTTTAATTAGCTGCCATATATTTCCAAATATAATTGACTATAATGAAAAAATATGTGATAATTTGCATAATTCGTTAGTTTAGTGTGTTAAATTAGTAAACAAGAGGTAAGGCAAGGAGGAGAAAAGTGAAAAACATTAAAAAAATTATCAGCATTCTTCTGGTTCTTAGCATGATTTTTGTTCTTGTTGCTTGCGGAAACAAGACAACAACAGTAGATACCTCTACTGAAGAATCAACTGAAGAAACCTCAGAAGAGTCAGGAGATGGGGAAACCGCAGAAGCTGGTGATGATTTCCATATAGGTATCGTAACCGGTTCTGTATCTCAGTCAGAGGATGACCGTCGTGGTGCAGAAGCTTTCCAGGCAAAATATGGTGAAGATCGTGTAACATTGGCAATTTATCCTGACAACTTTACAGAAGAATTGGAGACAACAATTCAGACAATCGTAAATCTTTCTGATGATCCTAAGATGAAGGCTATCATCGTAAACCAGGCTGTACAGGGAACAACAGAAGCTTTCCGTCAGATTAAAGAAAAGAGACCTGACATTCTTTGTATCGCAGGTGAAGCCCACGAGGATCCATTAGAAGTTGCAAGTGCAGCTGATCTATCCTTGAGAAACGACTTCGTTGCTCGTGGATATCTGATTATTCGTACAGCACATGAACTGGGATGTGATTCATTCGTACACATTTCATTCCCTCGTCATATGTCCTATGAATCCATGAGCCGTCGTGTTGCTATCATGAAGGCTGCTTGCGAAGAGTTTGGCATGACATTCGAGATGGAAACAGCTCCGGATCCAACAACAGACGTTGGTGTACCGGGTGCCCAGGCTTACATCCTTGAGCACGTTCCTGAATGGATTGAGAAGTATGGCACAAATTCTGCTTACTTCTGTACAAACGATGCTCATACAGAGCCACTAATCAAGCAACTCCTTAAATATGGTGGATACTTCATCGAAGCTGACCTTCCTTCTCCACTTATGGGATATCCGGGAGCTCTCGGAATTGACCTGACAGAAGAAGCCGGCGACTTTGAAAAGATTTTGGCAAAGGTAGAAGCTGCAGTAGTTGAAAAGGGCGGTGCTGATCGCTTTGGTACATGGGCATTCTCCTATGGCTATACACTTTCTGCAGGACTTGCTGAGCATGCTGTAAACGTAATTAACGGCGATAGTGAAATCACAGATATCGATGATATATCCAAGGCTCTTGCCATTTACTCCCCAGGCGCAAATTGGAACGGTTCCAACTATACCAATGCAGACACAGGAGTAAAGGTAGAGAACGACGTTCTGGTATACCAGGATACATACATCATGGGTAATCCGGGACACTTCATGGGAGCTGCAGACGTAGAAGTACCTGAGAAATACTTTACACTTAAATAAGCTCAAATGATTTAATGTCTATAGTTTAAAGGGGTGCAATACCGCACCCCTTTATATCTAAACTTGTTATATTGAATGCGCTTCTAACGAATAGACCCAAGACAAACTACTAATTACATAAATACTGAAAGGAATTTCAGATGAGTAACGAAAAAGCGCCATTGCTTGTGATGAAAAATATCAAGAAGGATTTTTTCGGTAACCAGGTGCTTACAGACATTAACCTTACTCTTAACGAGGGTGAGGTTCTTGGACTTTGTGGGGAAAACGGTGCCGGAAAATCCACCCTGATGAAGATTCTCTTTGGGGCGAAGGATATTCATGAAACAGGAGGATATGAAGGGGATATTCTTATAAATGGTGAGAAGGTGGAGTTTACATCTCCTTTTGATGCTATTGCTGCCGGCATTGGCATGGTTCACCAGGAGTTTTCTCTTATCCCTGGATTCTCCGCTACAGAGAACATTCTTCTTAATAGGGAACCTCGCAAAAGAAATATAATTTCAGAGGTGGCAGGAGAACGTCTTGATGTTCTTAAGAGAAAAGAGATGGATGAATCTGCTCTGCAGGCCATTGAAAAGATGGGTGTATCCATAGATCAAAATATGATCATTTCCAATATGCCTGTTGGTCACAAGCAGTTTACTGAAATCGCAAGAGAATTATCTAAGGATCAATTAAAACTATTGATTTTAGATGAGCCTACGGCTGTTCTTACAGAGAAGGAAGCCGAGGCCTTGCTCGAATCCATTAGGACCATGTCCGCAATGGGAATTGCAATTATTTTTATAACTCATAGATTACAGGAAATCTTGGCTGTCTGTGATACAGTGGCTGTAATGAGAGATGGTGTCCTTGTTAAAGAGGTGCGGGCAAATGAGGCTACTGTATCCGACATTACTCATTGGATGGTTGGCCGTGAGGTTTCCGGTGGTCATGATAAAGTAAGGGAAATACCTGAAAACGATTCAGAACCTATACTTTCTGTTCAACATCTTTGGGTTGATATGCCTGGAGAAACAGTGAGGGATGTATCTTTTGAGGTTAAAAAAGGAGAAATCTTTGGTATAGGAGGGCTTGCCGGTCAAGGCAAGCTGGGTATTCCAAACGGCATCATGGGTTTATATGAAGCCGGTGGAGAGGTAAGCTTCGAAGGAGAATCCATTCCATTGAACGACCCAAGAAAATGCTTGGATTCACAGTTTGCTTTCGTATCCGAGGACAGACGTGGTGTAGGACTTCTCCTGGATGAATCTCTTGAATGGAATGTAGTATTTCCGGCCATGCAGGTTCAAAATAAGTTTTTGAAAAATTATTTAGGCGGTTTGATTAAGTGGCGTGACGAAAAAGCCATTCGTGAAGTAACTGAAAAATATGTGAGTGAACTTCAAATTCGTTGCACCAGTACCAAACAAAAAGCGAAACAGCTTTCCGGAGGAAACCAGCAGAAAGTATGCCTGGCAAAATCCTTTGCGTTGGAACCAAAGATATTATTTGTTTCTGAACCTACCAGAGGAATAGATGTTGGCGCCAAAGCCTTGGTTTTGGATGCTCTTCGAAAATTCAACAAGGAAAGCGGAGTAACTGTTGTTATTATTTCTTCTGAATTAGAAGAGTTGCGTCAAACTGCTGACAGGATAGCTATTGTTTCCGGTGGAAGAATTGCCGGGATTTTGCCCGGAAATGCACCGGTTGAAGAACTGGGAGAATTAATGCTTTCCCAGGTAATATAATTACTCTTAGTGTTTAAACTAATGCTTAAGATTTAACTTTTAGAGGAAATGAAATGGAAGAGAAATTAACTTTTAAAGAAAGACTCATTTCCGGTTTACAGGAATTTGGAGTACCGAGACTAATTATCTCCGGTTTCCTACTTATGCTTTTGGTATTGTCTCCAATCGTAGGGGCTGATCTGCCGACACAGATTACAAATATCATAAACAGATTCAGTTGGAACGGAGTATTGGTTTTGGCTATGGTTCCTATGGTACACAGTGGATGTGGACTTAATTTTGGATTACCACTGGGTATTATATCGGGACTGCTTGGGGCAACCCTTTCAATTGAATTAGGCTTTACAGGTATGATGTCCTTTATTATGGCAATAGCTATTGCAACACCCTTTGCCATTATTCTTGGATCCCTCTATGGATGGCTCCTTAATAAGATCAAAGGTGGAGAAATGATGGTTGCCACATATGTGGGCTTTTCATCGGTTTCTTTCATGTGTATGATGTGGCTGTTGCTTCCCTATAAGAGCTCTACAATGGTTTGGGGTCTTTCCGGTAAGGGACTTCGTACAACAATTTCATTGGAAGGATTCTACAATCAAGCTCTTGCCGGACTTTTAAAGATCAGCATAGGTGGAGTAACAATTCCTCTTGGAACTATTCTATTCTTTGCTTTGCTGGCCTTCCTTATGTGGGCGTTTCTTCACACCAAAACCGGTACTGCTATGACTGCTGTTGGTTCCAACCCGGCATTTGCAAAAGCCGCCGGTGTAGACGTGGATAAAACTCGTATGCTATCTGTAATAATGTCCACCTGGCTAGGAGCTTTAGGTATTTTGGTTTATCAACAGGGATTCGGATGGATACAGCTCTATACGGCGCCATTCTATATGGCCCTTCCTGCTGTTTCGGCCATCTTAATTGGTGGTGCCTCTGTTAATAAAGCCAGCATAGTCAATGTAATACTTGGTACCATATTGTTCCAGGGCATTGTAACTATGACACCTACAGTTATGAATAATTTAATCCGTATGGATGTTTCCGAGGTTGTAAGAATTATTGCATCAATGGGAATGATCCTCTTCGCGCTGACAAGAAAATCGGAGGGGAAACGATGAACAAGAAATTTAATTTTGGCAACTTCATAAGAAGTAGTTCAGTACCTATTATGTTTATCTTAATATGTATTGTATCTATTCCTATCTCGGGCCTTTCTCCGGGATATCTGCTAAATGAGATTATAACTAGAATGGGAAGAAATGCATTTCTTATTCTTGCTCTTCTAATTCCTATTATGGCAGGTATGGGTCTTAACTTTGGTATGACCCTGGGAGCAATGGCTGCGCAAATTGCTTTAATTTTGGTTTCAGACTGGCAAATAGTCGGAATACCCGCCATGATACTAGCAGCCATAATTTCTGTTCCACTTTCTGTTTTGCTTGGTTGGTTCTGTGGAACAATCATGAACAAAGCCAAGGGAAGAGAGATGATTACCAGCTATATAATGAGCTTCTTTATGAATGGTATTTACCAGCTTGTAGTGCTGTTCTTTATGGGAAGTATCATACCGATTAAGCATTCCAATATTGTCCTTCCTCGTGGATACGGAATCCGTAACACAGTTTCCCTGGTTCGCATGAGACAGCATCTGGATAATTTACTGGCTCTTAGAATTGGAGGAGTAAAGATTCCTATTGCCACATTTATTGTCATTGCTTTGCTTTGTCTCTTTATAATATGGTTTAAGAGAACAAAACTGGGGCAGGATATGCGTGCTGTAGGTCAGGATATGGAAGTAGCAAGAGATGCAGGTATAAATGTGGAGAGAACGAGAATAATTGCTATAATTATGTCTACTGTACTTGCAGGCTTTGGTATGATAATCTATCTACAGAACATTGGTAATATAGCCACCTATGGGGCACATTCCCAAATAGGTATGTTCTGTATTGCGGCTCTTTTGGTGGGAGGTGCTTCTGTAGACAAGGCATCTATCAAAAATGTATTTTTAGGAGTAATATTGTTCCATACCATGTTTATTGTTGCACCAAAGGCAGGAGCGTATATTACTGGCGACTCAATGATAGGTGAATACTTCCGTGTATTTGTTTCCTATGCTGTTATTACCATAGCTCTTGTAATGTATGAAACCAGCAAGCGCAGACAGAAGAAAGATGCGGGAGAACAGCTTAAACAAGCCCAAAGACATGGTGACAAGGCCACCAGCCCCAGCGGCGTATAGAGGGGAGGGTAATTATGAATAAAGAAATTTCTTCAAAAAGAAAATGGATATTTAGAATTATTGCCCTTATAATAGTATTGATAGTTGCTGTTATAATGTTTATAGTAGGCAGAGGACATACTATATACTTCGATAATAAATCCATTGATTATAACGGATCTACCCTTAAGGCCTTTGACAAAGTTGAAGTAAAGGTAAAGGGAGAGCAAGTTGCCAAGCTGAGAGAAAGAGACCGTGGTATGTATGATACCATGGGACAAAGCTTCGATATGGATTTAATAATTACCGAAGGGGATGGAAGCACAAAAGCTGTTCATGTAGGCATGGGTCTGCCGTATAGCATTGACGGAATTGTTCTCAATTTACCGGCCCTTTTGGCAGGGGCTCCCGAGAATGTTTACATGTCTGAGTTTGTATCTCAAGCTGTGGAGTCTGAACCTGAGGACGAAGAACCAGTTACTGACGAATTTGGAATAACTATGGAAGAAGAACCTACAGTAGATGAAGGTTAAAGAGGAGGAATTCTAATGACAATTGATAAGAACTTAAAGGATGGCGTACTAACAGTAGCTTTAGCAGGTAGATTAGATACAACTACTGCTCCGGAGCTGGAATCTTCTATTCAAGAAAGTATTTCTGATGTAAAGGATTTAATTTTTAATTTTGGCGAATTGGAGTATATCTCCTCTGCCGGACTAAGAGTTCTTCTTTCTACACAGAAAATCATGAGCAAACAGGGATCTATGATAGTGAAAAATGTTAGCGAACCTGTTATGGAAGTATTTGAGGTAACGGGTTTCTCTGACATACTAACTATTGAAACGGCAGAAAACACTGAGACTTCTGAAGGCTAAGAATAATGGAGAATATTAGAAGTACAATAAACGAAGATAATTTAACTATTTATTTATCGGGGAGAATAGATTCAGGAAATGCTCATGAGGTTGAGGAGACTGTTCTGGCTGAAATAGCAAAAGCTCCAGGAAAACCTATTGTATTGGATGCTGAAGAACTAGAGTATATTTCCAGTGCAGGATTAAGGGTTATCCTTCATATTAGAAAGATGGATGACCGCCTTAAGGTTGTAGGAGTCACTCCGGAAGTATATGAAATATTCGATATGACGGGGTTTACACAGATGTTTCCTGTAGAGAAGGCCTATAGAGTAGTTTCTGTGGAAGGCTGCGAAGAGATTGGCAGGGGAGCCAACGGTACAATTTATCGAATCGATAAGGATAATGTTGTAAAAGTATATAATAATGCTGATGCCCTGGAGGACATTCAACATGAAAGAGAAGTAGCCAGACTGGCTCTTATTCTGGGAATACCAACGGCAATTTCCTACGATGTGGTAAAGGTTAATGATAGCTATGGCTCCGTATTTGAACTTTTAAATGCCAGATCCTTTTCAAAAATCATTTCTACTGAACCCGATAAGCTGGACTGGTGCGTTCAGGAATATGTGAAAATGCTTAAAAAGATTCATAGCACAGTGGTTCCTGAAGGTGACCTTCCTGACATGAGGGAAACCGCAATAGAATGGGCTGAGTTCACAAAGGATTATCTCCCGGATAATTACGGTGAAAAGCTTCTGTCTTTGTTTAAGGCTATTCCCGTAAATGATCATATGATTCATGGCGATTATCACACCAAGAATCTGGAACTTACCGGTGATGAAGTTCTTCTAATTGATATGGACACATTAGCAGTAGGTGATCCAATATTTGAGCTAGGCTCTATGTATAATGCCTTCATCGGTTTCTCTGAATGTGACCCTGAAGTCATTAAATCCTTCCAAGGCTTTGATTTAGAAACATCAAAATTATTCTGGAACAAAGTTTTAAAGGCATATCTTAACACATCGGATGAAAAATTAATTAAAGATGTGGAAGACAAGGCAAGGATTGTTGGTTATACCAGATTGATCAGAAGATCTATTAGAAGAGGTGGTCTCGATGATGAACAGAAGAAACTTGAAATCGACCACTGGAAAGGGGAACTGATGGAACTGCTGGATAAAGTTGATACATTGGAGATTCCCTCTAATGAACTGGACATTGAAGCAACAAATGAAAATCTTCAAACTGTTTTAGACTTTGTGGATAAACATTTGGATGCAGTTGATTGTCCCATGAAGGAAAAAATGCAGATTGATGTTGCAGTAGAGGAGATCTTTGTTAACATCGCCCATTATGCTTATCACCCGGGTAAAGGAAATGCAACGGTACGCGTAGAAGTGAACGAAGAACCATTAGTAGTATCCATTACATTTATAGATAATGGAATACCCTATGATCCTTTGGCTAAAGAGGATCCGGACATAACCTTATCGGCAGAGGATAGGGAGATAGGCGGACTGGGAATATTTATGGTGAAGAAGACCATGGATGATGTGGTTTACGATTATAAGGACGGTAAAAATATACTTACGCTTAAAAAGAATTTATAATCCTCTAATTCGTCTGACTGAGCTATGATCTACAATGGAATAAAAAAAATAGATTTACACATGCACACAACAATCTCTGACGGTACCAATACACTGTCAGAGATTCTTGCTGCTGTAAAGGATTTTAATATTGATATTTTTTCTGTTACAGATCATGACTCAATTTTAGGCGGAATCGAAATGCCTAAATTTCTTATGGAAAATGACCCTAAGTTTATTAGAGGTGTGGAATTTTCCTGTCGCGATAATGAGGGAAAGTATCATATTTTGGGATATGGATACGATCCCGATGATGATGGACTTTTAAAGGTTGTTAATAAAGGCCATAGCTTCAGGCTGGAAAAGGTGGCAGCCAGGCTTAAATATCTTAAAGAAGAATTTGGATTTGAGTTTTCCAAAGAAGATATAGAAGAGCTCATGGCTAAAGAAAATCCGGGAAAACCTCATATAGGTAATATGATGGTTAAGTATGGATATGCTCCATCTAGGGACATTGCCATAAAAGAGTATATTAATAAAAAGAAGTTTAAAAATGTTTTTATAAAACCGGAGGAAGCTATAGAAGGAATTCTTTCCGGAGGCGGTATTCCTATTCTTGCTCATCCTATATATGGAAGCGGTGAAGAACTTATCCTGGGTGATGAGATGGAAGAAAGGCTTAAAAAACTAATGGGTTTTGGAATTCAGGGTGTGGAAGCTTTTTATTCCGGGTTTACCGAAAAAATGAAATTAGAAATGCTAAATTTAGCTGAGAAATATAATTTATTTGTTACAGCAGGCAGTGACTATCACGGAAAAAATAAATTAGTTGTTTTAGGAGATAACAATCTAGATGACATAAAAGAAGGCCCGAAAGGTTTATACGATTTCCTTGATAAGGTCAGTTGTGTTAATCCATAATAAATCCGGAGGATCCCTTATGAATCAAAGCGGTGTTTTTATTATTGAACCCTTTAATAAAGTGTTTTTTGCAGTATTGCTTGTATTCTTTCTTATTCTTTTTGTAGCCACAAGGGAATTGCGCAAAAGAAGTATAGAACTAAGGAGTAAGGCTGTAATAGCAGCAAGCGTATTTACTATATGCTGCTATTTTCTATATAAGTATTCCTTGTCTATTGATGCAGAGTTTAGCATAGCCACAGAGGCTATTGGTGGATTTAATTGGTGGGGAGAGCTTCCTTTGCATTTGTGCAATGTAAATATGATTCTTCTTCCAATTGCTGTTTTTACAAAGAAAAAACCTTTACTTGGCTTTTGTTTCTTTGTTGGACCTTTAGGTGCCATTATGGCTTTAACGATGCCGGGCCTTGGATTTAGCGGTTACTCCATATTATTACCAAGAATGATAGGATATTATGGAACCCATTTCATGGTTGTTATATTGGGGCTATCCCTTGTAACTCTTGGTTTGTATTCACCTAGATTTCAAGATATACCAACCATTATTCTTGCAACAATTGGAATTGCATTTATAGCTTTTGTTATTAGCTTGGCTCTTCGTATTACTGAACTTAATACCCATGCTAATTATTTCTTTTCCATAGAAACAGAGGATAATCCTATTCTTGATATGTTATATAGCAAGATCCCAATACCTTTTGTTTACTTGCTTCCCACTAGTATTATTCTCTTTGTTTACATGATGATAATTACTACGGCATACAATTCGTTTAAGAAAAAAATAGGAGCTATTTATGAACAACAGAATTAAAGTGACATGGATTGGCCATTCTTGCTTTAAAGTGGAATTTAATGAGCATAGCGTTGTTTTTGACCCAACAAATGATGGATATGTTCCGGGAATAAAACCCATAAGAGAAGAAGCTGACATTGTAATATGTAGTCATCAGCATGGGGATCATAATGCCAGGGAACTAATAAGAGAGTCAGGTGAAAGAGATGCCTTTGAAATAACTGAGATAGAAACCTTTCATGACGATAAGGAGGGAGCCTTAAGAGGCGAGAATACAATTTCTATAGTCGCCTGTGATGGTCTTAAAGTTGCTCACTTTGGTGATTTGGGATGTGTGCCAACAGAAGACCAGCTTGCATTCCTTAATGATTTGGATTTGGCCCTTATTCCTGTTGGTGGATATTATACTATAGATGGTAAAGAGGCAGCAGGTATCATAAAAAAGATAAAGCCACGCAATGTAATTCCCATGCACTATAGAGATGATGAAAAAGGTTTTGGCTTTGATGTGATTAGTACAGTAAATGATTTCCTTGAGGAGATGGAAAACATTGAGATTTTAGATAAGAGTTCAATTGATTTACATATTGATTCTTCAAACTTGGACACAAGGGTTATTGTTCTTGTCCCGCAAAACCTATGATAGATTAGGGATTAGATTTAATTCCATTACTATTTCCCCGGCGACTTCCTCCGGGGTTTTATTGTCGGTTTCAATTATTAAATCCGCTGCATCCTCATAATAAGGGGCACGAATTTCCATCATTTCCTTAATATCCGAGAGATTCATTTTACCTCTAAGGAGGGGCCTACCGTTGGATGTGTCTCCGTCGCTGGAATCGCCGTTATCATTTTGTAATCTGGCAAGAACAGTTTCAGGCTTTGCTTTAAGATAGACAATTCTTCCGGAATTAAACATGGCAGTTACATTTACTTCGTTTAAGGGGACTCCGCCGCCACAGGAGAAAACAGCCCCTTTATATATATCGTAGGGTACAACTGTTCCGGAGATAGAAGAAGCAAGAATAATGGTTTCTAATGCACGGAAACCTTCTTCTCCGATTTCATCAAAGATATCCATTATGGGCTTTCCATAGTGGTTTTCAATTGCTTGATCCAATTCTATAACTGTTAGATCAAGTATTTTGGCTAGATGTTTGGCGGTGCTACTCTTTCCCACACCCATATATCCTATAAGATATATATTGTTCCAATGTTCAGCCAAACCCTTATCTATTACAATTTCCATTTATAGCCCTCATTTATTTTTTTATACACATAAATTGCAAGTCCAAGTTGAACAGTAAGTTATAGCTACGAAGCATGAACCTTGAAAACTGAATACACCTGATCGAGAAATTCATCAAAGAGTTCCTCCGGCGTGTAGTACCCAAGATGCTTTCGCGGCAGTGCATTCATCTCATCAGCGAATGAGAGTATCTGCTCTGCAGAGTAATTGTCGATGGATACCCCCTTTGGAACGTATCTGCGAAACAGTCGGTTGTGACGTTCGTTTTGACCTCTCTCCCAGGATGAATAAGGATGAGCAAAGTATACGCCTACTCCCCAATCTTCCAGCTCGGAGAGAGCTTCAAACTCGCTGCCATTGTCTGCCGTAATGGTCTTGAAAATCTCAGCAAACTTATCTGCGCCAAACTCGTCCCGAAGGACGGCCATGGCGGTCATTACAGAAGCCGAATCCTTAGCAGGAATCTTGATTGCCAGATAGAAGTCTGTAACCTTCTCCACGAGGGTGAGAACGACAGATTCTTTACCAGAGCGTTTGCCAATGACTGTATCAATCTCCCAGTGACCGCATACAATGCGCATCATGGCTTCTTCTGGGCGCTCATCGATGCTCTTGCCAAAGATTCGCTTGTTCTTACGACTGACGTGCTTCTTATGTTTTCTAGACATAGCCTCAGGCAGGTCGAAAGGTGAAAGAGGAATCTTTCCTGTCCAAACTGCATCATACAGAGTGGATGTGCAGAAGATCTGATCTCTCGGAAAGAGCTTCTTTTTCTTTGCTCTCCCAACACAGGCATCCAGCGACCAGCCGTGTTCTCGCACCTGTTTTACTACCCACTTAATGAATGGGCTGTTCGGATCGAGGCTACTGGCCTTATGACAGCGAGAACGATTAATCTCGTAGTTGGTTTGTCCGCGTTTAGCTGAGTATTCTGGAAAACGACCGCGGTCTCCATTTCGCATACCAGTGCCTCGGCGCAATTCATTTAGCACCGTAGATGCTGCGCATCCGACAATCTCAGCGATCTTGCGAAGTGATAATTTGAGCCTTTTACAGACTTTGATACTACATCTGTCCTCAAAGCGAAGATGTTGTCCCTTTTCTCGTTC
>JAGAXF010000025.1 GCA_017941085.1 Bacillota bacterium
TATCTTTAGTGATACGGTAATATTCTTATTGATTAGCACAGGTAACTTTCTCCTTTTTCCGAATTTTTCCTGTGCCATTATCTCATATTTTGTACATTTTTATATGATAATTTTTGTACATATTTATCTTATTACAAATAGAAGGTGCACAAGCCATTCCGGATATGAAGAAAATACTTCAACTGGCAGAACTCTTTGGTGTATCCACGGACTATCTATTAAAGGATGATATGGAGAATACCGAGCTTACAGTTCCTGAAACCATAGACAGTGAAAGGGATGACACAACAGTACGTGTATCCATGGAAGAAGCCAGCAGGTTTTTGGAGTATAATGAGAGGGCTGCATCGCCTATATCCTTGGGAGTAATGCTCTGTATTATTTCCTCCGTACCCCTACTAGTGCTTCTGGGGTTGGCGCAAGCAGAAAAACTGCCTTTCTCCGAATACGTAGGAACCTTATTGGGAATAATTATTATCCTAATTATGGTGGCCTGCGCTGTGACTATATTCATCTATGTTGGGGCCAAGGGAGCTCCCTTCAAATACTTGGATGAGCAAAATATCGATACAGATTACGGCATTAGTGGAATGGCAAAGGAGGCACGGGCAAGATATGAAGGTGTCCACACCAGATCCATTGTGATAGGAGTTGTGCTTTGCATTGTTTCAGCAATACCATTATTCTTTATTATGATTACAGGCTACACATCTGCTAAAATGGGCGGAGCACTGGTAATCTATGGTGTGGCGGCTTTGCTAACTTTGATTGGAATTGGAGTTAAGATTCTGGTTAAAACATCCATGATACAAAATGGATACAATAAACTGTTAGAAGAAGGAGACTACACAAGGCTTAACAAGAAGGCATCAAAATGGGATGGCATTTATTGGGCCATAGCTGTTGCTATTTATCTCGCCTGGAGCTTTATAACCATGGAATGGCAAACCACTTGGATAGTATGGCCTATTGCAGGGGTTGTCTTTGCGGCATATAAAGAAATTATTAGGATGATAATAAAAACGAAGGCTTAACCCAGCCTTCCAAGGGCGTCTATAGCCAGGAATTTGGACATTAGATTCACTTCAGGATAGTTAATTGATCCATTCTCTTTTATGATCAAATAATCATTTATAAAGGAAGGGAAGAACTCTTTCAATTCATCTAATCCTTTGCTCTCTATAAATCCAATATCTACATAGATGTCCTTATTTCTTTTTTCGCAGGGTAGCTCAATTTCAAAAGCGCCATCCTTGGCTGACATTCTAAAGCTATAGGGAGCTTCTACAGAGGGGAAGGCAATATATTCGGTGGGATTATCTCCAAAGCCTTTTATTATAAGATCTGTCTTCTTAAGGTCTATTCCACTGAGCCTCCCTCCATCTATGGGAAAGCCGGTTTTAAAAAAGGATCTATGAATATCTACGTTTTTAAGTAAACTCATTAACCTTAGCAGCTGCTTTAAATCATCGCTGTTATGGAGGAGGATTCTCTTTTCCAAGTCCATGGATCCGGTATTGAGATATTCGGAGAACAAAGCCACACTTTCTCCTCCTGATATTCTATCCTGTCTAAGAAAGTCAATTCCCGCATACATTTCAATGGACTTTTGATTTAATTTAGGTATTATCTTTGGAATATCTGAATAGAATTTTAGTAGATAAAAAAGGTCCAGGTTAAAAAGCCGTTCCAAATATACCCCATGCTTAACATTTCTTTTTTCAATAAAGGGAATATCAAAGAATCTTCCATTAAAGGTAACAATGTAATTGCAGGATGAAAGCTCTTTTGCGGTTTTACTTAGAATCTCAGCCTCATCCTGGAGATCCGTGGCAAAGAACTGATGGAGAGTGACCTTTTTATCTTCAACCACAATAAGACCCACCAGCATGACCTGATTGTGAATAGGTGAAAGACCGGTGGTTTCTATGTCCAAAACAGCATACCGCTTATTATCCAGGTACATGCCAAGACTCTTAAACTCTTCAGGTATTATGTCTATTTGTTCTTTAATATGTTTCATGGTTTTTATTATATATTATTTTTAATATAAAACAAAATAGACCGCAGGGGAGCAGCCTATTTTGTTCAAAAGGGGTATTGGGATTAGAGATTAATGAGGTTATCAGGGGGATAACCACACAATTAGTTTATAATAACTATACAGAAAATGCAAGAATAAAATGGTGAAAATAACGATTTTTTGAAAAATACATATAATCTTCATAAATAGTGTTATTGTTAATCTAATTGATATGATATAATTTAGCAGGAGGTAGTGATATGACATTTGATGAAAAAACTTTAGATAGCGAGTACATATACAAGGGTGCAATTTTAAACCTTAGAAAAGATAAGGTCTCTACCATAAATGGTGAATCCTATAGAGAAATAGTAGAACATAGTGGAGGTGCCGCCATAGGTGTCTTGACGGAAGAAGGCAATATGGTAATGGTAAGACAATATCGTAAACCTTTCGATAAAGTAGTTCTTGAGGTACCCGCCGGCAAGAGAGACGGAGATGAAACCTTCGAAAATGTAGCCATAAGGGAACTAAAGGAAGAAACGGGATATACACCAGGCAGAATAGAGGATCTGGGAGCCATGATGACCAGCCCCGGATTTACCAATGAAGTATTGCATCTTTACCTGGCAACAGATTTAACCAAGGGAGAAACAGACTTTGATGATAACGAGGCCATTGATATTTGCGAATATCCTTTGGATGAGCTTGTGGAAATGGTTATGACCGGAGAAATTGAAGATGCAAAATCACAAATTGTGATTTTAAAGGTGGCGGAGCTTGTTCGAAGAAGAATGTAGGTGATTCTATGGATATTAGAGGTTTTCTTGACTATTTGGAAAAGGAAAAGAAATCATCCGAAAATACTTTGATGGCATATAAACGGGATATTATGGCCTTTGAAAAATACCTGTCCCAGCATGGAGTAACCATTGAAAAGGCCTCGGAAACCGATGTTATAGGCTATCTTATGGACATTAACAAAGCCGGAAAATCAAAGGCCACAGGAAACAGAAAACTGGCCTCCATTAGAGCTGCCTTTGATTACCTTATGAAGGAAGGCAAGGTTAGCAAAGATCCCACAAGGGGAATTAAAACATCCAGAGCCACAAGAAATGAACTGGATTTTCTGTCCTTGGAGGAGGTGGAAAAGCTTCTGGCCTTGCCGGATGACAGTATAAAAGGAAAAAGGGACAAGGCCTTGCTTGAAGTTCTTTATGGTACCGGCATAAGAGTAATGGAACTCATAGACTTAAACTACGGAGACCTAAATACTAAAATGGGTTTTATTCAATGTACCGGAGAACATGGAAGACCAAGAATTGTACCCTTGGGAAGCTATGCCAGAACAGCTATAAATGAATATCTAAGAGACAGCAGGCCTGCTCTTCTTAGGGACGAAGAGGATAAGCAAAGAGAGGATAGACCACTTTTTCTAAATTACATGGGAGAAAGGTTCACAAGACAAGGCCTATGGAAGCTTCTGGTTCAGTACGGAAAAAAGATGGGTATGGAAGGGCGAATTACTCCACATATATTAAGAACATCCTTTGCTGTGCACATGATTCAAAATGGTGCGGATATTAAAACCCTGCAGGAACTTATGGGTTACGATGATGTTCAAGCCATGCAGGTATACCTACAGGTGGCCAGTACCAGGATCAAAGACGTATACGACAAGACCCACCCCAGGGCATAATGGAAAATATTTAATTAATTGGTAAATATTGACATATGGCGAAAATAATGCTATTATTTTGCTACAAGGAAAAATAGGTCAAAGAGCCGCGAGTAATCGCGGCTCTTTTCTTTGGGGGTCAAAAATGAAAGGAGCGAAGTAATGAAATATGCATTTAAAAAACCTCTTATTTTTCTGCTAATAATAGCATTGCTAATTTTTAATACAGGAGCTACGGATTTAATAAGTGGCTTTGCTTATGCAGAGGATAAAGATCAGGAGGAAGCCCTGGAGACTGTTGAAGAGGAGAGTAATCAAAAGGAGGATGGAGAAACTCAAGAAGTCCAAGAAGCAAAGGAAGAATATGATATCGCCATTATAGATACCGGCGGTACAGAGGATGTAAAATGCCTATCAGTTTTAGGGGATGATGGTTTAGACAGAAATGGTCATGGCGAAAGGATCATTAAGGAAATAAAGAGTATATTTCCTGAGGCAAAGATCTTATCTATAAAAGCCTTATCCGATGATGGAGTGGGGGATGAGGAAGATGTTTATTCTGCAATAAAGCTTGCCATGGAGATGGATGTTAAAATAATCAACCTTTCCATTTCCGCCCCCTATGTGGAGGACAGCTATAAAATTGAAGAAATAATTAATGAAGCTATTGAGCAAGATATAAAAGTTGTTGTTGCAGCAGGAAACGATGGAATTGATACAGACCTTACCCTGCTGGGAAAGATAGAACAGGCAATCATAGTTGGTTCCTCCGATTCTCAGGGAAATAGAACCCTGTTCTCAAATTACGGAGAAAATGTGGACCTCTATATCCCCGGTTCTGTAACATCTATTTCCGCGGCCAAAGTTTCAGGTTACCTAGGATCAAAGGGAAGCCTGGAAGGAATTGAAGATTTCTTTTTCGGTGAAGAAAACCGAGGATATGAAACCACAGAAGCTATCTTCCTGGGAGAAAAGGAAGACCATGGGACAAAGTCTACAGAAGAGGATAATCAAGAGGAAACCGAAGGGGCGGGCGAAGTTCAAGATGAAACACTAGGTGAAATCCCAAGTGAAGAACAAGAACAGGAGAACACAAAAGGAGAACCCCCAAGTGATGCCTCAAGTGAAGAACCAAGTGTAGCCCAAGAGGAAATAATAATTGAAGAACCTAATTTTGATGACAAGGAGCTGGACAAGGAATTGGACGTACTTGTTAAATACCTTCTGGTGGATTCGGACATGGTAGAGGAGGGGGATACCTTTGAATCTGTTATGTTCCAAAAAGAAGGTGCGCCGGTACTGCTTCAGTTTATGGAAATGGGAAAAGCTTATCTTGATCAAAGTGGAACCTATTCTATTTTGGTGGACACTCCCTTTAGAAACAAAATAGCAAAGGGGAATCTTCTGGACATTGCCTTTGCCAAAGGAAACGATAAGGGACAGGTCATAAAGGAGGGAATTGGCTTCGACATAGAAACCTATACTGCAACTATTAATAAGGAATCCATTAGCAGAAACTATGACGACTTTTCAGATCTACAGATTCAGCTTCTGGTTCCTGCCAAGCTTGAAAAAGGAATCATCAAGGTAACAGCCAAGGATGAGCTGGGTTTGGCGGATATCAAGGAAGGTGATTATGAGGCCAGCCCCTTCTTTAATTTCGAAATCAATCTGGCAAAGGGTGATAAGGCTGCAAACCTTAGTTTGGACAATATCACCGCCAAAGTAAACGGAACGGATTTTTACGGTTTGAAGTATGATAAGGAAACCGGCAATCTGGAAATCCCTATGGATTCCATCGGCATCAAAACCGTAGAAATAATAATCCACGAAAAAAATGTTAAAGACAGAATAAAGAAAGCAATTTTTTCCGCATCTGCTCCCAACATTTCTCGCTGGCTCACCTTGGATGGAAGGGCGGATATATCAAAGCTGTCCAAGGGAAAAGAGTTTACGGAGAAATGCTATTACATCGGTTCCGCCGCCTCCTGGGATTATGATTGGGGCGTCAAAACTGCACCTAATGTTTTTTCCTACGATACAGTTAAGGCGGGAAGCGTCTTTGGTTATGCTTCAAATGGAGAAACGGGCTTCATAGCTTTGCCGGAAAAAGCCTTTGGTATATCCAATTTTATACTATCCGGTCCTTCGGTATACAGCAGCAGTGTGCAGGCTGTGGGAATTACCAAAGGCGGTGTAAAGTACAATCCCGGAATGATGGGGAACTGCTACCATGCCAATGTGGCCAAGAATACAACGCCGGGGGTAAAAAATGTTAAGTTCCAGGTGGTGGATGTTACAGAGAAAAGCGATGGATATACCTATGTAACCATGGCCTATCTTATGACAGGAGGAGCCACCAGCGGAACTGCAACCTACGGAGTAAACCAAACTACCGGTGGTTATTTTGGCTTTAGACAGGAATCGAAGGAAGAACCTGATTTAACTAATCTAACTATATACAAGAGAGCCTATAACGATGAAGGAAGAAGATACATTACGGATATAGATCCCGAGGCATATGCAGTATTTAAGCTGGAACTCTTTGAAGGCAAAACCAAAGAGGAGGGAACTCCCACAAGAACCTGGCATTTTAGAACAAGGAAAAAATCCGAGGAAACAGATACCTGGCCTGCAGGAAGTCTAAGTATCAACGTAATGGCCCATCAGGCAGAGGGCTATAAAAATGATCCCATGTATTTAGATGGAAGCAAGGTTTATTTTCCGGAGGGATTGATAAAGATAACGGAGGTGGAGGTATTTCCTGAGGATAAATATAATCTGCTGCCGGGACCTCTTTACTTGAATACTGTAAGCGTTAACGGAAAACTAAAAACCACCTGGTCGGAGTCCACCCTGAACAAAACCTATGTGGATTACGGCGGTAAAAAACCAATTCCGGGCTATGAGATATATCAGGACTATATCGACTTATACAATTTTGAAAAAATGGATGATTCAAATCTGGTTATTTTGAAGGTGGACCAAAATGGTAATCCTATAGATGCAGGAGAAAACAATCCTGAGATGGCAGCTACTTTCAAAGTAGAGTTTTTCAGGGAACCCTATACTACTGTAAAAGACAAAGGATTTAATCAGCCTCCTGAAAGAATATGGTATTACAAAACCTTTACCTCCGATAAAGATACAGATAAGGGAGTAATAAATTTTAACAGGCTTATAAATGTGGACAACGAATTTGACAGTGACCAGCACTTTGTTTATGCTCCCGGTTATATTGGCTATCCCAAGGGAACCTTAAGGATTACAGAGGAGGAAGCACCTAAGGGATATAAGCCTTCCAAGGCTGTTCTCTACGCAGAATGTGTTGTTGAAAAGGACAGTAATGGTGTATCAGTATCAAAGCTTAGATGGGTGGAGGATACGAAGAAAATAAATGGTGTTAAATATATTGGCTATGAGGAAGTGTTTACAGGAAGAGGCATCATGGCTGACAAAATCCAATTTACAAATTACAAATACGGCAAAGTGAAAATCAGAAAAACATCTGCAGAAGAAGATATTACATCCGGAAATCCTTGCTACTCCCTTAAGGGTGCCCAGTTTGGCATCTATGGTTCGGAGGAGGATGCGAAAAACAAAAGGAATGAAATTCAAATCCTTACAACCGGTGATGATGGAAAAACCGGGGAATCCATGGATTTGATTAGCGGCACCTACTATATAAGAGAACTTAAGACACCTCCTGGATATAAGCTAAATGCTTCTGTCCAAAGGATTGAAGTTGAACCCGATAAAACAAAGGAATTTAATATGCCTAATGAGCCCCTGTACATCCAGGGGGATATACGAATTGAAAAGGTTAGTTCCCAAAGTGGAAATCCTTTAATAAAGGATAGCTCCGCGGCTTTTATAGTGGAGTATTTTACTAACCATAGTTTTGAGGGAAAACCTGAAAAGGTGTGGCATTATACAACGAACCAAGGGGAATTGCTTCTTAATAATGAATCCTATTTAGATAAAACAAAAGAAAACAGTGACTTCTATAAAAAGGAAAATCAAATCGTCTTTCCCTTAGGTGGGATTCGAGTTACGGAAACTGCTTCCCCAAAAGGGTTTAAGAAGTCAGAGACTGTTCTTACGGGGATCATCGCCCTCAACGAAAATGGAAGTCCGGAGCTTAAATGGACAACCAAGGAAGGGGATACCATAAAATATAATAAGGAGAACAAGTCGCCCCGTTTTGTCAATGAAGAGCTTCCTATAGAAATTAAAACCGTAGCAAAGGATTCAGCAACCGAAAGCCATATAGGAAGTGCCCTAGAGGATGGAGAAATAATTGATGTAGTTAGCTTAAGGAATCTGAGGCTTAATAACCAATACCTTATAGAAGGCGCATTGATAGATGTGGAAACAGATGAAGTATTTGCCCGGGTATCACATTCCTTCACCAGCAAAGAAAGAGATGGGGAGATAGTTATGCCGCCATTTAAATTCGATGCTACAGCTGCAGAGGGAAGAACCTTAGTGGTTACAGAGGTTCTTTACGACGTAAAGGAAGATAAAGAAGTGGCAAGGCATGACTCTAAAACCGATGAAAACCAGAGGATATATTATCCCGGGCTTCAAACCACAGCTATAGACCAGGGTACAGAGGATCACCTGGGGGAGGTTAAGGAGGAGGTCACCATAATAGATAAAGTGGAATTAAGTAACCTAACTCCGGGAGTAGACTACCTTGTAAAGGGAATATTAATGGATGCGGAAAAAGAAAAGCCTTATTTAGATGACAAGGGAATGGAGGTGGTAGGAACTTCCTTAGTTACTGCCACTGAAGAAAATATGACAGTGGATGTAGCCTTTAATTTTTCCGGCGAAAATCTTCATAACAAGAAGATTGTGGTTTTTGAGGACCTGATTTATGAGGATAAGATAATTGCAGTACATCGGGATTTCCAAAACGAAAACCAGACAGTTGTCTATCCTCCGGAGGAACCGCCCCTTGTGCCTGAAACTCCCAGTAGTCCTCCTGAAAGACCGGTTCCAAAAACAGGAGATTTGGGATACCAAAGGGTATATGTTATGACTGTCTTGACATCTATCATGATTTTGCTTCTGATATTGCGTAAAAATGCTGAAAAATAGAGAAAAAATGCTTGAAAAGGCAATTCTATTGTGTTAGAATAATTCGGTCAGTACGGGCGGTCCTCTGTTATTGGAAATAGCCGAATTTATAGCAAGAACGCCTTGAAGGGAAGGAGGAAACCGAATATGAACATTCTTGATTCAGTAACCAAGGACTATCTGAAGAAAGATATCCCTGCATTTAACGTTGGTGACCAGGTAAAGGTACACGTTAAGATTAAAGAAGGAAACCGCGAAAGAATCCAGATCTTCGAGGGCTTTGTTCTCAAGAGACAGAATGGCGGAATCGGCGAAACATTCACAGTAAGAAGGATTGCTTCCGGTGTAGGCGTTGAAAAAACATTCCCGCTTCACTCACCATGGGTTGAAAAAATCGAAATCGTGAGACGCGGCGATGTAAGACGTGCTAAGCTGAACTACATGAGAGAGAGAACAGGTAAGGCTGCCAAGATCAAAGTCAAGGAAGGCGAACCAAGACTCAAGGTTACAAATGTAGTTGAAGAAACTGTTGAACCAGAAGTAATTGAGACAGTTCCAGAAGTAGTGGAAGAAGTTCCTGTAGATGCAGCCGAAGCAGTAGAAGCTACTGAAGAAGCAGTAGTAGAAGCTGCTCCAGAAGCAGAAGCAGTAGTTGAAGAAGCTGCTGAAGAAGCAAAGGAAGAAGCTAACTAGTAAAGATTAAGGGGAGAGCCGCAGGGTTCTCCTCTTTTGTCAATATTGGAGTTTTATAGAGGTAATAGCATGACCATAGAAAACATCAACTGGTATCCGGGACATATGAAAAAAACCAGAGAGCTAATTCAGGAGAATTTGAAATTAGTTGATGTTGTAGTGGAGTTACTTGATGCTAGGATACCTCTTTCCAGCAGAAATCCCATTATAGGAGAATTGGTGGGAGATAAAAACCGCATTATTGTATTAAACAAAAGCGACCTTAGTGATTCCGATGCCAATAAAAAATGGAAGGAGCATTTTTCCAAGGAAGTTTCCGGACAGGTGGTGCTGGTGGACAGCATGAGAGGCACTGGAATTAAGGACTTAATGTCTCTAATGAAAAAGATAGAGGAGGACTTAAACAAAGAGAGAACCAGACAAAAGAAGCTGAGGCTAATGATAGTAGGGGTTCCCAATGTAGGTAAGTCCTCTTTGATAAACAGACTGACCGGAAGAAAGGCAGCCAAAACCGGAGATAAACCCGGCGTAACCAAGGGAAAGCAATGGCTAACTTTGGAAAACGGTATGCAGCTTCTGGATACTCCGGGAATACTTTGGCCAAAGTTTGAAGACCCCAAGGTGGGAGTGGTTTTGGCATATTGCGGTTCAATTAAGGAAGAGATATTGGACAAGGAAACCTTGGCTCTTAATCTGATAGAATTACTTCAGAATGAATACCCAAGCCTCCTTATGGAACGCTATAAACTGGAGGAACTAGATGAAGTTCCTTTGGAGAACATGGACAACATAGCCAGAAAAAGGGGATTTATTCTTCCCGGAAAGAGAATTGACTACGAACGCTGTGCCAGAACAGTATTGGATGAATTCAGATCCGGAACCATAGGAAGAATTACTTTGGAAAAAGTAGGTGAATAATAATGACCAAGGAAGAAAGACTCATTAAGGAAAAGGAACGTGCTCTTGAACTTAAGAAGTTTGAAATGGAATATAGAAGTCTTGGACATGATTTTATTGCGGGAGTTGACGAAGTAGGGAGAGGACCCTTGGCAGGTCCCGTTGTTACCGCCTGCGTTGTTTTGAATCCGGATTATGAAGGCCTTGGTATAGACGACTCTAAAAAATTATCCGAGAAAAAAAGAGAATCTCTATACGATGAGATTCTTGATAATGCCATTTGTTATGGCTTTGGTTTATGCGATAACAATTTAATCGATGAAATCAATATCCTTGAGGCAACTAAACAAGCCATGAAACAAGCGGTAGATTCCGCAGGAAGAATGCTTCAGGAAAAACTGGGCCAAAACATAAATCTTCTTCTGGTGGATGCCGTTACAATTCCCGGGGTGGATACAAAACAAATATCCCTCATTAAAGGGGACAGCAATAGTATATCCATAGCTGCTGCATCGATTCTGGCCAAAGTAAAAAGGGACAGAATGATGATTGAATTAGATGATGTTTATCCCGGATATGGCTTTGCCTCCAATAAAGGTTATGGAACAAAGGCTCATTATGAAGGCTTGAAGAAGCTGGGGCCTACACCCATACACAGAAAAAGTTTTCTGGGAAATCTAAATTAGGGAAGCCACAATATCGCCGGTTTCTTCAGTGCCGGTGGCTTCAGTATTAACTGCAATATCAAAGGTTCTATATCCCTTTTCCAAATATGCCTTAACGGCATTTTCTATAGCATCACTTTCTTCGGACAAACCAAAGGAATACTTAAGCATCATGGCTACCGAAAGTATTGTTGCCAGTGGATTGGCGATATTTTTTCCTGCAATATCCGGAGCAGAACCATGAACCGGTTCATACATTCCGAAATTACTCTGAGCCAAACTGGCGGAAGGCAGCATGCCGATGGATCCGGTAATTTGACTGGCCTCATCGGAAAGAATATCTCCAAACATATTGCTGGTTACAATAACATCAAAGTGTCCGGGGTCTCTTACCAGCTGCATTGCCGCATTGTCTACATACATGTGTTCCAATGTAACCTCCGGATAATCCTTAGAAACCTCTTCCATAACAGCTCGCCAGAGTCTTGAACTGTCAAGAACGTTGGCCTTGTCCACGCTGGTAACCCTTTTATTTCGCTTCATTGCCATATCAAAGGCAGTTTTTCCTATCCTTTTAATCTCAGGTTCTGAATAGGATTCTGTGTCATAGGCCTCTTTGTATGTAATGGGTTCGCCGGATTCATCGGTACCGGTTTTTTCTTCTGTCTTATGATTACCAAAGTAAATACCGCCGGTAAGCTCTCTGACTATAAGTATATCCAGACCGGATCCAACAATTTCCGATTTAAGAGGGGAAGCATCCTTTAGTTGTGAGAAAACAATGGCAGGTCGAAGATTTGCATATAACCCCAATTCCTTTCTAAGTCCAAGAAGAGCTCGCTCCGGTCTTTGGTCTCCGGGTACATTGTCCCATTTAGGTCCACCTACGGCACCTAAAAGAACTGCATGGGAGGACCTGCAGGTATCCAAGGTAGAGGAGGGAAGACATTGGCCATATTCATCTATGGCAGCGCCTCCTGCAAGAACCTCTTCTATTTGAAAATTATGTCCATATTTATTTCCTACGGCAGAAAGAACCTTAAGGGCTTCCCTTGTAACCTCCGGTCCGATTCCGTCGCCGGGTACAACTGCAATTGTGTATTCCATACCTACGCTCCAATAATAATTATTTTATGCTGTTAAGAAGTCCACCGGCATTTATTATCTCTTTAATGAATTCCGGAAAGGGAACGGCCTTAAAGGTTTCACCGGTGGTTATGTCATGTATCTGACCGCTGGTATAATCCACTTCCACAGTATCACCGGCGGAAATAGCTTCTGCCGCTTCTGGACATTCCATTATAGGTAGTCCGATGTTAATGGCATTTCTATAGAATATTCTGGCAAAGGTTTTTGCAATCACACAGCTGATTCCCGCGGCCTTAATGGCAATGGGAGCATGCTCTCTGGAACTTCCGCAGCCAAAATTATCTCCTGCCACCATAATGTCTCCGGGTGCTACATTCTTTATAAATTCCTTATCAATATCCTCCATGCAATGGGAGGCTAGCTCCTGATGATCAACGGTATTTAAATATCTGGCAGGTATAATTACATCTGTATCTATATTATTTCCATACTTAAAAACTTTTCCTTTGGCGTCCATGGATTATCCTTTCGTATATATTATTTCACCTGGTTATTTCTTAGTTTTCCTCTGAAAGCTTTGCTGCTTTTTCTGCCAGCTTTTCAGCCTTTTCGTTTAGCTTCTCAGCTTTGATGGCCTGCTTTTCCGCCAGCTTTTCTGCTTTTATAGTCTGTTTGTCCAGAGCCTTTTGGGCTTTTCTGGATTCGGGACTGTCCACGATTCTTGGGTCTGCAATTTTTCCTGCAATAGCAGAGGCTGCTGCTACCTGAGGGCTTGCCAGATATACTTCCGAATCCACATGGCCCATACGTCCCACGAAATTTCTGTTGGTTGTGGACACGCAGCGTTCTCCTGCAGCCAGGATGCCCATATAACCTCCAAGGCAGGGACCGCAGGTAGGGGTGGAAACTATGCAACCGGCATCAATAAAATCTTCAATATAACCTTTCTTAATGCATTCCTTATAAACCTCCTGAGTGGCAGGAATAATAATTGCCCTTACGCCTGGAGCAATATGACGCCCCTTTAAGATTTTTGCCGCTGCTTCCATATCGGAGATTCTTCCGTTGGTGCAGGAGCCGATTACAACCTGGTCTATTTCCACGTCTCCTATATCACCTATGGATTTTGTATTTTCCGGCAGGTGAGGGAAGGATACGGTAGGTTCTATTTGGGATAGATCTATATCATAGATGGCATCATATTCAGCGTCAGAATCCGCCTCATAGCTTATGTATTCTCTGTCGGTTCTTCCCTTTAAGTATTTCTTTGTTACCTCGTCCACCGGGAAGATGCCGTTCTTGGCACCGGCCTCAATGGCCATATTGGAGATGGTAAGTCTATCGTCCATGGAAAGGGAGGCAACTCCGGATCCTGTAAACTCCATGGACTTATATAGAGCTCCATCAACTCCAATCATTCCTATAATATACAGAATAACGTCTTTGCCGCTGACATAGGGCTTAAGTTCGTTTCTCAGATTAAATTTAATGGCAGCAGGTACTTTGAACCATCCCTTGCCGGAGGCCATGCCTGCAGTCATGTCGGTGGATCCAACTCCCGTGGAAAAAGCTCCAAGAGCGCCATAGGTACAGGTATGAGAATCCGCACCTATAACCGCATCTCCCGGAACCACCAATCCCTTCTCCGGAATCAGGGCATGCTCAATTCCCATTTCTCCCACATCGAAAAAGTTTTCTATGTTAAAGGCCTTGGCAAAGGTTCTGCAGGTCTTGCACTGCTCCGCACTTTTAATATCCTTGTTAGGAGCAAAGTGGTCCATAATAAGAGCCACCTTTTTTTCGTCAAAGACCTTATCAAAGCCGGCCTTTTCAAATTCCGCTATGGAAACCGGTCCCGTAATGTCATTGGCCAAAACCAGGTCCAAGTTTGCATTTATTAAGTCTCCCACTTTGACAGACTCCAATCCTGCATGAGCCGCCAAAATTTTCTGGGTCATTGTCATTCCCATGATTAAATCTCCTTCTCAAAAATAGCCTGTATTACTACAAGGCTATTTTACATCAATTTCATTATTCTAAAAAGTGCAATTTCTAATTCCCTTGGCTAGTCAACAAAGTGAAGTTTTTTATTCATTCTGTTGAGAGCACTTACCAAGGCGTTAACAGAAGCCAGGATAATATCCGCCTGAGTTCCTACGCCCCAGTACATATTGTCTCTTTTATCGGCAATACATATATATGCTGCCGCCTTGGAGTCTGCACCTGCACTAATAGCATTTTCTGAATAGGTGATGAACTTATAATCAAAGTGATAGGGTGTCTTTCTCAGTGCATTACTTACCGCGTCCAGACGACCATTTCCTTCTCCCGTCAGTTCGTAAACCTGGTCCTTAATTACCGCCCGGATTTTTACACTAAACCTATTTGATTCATCCTTGGTGGAACTTAGGTGGCTGAAGGTGGCATGGGTAATATCCAAGGGACTAAAGTCGTTAACATATTCATCTTCAAAAACTTTATAGATGTCACAAGGGGAAAGTTCCTCGTGCTGCTTGTCTGAAATTTTGGTAATTAGGGCGCCTACCTCAGGCCTCATGTCCTTTGGTATTACAAAACCATAATTGTTTTCCAATACATAGGCTACGCCGCCTTTTCCTGACTGACTGTTAATTCTTATTACATCTCCATCATATTCTCTTCCCACATCGTGGGGATCGATGGGTAGGTAGGGGACAGTCCACCGGTCGGGCTCAACCTCTTCTCTCCATTTCATTCCCTTGGCTATGGCATCCTGATGAGAACCGGAAAATGCAGCAAAGACCAATGCTCCGCTATAGGGTTGTCTGGGGCCTACCTGCATTCCCGTGTTTCGCTCATAGGCCTCTACGATTTCCGACATATTGCCAAATTCCAGATTGGGATTAACACCGTGGGTATAGAGATTCATAGCCAAGGTGACTATGTCCACATTTCCTGTACGCTCTCCATTTCCAAAGAGGGTTCCTTCAATTCTATCTCCTCCCGCAAGAAGGGCCAGCTCCGAATCCGCAACCCCAGTACCTCTGTCGTTGTGGGGATGAATGGAAAGAATAACATTCTCTCTGCTATGGAGATTGTCGCTGATATATTCCACCTGATTTGCAAATATGTGGGGCATGGACATTTCAACTGTGGCCGGAAGGTTAATTATTACTTTATTATCCGGTGTAGGTTGCCACACGTCTATAACTGCATTGCACACTTCCAAAGCAAACTCCGGCTCGGTTCCGGTGAAACTTTCGGGAGAATACTGGAAGGTGAATTCTGTATCGGGATATTTCTCCTTATACTCATTCATAAGCATTGCTCCGTCAACGGCAATTTTCTTAATTTCCTCCTGAGAGGCTCTAAAAACCTGCTGCCTTTGGGCAAAGGAGGTGGAATTGTATAGATGAACTATAGCCTGCTTTGCTCCCACCAGGGACTGGAAGGTTTTATCTATAATGTGCTCCCTTGACTGGGTCAAAACCTGGACCTTCACATCAGAGGGGATTAAATCCTTTTCTATCAAAGTTCTGAGAAATTGATATTCCGTATCCGATGCAGCAGGGAATCCCACTTCTATTTCTTTAAAGCCGATATCACAAAGAACCTTAAAAAAGTCAAGCTTTTCATCCAAACTCATAGGAATGATTAGGGCTTGATTTCCGTCTCTTAAATCTACGCTGCACCAAATAGGTGCTTCTTCTATATGATCCTTTTTTACCCAATCCATGCGAGCAGTTGGGGGTGGGAAATATCCTGGCTTGTACTTAGTATAGTTCTGCATTTCTCTAATACCTCGATTTATTGAAATTTATAAATATATAATGCTGAAAATAGTTACTACACTAATATAGTGTAGTAAAGTGACTTTGTCAATAAAAATTTGTGTGTGGTCAATATATATAACAAAAAATATTTGTTTTTGTCACACAAAAAGTGTTGACAAAATCCTGGATAACTATATAATGGTTGTATGCCCTTGGACGGCTTATTTTCTATTATTATTTATTGTTTATAATTATTAAAAGTTGAGGGAAGCTGAATGAAATTAACCGGATCTGAGATTGTGATGGAAGTGCTGTTGGAGCACGGGGTAGATACTGTGTTTGGATATCCCGGCGGAACAGCACTAAATATTTATGATGAATTATACAAATATAGAGACAAAATTCATCATGTGCTTACTGCCCATGAACAGGGGGCTGCCCATGCTGCTGATGGTTATGCCAGAGCAACAGGGAAAACCGGTGTAGTAATGTCCACCAGCGGACCTGGTGCCACTAATCTTGTTACAGGCATTGCCACTGCATGGATGGACAGCACGCCGCTTATTGCCATTTGCGCAAATGTACCGGACAATATGATAGGTAGGGACTCTTTCCAAGAAATCAGTATTACCGGTGTAACCATGGGTATAACCAAGCATAATTTCTTTGTTAACGATATTGATGAATTGGCTGACACCATTAGACAGGCATTCCAAATTGCCGGAAGTGGAAGAAAGGGTCCCGTCCTTATAGATATAACAAAGGATGTAACCGCAGCCACCACGGAATATATCAAGAAGAAACCTCTTCCTTTAAGAAAGCTTCCTGCCATTAGCAAGAAGTACATGGAAGAGATTGCAAATATGATCAATGCCTCTGACAAACCCGTTATATATGCAGGAGGCGGCGTTATAGCATCAAAGGCCTGGGAAGACCTTGAAAAGCTGGTGAAAAAAGCTGACATTCCGGTGGTTCATACTTTAATGGCAACTGGTGTCATAGGTAGTGACAAAAGGGATTTAGGCATGATAGGTATGCATGGTTCCATAGCCGCCAATAGAGCTGTGGATCAGGCGGATTTGGTTATTGCACTAGGTGCCAGGTTCAGCGACAGAGTAGCCTTAAACACTGAGAAGTTTGCAAGAAGGGCGAGAATCGTTCAGGTTGATGTGGATATAAGTGAAATCAACAAGAATGTTATAGTGGATAAATACTGCGTGGGAGACACCAAGGAATTCCTAAGAAGAGTTCTTCCCTTGGTTGAAAAAGCTACCCACAAGGAATGGGCAGACAAGATTGCTTCCTGGAAGAGCAGGGAACACATTGCGGAAAGAGTGCCGGATGCATCCCTAAAGCCTTCCCAGATATTCGAAGTTTTAAACGAATTGGGTGGAAAGGATACCATCTACGCTACCGACGTAGGCCAGCATCAAATGTGGGCGGCCCAATATCTTAACCACAACAAACCGAGAAAATTCATATCCAGCGGCGGACTGGGAACTATGGGTTTCGGTTATGGAGCTGCCATTGGAGCGAAGATGGGATGTCCCAAGGAACGAGTGATTCACATTACCAGCGACGGTTCATTCCACATGAACATGAACGAATGCTGTACAGCGGTTTCCGAAAACCTTCCCATAATTACCATAATACTTAACAACAAAGTATTAGGCATGGTTTATCAGTGGCAGACTTTATTCTATGGACATAGATATGCAGCCACAACGCCGGAAAGAAAAACCGACTATGTGAAGGTGGCAGAAGGCTTTGGAGCCAAGGGCTATAAAGCCACCACTCCTGACGAATTCAGAGAGGTGTTAAAAAAGGCTCTAAGGTCAAAGACCCCTGTATGGATAGAATGCGAAATCGACAGAGAAGAAATGGTACTTCCCATGATTCCCGGCGGTAAATCCGTTGATGATATGATTATTAATACATAAGGAGGACCCAGGATGAGTAGACAGATGAAACAAGAAATTGTAAGCGTCCTGGTTCAGAACAAGGCCAACGTTTTAAACAGAGTAATCAGTTTATATGGGCGCAGGGGATACAATATAGATTCTCTAACTGTATCTCCCACCAACGATCCGGCCCTGTCCAGAATTACCATTGCCTTTACAGCCAACGAAAGGTCCATGCAGCAGATTATAACTCAAACGGAAAAGCTGGAGGTTGTAGAAAAGGTACAGTTCCTGGATAGAGAGAATACCTTGTATAGAGAGCTTATGCTTCTTAAGGTAAAGGCCCCCAAAAGTGTTAGAAGTAAAATCAAAGAAGTGGTGGACATATGTAAAGCGGAAATCGCCGTGTTCAGCAAGGATATGATGATTATCCAACTGACGGACACACCGGTAAAGATTGACGCATTTATAGAAGCAATGAAGGAGTTTGATGTAGTAGAAGTTTGTAGAACCGGTGTTGCCGGTCTTGAAGACTGATAGTTGAAAGGAGATAAAAATGATAAAGAAATACTACGATCAGGATTGTAATTTGGGCTTGCTGGATGGAAAGACCGTAGCCATTATCGGATTCGGAAGCCAGGGACATGCCCATGCAATGAATCTTCAGGAAAGCGGCGTAAAGGTAGTGGTGGGTTTAAGAAAAGGATCCCCCAGTATTAAGAAGGCAAAGGACGCCGGTCTTAAGGTTATGGATGTGGACAAGGCAGCAAAGGCAGGAGATATAGTTATGATGCTAGCTCCCGATGAGCTGCAGGCAAGCATATATAAAGAACAAATTGAACCAAACATGAAGGAAGGAAACGTCCTTATGTTTGCCCATGGATTTAATATCCATTATAAGCAGATTTTGCCCCAGAAGGACATCGATGTTATCATGGTGGCTCCCAAGGGACCGGGACATACTGTAAGAAGTCAGTACGAAGAAGGAAAGGGAGTTCCTTCCTTGATAGCTGTTTATCAGGATGCATCCGGAAAGGCCAAGGACTATGCACTTGCTTATGCCTCCGGAATCGGAGCAGGAAGAGCAGGTATTCTGGAAACCACCTTTAAAGAAGAAACGGAAACTGACCTCTTTGGTGAACAGGCGGTACTCTGCGGAGGAGTTTGCGAACTAATGAAGGCAGGCTTTGAAACCCTGGTTAATGCAGGCTACGAGCCTGAAATGGCATACTTTGAATGTATTCATGAGATGAAATTAATTGTTGATCTTATTAATTCCGGCGGCTTCGAATTTATGAGATATTCGATTTCCAATACCGCTGAATACGGTGACTACAGCCGTGGTAAGAGAATAATCAATTGGGAAGCAAGAGAAGCCATGCAAGAAGTTCTTTCAGAAATACAGGATGGTACCTTTGCCAGCGAATTCGTTCAGGAATTCAATGCCGGTGGTAAGGCTAAATTCCTTGCGTCCAGAGCAAAGGAAGCAGAGCATCAGCTTTGCAAGACAGGTGCTGAGCTAAGATCAATGATGAGCTGGCTCCAGGATAAATAAAGGTGAATTAATATGTCAAAGATTAGTGATAACGTGACAAAAGGTATAGAAAAGGCTCCCATGAGGAGTCTCTTCTATGCTATGGGATATACAAAAGAAGAATTGGAGAGACCTCTTATAGCAGTGGTTTCTGCCCACAGTGAAATTGTTCCGGGTCATATTCACCTGGATAAAATTGTGGAAGCGGTAAAGGCCGGTGTAAGAATGGCGGGAGGAACTCCCGTTATGGTTCCTGCCATTGGTGTCTGCGACGGAATCGCCATGGGCCACAGCGGAATGAGATATTCCCTTCCCAGCAGAGAGCTAATTGCCGATGGTGTGGAATCCATGGCTGTTGGTCATCAGTTCGACGGAATGGTGTTGGTGCCTAACTGCGACAAAATTGTTCCGGGCATGTTGATGGGTGCCTGCAGAATTAACATCCCCACAATTGTTTGTTCCGGTGGTCCCATGATGAGCGGAGTTGTGGACGATGAAGAGGTTTCCCTATCAAAGATATTTGAAGCCGTTGGTGCAAGGAAGGCAGGGATAATTGACGATAAAAAACTCCTTGAGGTTGAAGAAAACGTTTGTCCCGGCTGCGGTTCCTGCTCCGGTATGTATACAGCCAACAGCATGAACTGCCTTACGGAAGCCATTGGCATAGCCCTTCCGGGAAACGGAACAATTCCGGCTATTACAGGAAAGAGAATTATGCTGGCAAAGCATGCCGGCATGGCCATCATGAACTTGGTAGAAAAGGATATTAAACCAAGAGATATCATCAATGAAAAATCCATAAGAAATGCCTTGGCTTGCGATATGGCCCTGGGCTGCTCCACCAATACGGTTCTTCACCTTCTGGCCATTTCCAACGAAGCAGGTGTTCCTGTGGATTTAAAACTCTTTAACGAAATCAGCGGTAAGGTTCCAAACCTTTGCCATTTGGCACCGGCAGGAGGAACCCATATGCACGATTTGGATAGAGCAGGTGGGCTTCCGGCGGTAATGTCTGAACTGGATAAGAAGGGCCTTATTGATAAGAGCCTAATTACCGTTACAGGAAAAACCGTAGGAGAAAACATAGAAGGTGCCTACAACAAAAACACCAAGGCCATTAGACCTATTGAGGATCCCTATAGTGAAACCGGCGGCCTTGCAGCTCTCTTTGGTAACATCGCCAAGGGTGGCTGTGTGGTAAAAAGAAGTGCAGTGGCTGACGAGATGTTGGTTCACTCCGGTCCTGCCAGAGTCTTTGATAGCGAAGACGACGCTATTAAAGCCATTTATGACGGTAAGATAAATCCCGGAGATGTGGTGGTTATTAGATATGAGGGACCAAAGGGTGGCCCGGGGATGAGAGAAATGCTTAACCCCACCAGCGCCCTTGCGGGTATGCAGCTGGATAAATCTGTGGCCCTTATTACCGACGGAAGATTCTCAGGAGCCAGCCGTGGAGCATCCATCGGACATGTATGTCCTGAAGCTGCTGCCGGTGGAGAGATAGGTCTTATCCAGGAGGGAGATATTATTAAAATAGATATTCCAAATTATAGTATCTCCGTGGATGTCAGTGATGAAGAACTGGAAAAACGAAGAGAAAACTGGACTCCAAAGGAAGCCAATGTTACAAGTGGATGGCTATCAAGATACGCCAGATTGGTAGGACCCTCCAACAAGGGTGCAGTGTTGGAATAGCAGTTCCAAAATGAAAGAATATACCTTTGCTTGATCAAAGAATGATGCTGCCGGATGACGATAAAAAAGGAAGTATCGATTTATATCAAAAAATCTTTGATTATGGCAGAGGTATATCATAATATATAAGGGAAGCGTAGGAACAAATAATGAATCTATCTGATTTTGAAAAAGCCTCTGAAATAGTACAGCAGGTAACCAGAGAAACTGGGCTTATATATAGTGCCTTCTTTTCGGAGAGATCCAATAATAAGACCTATTTAAAGCCTGAGAATATGCAAAACACAGGAGCATATAAAATCCGGGGTGCCTATTATAAGATAAGTACATTAACAGACCAGGAGAGAGCCAAGGGGCTTGTGGCTGCATCTGCCGGAAACCACGCCCAGGGTGTGGCTTATGCAGCGAAGGCATATGGATGTAAAGCCACCATAGTTATGCCTACTACCACACCTCTCATTAAAGTGAACAGAACCAAAAGCTACGGAGCAGAGGTAATACTCCATGGTGATGTCTATGACGAGGCGGCAAGCTATGCTTTGGAACTGGCGGAAAAAGAAGGCTATACCTTCATCCATCCCTTTGATGACCCTGTAGTTGCAACAGGTCAGGGAACCATAGCCATGGAAATTGTAAAGGAACTTCCTACCGTTGATTATATTCTGGTTCCCGTTGGAGGAGGAGGCTTGGCCTGTGGGGTATCCACCTTGGCAAAGATGCTGAATCCCAATATCAAGGTTATAGGAGTGGAACCCTCCGGTGCCGCATCCCTTAAGGAATCCATGATCCAGGGCAAGGTGGTAAGCCTTGATGCCGTACATACCATTGCAGACGGTACTGCGGTAAAAACCATCGGTCATAATGTATTCCCTTATCTAAAGGAGAATCTGGACGATGTGATTACCGTTGATGACCAGGAACTGGTGGTATCCTTCCTGGATATGGTGGAGAACCATAAGATGGTGGTGGAGAATTCCGGACTTCTTTCTGTTGCGGCCCTTAAGCATCTTGGAGAGATGGGAATAAAGGACAAGAAGGTAGTGGCTATTCTAAGTGGCGGTAATATGGACGTAATTACCATGTCCTCCGTGGTGCAGCATGGACTAATTGCAAGGGATAGAATATTCACCATTTCCGTTCTTCTTCCTGACAAGCCCGGTGAACTTCTTAGGGTGGCAAGTGTTATAGCCCAGGAAAAGGGAAATGTAATACGCATAGATCACAATCAGTTCGTTAATGTGGACCGAAATGCAGGGGTTGAGCTTAAGCTCACAATCGAAGCCTTTGGTACAGAGCACAAGGAAAATATAATTGGTGCATTAGAAGCCAAAGGATATGAACCCAAGTATGAAGCAGTTCACATGTAATAATAAATCATTCTATAAGTAGGAGCCAAAATGGGAGGTAAGGAGTAAATGAAATACGATTTTCCTGTAACAAAGAATACTAATCCGAAGGAGAAACCGGATTCAAAGGGACTGAGGTTTGGAACAGTTTTCACTGACCACATGTTTGTAATGGATTATGACGAAGGTCAAGGGTGGCACCATGGAAGAATAGTTCCCTATGGTCCCATTGAACTTGATCCTGCCGCCTGTTGTCTCCATTATGGTCAGGAGATGTTCGAGGGGCTTAAGGCCTACAAAACCCCGGAGGGAAGAGTGCAGCTTTTCCGTCCATATATGAATGCTCAGAGAACCAACAGAACCAATGACAGACTTTGCATTCCGGAAATTGACGAGGATCTTTTTGTAGAAGCCATTAAGGCTTTGGTAAAGGTGGACCAGGACTGGATTCCCAGCGGAGAAGGTACAGCCCTTTATATAAGACCATTTATCTTTGCTACGGAAGCTTTTCTGGGAGTAAGAAGATCCACCCAGTATAAATTCATGGTTATCCTTTCTCCTGTTGGACCATACTTTGTAAACGGCCTTCAGCCAACAAAGATGTATGTAGAGGACGTCTACACTCGTGCCTGCCCCGGAGGAACCGGTGAGGCCAAGTGTGCCGGAAACTATGGCGGAAGTCTTAAGGCTCAGGAAATTGCCCATGAAAAGGGCTATGAACAGATACTTTGGCTGGATGCCATTGAGCATAAATACGTAGAGGAAATCGGTGCAGCCAACGCCTTCTTCGTAATAGGTGACGAAATCTGCACATGCCCATTAAATGGATCCATACTTCCGGGAATCACCAGAAATTCAATTATCGCTCTCTGCAAGGAGAAAGGATATAACGTAAATGAACGTCTTATATCCATCGACGAATTGGAAGAGGCCTACAAGAATGGTGAACTTAAGGAGATGTTTGCTGCCGGAACAGCAGCCATAGTTTCCCCGGTGGGTGAACTTCTCTACAAGGACGATCTGATGGTTATTAACAATAATGAGATTGGACCAATTGCTCAGGAAATGTATGACACTATTTATGGGATTCAAACCGGTAAAATAGAAGACTTCATGAATTGGACAGTTCCCGTTGAATAATAGGGTCATAATAAATATAGCACACCAATGGTTTTACCTTTGGTGCTGGGTTAAATGAAGTGGAAGATGAAAGATAAAGAATTAAATATACTTAGAAAAAGGCTTAAAAGCCTTACCATATTTGGAGATTTTGGTGCATCCATTATTCCTGAAGGCATATATGAACTTCTTTATGCCCTGGAGGAAGGAATGGAAGCCGACTCTCTCATTGAAATCTATAGCCTTCTTACGGAGGAAATATATAGAGCCGGGGGAGACCTGGGATTAGTCATAAGAGAGGAAATTGATTCCGGGGACAATATTTACGTGGAAAAATATCTTCAGGACTCTCTTACTCCGGAAATGGAAAAGGCCCTGGAACAGGATTTATCAACCCTTCAAAGCCTATCAAAGTTGGAATCCAAGGATCTTATTAAGGCCATGGCTCCCTATATTTCAGATATTGATAAACTAGGCCTTCCTTCCTGGAAAAATACCAAAATAAACTGTAAGGAACGTTTCCGCAAAATGTTAAAGACCGTAGGAACAGATGGTTATGGCATTTACTCAAAGGGCATAATGTTTAAGATTGAGGATGACCAGCCGGTTCCCGTATTAAATGCGGACTACCAAACAGTGGATAAGCTCTATGAATATGAAAGAGAAAGAAGGCTGGTATTAAAGAATACAGAGGCCTTGGCAAATGGTAAGGTGGCCAGCAATGTACTTCTATATGGAGACGCAGGTACAGGTAAATCCACTACAGTTAAAGCTGCAGCAGCATATTACGGCAAGAAGGGTGTTAGATTAATAGAGTTTAGAAAGGATCAGGTTTCCTTGATTCCCCAAATTGCAGAAACCTTGGCTCATTCACCTCTTAAGTTTATATTCTTTATCGATGATCTTACCTTCTCCAGTAACGACCAGGACTATTATGCCTTAAAGGGCATTCTGGAGGGTAATGTAAGCGGTACTGCTCCCAATATTCTGATATATGCCACCAGCAACAGAAGACATTTGATTAAAGAAAGCAGGTCCGAAAGGGAGGGAGATGATATTCATCTAAACGATACCCTTCAGGAAACCTTAAGCCTATCCTCCAGATTCGGACTTACCATTACCTTTGGCAAGCCGGAAAAGGACACTTATCTTTCCATAGTTGAAAAACTTGCTTTGGAGCAGGGATTAATAAGCAAAAAAGACAGGAATTATGATAAAAAACTGGAGGAATTGTTCTCCGCTGCAGAGGCCTTTGCCATAAGAGTAAACGGCAGAAGTCCCAGGTCTGCAAAGCAGTTTGTGGTACTTGCAGGAAACAATATAAATTAATCACAATATATTGTGGTTTTCAGGGCGAAACGCCCTGTTTTTTTTGCTTATTTTGCTTGAATTCACAAGGCTTTTAGGCTATTATAGTATTTGTATATCTATGTCATTTTGCGTGCAAAAAATAAATATATTAAGGAAATAATCATGGAACAGAATTTAGCAAAAAACTACAATCCAAAAGAGTTTGAAGATCGTATTTATGAAATGTGGGAAACCACAGGAGCCTTTAAGGCAGAAAGGGACCCCAATAATACTCCCTTTACAATAGTCATGCCTCCACCCAATATAACGGGACAGCTTCATATGGGTCATGCCCTGGATCATACTCTTCAGGATGTATTAACCAGATATAAAAGGCTACAGGGTTATTCAACCCTTTGGCTTCCCGGATCCGACCATGCCAGCATTGCCACAGAGGTTAAGGTGGTTCAAAAGCTGAGAGAGGAAGAGGGCCTGGAAAAGGAAGACCTGGGTAGAGAGAAGTTCCTGGAAAAGGTTTGGGACTGGAAAAGGGAATACGGCGGAAGAATTACCAAGCAGTGCAGAAAGCTGGGAGATTCCTGTGACTGGTCCAGAGAAAGATTTACCATGGATGAGGGCTGCAACAAGGCAGTTCGCCATTTCTTTGTGGACCTTTATAACAAGGGCCTTATTTATCGAGGCAACAGATTGATAAACTGGTGTCCCCAGTGCAAAACATCTCTTTCCGACGCTGAGGTTGAGCATGAGGACAAGCAGGGCAAATATTGGTATTTCCGTTATCCTGCCGCATCTTCTGATGGTAAGGACATGGTGGTGGCAACTTCCAGACCTGAAACCATGTTTGGAGATGTGGCCATTGCTGTTCATCCTGATGATGAAAGATATAAGGATTTGATCGGAACTAAGGTAATTCTTCCCTTGGTTGGGAGAGAAATCCCTATTATTTCCGATGAATATCCAGACCCGGAAAAGGGAACCGGTGCAGTTAAGATTACTCCGGCCCATGACCCCAATGACTTTGAAGTGGGACAAAGAGCAGGATTGGAAAGTCTTTGCTGCATAAACGAGGATGCCACCATGAATGAAATGGCCGGAAAATATGCCGGCATGGATCGCTATGAATGCCGCAAAGCCTGGGTTAAAGACCTGGAGGAAGGTGGCTATCTGGTAAAAGAAGAAGAGATGGTAATTCCTGTAGGGGAATGCTATCGCTGTCATACCGTAATTGAGCCTATGCTGTCGGATCAGTGGTTTGTAAGGATGACGGAATTGGCAAAGCCGGCTATTGAAACTGTTAAATCCGGTGAAACCATCTTTGTTCCCGATAGATTTGACAAGGTTTATTATCACTGGATGGAAGACATAAAGGATTGGTGTATATCCCGTCAGCTTTGGTGGGGCCACAGAATTCCTGCCTGGTACTGCCAGGATTGCGGAGAGATCATCGTTGCTGAGGAAGATCCCCACAGCTGTCCCAAATGTGGTTCGACTAAATTAAATCAGGAGGAAGATGTATTAGACACCTGGTTCTCTTCTGCTCTCTGGCCTTTCTCAACCATGGGCTGGCCGGAAACAACAGAGGACCTGGAGTACTTCTATCCCACCAGCGTTCTTGTTACAGGCTATGACATTATTTTCTTCTGGGTAGCAAGAATGATCTTCTCCGGATTGGCCATGACTAATAAATCTCCCTTTAAGTATGTCTATTACCACGGATTGGTAAGGGATGCCCAGGGACGTAAGATGAGTAAGTCCTTAAACAACGGCATCGATCCTTTGGATATGATTGAGCAGTATGGCGCCGATGCCTTAAGATTCATGCTTTCCACGGGAATAACCCCTGGGAATGACATGAGATTCACTACGGAGAAAATCGAGGCTGCCAGAAACTTTGCCAACAAACTTTGGAATGCTTCAAGATTTGTAATCATGAATATCAAAGACCAAGAGGGAAGTTTCCTGGACTTTGCTTCTGAGGAAGAACTCTTTGGCTCATATTTAAGCAAGCTAACATCCGAGGACAAATGGATAATCGACAAGCTAATGGAAGGCGTAAGCTATATTGATACCGCCATGGATAGATTCGATCTAGCTTTGGCAGGACAAAGAGTCTATGAACTTATTTGGAATGAGTTCTGCGACTGGTACATAGAATTTGTAAAGAAAAGACTTTGGAGTGAGGACGAAGAGGATAAGAAGGTGGCAAGGGGAGTTCTGATTTATGCCATTAAATCACTTCTCAAACTACTTCATCCCTTTATGCCTTTTATTACAGAAGAAATCTGGGGCTTCCTGCCAAAGTCACAGGAAGAGCCAACCCTCATAAACTCCGCCTGGCCTAAATACAGCGATGATAAACGCTTCCCTGAAGATGCAGGGAATGTGGAGCTGGCCATGGAAACCATTAGAGCCATTAGAAATATAAGAGCGGAAGCTGACGCACAGCCCGGTAAAAAGCTCACAGCAACCATCGTCCTTCCCAATGAATTAAAAGAGAAATTCCTGGTGGAGGAAAGCTCCATTAAGGACCTGGGAGGACTGACGGAAATCAACTTTAAAGAAACCAAGGATGACCTTCCCAAGGATGCCATGACTGCTGTAATCAGCGGTGCTGAAATCTTTGTTCCCATGGAAGAACTAATCGACTTTAAGGCAGAAGAGGAGAGACTCACGAAGGAATTAAAGAGATTAGAAGGAGAAGTTAAACGAGCAGAAGGCAAGCTTTCCAATGAAGGCTTTGTAAACAAGGCTCCGGCCAAGCTAATTGAAGAAGAAAAAGCAAAGCTGGAGGACTACAAGGATATGCTGTCTAAGGTGGAAGAACGTTTAACCATCATCAAGGAGAAGCTTAACTAAGAGGTGAAGAGATGGCTAGTTCCTTTAAGAAGGTAATAATGCTATATAATCCTACCTCCGGAAATGGTTTGTTTAAAAGCAATCTGGACAGGATTATAGAAAAATATGAGATGGCAGGAAAGGTTGTGGTGCCTATTCGTTCCTACGGTCCCATATCAATAGATGATTTCCTGGCCTCCTTGGACAAGGACACCTATCAGGATGAGTACAGCCAAATCCTGGCGGCAGGTGGTGATGGAACTCTTAACTACTGTGTAAATGCTATGGTTAAGAATGATATAGACCTTCCTATTACCATACTTCCTGCGGGAACTGCCAATGACTTTGCTTATTATTTTAATATACCGAGTGAAATAGATGCCATGGTGGATATTGGCCTAGGCGAGCATTATACCTATGCGGACCTGGGGGTAGTCAACGGAAAATACTTTATAAATGTGGCAGCTATAGGACAGGTGGTAGACGTAAGCCAGAAGACGGATCCCACCATGAAAAATACATTGGGAGTTCTGGCCTACTATCTAAAGGCACTTACGGAATTCCCCAACCTAAAACCCATCCCGGTTAAACTAACAACTCCGGAAAAGGTTTATCAGGAGGATATGTATTTTATGGTGGTTATGAACGGCAAGTCTGCCGGTGGTTTAAAAATGGTATCTCCTGAATCGGAAATCAATGACGGCAAATTGGACGTAATGCTATTTAGAGAAATACCCGCCCTGGAAATGCCTGCCTTCTTCATGAAGGTTCTTCAGGGCACTCATATAAAGAGTAAGTATGTACTTCACTTTAAAACCGACAAACTGCTTTTGGAATCGGATCATGAGCTGCCTACAGATGTAGATGGAGAGCATGGAGTAATGCTTCCCATGGATTTCTCCGTAATACACAACAGACTGAGAATATCCACTAAGGAATAGCTTCCCCTAAAGAGGTTTACTGATGGATGAGAAATATGAAATAGTTGTTACCGAAGAATACGAAAGATTGGTTAAGTTCTTTGTGGAAAACCAATTGGAATTCGATGGTGACGAAGAGGTGGATACAGATATTATTCGCTGCTATAAAATCGAGGATAACGAGGGAAGTCTAATTGGAGCAGCGGTTCTGGCAAAACGAGAAGAAAAATATATTGTGGATGGAATTGCGGTTCATAATGACTATCGCAAGGAAGGCCTGGGGAAAAAGCTTCTTGATAGATTGATCAAGGATACTAAAGACCTGGGAGGAAATGAAATATATCTGGTTGCCAGAGCCCCGGGCTTCTTTAGAACTCAGGGATTCAGCAATGTTAATCCGGACAGTGCACCTAATTTCTTTGAGTGTAAATACTGTCCTCAATATAAAGTAAGTTGTCACCCGGAGATAATGAACATTTTAATTTAAAAAGGAGAAGGCCATGTTTAATAGAGATGGTAAAGATGACAATCAGTACAATGTAAACAACTATGAGTTCATCAAAAAGTATTCACCTGAGGTAGGAGGCTTTATAGAGGCGGAATACAAAAGACAGCAAAGCAATGTTGAGCTTATAGCTTCAGAGAACTACTGCTCCGAGGCAGTTCTTGCAGCCAACGGTAGCTGCTTCTCATGGAAGTATGCGGAAGGATATCCCTACGTAAGAGAAACAGGGAATAAAGGAAGATACTACGGTGGTACAGCCCATGTTGATGCATTGGAAGAATATGCCTGCAATAAATGGAGAGAAGTATTCAATACTGATTATCACGTAAACGTTCAGCCCCACAGTGGCTCCCAAGCCAACTTTGCTGCCTTTAAAGCAATCCTTGAACCGGGAGATACAATCCTATCCATGTCTCTGGACAATGGTGGACATCTTACTCATGGATCCAGCGTAAACTTCAGCGGCAAGCTATATGACATTCATTTCTATGATGTGGATGAATCAGGTCATATAGATATGGCTGATGTGGAGAAGAAGGCCAAGGAGCTTAATCCAAAACTAATTCTTGCAGGAGCCTCTGCCTATGCCAGGATAATTGACTTTGAAGCCTTCAGCAAAATAGCAAAGGAAGTGGGAGCATACTTTATGGTGGATATGGCCCATATCGGTGGACTTATTGCCGGTGGTGCTCATCCAACACCCTTTGGTTTTGCAGATATAATTACCACCACAACCCATAAGACCTTAAGAGGTCCCAGAGGTGGATTGATCTTTGCAAGACAGGATCTGGCCAAGAAGATAGACAGTGCAGTATTCCCTTATGCTCAGGGAGGCCCCTTGGTTCATGTTATTGCGGCAAAGGCAATTTGCGCAGAGGAAGCTCTTAAACCGGAATTCAAGGAATATATACAGCAGGTTGTAAAGAATTGCGCAGCCTTTGCTGATGAATTCATTAAATTGGGATATAAGATTGTAACCGGTGGAACCGAAAACCATCTATTCCTTTTGGACCTTTCCGATAAGCCTTTTAGCGGAAGAGAACTTCAGGAAAAGTTAGAGGAACACAATATCACTCTTAACAAAAACATGGTTCCGGGAGACCAGCGCTCTCCCAAGGAAACCAGTGGCGTTAGAATCGGAACTGCACCAATGACCACCAGAGGTTACAAAGAAGAAGACTTCCGTGAAGTGGCTAGAAGAATCGATGAAATAATTAAAACCATGTAGGTATTGAATCGAAATGAGAATATTATTGGATGGAATGGGTGGAGACAATGCCCCTGAGGCCATAATTCAGGGAGCAGTCTCTGCACAAAAACTAATTGATCATGAAATCATCGTAATAGGACAAGAAGATGTGATTCTTCCCGCCAAAAAAAAACACGGCGGGAAGAAGCTTGGCTTTGTTCCGGCTTCAGAAGTAATATCCAATGACGACGCTCCCGTAAAAGCAGTTCGTTCCAAAAAGGATTCATCCATTGTAAAGGGAATAGAATTGGTAAAGAATGGAGAAGCAGATGTGTTTATTTCTGCCGGAAGCACAGGAGCCCTTATGGCAGGAGGTCTCTTTATACTTGGAAGAATTCAAGGTATAGATAGGCCCAGTCTTGCCACGGTTTATCCCGTAATAGGTCAGGAACCTTCTCTGCTAATTGATGCAGGAGCCAATGCCGAGTGCAAGCCTAATAATCTACTGGAGTTTGCCACCATGGGTTCTATCTACATGGAAAAGGTTATGGGGAGAAAGAATCCAAGGGTAGGCCTGGTGAATAACGGAGCAGAAGAGCATAAGGGAACCACCCTTACCAAGGCGGCCCATGAACTTTTGTCCAGGAGTCCCATTAACTTCATAGGAAATGTTGAGACCAGAGACCTTCCCAATGGAGTATGCGATGTAATAGTTACCGATGGTTTTACAGGTAATGCTCTTTTAAAACTAACTGAAGGAATGGGCCTAATGGTTCTAAGAGAACTTAAAAAGAGGTTTACCAAAAACGGTTTAACCAAGATGGGTTCTTTGTTCCTGGGAAAGGAATTGGTAAACATCAAGTCTGAATTCAATTATGTTGAATATGGTGGTGCCCCAATTCTGGGAGTTAAAGGAGCCATCCTTAAGATGCATGGTTCCTCGGATAAAATCGCGGTGGAAAAAACCATACTTAAGGCGATTCCTTATGTGGAAAACAATGTGGTGGACGTGATACAGAACTCTACAGTAGAAATTGAGGAAATCGTTCAGAGTTAAATGAATATATGGAAGAGATACTAGGTTACAAGTTTAATAATCCCCAGCTTCTTACAGAGGCTCTTACCCACAGCTCCTATGGAACCACAGATGAGGAAGGGGTAAGGATAGACAACGAGAAGTTGGAATTTATTGGAGACGCCTTTTTGGATGCCATAGTTGGAGTGGAAATATATAATGCCATGCCGGCGGAAGCCAAGGAGGGAGATCTAACAAAGATGAGGGCTCAGGTAGTCTGTGAAAGATCCCTGGCTCAGGTAGGTAAGGAACTGGACATAGGCTCTCATCTGTATATGGGTATAGGTGAAGAAAAAACCGGCGGTAGGGAAAAGGAATCCTTAATAGCCGATGCAGTTGAAGCCTTAATAGGTGCCATATATATGGATGGCGGATATGCCGCTGCTGCTGACTTTGTTAAAGACAAGTTCAAATCCTTAATCAGCGCCTCCCTTCAAGGGAAATTGGTACAGGATTACAAAACAGAAATACAGGAACAGGTTCAAAAGGCAGGAAAATCCATTAAATACATAGTGGACAGAACAGAAGGACCGGACCACGACAAGGTTTTCTACATTCGTTTGGAAATCGACGGAGAACCCGTGTCCTATGGAGTTGGAAAGAGTAAAAAAGAGGCCCAGCAAATGGCGGCCCATAAATTAATAGAGAAAGGCATAGAGAATGTACTTTAAGAGATTGGAAATGCAGGGATTCAAATCATTTGCGGATCCTGTGGTAATAGACTTTCACGAGGGAATTACATGCGTAGTAGGACCCAACGGAAGCGGAAAGAGTAATATAAGTGACGCCATCAGATGGGTTCTGGGAGAGCAAAGCCCCAAGGCCCTAAGAGGCGGCAAAATGGAAGAAGTTATTTTTGCCGGAACTGCCAGCCGTAAATCCAGAGGTATGGCAGAGGTTGTTTTGGTTATAGACAATTCCGAAAGAATTCTGGACATTGACTACAGTGAGGTTGCCATTACAAGAAGAATGTACAGATCCGGAGAAAGTGAATACCTGATAAACAACAATCCCTGCAGACTTAGGGATATTAGAGAACTGATAATGGATACAGGTATAGGTGTAGACGGTTATTCCATTATCGGTCAGGGAAAGATTGCCGACATAGTAAGTACCAAACCGGAGGCCAGAAGAGAAATCTTTGAAGAAGCAGCCGGTGTTGTTATGTATAAAACCAAACGAGGAGAAGCTGTCAGAAAACTGGAATCCACCAATGCAAACCTGGAAAGAGTAAGGGATATTATAGCTGAATTGGAAGGCAGAATTGATACCCTTAGGGAAGACAGCATCAAGGCCAAAGAGTATTTGGAACTTAAGAAAAACTATCAAGAACTTGAAATTAATGTAATCCTGCGAAACATAGACACCATTCAGGAGAATAGCCAGGTTTACAGAGATGACCTGGATAGATTGTCCAAGGAAATAGAAGAAGCATCCCAAAACCATCAGAATTTAAGTGTTAAATATGGTGAATTGGGAGAAAGAAGAGCAGTTCTGGAAAGACTTGCCGGGGAAACCAGAGACAGCATTCTTAAGTTGGTTGAAGAAATTAATGAGATAGACAGCGCCAACAAGCTTTCTGCCGAGAGACTTTCCGGAATAGATAATGAAACCGGAATAATAAATGCAGATCTGGAGCTAATCAAAGAAAGATTGTCTCAGGACGAAGCCAGCCTGGCCAAGCTAAAGGAAGAGGAGGATGCCCTGGATAGAGAGATTGCCAAGGCAAAGGAAATCCTTGATCAGAAGATAATCCAGTACAACGAAGCCGCTGCAACCCAGGCTGCCAGCGTAGAAAGAGCTGACAAGGGAAGGGAAAGACTCTTTGAATTAAACAGCGAACTGGCTTCCTGCGACAGTGAAATTAAGGGCATCGAGAATATAAGAGAGAACCTTACCAGAAGAAGAACTGAATTGGATAGTCTTTCTTCTGAGACGGGAAAGATTACCGATGAACTTAAAAATACTGTGGTAGAAAGATCAAAGGAAAAAGAGGATAAGGAGCGGGAATACTCCACTATTGAAACTGAGCTTAAGGGGGTTTCTCAGGATAGAGGATCAAAGTCCGAAAGAATAAGAGAAATAACCGAGGCTTTGGAAAGAGATAGAATTGAGCTCAGTAAGCTTAATGCAAGACGCCGCACTATGGAAGAAATGGAATCCAATTACGACGGCTATACTGCCGGCGTAAGATCTGCCATGAAGGCCAACTTCCCGGGAAACCGAGGCGTAGTTGCAGAACTTATGAGAGTTCCCAAGGGCTATGAAACTGCAATTGAAACAGCCTTAGGTGGAAAGCTTCAGAACATTATCTGTGAAACAGATGAGGATGCCAAGAAGGCCATTAACTATTTGAAGGAAAACAAGGGTGGAAGAGCCACCTTCCTTCCTATTCAATCCATTCGTGCAAGAAAAGAAGCGGATATTCTGGCCATAAAAAATGAAGAAGGCTATATCGATTTAGCCGACAATATTATTCAGTTTGATGAGGAATTAAGATCTATTTATTCCTACCTACTGGGTCTTACAGTTGTTACTAAGGACTTGGACAGTGCCATTCGATTGGCCAAGAAGGGTACGGGACTTAAGTTTGTAACCATGGGAGGAGAAATAGTTAACTCCCAGGGCGCAATTACCGGTGGTGCCCTAAAGAATCAAACAGCAAATATTCTTGAAAGAAAGGCTGAGATTAACGAGCTGGGAGAGACCGTTGATTCCCTTGAAAAGAAATGCAAGGAGAATGAAGACTTGCTGGATAATACCCGAAAGGAGTTTACTGCTCTGTCTGAAAAAGAGCAGCATCTTTCCGGTGAAATGCATAGACTGGATATTGAACTAAGTGCTCTTACGAGAGATATTCAGGCCATAACAGAAAGCCTGGAAAAGGAAGCCTTAAGCGGTGAAAGATATGGTGAGGAAATAGCCAGAATCGCTGCCCAGATGGCTGAAACCCAGACTATGACTGAAAAGCAGCAGACTAGAATAAAAGAAATAAACGTAGAAATAGAAAATACAACCAAGGAAATAGAAGAGGCTCTAGCCAAGGCAGAAGAAGACAAACTGGCAACCTCCAACACCAGCGAGGCAGTGACCTCTGCCAGAATCGCCTTAAATGAAATAGAAACTAGAGGTGACTCTCAAAAGGACTTAAGGGATAGAGTTGAAAATCAGGTTAATTCCTACAAGTCCCAAATCCGGGAGAAGGAGGAGCAGATTTCTGCCCTGGTTCAGGAGAAGGAAACTTTGATTAAATCCAGAGAAGAGGGTGAAGGCGTTGAGGCTAAGCTGCTTGAAAGGGCCTCCATTGAAGAAAGCCTTGCCAATCTGGAAAAGGATAGAACAACCATAGATACAGAACTTAAGGAAATGGAAGAAAGGCAGAAGGAAGCCTTTGAGTCCATTAACAACCTTAAGGATCAAAGATATCAAATAGAAATTAAATCCACCAGAGGGGAAACCCAATTGGAAACCTTGAAGGAAAAGCTATGGGATGAGTTTGAGGTTACCTATGCCCAGGCTGCCGACATGAGGAAGGAAGACTTTGTTTACTCAAGAGCTGTTAAGGAAACCAGAGAAATAAGAAACAGAATAAGACAGCTGGGAGATGTTAATGTTGGTGCCATTCAGGAATATGAACAGGTATCCGAAAGATATGAATTCCTTACTGCCCAAAGAGATGACATAAACCAGGCCAAGGTAGAGCTTTTAAAAATCATCGAGGATATGGACAATACCATTAAAACCAAGTTCAAGGATAACTTTGACAAGGTGGTGGATAATTTCCAAAGCATCTTTGTGGAACTCTTTGGCGGTGGACAGGCAGAGCTTCGTTTGGAAAATGAAGAAGATCCCCTGAATTCAGGAATTGAAATTGTGGCCCAGCCACCGGGAAAGAAGCTGCAAAACATTAACCTTATGAGTGGTGGTGAAAAGACCATGACTGCCATTGCTCTTATGTTTGCAGTTCTTAAAACAAAACCTACGCCTTTCTGCATTTTGGATGAGGTGGAGGCCGCCCTGGACGATAACAACATCGATAGATTTGCCAACTATCTCAAGAACTTTAACGATATTCAATTCACCTTGGTTACCCACCAGAAGGCCACTATGGAACACGCCGATGTGCTGTATGGTGTAACCATGCCGGAACACGGAATATCAAAGATGCTTTCCTTGAGATTGGGGGATGATTTTGATCTTGATTAATTCAAGAAATCCGTTAAAAGGATTTAGCAAGTAATATTTTTAACCGGAGGATAAAATGCCTGTATTAGAGGAAAAGAAAGGGTTTTTTGGTAGACTGTCGGAAAGGATTACCAACGCCTTAAATGGATATCAGGAAATTGATGAAAATCTCTACGACGAGTTGGAGGAGATTTTAATTACTTCAGATATTGGCATGAATACCACCATGCGTATCATGCAGGACTTAAGAGACCATATTAAATTTAACAACATAAAGGATCCCAACAGAGTTAAGGACTCCCTGGTTAATGTAATTACCTGGAGCATAGACAAGGGAGATAGAAACAAGCTAACCACCAAGACTCCACTGGTGATTCTGGTAATAGGAATAAACGGAGGAGGCAAGACCACCACCATAGCCAAGTTGGGTCATAGGCTTAAGAGCCAGGGCAAGTCCGTAATGCTGGCTGCCGCCGACACCTTTAGAGCAGCAGCAGGAGAGCAGCTGGAAATCTGGGGAGACAGAATCGGCGTTAATACCGTTAGACATCAGGAGGGAGCAGACCCTGCTGCCGTAATATATGATGCCATTCAGTCAGCAAAGGCAAAGAATATAGACGTGCTTATTTGCGATACCGCCGGCAGACTTCAAACCAAGAGAAATCTCATGGCAGAGCTGGAAAAAATGAACAAGATAATTGATAGAGAATATCCGGAGGCAGCCAGGGAAACCCTTTTGGTGCTGGATGCCACCACAGGGAAAAATGCTATTTCCCAGGCTAAGGAGTTTAACGAAGCTGCAGAAATTTCCGGAATTGTACTTACCAAGTTGGACGGCACTGCCAAAGGGGGCATTGCCATTACAGTTACCGATGAATTTAACATTCCAATTAAGTTCATTGGAGTAGGGGAAAAAATAGAAGACCTAAAGGATTTTATACCAAGACAATTTGCAGGAACAATTTTTGCTGAATAGATTAAGGAAGAGGAAATGAGTAAACCAATAGTTGCGGTTGTTGGACGGCCAAATGTTGGTAAATCAACTTTTTTTAACAGAATAGTAGGTAGAAGGGTGGCTATTGTGGAGGATACTCCCGGAGTTACCCGTGACAGAATATATGCCGAAGCCGAGTGGAACGGTGTCTATTTTGATATCATCGATACCGGAGGAATCGAACCTGACAGTAAGGACGTAATTCTTTCCCAGATGAGAGAGCAGGCTCAGATGGCCATGGACATGGCAGATGTTATTCTCTTTCTGGTGGATGGAAAGGAAGGCCTTACCTCTGCCGACGAGGAAGTGGCGGACATGCTTAGGAGAACCGGTAAGAAGGTTATTCTCCTGGTTAATAAAATCGATAGTCCCAGCAAGCTTCCGGATAATTTCTACGATTTCTATGAGCTGGGAATCGGTACCCCCATTCCCATTTCCGCAGCAAATATGACAAACCTTGGGGATGTGCTGGACGACATTGTGGAGGCCTTCCCTCAGGGCGTCAGTGAAGATGATGATGCGGTAAAGGTTGCCATAATCGGAAAACCAAATGTAGGCAAATCCTCCTTGGTAAATGCTTTGCTGGATGAAAACAGAGTAATTGTTTCTGATATTGCGGGAACTACCAGAGATTCCATAGATTCTCCCTTTGATTATGAAGGGCAAAGATATATTCTGATCGATACTGCAGGAATCAGAAGAAAGAGCAAAGTAAACGAAGACATTGAAAAATTCAGTGTCATAAGGGCAGTGGCCAGCATTGAAAGATGCGACGTATGCCTTCTGATGATAGATGGAGCAGAGGGACTTACAGAGCAGGACAAGAAGATTGCAGGAGTTGCCCACGAAGCAGGTAAGGGAATAATTGTGGTGGTGAATAAATGGGATTTGGTGGAAAAGGAAACCAATACCATGAGGGACTTTACCCGTAAGCTTCAGGCAGAGCTGCTATTTATGTCCTATGCCCCCATAATCTTCATTTCCGCCCTTAAAAAGCAAAGACTTTCTGAGGTAATGAACAAGGTGGTCTATGTTCAAGAAAAGAGAAGTATGAGGGTTCCCACGGGACAGCTAAACAGCCTGATCTCCGATGCAATGCTAATGAATCCGCCACCATCGGACAAGGGCAAGAGATTAAAAATATACTATGCTGCACAAATAGGAGAAAAACCGCCGCTATTCTCCTTCTCAATAAACAAAAGAGAACTAATGCATTTTTCATATGCCAGATATATAGAGAACCGAATTAGAGACGCCTTTGGGTTTGAGGGCACATCCATAAAATTTGTGTTTAGAGAAAAAGTGTCAATAACCAGGGAAAATGTCACCCATAGATAGAGTTAATTATTCAGGGAAAATGTCACCCTCTTTGAGGCGCCTTAATAAGGCGCCTCA
>JAGAXF010000026.1 GCA_017941085.1 Bacillota bacterium
GATCCAGAATTGCAATTCCTACAGCATGAACATCAGCTCCGATTACTCCTATGACCAACTTCTTTTTCTGGCCTTCTGCCTCAGACTCCAGAGGCTTATTAAGCTCTTCCATTTGGATAATTACCTCATTATAGGGTTCTTTGTTTTCTAGTTTTACAATCATTAATATATCCCATATGCCGAAATCATCCGGCAATGATATATATCAATATACTATAATGAGTTATATCAAATGTCAATAATTAAATTGTCCTTACTATTTCAAATTGTTACAGAGGATTTGTTTACCCATCTGAACTTATTATGGAAAGACATTTTGTAAGGGCATCTTCCTTTAGTGTGAAAACATCCGGATTGGTTCCTTTGATGGTGTTTAATTCACCGGCATCATTAGGGGATGCAGTTACGCTAAATCTAAAAATAATCCCCGTATTCTCCAGTATAACCCCCAAAGGCATTCCGCCGGCACCATCACCGCTTGTGGGTCGTCCTATTAGCGTGGCCCACCCTGTGTCCTTGCAGAACATGGCGAAATTGTCAGCCGCGGAATAAACATAACCATCGATTAGTACATATTTATTTATGCCATCAGTATCTATATCACCTTCACTGGTATCCTTTATTGTTTCTTCTTCATCAGAGTAGTAGTTTAACCCTAATTGTTCAACAAATGGTGGCAAGGTTCTATCCTTAGGATATTCAGAAATGGGTTTATATCCGTAACCCCTACTAAAAGTAAATTCCGATTCGAAGGTGCCTTCCTTACTTTCTTTCTCTATTTCCTCCACTAATAGCGGAACATCCTTAGTGAAAATTTCTATGTTCCAACCACTTTGTCCGCCCAGGGGCCCAACGATACTTCCCCTCCAATACTCTGTGTTTCCACCGCCGTTTCCCCGTATATCAATTATGATATTATCTATTCCTCCCATTTGATCATAGGCATTGGAAAGAGCATCCAATAATAATCCTTTGTCTCTATCCCCCTCATCATATGAAAATGTCATATATCTTATGCATACTGTTTTGGTATCGTAATAATGGGATACCTGAGGCCTCATTAAATTTATTTGTTCTGATCTCTCCTCATCGGGCATCAGCTCCTGAAGCTTGTTATATGTAGCTCTGCAGACATCTAATTTCTCCGGAGTCTCGTTTAGAAGCCAGTCATATTCACTATCAATATAATATTGTGCCCAGCCGGGATACACCATTTGTAGATGGGCAAAATTGCTCATCTCTCCCAGCATTTTTTCCAGCAACGAATAAAATCCTTTAATATCCAGTTCCGATTTTTCCAGTGTTTCTCTATACTTCTTTTCTATAGAGTCTATCTCAATCCCATTCTCTTCTAGAATAGGTATAAAAATATAGTTGTTCCTAAACTCTTTCCAAAATTCATCATAGTCTTCCAACAAAAGCTCCGGCGGTATAACCTCTAAATCAGAGACCACCACCTTATTCTTTTGGTTGCCGCAGGACGACAGAAATATACAAAGCATTACCACCAACAGAAATAGCTTTACCGTTTTCGTTTTTAAACAGAATACTCTTTTCATTTGGTGACTATTCTCTTTCTATCTTAACCCTTTGATGCGTTCCTCAATTTGGATTTCGGAACCCTTGTCCATTCTGTAGGAGCAAAGAATCACCTTTCCCTTCTTCTCAGCCTCTTCCAGGGCATCCTTCATCTCCTTGGATACGTATCTCTTGTATTCCTCCGGAAGAAGAACATAGTCCTTGTTCTGAACCCACTTAAAAGGTTCCCGGCAAAGATCAAAGGTGATTGGATCATCTGCATCCACCTTGAGATCATATTTATTGATTTCCTTTAAAATCATGGCTCCGAATCTTTCGCTGTCGCTGGCAATACCCACCTTTGATTTGGGAGGGATCATAAGCATATCGTGAACGGAAGATGTGGTTAAAGAAAGGGCAACCCTCATTATTTTATCCCTCTGGGGAATCAATTCTTGGAGTTCATCAAAGTGAGTTGCCGTGGTTATTATTAAATCCACATCCTCTCCTATTTTATATGGATAAGATCTTATGTCCTCCAGAAGATAGGGATAGATGTCCAAGTCCGGAGTTCTAATTTGCTCCACCAGGTTGTGCATTACCTCTGGATTGCACTCCACCAGAGCAACTTTTATTTTCTCTCGGCGAGCTTCTCTTTCTCTTTGTTTTAACTCTAGAAAGATATTGATCTCTTGAGAAGAAAATCCCATGGACTCCAATTCATCAAACATATTATCTATGGCAATCATGGCCCTGTCCTTGCGGCTCTCTATTGGCTGCAGTTGAGGCACGGCACCTGTGCCCTTAATAAAGGTCCCTTTGCCCTGGGCTTTTTCAACAACCCCAAGGATTTCAAGTTCGTCATAGGCTCGCTTAACTGTTCCCTGGGCAATTCCGATTTCAGCGGAAAGTTCCCTTACAGTGGGCATCTTGGTTCCCGGAAGAAGCTCTCCCGACGATATTTCCCCTTGAACAACATTTGTAATTTGCTTATAAATCGGTACATCCGATTTGGGGTTTATTTTAAAATCCTTTAACATACTATCTTTGCTCCAAGTATTTATTTCGACCCAGCTCATAAAGGTCGTTACCCTCTGAATCGATAATGACGGTAACAGGGAAGTCCTCTACCTCCAGACGACGTATGGCTTCAGCCCCCAGATCGTCATAAGCCACCACTTCTGATTTTTTGATGCAGCTGCTTAAAAGGGCTCCGCATCCTCCGATGGCACCAAAGTAAACCGCACCATATTCCTTCATGGCCTGAACCACCTGGAAACCTCTTCTTCCCTTTCCGATCATTCCTGTTTGTCCCAGGGCAATTAGCTTCGGCGCGTAGGCGTCCATCCTATAGGATGTGGTGGGCCCGGCGGAACCAATTATTTCACCTGGTTTATTGGGGGTGGGTCCCACATAATAAATCACTGCATTCTCTATATCTATAGGAAGTAGCTTTTCTCCAGCTTCCTCTATTAACTCCACTAATCGTTTGTGGGCCGCATCCCTTGCAGTATAAATCACTCCCGACAGAAGGCAGCTATCTCCCACCTTTAGTTTTCTGGCTTCCTCTCTTGATAAAGGGGCGGTAATCTTAATTGCCATTTACAGTACCTCCTTTATATGTCGGGTCACATGGCAGCTTATATTTACAGCCACCGGAAGCCCGGCAATATGGGTGGGATAGGTTTCTATATTCACTCCTAGGGCAGTGGTCCTTCCACCAAAGCCCTGGGGTCCGATTCCAAGGTTATTAATTTCATCCAGCAATTCCTTTTCCAAATCCCTGTAGAATTCCTTGGGGTTCTCTTGGTCCAGTGGTCTAAGAAGAGCTTTCTTGGCCATAACTGCAGCCTTGTCAAAGGTGCCGCCGATTCCTACCCCCACAATAATAGGCGGACATGGATTGGGACCGGCCAGCTCAACTGTCTCTAGAATGAATTTCTTTACTCCCTCCAAACCATCGGAAGGTCTCAGCATGGCAATTCTGCTCATATTCTCGCTACCAAAACCCTTTGGTGCAAGCTCCATTACAAAGTCTTCTCCCGGAACTATGTCATAATAGATTACCGCCGGAGTATTGTCTCTTGTGTTGACTCTCTCCAGAGGATCTTCTACCACAGACTTTCTCAAATATCCCTCTTCATAGCCCTGTCTAATGCCTTCGTTAATTGCTTCCTCCAGGTTTCCCTCCACATGAACATCCTGACCCATGGTTATAAAGAGGCAGGCCATTCCGGTATCCTGGCAAATAGGCATTTCCTTTTGGGCCGCCAGATTATAGTTTTCTATTATTCTGTCCAAAATCTCCTTTGCGGGAGTCCAATCCTCTTCCTCTCGTTTACATTCAATGCAAGAAGCCACATCCTGAGGAAGATTCACATTAGCCTTGATGCACATGTCCCGAAGAACTTCTGTAATTTTCTTTGATTCAATAATTCTCATATCTTTTACTTGTTTTCCACTTGGTATATTAATTGGGGCTCAGAGCCATCTCTATAGAGAATCTTTGCTACAGGTCTTTCGCCTTTTATTAGCTTTCCTGGGATTCCCGTAACCTGCTGAGCTTCTTCCTTCAGCTGCTGGATAGTCTTTACGTTAATCCCGGCGGCAATAAGTCTTTCCTCTAATTCCAGATTTTTATCCAACTTTGTATTAACAGCAACTCCTGCCTGAGTAACCAAAACATCCACGTCCTTTCCGGGAGTTGTGGTGTAAGCCACTCTATCCAGAACGATTGGGAAGTTTCCTCTATATAAGGGCGCGATTATCATGGTGATCTTTGCTCCGGCAGAGGCATCACTGTGTCCCCCGGCACCGCCCATAAGATTTCCCCTTGAGTCGGTGTGAACGTTGACGTTAAAGTCCGTATCTATTTCTGTTGCCCCCAGGATTACCACATCCAAATTGTTTACCGCTGCCTTTGGATGAATTGGACTTGCATATTCCGATGCGGAGATCTCTCTGTGTCTGGGATTATTTCTGATGGATTCCACTGCCCCCAGATCAAAGCACTGTACATCCAACAACTCTTCAAAGCATCCTTCATTAAGCATGTCCACAATATGAGAGGTAATTCCTCCAAGAGCAAAGCTTCCTTTTATATTATCTCTAAGCATGATTTCCTTTAGGAATTTTGATGCTGCAAGGGACGCTCCTCCGGCACCGGTTTGGAAGGAGAAGCCGCTTTTCAAAAGCCCGGATGCCTGAATAACCTTAGCGGCAGTTTCCGCCATGGCAAGCCCTGTTGGATCCTCGGTTATTTTAGTGGTTCCGGATACAATGCCAGCCGGATCTCCGATTTCAGGAACCTGCACCACATAGTCCACCTGTTCTCCCTTAACTGCCGGCGGCACCTGGGATAAATCCTCATTAACTAAATTGTCGGTAATTACTATAACCTTTTTTGCACAGGCTGCATCGGATACAGGATAACCTAAGCTTCCGCAGGCGGACTTTCCAAATCTACCGGTGGCATTTCCGTATTTATCAGCTGCGGATGCTGCCACAAAGGCCACATCAATAGGTGTTACGCCTCTTTCAATATCCGCCGGTCTTCCTCCGTGGGTTCTAAACTCCACCAGGTTATCCATTAAACCAGCGGAAATATGGGCGCCGATTTTCTTTGATACATAATCCGTAAGAAGACCGGTAACAACTCCGCTTTTTATATGATCTATCAATGGAAGGTGCACATCAAAAAGAGCGCTGGCGTTAATAGTAAGACCGCCGATTCCCATCTTTGCTATTTCATCCATCACCATATTTAGGACATGGTCCCCATTTCTTAAATGATGATGAAAGGAAATTGTCATTCCGTTTTTTAGTTCTGCCCCTTCTATGGCTTCTCTTATTGTTCCTACTACCTTTGATTGCATGCTGTTTTCCCTCCTCTAGTCAATTTACTTTCTTCTAGTCAATTTGTTTTCCTTCTATTTATACGTCTTGCTTTAGTCTAGCTCCTTGGCCAGTTCCAGCACCTGCTTTGCTCGCTCTACCACAGGAGCATCTATCATCTTTCCATTTAATGAAACTGCGCCTCGTCCTTCTCTCTCCCCTTCTTCGATGGCCGCAAGAACAGCCTGGGCATATTCTATTTCTTCCGGGCTGGGACTGAAGACCCTGTTTATAACTTCCACATGTCTTGGAGTGATTGCAGCTTTTCCTGTAAATCCCAGGGACTTGGCCTTTGCTGCATCCTTTTCTATTCCCTCTTCATCTCTTGTATCTGTAAAGGGAGTATCAAAGATATCTACACCGGCAGCTCTACCGGCGGCAACTATTCTGCTTCTGGCGTAAAGGATTTCCTCTCCTTCTTTGGTGCGCTTACACCTTAAGTCGGCGGTTAGATCCTCAGCCCCAAGAAGCATGGCCTTTACCCTTGGCGAGCAGGATGCAATTAAAAACGCATTTTCCAAACCAAGGGCAGTTTCAATTAAGGGCATTACCCCAACAGTATTTCCCGGGGATATCTCTTCTATTTTTCCCAGAAGAAGTTCCACATCCTTCGGCTGAGATACCTTTGGCGTCATAATAAGATCCGGAGAGGACTGAAGGATTTCTCTTAGGTCCTCTATGAAATACTCCGTTGCCGGTGGATTTACCCTTACAATTAATGTAGGTCTTTCCGCTGGTTTCATATCCCTCACCAAATTGTCCAAAGCTTCTCTAACCATTTTTCTGGCTACATCTTTTTTATCCAGACTTACGGAATCCTCCAAGTCAAATATAAGGGCATCCGCCTTTGATGTAGGAGCCTTGGCAATCATTTTCTCCACGCTTCCGGGTACAAAGAGCATCGATCTATTCATATTCGCCTCCTTTTACTTCTCTGCACTGTAATTGTATTATATCAATTCATTTGATATATATCAATTGTTCTATCTACTAATATGTTGTTAACTTTCCAACCCGGGTATTTTGATATATACTTAAATCAGCCCATGTAGGGAGAAAAGAGGTAAGGAATGTCGGTAAATGATAAGACCATGAGCAATCATATTTATAGTACCTACTACGCCCCCAGAGGAAGGCAGCGTATCTTTGATCTGGGAATTCAGTTATCTCAGCAATACCTATCTCCTTTTGATAAATTAATTGGAGTAATCGGTGAACCGGGATCCGGAAAAAGCGCCTTAATCAAGGGCATGTTCCCCGGTCTTGAACTTACCAATGACGACGATGGCGTAAACGTGAGACCTCTGCCTATACTGGAGCAGGATAATGAGACGGGATTTTTTACACCCCACACCTATCACATGGATATACGCTTTGAAATGGGTTTCACTCAGCTTGCAACTTTGGCGGATGCCATTCTAAAGGCCATCCAAAGAGGAAAGCGAGTAATAGTTGAGCATTTTGATTTGATATATGAAATGCTTGGAATTAATGCAGATCTTCTTATCGGCGTCGGAGAAGAGATAATTCTCACCAGGCCAAATATCTTTGGTCCCGAGCCTCAGGAATTATATGACATCGTTCAGAAGTCCTCACCCTACAGACTTATGGCCCACACAGCAGAAGACCTTTGCGAATTCTGCATGGATAGAGAAATAATGATGAGTTGTCAGCACGACGACATCCATCACGGCTTTGTTTTGGTATTCTCCGGAGAGGAGCCAAATATAAACATTCCGGAGCTGGAGAAAAATGTTCAGAGCTTAATCGATAAAGAGATTCCAATTACTTATTTGGATGAGGACCATATTGCCATTGACGGGATTCCCCATCAATGCACCGGCCCTAGAACCCATGTGTCCAACACAAGGCAGATTTTGGGATTTAAGCTTCTACCTCACTTTGTTCATGACACTCTTAATAACAGATTTCTTCTGGTGGGTTGCGTAGGAGAGGACTCGGAAAAAAGATTGGCCCAGCTAGAGGCCGCCATTGCCCACGGTTTTAATTCTCTTAACTTATACTAGATTTGTTTCCGGCGGCAAGCCAATTAAATAAATCAATTAGAGGTGTATTTTGTTTCAACAGGTTTTGGCATATATCATACTCCTGGCGGGACTGATATATGCCGCAGTAATTATCAAAATAATATATGCAGGAAAGGACCAGCTAGGGAAAGTGCCGGGAGACTTAAGGCAACTTTCCATTTTTGAGTTCATTATTTTTCTTTTATCCAGCTTTGGTATAACCGACTACACCATGCAAACTATTCTTGGAAAAAAACTTAGAATCATTACCGACGAAGAACTTCCGGGAACTGTAGTTGGTTGCAGCCTGGTACCGGGGGCAATCCTGGGATTTTTTCTATTGCGGACCGGGGATTATGTGGAGATAAAAACCCTCCTTGCCTGTGGGATTCCTGTAGCCATAGGAAGCATACTGGGTTCCAACCTGGCAGGAAGGTTGGATGGAAAGACCATAAAAAACATAATGCGAATCGCTCTTATTCTTTCTTTAGTTTTCTTGATTATTCGCATGATTATCTCTCGGGGAGTTACGGGAAGTGCATCAGGCCTAACGGGAACAAAGCTTATAGTGGTTGCTATCCTTTGCTTCTTTACCGGTCTCATCAATATGTTCGGCATTCCCATGAAGCCCACCAGAACTGCCATTTTCTTAATCGCAGGCCTTTCACCCCTTACCACCCTTACCCTGGTTTTGGTTCTGGGCGCTCTGTCTCCTTTAGCCGGGGGACTTGAAGTTCTTAGGCGAGATAACTACCAAAGGAAGATGGTACTAGCCTCTGTAGTATTTGGCTCAATAGGTGCCGTCCTTGGAATCGCTTTTGCAATATCGATTCCAGCGGCAATCTTAAATATTGTTTTAATAGCCGTAATGGTCTTTGCCATTGTGATTATGTTTAGAGATTAGAGATAATTACTTTCTTTACAGTTGACTTGTTTTTTATTATTATTAAGCCAGAAATATTTTATTGCACTTAGTATAGATGGAGGTACAGACATGAAATATCAGATCGTAGGCGAA
>JAGAXF010000027.1 GCA_017941085.1 Bacillota bacterium
CTGGTGCAGTACTGTTGTGATAGCTGCTGTAAGTGTTGTCTTACCATGGTCTACGTGGCCGATTGTTCCGATGTTGATATGCGGCTTATTTCTTTCGAATTTTTGCTTTGCCATTTTTCTTCCTCCTAATGTGCGTCGGACGTGCGCCGACGCGCATCGCCTCAAATAATGATGAGATATAATTAACGATTTGGAGCTGTTGAGCAGGCTCGAACTGCCGGACCTCTTCCTTACCAAGGAAGTGCTCTACCTACTGAGCTACAACAGCACGCAATAAATATCGGGAAAACCCCGATACCTGTTCTATCCTACTATTTTTTACATTGAAAGTCAATATATATAAGCCCTGGAAAACATATAGTTTAGCCCATTAAAGCAAGGCTATTTTTGAGCCTGTCTGGCCACTTCATACATAACAACTGCCGCCGCATTTGACGCATTAAGGGAGGATATTGCTCCCCTCATGGGAATAGACACAATGAAATCACATTTTTCCCGAACCAACCTGCTGATTCCCGAGCCTTCATTACCGATAACAATGGCCACTTTGCCCTTAAGTTCTGTGGACCAAAGGCTGTCGCCATCCATATCACAGCCGTAAATCCAAAAGCCCTTTTCCTTGAGTTTATCAATGGTGGAGGCTATGTTGGATACTCTTACGCAGGGTAAATATTCCACAGCTCCCGCAGAAGTCTTCACAACAGTTTCCGTAATGCCTGCACTATGCTTCTTGGGAATCACAACGCCGGAGGCACCAACGCACTCAGCCGTTCGCATAATGGCTCCCAGATTATGGGGGTCCTCAATTCCGTCCAAAAGAATTAAAAGCGGCAATCTACTTCCTTCCAATTCCGATAAAGAATCAATGCTGCTAAGCACATTATCTAAATCCGCATATTCGTAGGGAGAAGTCTTACAGGCAACCCCCTGGTGGTTCATTTTCTCTCCGGACATCCTGTCCAGTTCCCTTTTATCCACCAAAGTAATGGAGACTCCTGCCTTCCTCGCCAATTCCAATATGCCTTTGCCGGCGCCCTGAATATTTTTTTGCACGAAAACTGACTGGATATTTCTACCGCTCTTTATGGCCTCCGCCACCGCATTACGCCCAAAGATTAAGTTGGTGTTTTCGCCGCTAACATTCATCCTAGTTTCTCACATATTCAAAGAACTGAAATTTGATACCGCTGGTTTCGTCGGTTTTCACATCGCTTATCTGCTTACAGGTGAAATTTTCATCCTGATCCAGATTGACAAAAAATCTATCCGCCTGGAAATCCTGGTATATCTTTGTTACGTAGCAGATATCACAGAAGGGCAAAAGGGCCTTGTAGATTTGCTCCCCGCCTATAACCATAATATCCTCTTGCTTTGTTCCTGTAAGGGTAGACCAAAGTTCCTCTTCTGAGGACACCGTCTCCACACCCTCTGCAACAAAATCAGGATCTCTGGAAAGTACAATATTCCTTCTGTTGGGAAGGCCCTTTCCCCCGGGAAGGCTTTCCAGGGTCACTCTGCCCATAACTACAGTCTTTCCGGTGGTTTTTTCTTTAAAATATTTTAGGTCTTCAGGAAGATGGCAAAGAAGGCCACCATTCTTTCCTATTCCCCATTTTTCATCTGCTGCTAGAATAAGTCTCATGCCCTTCTCCTTTTCCTACCCTGCGCTAAAGGATTCTCATTTGCCGGCCATTTCCATTATGATTTCGGTCCTGACTCCGACTCCTTAAGGTTATTCATGCCGGCAATAAGTCCTGCCGCGTGCTTCATCACCTCTCCCAGCCTTTCACTTTGTTGAGAGAGATAAAGATATCCTATTAAGGCCTCCAGCGCCGTTGCCAGCTTGTACTCCACCGGACTTGCGCTTCTGCTTCTGTTGGGAGTCTTGTGGTTCCTGGCCCTCTTCACCAGAGCCAGTTCCTCTTCTGTAAGATAGTCCTTCATCATGTCCTTAAGGGCATAGGCCTGGCTCTCGGCCCTTACGTAATTTGTTGCCGCCCGATGCATAGCGTCGGGATCTGCAATTCCCACATTGACTATAATGTCCCGTATATAGAGTTCATATACGGCGTCCCCCAAAAAAGCCAGCACGTCTGTATTCATTAAATATGGATTTGACTTATCACTCATCTTGTGCCGCCGGTTACTCCTTGATTATCTGAACTCCCTGGGGAGTATCCTTTAGAGTTATGCCCATCTCCTTAAGCTGATCTCTTATCTCATCCGCCCGGGCAAAGTTCTTTGACTTTCTGGCTTCCTGTCTTTCATCTATCAAAGCCTGAAGCTCCGGTGAAATTTCCTCATCATCTTTCTTTGATGAAAAGAGCCCCAGCACATCTGTAAGTTCGGTAAGTTTATCCAAGGCAACCTTGCAGAACTCCTTGGATGCGCCACCTCTAAGCTGGGTGTTTATTGCTGTAACCATTTCAAATACCGCACTAATACCATCGGCAGTATTAAGGTCGTCATCCATGGCTTCGATAAACTTATCCTTAAAGGAATCAAGGCCGGCTACAACCTCCTGCTCACGGGAGTTCATTTTTTCTTCCTCAACGCTATCCATCATGAACTTAAGATCTTCTCTGCAGTTCGCAATTCTTTCAAGGCTTGCCCTTGCCTGCTGCATATGTTCCGGACTAAAGTCGATGGGACCACGGTACTGACCCGACAGAAGGAAGAACCTTATTTCGTCTCCGGTATATTCCTTTCGAATATCTCTAACGGTAAAAAAGTTTCCCTTGGATTTGGACATCTTCTCCTTGTCGATAGTTATAAAGCCATTATGCATCCAGTACTTGGCAAAGGTTTTGTCGTTGCAGCATTCCGACTGGGCAATTTCGTTTTCGTGATGGGGGAACTGTAAATCCTCACCGCCGGCATGGATGTCGATGGTTTCTCCCAGGTGCTTCTTGGCCATAGCAGAGCATTCAATATGCCAGCCGGGTCTTCCCATTCCCCAGGGAGATTCCCAGGCGATTTCATCATCGGTCTTTCTCGCCTTCCAAAGAGCAAAGTCCAGGGGATCCTCCTTTACCTCCCCAATGGCAATGCGAGCGCCGGATTCCAGGTCATCAATATTTTGTCCCGAAAGCTTGCCATATTCCGGAAACTTTCTGGTGGAGAAATATACATCCCCATCTGCCTCGTAGGCATAGCCCTTTTCTATCAAAGTAGCAACGAAATCTATTATTTCCTGAATATGTTCCGATACCTTTGGTTGAACGTCAGCTCTGGCAACCCCCAGAGCATCGGCATCATCGTAATACTCCTGGATGTATTTCTCGGAAATATGAAGAGCATCATCATGCTCTTCTCTTGCTCTGTTGATAATCTTATCGTCCACGTCGGTAAAGTTCTGAACATACTTTACATCAAACCCCCGGAACTTAAGATATCTCCTCAGAGTATCAAAGACCACCATAGGTCTGGCATTTCCAATATGAATATAGTTATATACCGTCGGTCCGCAAACGTAGATCTTTGCTTTTCCTGGTTCTATAGGAACGAATTCTTCCTTTTGTCTTGTAAGTGTATTGTAGATTTTCATCTTATATTTCCTTTATATTCCCATGGCTATTTGTGGCGCCGGGCTCCAGTCCGCCTCCTAGGCTTCCCTCACCATGGTTACCGCTGATTCAATAGCCTCTTCCTTTGATATTTCTGTTTTGTCCTCCTGGGATCTGAGTTTAAATTCCACAATTCCATCGGCAGCAAGTTTACCAACGGTAATTCTTAGAGGAATTCCCAAAAGATCTGCATCGTTGAACTTTACTCCCGGCCGCTCATCTCTATCATCCAGCAGAACATCCACACCCTTCTTCTGAAGCTGGCTATAAATCTCCTCTGCCAAAGCCACCTGAATGGGGTCATCCGGTTTTACCAAGGTAATGATCACGTGATAAGGAGCAACGGACACCGGCCAAATTATTCCTTTATCGTCATGGTGCTGCTCAACAACCGCTGCCAAAGTTCTGGTTACGCCTATTCCGTAGCATCCCATAACTATTGGATGGTCCTCTTGATTGTCGTCCTTGTAAAGAGCTCCCATGGATTCAGAATACTTGGTTCCCAGCTTAAATATCTGACCAACCTCAATGCCTCTGGTGTGTTTAATGGGTCCTCCGCATACAGGACATCTGTCCCCTTCCTTTAGGACCTTAATATCGGTAACTATGTCAGCCTTATAGTCTCTATCAAAGTTAATATTCTTAAGGTGGTAATCCTCCTTGCAGGCACCGCCGCAAAGATTCTTCTGTCCTACCAGCTCGCTATCCACCACCATAATACAATCGTGAAGACCCGTGGGTCCGGTGAATCCCCCAACGGAACCTGTCACCTTGCTCATTTTCTCTTCGTCAGCAAAGGCGATGGCGTGCTCCGGTATATCCAGAGCATTAACCAGCTTGGTCATATTTAGATCTCTGTCTCCTCTAACAAAGGCTGCCACATAGTCGCTGACATTTCCCTCTTCATCATATTTTTCCAGAAGAAGAGCTTTTATGGTTTGGGATTTATCCAGTCCCAAGAAATCCGCCACCTCTTCAATGGTCTTTGTTCCCGGTGTATGGACCTCTTCCAAGGGAAGCATCTCAACGGAATCAGCGGTAGGTGCATCGTCTACACATTCCGCCTGTTCCACTGTGGCTGCCATGTCACATTTCTCGCAGTATGCGATTTCACTTTCCCCAACCTCGGAAAGAGCGGTAAACTCGTGAGAGCCCTTTCCTCCGATGGCACCTGTGTCCGCTTCCACCGGACGGAAGGTAAGACCGCATCTTGTAAATATCTTGGAATAGGCATCATACATAGCATCGTAGCTGGCGTCCAATCCTTCTCTGTCCTTATCAAAGGAATAGGCATCCTTCATTATGAACTCACGGCTACGCATAAGACCAAATCTGGGTCTGGCCTCGTCTCTATATTTATGTTGGATTTGATAGAGGGTGGTAGGAAGCTGTCGATAAGAAGAAATATCGCTTCTCACTATGTCGGTAAAAATCTCTTCGTGGGTGGGCCCCAGGCAGAAATCTCTACCTCCTCTATCTTTGATGCGCCAAAGTTCCGGTCCGTAGGCATACCATCTGCCTGACTCCTCCCAGAGCTCTGCCGGCTGTACTGCAGACATGAGAATTTCCTGGGCTCCGGTATTATCCATTTCCTGTCGGATTATTTCCTCTATCTTTCTGAGGCTGCGCCATCCCAAAGGCATAAATCCATAGATGCCGCTGGCAAGTTTTCTGATCATGCCTGCCCTAAGCAAAAGGATATGGCTTGGAATCTCCGCTTCTGTGGGAGCCTCTCTAAGTGTCTTTAGATGCATTTTCGAAAGTCGCATTACTCTATCTCCATTCGTTTCATTTATATTCTTAGTTCACCTTGCAGATAAGACACATTGCCTCTGCAGCAATACCTTCCCCTCGTCCGGTGAACCCAAGTTTCTCAGTTGTGGTGGCTTTGACGTTAATTCTCTCTGAATCAACATCCATAGCCTCTGCCAGGCTACTCTTCATTTCATTTATATATGGTTTCATCTTTGGCGCCTGACAAATCAAAGTGGAATCCACATTTATTATTTCCCAATTATCTTCTCTTAATCTCTTTAGAACTTCCTTAAGGAGAGATAAACTATTTGCTCCTTTATACTTTTCATCGGTGTCGGGGAACAAAGAACCTATATCCGGAAGTCCTGCTGCCCCAAGAAGGGCATCCATAATGGCGTGGGTAAGTACGTCCGCATCGGAATGACCCAGGAGCCCCATTTCCCAAGGTATCTTAACCCCGCCTATTATAAGGTCCCTTTCAGGAGCAAAGGCGTGGACATCAAAACCCGTTCCCACCCGAAGGTTCGGGAGGGAACGTGTATCTGACTGTATTTTTTTATCCTTTTCGTAGTCCATTCTATCTGTCTACCTATACTTTTATTCTTCCGAAGATCATACGACCGGCAGCTGTCTGAAGTACGCTGGTTACGGTAATCTCGCATTCTTTTCCGATTTCTTTTCTGCCGTCTTCCACCACTACCATAGTTCCATCGTCTAAATAGGCAATGGATTGGCTGGCATCCTTACCTTCCTTCACCGGAGTTATAACCATCTTTTCTCCCGGTATAACCACAGGCTTTAGAGTATTGGCCAGCTCGTTAATGTTGAGAACATCAACTCCATTAATGGTAGCCACCTTGTTTAGGTTAAAGTCGTTGGTTACAACTTTGCCGTTCATGATTTGGGCAAGTTTAAGAAGCTTAACATCCACTTCAGGGATATCCTTAAGCGCCTTTTCGCTATCCGTATTGTATATTTCTATACCGTAGTCGGATTGTATTTTGTTTAGAATGTCTAGGCCCCTTCTTCCCCGAGCCCTCTTCAACGAATCTGCAGAGTCAGCAATATGTCTAAGCTCAACCAGTACAAATTCGGGAATTACTACGGGGCCTTCTAGAAAACCCGTTTTCATAATCTCCGCAATTCTTCCGTCGATTATGACACTGGTGTCTAGAATCTTTGGACTTTGGTTAGAATTCTTACGCCTGGATCCCGGTCCCACCGAGAACCTGGGGCCGGAGCTTGTGCCATCTCCCTGCTCTCGTTGGCTTCGAGAAAAGATTTGAGAAAAGACTTCCTTACCTTTGGTGGAGGCAACCGTCACTCCGATAAAGCCCATTACCAGATAAGTTACTATGGTAAGGGCCGTGGAGATATATTGATTTCCTATAGCCACATAGATTTGGCTAAGGAGGAAGGCTATTACCAGTCCGAATATAAGTCCTATGGTGGTCACCAGAACATCGTTTCCGGAGACCCCTTGCAGGTCATCGCCAATTCCCTCTGCAACTTTTACACTTTGGCGCCTAATAAGGGGAGCGATACGGAAAAAAACAAAAGCGAAAATAATGGCAAATAAAATGGAAACAATCAATTTCTGATTGGTGGTAAAATACTGATCTACATCAACTCCAACCTTTGTGAGTATCAGCTCTATTAAAGCAAAGAGCCCATATCCCAGCACTGCGCCTACAATAGTAAATACGATTCTTAGCAGTTTCTTTAACACCTTCTTCACCTCCTTTCTTTAATTATTTATTCAATGTTTATTTTTAGGTACGACAAAACCGCGTACCTGTACAAATTACAGTATATTAGAAATACCAAAGTCAGTCAAGGCAAGGGTTTTGGCTTTTTACATAGCTTTAATTGTGGTAATATATGTGATGATTAAATGTTTAGAAGCACATATAAACTTCACCTTAAAAATGTATATTTAAACTACTCACCAAAGAGGAGGATTTAGCATGTATAAATTGTTGGTCGTTGACGACGAACCTAAAATAAGAGAAGTTATCAGAGAGTATGCCGAATTTAACGGTTATGAAGTTATGGAGGCTTCCGATGGCATGAGTGCCGTTGGTCTCTGCAAACTCAATCAGTACGATCTCGTAATTTTGGATGTTATGATGCCTAAGCTGGACGGATTCTCCTGCTGCAAGGAAATCAAAAAGATTCAGGACGTTCCCATTATTATGCTTTCTGCCAGAGGAGAGGAATACGACAAGCTCTTTGGCTTTGAACTGGGAATCGACGATTATGTAGTTAAGCCCTTTAGTCCAAAGGAACTTATGGCAAGGGTTAATGTGGTTTTGGAGAGACGCCACTCCACCAAGAAGGAAGAAACCGACGAAATGAACTTTGGTGGCCTTTCAGTTAACATGGCAGCTCGTACAGTTACGGTGGACGGAAACAGAGTAGAGCTTACGCCAAAGGAATATGAACTCCTCTTCTACCTGATTAAGAACAAAAATATTGCTCTCTCCAGAGATAAATTACTGTCGGATATTTGGGGCTATGACTTCTACGGAGATGACAGAACCATCGACACCCACATTAAAAACCTCAGAAACAATCTGGGGCCCTACAGGGATTACATCGTAACCCTTAGAGGCGTGGGATATAAATTCGAATACGAAGATTAGAGGTTGACTCTTGGAAAACAAGAAGGTTTTTGATTTCAAAAGCATAGGATTTAGAGTCTGGGGCTATTTTGTTCTGTTCTCAGTTATGATTCTGGGACTGGTATGGTTGCTCCAGATTTATTTTCTTGATACCTTTTACGAGGAAATGAAGCTAAAGGAATCGGAGCGAATCGCTTCCGACCTGATTCAGGAATATCGGGACGGAGATGGCATAAATGCCTTCACTCAAATGCTTAATGAAGCGGTGGAAGAGTCGGACATGTTCATCCGCATCGAATCCGGAGACGGAAGGATTATTATAAGCCCCGATTATGGCAGTTTTGTTCCCCACAATTTCTTCTACAACGAAACCTTGACTCTGAGAACAAAGCTTCAAGGAAGCGAGTTTCCTACCTATTCCGAGGTTACTAAAGGTATGAATGATACCAAGACCTTGGCCTATGCCTGCTATTTGGAAAAGGCCGAGGCATCCACACCGGAGGAGGAAATGGCCAACAGCCTGGTTCTATATATGTTTTCTCCCCTTTATCCTGTTAAGTCCACTATTTCAATTCTAAGGACTCAGCTACTTTATATTACCGTAATCGCCCTTTTACTTACTCTTTCCATGTCCATCTATTTGGCCACTCATATTTCCAAGCCCATTAACGACATTACCAAATCCGCCGCGGAAATGGGACGTGGAAATTACGGCGTGCAATTCAAAGGGGGACCCTATTCAGAAATTCAGGAGTTGGCAGACACCTTAACGGATGCCTCTAGAGAATTGGAAAAGACGGACATGTATCAGAAGGATCTCATTGCCAACGTTAGCCACGACCTGAAAACTCCTCTTACCATGATTAAATCCTACGCGGAAATGGTGCGAGACTTGTCCGGAGACAATCCTGAAAAGAGAGAGCAACATCTGGCAGTTATTATAGAAGAAGCAGATCGACTTAATGTTTTGGTTGATGACATGCTGGTTATGTCCAGGATGCAAAGAAGAAAAATTGAACTGGATAAAACCAATTTTGACATAACTGAGTGCGCCGCTTCTCTTCTCTCCTCCTATGACATTTTGGCAGAGAAGGATGGCTATCACTTCACCTTTAAAAACCCGGGACCCGTTTTGGTTAATGCCGACGAAGTCAGAATAAAACAGGTTCTCTCCAATCTGATTAACAACGCCGTCAAGTATTGCGGAGAGGATAAGGAAATAGGCATCACCATCAAGAAGGTCGGAAAGCGGGTACGCTGCGAGGTAAAGGATAACGGACAAGGCATAGCCCCGGATGAAATAAACCATGTCTGGGATAGGTATTATAAATCCAGCACCCACCATGTAAGACCAACAGAAGGAAGCGGACTTGGACTTTCCATCGTAAAGGAAATCCTAACCCTTCACAAGGCAGGCTACGGTGTAGTCAGCAAAGAAGGAAAGGGCAGCACCTTCTGGTTTGAACTGGACCAGGTAAAGGAAAAGCGCACCAAGGTTCCCAGGCAAGGCTCATCTTAATTGAACATTACCCTTCCATGATATATAATTACCCTAGGTGATTATATGAAATTAAGATTTTTTCTAGCATTATTATTAGCAAAGTTATCTATTCCGGCATTAAAAATTACCGGTCATAACGCAACAGATTTTCCGGGGTCTTTAGCCTTAAAGATCTGCCCGGATTTTTTGCGCTTTGTTAACAAACCCAAAAGGATTATTGCCGTAACAGGAACCAACGGAAAAACCAGCACAGCAAACCTAACCATAGACATGCTGAAGAGATTTGGAGTTGAAACTCTTAACAACAGCCGTGGCTCCAATATCAACAGCGGTATTTCTTCTGCTTTGATTAACGGCGTAAGCATTTTCAACAAAGAGAAATATTATTTGGCGGTGTTGGAGATAGACGAACGCTCTGCCGCTCGTATCTTCCCCTATGTTCATCCGGACTACATGATAGTAACCAATCTTTCCAGAGATTCCATCATGAGAAATGCTCATCCGGAATACATTAAGTGGCTTCTGGGAAAATACATTCCCAAGAAAACCACCCTTATTCTAAATGGCGACTGCCTCATGTCCAGCAATATCGCCCCTGAGAATGCCAGAGTATATTTTGGAATCAGGGAGCTACCTACGGACACCAAGGAATGCCTTAACCTTATTGATGATCTTCAAATTTGCCCGGTATGTCATCACAAGCTGGAATACGATTACAGAAGATATAGCAATATTGGCCATGCCCACTGCACCAACTGTGATTTCAAATCCCCTGACTATACCTACTGTGGAGACGGAGTGGACATGAACAGAATGCGCTTCAAGTTCTTTGGTCCCAACTTCATGACGGAGATGCCTATTATCGATCAACGTCTTGTAAATCTTTATAATGAAATCGCTCTTATTACTTTGATGCTTCAGTTGGGATACAAGCTGGAAGAAATTAAAAGAGAGATTTCAAATATTGAAGTTGTTAAGAGCAGGTTCAACTATACTTCCGTTGGTTCAATGAAGGTTTATAACGTTCTGGGCAAAGGCCTTAATGCCTACGCAGAGTCCAGAGTATATGAAACCATTGTTTCTCAGCCGGGAGACAAGGAGCTAATTCTATTTATAAACGATTTAGGAATGGCCGCCCATTGGTCCGAGAACATTAGCTGGATCTACGACACGGATTTTGAGACCCTAAAAAATGACCGGATAAAGAAGATTATTGTCTTTGGCGACAGAGGTCTGGATTACAAGGTTAGACTACTTTTGGCCGGAGTGGAAGAAGATAAAATCACTCACGTTATGGAAGCCAAGGAGGCCATTACCGCTGTGGATATTAAGCCCAACATGAATTACTACGTGCTCTATGGAGCAGACCCGGGCTCCTTTAAACTGGGAACTCAACAAGCGGAAGCCCTGGTGGAATATCTAAAGAAAAATCTACCCAAGGAGGAACAATAATCATGGTAATAGAGATTCTCTATCCGGAGATTGCAAATCTCTTTGGTGAATTGGCCAATATAAAATACATTCAGGCATCCATTCCTCAATGCGAAATTATAAATACAGATTTAAACAGTAAGCCCGCCTTTCTTCAGGAAGGATCGAAGATAGATTTGGTGTACATGGGAAACATGAGCGAAAACTCCCAGGTTATTGCCATGGATTATTTGGAGCCGTATAAAGACGAGATTAAGACGGCCATAGAATCCGGACAGCACTTTCTCTTTACGGGAAATGCCTTTGAGCTCCTGGCCAATGATATTCTCGACCTGGATGACCTTCCCTATGATTCCTCACTTCTCAACAAAGAAGGAAATTCCCGAATCAACCAGCATACCAAAACCACCACCTGCTTAGGGATATTTGATATTTCAGTGAAACGAGAGATAATGCATAGATTTAATTCCCTGTATTTAGGAAGGTACAAGGACCTGGAGATCGTTGGATTTAAGAGTGTGTTTTCCTATGCCTCATTAAACCAGGATATTCCACCTCTTTTTGAAACCATCAAAGGCCCCGGCTTGGATAAGTCCTCCATCGGAGAAGGCATAAGGTATAAGAATTTTATGGCCACATATTTGACAGGGCCTCTTATGGTGCTGAACCCTAAGTATATGATTGAATTTCTTTCGGAGCTGGGAGAGAAAGATATAAATCCCCCGGTAATGGATGCAGCCATGGATGCCTATAACCAACGGTTATCGGAATTTAAGTCGGACAGAATTCCCTACGAATACTAGAGCTATAACCATATTACAAAGAATATTATAAGCATGCATAAAGAAAGGGCAGCTGTAACAGCTGCCCCTTCTTTATATTTATCTAGGTTATCTTAAAGTGAGCAAATTGTTTTTAATAATTCTCTGCCTTAACCTGGAAGTATGCCTGCTCGTGATGACATACCGGGCATTCTGTTGGAGCCTTCTGAGCTACAACCTGGAATCCGCAGTTGCTGCACTGCCAAAGAACCTTCTTGTCCTTCTTGAATACTTTGTTGGACTTAATGTTCTGTGCCAGCTTAGTGTATCTCTTCTCGTGCTCAGCTTCAATCTTTGCTACTCCTTCCATCTGACGAGCAAGCTCTACAAAGCCTTCCTCACGAGCGGTCTTTGCCATTTCTTTGTACATTTCAGTCCACTCATAGTTTTCACCGTATGCAGCATCCAGAAGGTTTTCATAAGTGGTTCCAATGCCATGGAATGCTTTGAACCAAAGCTCTGCATGTTCCTTCTCGTTGGCTGCAGTCTCTTCAAAGATCTTGCTAATCTGTACATAGCCTTCCTTCTTTGCTTTAGATGCATAGTAAGTATACTTGTTGCGAGCCTGTGATTCGCCGGCAAAGGCTGTCATAAGATTCTCAAGGGTCTTTGTTCCCTGAAGATTTTTAATTGTTGCTTTTCTTTCCTTTACCTTTTTTGCAGCAGGTTTCTTTGCTGCTGGTTTTTTAGTTGCAATAATAATTCCTCCATTTTCATTTCACTTTTATATATACTAATTATCTATACAAATAATTGTCAACTGATTTGCAACGCAGGTTATTCCTTACGCTGCGTCTATTTCTTATTACTGCAGCCCCTTGCTTCCTTTTCTGCAGGAGTCGCAGATTCCTTCCATAATGGTGGTGCTAAGCTCAGCCTTGTTCCCCACCTTTAGACCAAAGGTTTCTTCCGCCAGTTTCCTTAAGGATTCCATCTTCTCCGGGGAAGGTCTTAAATCCTGAAGTCTTCCGCAATGCTTGCAGACCAGGTGATAATGCTCTTCCAAATGTCCGTCAAAGCGATCATTTCCATTGCCGAGAGTAATCTTTTTAATCTCCCCGATTTCGGCCAACTGATTAAGGTTTCTGTATACCGTGGCTATGCCGATTTTAGGAGAAATCTTCTGAGCCTCTGCAAAAACTTCCTCTGCCGTGGGATGGCTATAAGTATTCTTCATTATGTCAAGGATAATGCTTCTTTGCTTGGAATAATTCAATCCCTACACCTCCTCATTTCTCTTTTATGTATTATATATTCCCAAAATGGATCGTTTTAAAACTAATAACTGTTATCAGTTTATCACTCAGAGCAAATATGTCAAGGAATTCAGAAAAATAAATTGGGTTAATTGTAGTATGAACTTGAACAACTGAATAAAAAGATCCATAGGATTCTTTGGTAGAATTAAGTTAGCAAAACAAAATCATCAAAGGAGGTCACTATGGATCGTAATTATTCTACCACACCGGAACGAGAAAAGGGA
>JAGAXF010000028.1 GCA_017941085.1 Bacillota bacterium
CACCGCCGCCTGTATAACCTGGTATCTTCTAAATTGTTCTTTACTCATAGTGATATATTCCTTGTTCATACATAGATTTTATCAGGGGTGACATTTTCCCTGAATAATTAACAAGGTGACATTATCACTGAATAACCACATTGTGACTACTCTCGTGTTGACGATTGCGTGGGGATTATGCTATAATCCTTGTGGTCTTTAAGACGATACTGTGAGATCGGTAAGACAGGAGAACTAATATGAATGCTATTAAGACAAGAGTAATAGGAGGGACCGGTGCGCCGTCCCTGGAGGTTGCAGCGAAGAAAGTTTTGGAAACTTCCGGTCTATTGAAGTTTAATAGCGAAAGATACAGTATATTTCCCGGTTTTTGCGACGTGCACGTGCACCTTCGCGAACCGGGTTTTTCTTATAAGGAAACTATTCTTTCGGGAACAAAAGCTGCAGCCAGAGGGGGATATACCGCCGTGTGCACCATGCCCAATCTAAACCCGGTACCTGATGACAAGGAAACATTAAAGGTTCAGCAAGACATTATTGATAAGGACGCTGTAATCCACGTCTATCCTTACGGTGCCATAACAAAGGGAGAGAGGGGAAAGGAACTGGCGGATATGGATGCCATGGCCCAAGGGGTGATTGCTTTTTCCGATGATGGCCACGGTGTTCAAAGTGATGACATGATGAGAGAAGCCATGAGAAAAGCCAAGTCCTTGGGAAAGCTTATTGTGGCCCACTGCGAAGATAATTCCCTTCTCAAGGGAGGATATATCCATGAGGGCGAGTACGCCAAGGCCCACGGACATAAGGGTATTTGTTCTGAAAGCGAGTGGGGACAAATAGATAGGGATCTTAAACTGGCTGAAGAAACAGGCTGCGGTTACCATGTATGCCATATCTCCACCAAGGAAAGTGTGGAGGTAATTCGTCAAGCAAAGGCCAGGGGAGTTGATGTAACCTGCGAAACTGCACCCCATTATTTGCTTATGGATGACATGGATCTGCAGGAAGAAGGTAGGTTCAAAATGAATCCACCCATTAGAGGCAAAGAGGATAGAGAGGCCCTTATTCAGGGCATCAAAGATGGAACCATCGATATTATCGCCACGGATCATGCACCTCATTCTGAGGAAGAGAAATCAAAGGGTCTATCAGGAAGTGCCTTCGGTATAGTAGGAATTGAAACCGCTTTTCCTCTTCTTTACACGGAGCTGGTAAAGAAGAATGTAATTACCGTGGATAAACTATTGGATCTAATAGTATTTAACCCAAGAAAGAGATTCGGGATCCCCTTGGGTGAGGACTTTAGCCTCTGGGATTTGGAGGAGGAATACGAAATTGATCCCGGGGAATTCTTATCCAAAGGTAAGGCCACCCCATTCCAAGGGAAAAGAGTACAGGGCCGTTGCAAACTAACGGTAATGAATGGCCAAGTGGTTTGGAAAGAGAAATAATAAAGGAACAATAAATGATTGAAGGAAACTTTGCTATAAGTGAAAATAGAGAAATCGCTCCCGGCATGATGAAGATGGTTTTAGAAGGATCGGTTCCTGAAGAAACCAAGCCGGGACAATTTGTGAATATCCTCCTCCCGGAAAGATTTCTAAGAAGGCCTATTTCCATTTCTGATGTGATACCGGGAGCAGATGGCAGGCTGGCTCTTATCTATAAAGTAGTAGGAAAAGGAACGGAAGATATGGCCGGAATGAAGGAGGGAACCTGTCTAGATCTTCTTCTTCCTCTGGGAAACGGTTATGACCTAAATGCTCCCATGGGAGACAATCTCCTTCTGGTAGGTGGAGGCTCAGGAATTCCTCCTCTATATCTTTTGGCCAAGAAGTTACTATCCATGGGAAAAAGAGTCACCGTGGTTATGGGCTTTAATAAAAAGGAAGAGATTTATTATCAAGAAGAATTTAGCGCTTTGGGCTGCAGGGTTGTGGTAACCACAGTGGATGGATCCTATGGAACAAAGGGCTTCGTAACGGATGGCATTAAGGATGCCGGAGATAGCTATACTTATTATTTTGCCTGTGGGCCGGAACCCATGCTCAAAGCTCTCTACCAAAGCCTTGATTTTCACGGGCAGATGAGCTTTGAAGAAAGAATGGGCTGCGGCTTCGGTGCATGTATGGGATGCTCCATTAAACTTAAAAATGAAACCAAGCGTATCTGTAAGGACGGTCCGGTTTTCAAGAAAGAGGAAATAATTCCATGGACAGATTAAAAGTAGATTTCTGCGGAATAGAATTGGATAATCCCGTGGTTGCCGCCAGCGGTACCTTTGGCTATGGTCACGAATTCGCAGAGCTATATGACATAAATATTTTGGGAACCTTTTCCTTTAAGGGAACTACCAAAGAGCCCCGCTATGGAAATCCACTCCCCAGAATAGCGGAGTGCAGTTCCGGCATGATTAATGCAATAGGGCTGCAGAATCCCGGAGTGGACAAGGTCATAAGTGAGGAACTTCCCAAACTTAAGGAATGCTTCCGCAAAAAGGTAATGGCAAATGTAAGTGGATTCTCCATAGATGAGTATGTAGAAACCTGCAGTAAATTAGATGATCAGGAGCAGGTGGGATGGCTGGAAGTAAACATCAGCTGCCCTAATGTCCACGGAGGTGGAATGGCCTTTGGAAGCGATGCTGCCATGGCAGCCAAGGTTACAGAGGCCGTAAAAACCAAGTGCAGTAAACCCGTAATAATAAAGCTATCTCCCAACGTAACTGACATAGTGGAAATAGCCAAGGCCTGTGTGGATTCAGGTGCCGATGGTTTATCTCTAATAAATACTATGCTGGGAATGAGGATAGATATTAAAACGGGAAAGCCAATAATTGCAAATAAAATGGGAGGATTCTCCGGGCCGGCAATTTTTCCGGTGGCTCTGAGAATGGTGTACCAGGTAGCAGAGGCAGTGGATGTTCCCATTATGGGAGTTGGAGGAGTCTCTTCGGAAGAGGACGTAATTGAAATGATGATGGCAGGGGCCACAGCTGTCCAGGTAGGCGCCGCCAATTTGGTAAGACCCTATCTCTGCAAGGAAATAGTTGAGGGCCTTCCTGAGGTTTGCGATAAGTACGGAATAGAAAATATTAAAGATATAATCGGCGTCGCCCACAATAAATAAAACCAAGAGAAATAATTGAGGCGCCATGTAGGACGTAAAGAAAAGAAATGGCATAGGAAAGAATACATAATTACAAGGAAAGGACTGACATGGGAAAGGATGTAATAGTTGCTTGCGACTTTAGCACGGAAAAAGAAGTATATGACTTTTTAGATTTATTCCAACAGGATAAACCCTTTGTAAAAATCGGAATGGAGCTTTTCTACGGAGCAGGTCCGGGCATTGTTAGGAACATCAAAGAAAGAGGTCACAAGATTTTTCTTGATTTAAAGTGCCACGATATTCCCAACACAGTAAAGAAGACCATGAAGGTGCTGGCCTCTCTGGGAGTGGATATCTGCAACCTCCACGCTGCAGGAACCTCAGAAATGATGAGGGCTGCCCTGGAAGGCTTAAAGGAAGGTGCGGAGGAGCAGGGGAAGGAAAGGCCTCTCCTAATTGCTGTAACTCAGCTTACATCCACGGATCAAGAGGCCATGGAAAGGGAACTCTTAATTGAAAAGCCCATAGATGAAGTGGTTATGAGCTACGCTTTAAATGCAAAGAACTCCGGATTGGACGGTGTGGTCTGTTCCCCTCTGGAGGCAGGTAAGGTCCATCAGGTCTGTGGAGAAAACTTCCTTACTGTAACTCCGGGAGTGAGATTCAAAGAAGACAGCAAAGGGGACCAAAAGAGAGTTATGACTCCATCTGAGGCAAAGGAAGCAGGTTCCGACTACATAGTTGTAGGTAGGCCAATTACAGGCGCCTTAAACCCGGTGGAAGCATATAGACGTTGTCTGGAAGAGTTTATTAGTCTCGCATAATATATTTGGAGGATTATTTTGGAAAGAACAATAGCAAAGGATTTACTTAAGATAAAGGCAGTCTTTTTTAGACCGGAGGAACCCTTCACCTGGGCCAGCGGAATAAAGAGCCCTGTTTATTGTGACAACAGGCTTACTTTGACGGCTCCCCTGGTAAGACTCCATGTGGAGGAGGGCTTGTCCAGACTAATCAAAGAAAACTATCCGGAGGTTCAGGTTCTTATGGGAACCGCCACGGCGGGAATTGCCCATGCAGCAATTGTAGGGCATTTAATGGGGCTCCCTATGGGTTATGTAAGATCCGGAGCAAAGGACCACGGAAGACAAAACCAAATCGAAGGAAGACTTAATCCCGGAGACAAGGTAGTGGTGGTGGAAGACCTTATTTCCACCGGCGGAAGTGTAATAGAAGCAGTGGAAGCTCTTAGGGAGGCCGGAGCGGAGGTGCTGGGAGTAGTTAGCATCTTTACCTACGGAATGAAGAAGGGCATTGAAAGATTAAAGGAAGCCAATATTAAAAATGTGTCACTAACCAACTTTGATGTAATGGCAGAGGTTGCGGCAGAGGAGGGCTATATCGCCAAGGAAGACATAGCCAAGCTCATAGCCTTTAGAGACAACCCCCAGGACGAAAGTTGGATCGGTAAATAGTTAATAATGTTTTTCACATACAAGTAAGGAGGAATTTATGAGAAGTTTAATCGACATCCTTGATTTTACAACAGAGGAGTTGGATGAGCTTATCCAGGTTGCCTGCGATATCATCGATAACCCGGATAAGTATTCGGAGATATGCCATGGAAAGACTTTGGCTACATTGTTCTTTGAACCATCCACCAGAACCAGACTTAGCTTTGAAGCAGCCATGTTCGAACTAGGAGGAAATGTTCTGGGATTCTCCGAGGCAGGAAGCTCATCTGCAGCAAAGGGCGAAAGCGTTGCTGATACAGCAAAGACAGTAAGTTGCTATGCGGACATTATTGCCATGAGACATCCTAAGGAAGGTGCACCCTATGTAGCATCTCAGGTGGCAACAGTTCCGGTGATTAACGCAGGAGACGGAGGACATCTTCACCCCACTCAGACTTTGGCAGACCTTCTTACCATATATAGAGAGAAGGGAAGATTTAATAACCTTACTGTAGGTGTTTGCGGTGACCTTAAATTCGGAAGAACGGTTCACTCCTTAATTGCGGCCATGTCCAGATATCCGGATATAAATTTTGTGCTGATTTCACCTGAAGAGCTAAAGCTTCCCAGCTACGTTAAGACAGAATATATAAAGGAAAAGAATATTCCATACACCCAGACCACCAGTCTGGAAGAGGCCATGCCTAAGCTGGATATCCTCTATATGACAAGAGTTCAAAGAGAAAGATTCTTCAACGAAGAAGATTATCTCAGACTGAAGGACAGCTATATTCTGGACACAGAAAAGATGAAGGCCGGAAAAGAGGATCTGGTTGTAATGCATCCGCTGCCAAGAGTAAACGAAATCAGCGTGGCTGTGGATAATGATCCAAGGGCTTGCTACTTTAAGCAGGTGCTTTACGGCAAGTACATGAGAATGGCGCTTATTCTTAAGCTATTAAAAGAAGCAGGAACAATAAAATAAGGAGGATACCATGAACATAGATTCCATTAATAACGGCATAGTTATAGATCACATTCAGGCAGGAAGCGGAATGAAATTATATGAGCTTCTTGGACTTGGCAATTTGGAATGCTCAGTTGCCATTATTAAAAATGTGCAGAGTAAAAAGATGGGAAAAAAGGATATAATTAAAATCGATGCGGACATTCCTGTGGACATCGACGCCATCGGTTATGTAGACCCCCATGCAACGGTTAACATCATCAAAGATGGAGAATTGGTGGAGAAAAAGGACATCGCTCTTCCAAAGAAACTGGTGAACGTCCTTAAATGCAAGAATCCACGCTGCATCGTTTCTGTGGAACAGGAGCTGGATAATATCTTTGTTCTGTCTGATGCAGAGGAAAAGGTTTATCGTTGCATGTATTGTGAAACAAAGGCTGAATAGCCGATAATCAAAAAGGCAAGGGATTTAGAAAGGGTATGTAAATGAATTCTCAAATGATAATTGAAATAGTTGGATATATTGGATCGGCTCTGGTGCTGGTATCCTTCCTCATGACTTCTGTGTGGAAGCTTAGAATAGTGAACACCATAGGAAGCTTTATCTTTATGATTTACGCTTTGATTATTCGTTCCTATCCAACGGCAATTATGAACTTCTGCCTGGTATTAATAAACCTGCACTTCCTTTGGAAAATGAGGCATACGGGAAAGGAATACGATTTGGTTAAGCTGGAACCATCGGATCAATATCTGAAGTATCTGCTTAAGAAACAGGGGGATGATATAGAGAAATTCTTTCCCCATGTCCTTAAGGATTTCCAAAGCGGTGAATCTGAATTGGACTTTGCTTGCCTAATTACCTGTGGAGGAAATCCTGCAGGAATAACCATGGGTAAGCAAAAGGGGGAGGAACTGGATTTACACCTGGATTATTCCTTGCCGGAGTACAGAGATTTTTCCATAGGAACTTTTCTAATGAACAAGCTGAAGGAAGAGGGAATCAAGAAGCTGATTTACGACGGTCCTTCCCAAAATCACATGGCTTACTTAAATAAAATGGGCTTTAAGGAAGTGCAAGGTGTATTTGAGAAGACTTTGGCATAGTTGATGTTAGGTTATACCGTAGAGTTTAAGGAGTAGAAATGAAACCGATTTCTGTAGATGATTTCAGTAAGTTTAAGTATTTATCCAATCTGAGCTTTTCTCCCAAGGGAGAAACAGCAGCCTTCGTTGTAACAGAGGCCGACAGCAAAGCCAACGGATACAAATCATATATCTGGACCTATGAAAATAAGAAACTAAAGAAACTTACATCCTTCGGCAAGGAAGGTTCTTTTCAATACTTGGATGAGGACACTTTGCTGTTTCCCGGCAGTAGGGAAGGTGAGACCAAAGGCGGTCAGGAAGAGGTAAACATCGAGAGTAAATACTATCGCATTTCTCTTTCCGGCGGTGAAGCTGAGCTGGCGTATACATTTCCTATTCCCGTATCCAAAGTTATTCCCTTGGACAAAGGGGATTTGATTTTGCTGGGTACTGTGGTGCCCGGTTTTGAGGACCTATATAAAGGAGATAAGAAATATCTGGCGACATACAAGAAGCATGTGGCGGATAACAAGGACTATGAAGTCATTGAGCAGGTTCCCTGGTGGTGGAATGGAACCACCTACACCAAAGGCGCCTACACAGGAATTTTTAAATATGAGGCCAGAACAAAGAAGCTAACCTGGCTAACTAAAAAGAATATAAGTGTCCTTGACGCTAAAATTAGCGAAGACAAGAAAACTCTCTATTACATTACTAATCCCGTTACGCCTCTTCTAGAAATGGTAGGCAGAGGAGAGCTTCTTTCCATGAATATATCTACAGGAAGGTCTACGTCTTTGCTGAAGGAAAATGAGAAGCTGCAGCTTGGGGATATTGAAATCGGCAAAGATTATTTGTTAATTATTGCTTCGGATAACAGCTACGGTATAAACACGGATCCGGATTTCTACAAGCTGGATCTAAAAACTAAAAATCTATCCCTTTATGCCAGGTATGGTGAATCCATCGGTTCTTCCGTTGGTTCGGATATTAGATATGGCGGTGGACAAGTGGTTAAAATGGAGGGGGATATTCTCTATTTCACTTCCACCAGATATGATTCCTGCAATCTATATAAATTGGAAAAAGGTGTAATAAGTCCGGTAATCGATAAACCGGGCTCCATAGACTGCTTCGATATAAAAGACGGAAAGATTCTTATGATTGCCCTCCATGATATGAAGGGTCAAGAAATATACGACGGGGACTTAAAGCAGATTAGCAAATTCAATGGTGCAGTTACCCGTGACAAATACGTAGCAGAGCCGGAAATTCTCAATGTGAAGAGACAGGGCTACGAAGTTCACGGATTCGTCCTTAAGCCTATGAACTACAACCCCAAGAAAAAGTACCCCGTTATACTGGATGTTCACGGTGGACCAAAGACAGTTTACGGACCGGTTTTCTATCATGAGATGCAGTACTGGGCCGGGAAGGAATACTTTGTAATATTCTGCAATCCAACAGGTTCCGATGGAAGAGGGGCCTTCAGTGATATAAGAGGTCAGTATGGCACCGTGGACTACGAGGACATTATGGCCTTACTGGACAAGGCTTTGAGAACCTATCCTTCCATGGACAAAGACAATCTCTTTGAAACCGGTGGATCCTATGGTGGATTTATGACCAATTGGATAATCGGTCATACCAATAGGTTTAGAGCCTGTGCCAGCCAGCGTTCAATCTCAAATTGGTTCTCCTTCTATGGAGTTTCTGACATAGGTGTGAGATTTGCTACGGATCAAAATGCATCAGATCCTTGGAGCAACCCGAAAAAGCTTTGGGAGCATAGTCCCATAAAATATGCTGACAAAGTGAAAACCCCGACTTTGTTCATACATTCTTTTGAAGACTATCGTTGTCCAATAGATCAGGGCTACCAGATGTTCACATCTTTGGTGGCTCATGGGGTAGAGGCAAGGTTGGTTTGTTTCAGAGGTGAGAATCACGAACTATCCCGCAGTGGAAAGCCTGCTCACAGACTAAAGAGACTGAATGAAATAACGGGATGGTTCGATAGTCATAAAATTGACAGTCGTAAAACAAAAGGCCACCCAAAGGGCGGCCGCAAAAAGTAATTTTTGTTGATGCAATAGCTAGTATATTATAGCTTGCACAAGGTGTTTTTAGAGATCGTCTACCAGGGCAGAGCTCTTGGCGTAGGCGGTGGAACGAGCTTCGAAGAAGTCGGTCTTTACCAGATTTGCATTGGCATACTGGCTTACCCAGCGCATGCTTTCCGGCTCTTCTTCGTAGCCTTCGTAGAGAGTGCCCAGGCCCAGGTTGGAATAGCGAAGGTTTCCGAGATACTTGATGTAGTCTGTAACCATCTGCTTGTTAAGACCCTCGATGTCATCTCCGATTACATAGTGGCCCCATTCGATCTCTTGTCTAACGCCTTCTTCAATCATTTCTTTGATCATCTGATCTGTTTCCGGAGTGAATAGCTCCGGTTCTTCTTTTCTAAGCTCGATTAATATATTTCTAAACAACCAAAGATGTGTGTTCTCGTCTCTGTTTATGTATCTTATCTCCTGAACGGAACCGGGCATTCTGCCGTTTCTTCCTAAATTATAGAAGAACATAAATCCGCTGTAGAAATAAATACCTTCAAGAATATAGTTGGCAATGAGCACTCTCAAGAAATTGTGCATGCTCTTGTCCTCCAGGAAAGCATTGTACTGATCCCCGATAAAGGTATTTCTCTTTAGAAGGTGCTCGTCATCCTTCCACTGGAAGAGAACTTCGTTTCTCTCATGGGGATTGCAGATTGTATCAAGCATATAGCTGTAGCTCTGGGAGTGGATACATTCCTGGAAGGTCTGAATGCAAAGGCAAAGGTTCACCTCGTTGGCAGTAATATACTCGGAAACGTTAGGCAGGTTTGCACTTTGCAGTGAATCCAGAAATACAAGGAAGCTGAGAATCTTGTCATAGGCTCTGCGCTCAGGCTTGTCCAGATTTGGATAATCCTTTACGTCCTTGCTTAGGTTAATTTCTTCCGGTACCCAGAAATTGTTCATGGCCTGGCGATACCAGTCGCTTACCCAAGGGTATTTCATATTGTTAAAGTCGTTTAGGTTTGTGGTATTACCGCCAATCATTCTGCGGTCTATGACATCGATATCTCCCTCCGGATTAAAGAGAGGTCTTCTTATTAATTCAGCCATTTTTGCCTCCTTGCATTATTAGTTGATTACAATTTACACTTCATTAGCTCAGGGTTATAAAACTCTTTCGGCGTTTAAAATCTTCTTGCAGCTAGCCGGCACATTGTCTGCAGCTAGCTGGCGCAGCTTTCGCACTCCTCGACCTCCAGGGCCTTACTCCTTACGTAGTAAATGGTCTTCATTCCTGCCTTCCAGGCTTGGAGATAAAGATCAAGAACCTGACGGAGGGAGAAGTCATTGGTTATGTAAAGGTTTACGCTTTGGGCCTGGTCAATATGGCGCTGTCTGATACCGGCGGCCTTTACGGTCCAGGTCTGGTCGATGGTATGAGCACTCTTGTAATACCAATAGGTATTCATATTCAGATCCGGCGCTACTCTTGGCAGCATTGCGCCCTTTTTCTCCTCCAAGAAGAATCTATGCATGATTGGATCCAAACCGGCGGAAGTGCCAACCAGAATTGAGGTTGAACTGGTAGGTGCAACGGCAATGAGATATGCATTTCTCATGCCGTCCCTTGCAACCTTTGCTGCTAGTTCTTTCCACTTGTCTGATGTATACCCTCTTTGAACAAAGAATTCCCCTGTCTGCCATTCGCTGCCCTGGAACAAGCTGTAGGAACCTTTTTCCTTTGCATTGTCCGAGCTGGCTTTGATGGCGGCGTATGAAATACGCTCAAACACTTTATCTACAAATTCCAGGTGGGCATCGGTTTCCCAGCCAATCTGGCGAGTTGCCAGCATATGGTGATAGCCTGAAACCCCTAAGCCCACGCTTCTATATTTTCTGTTGGTTATCTTGGCGTAGGGAACAGGATAATAGTTAAGGTCGATTACATTATCCAAGGCCCTCATGGCAGAGGTAACTACCTCCTGGATTTCTTCTTCGCTTTCAACTTCTATTCTTCCCAGGTTAAGGCTTGCCAGATTACATACAACAAAGTCACCGGGTTTATTGACGGTAACCACCACAGTTTCATCGCCTACTTCCACCTCTCTTGCTTCAATCTCTCCTGTGGCTATGTTTCTGGCTTGAATGCTTTTGCTTTCAATATGTCCCGGAGACATATTCTGGGCGATTTCCGTGCAAAGATTGGAGCAATAGATTATGCCCTGATGCTTGTTTGGATTAAGTCTGTTTACAGTGTCCCTATAGAAGGTGAAGGGAGTTCCCGTTTCCACCACTGACTTAAGTATAAGCCTTACCAAATCCTTGATTTTGATTTCCCTCTTGAGGATGCGATTGTCTCTTACGCAGTCCAGGTACTTTTCTTCCCATTCTTCACCCCAGGAATCTTCCAAGGCATAGCCCTTAACCACCATAACCTCATGGGGATCCAGGAGATACCAGCTTTGATCCATGTCCTCGTCTACCATTTTCCAGAAAAGGTCAGGATAGCATACTGCCGGGAAAACATCGTGGGCTTTCATTCTGTCGTCACCGTTATTGGTTCTCAGCTGAAGGAATTCCGGAAGGTCCTTGTGCCAGGCGTCAAGATAAACGGCAACAGCTCCTTGCCTCATTCCCAGCTGATCCACTGCAACAGCGGTATCGTTAACAAGCTTTATCCAACGGATAACACCGCCGGCAGCACCTTCGAAGCCTCTGATGGTTCCGCCGGTTGCACGAACCTTGCCAAAATACATTCCCATGCCGCCACCGAATTTGCTGACCTGAGCAAAGCTGTCGATGCTGTGATATATTCCATCCAGGGAATCGGGCACAGTATCAACGAAGCAGCTGGACAGCTGATGGTATGGCTTACGGGCATTGGAAAGGGTAGGTGTTGCCATGGTTACCTTCTGAAGTGAAAGCATGTCATAGAACCTCTTTACCCAGTTGTCTCTGTCGTTGGTTTCCTTCATGGCTAAGTGAAGGGCAATGCCTAAATACATTTCCTGCGGTGATTCCAAAGCCACATGATGTCTGTCGTGAATTACGTATCTGGTGAGAAGAAGGTCCAGCCCGGAATAAGTATAGAGGGCGTTTCTTTCTTCCTTAATATAGTTCTGGTAGCGGTTGATATCATCTCTGGTGTAATTCTCCAGGATGTACGCACCGTAAAGATTTTCGTCGACCAGATATTTAATCTTCTCGTAGAGACCGTTGATGTTACGCTTCTCTTCTTCTTTTCTAAGGTTAAGTCTAAACTGATGATAGAGAAGTCTGGCGGCAATCATTTCCCACTTTGGATCTTCGTTGCCGGTTAACTCAACAGCAGCCTTAATAAGAGCATTCATCTCTTCGTCGGGAGTCATGCTTTCCTTTCTGAAGGACTCGTATTTGGCGTCCAATCTTGAAAGGTCGTAGCTCTTTTCAGGGAAGTCTCTCTGGATATCTGCCAGACAGGATTCTATCTGTGGGATATGAAGAGACTCTGTAAGATGCAGTCGTGATACTCTTAACTGTGCTCTTCTTTCTCTATAAAGAATGTAGCGCTTGGCCACCTGGAAGTGACCGCTTTCCATCAAAGCCTGCTCTACGCAGTCCTGAATTTCTTCAACCTGGGGTTGATCTTTTCCGGCAATAAGCTCTTCTACTCTTGCCAGGATTTTTTGAAGGTCAGAATCGGAGACCTTATCATCTCCGCTTTCGAAGGCCTTTCTCATGGCCTCCACTATTTTCTGGCCTTGATATTCCTCATTTTCACCATTTCTCTTTGTTACAGAAATACTCATTTTTGCCCCTTATCTTGTATAAAAACATAAAAATAACACCATATATTGTGTTTAGCCGTCTATCTAGTATAAGATAAACCCAAGGCGGTGTCAATGATAAAAGCAACAAAAATTCTTGACTATTTTTTGTCTTTGCGTTAGCATTATTCCATTGAGATAGAGGTCGCGCCTGGCTATCAGTAGCTGCATTAACACCTTGCAGGGTGGATGTAGTGAAAGGAGCTGGCGCCGAAGCTGGCCTTAGCTGCAACTAGGGTTTGCTGGGAGTTCAGAATAAGATCTGTTCGACTGTCGCATTTAAGAATTGCGGAGAGCTATCCTTGATAAGACTATTTTTTGTGTGTTTATCAAGCAGCCGGTTTCGCATGGCTGCTTTTCTTCTTTTCGAGGCTTTCTTAAATAGTTATTCAAGGGAGATTATCTCAAGAGATTATTTTGAAAGACTATGAGAGTTAGTCGGGAAAGGAGAAAAAATGAATAATGTAATTTTTGAGGGCATTGCCACAGCCTTAGTCACTCCCTTAACAGATAGTGGAGTTGACTTTGACAGCATGGGGAGACTTATTGACTGGCAAATCGAGGAGGGCATTGATGCTCTCGTTATCTGCGGTACCACCGGTGAAGGATCTACCTTAAGTGATGAAGAGCACAAGGCCTGCATAAAATTTGCGGTGGAAAGATCCGCCGGCAGAGTTCCAATCATTGCAGGAACCGGCAGCAACGATACCGCCTACGGAATTCAGCTGACCCAATATGCTGAAGAGGTTGGTTCCGACGCATGTCTTTTGGTTACCCCCTATTACAACAAAGCCACCCAGGATGGTCTTGTTAAAATGTATGATGAGTATGCCAAGGCAACAAAGCTTCCCATCATTTTATATAACGTGCCATCCAGAACCGGTGTAAATATTGAACCCAAGACCTACGAAAGATTGGCAGACATAGAAGGTGTTGTTGCCATCAAAGAGGCCAACAGCGATATTTCAAAAATCGTTGAAACAATGGCCAGAGTCGGGGACAAGCTTACCATGTACTCCGGAAATGACGATCAGATAGTTCCTCTAATGTCCCTTGGAGCAAAGGGATGCATTTCCGTTCTTTCCAACGTAATCCCAAAGGAAACAAGAGAAATATGCACAAGGTTTTTTAATGGTGATGTGGCAGGTGCCGCTGAGCTTCAGTTTAAGTACAGCGAGCTGGTTTCCGCTCTTTTCTGTGAGGTTAATCCAATTCCCGTGAAGGCGGCTGTTGCGGCCATGGGACTTTGCCAGTCAATAATAAGATCGCCTCTATACGAAATGTCACCGGATAATTTTGCAAGATTGAAAAAGGCCATGATAGAAGTAGGAGTGAATATATAATGAGAATATATGTAAGTGGAGACGATGGTAGGATGGGAACAATTCTAACCGGTATCATAAAGGAAAGACAGGACCTTCACCTGGTTTCCAGAGAGGAATCTCCCGATGTGGTCATAGATTTTTCTCATCCATCGGTAATTAAGGAGCTTACAGATTATTGCAGAGATAATAAAATCCCCCTGGTAATTGCCACCACCGGTTACAGCAAGGAGGAAGAAGCTATAATAGAATCCGCCGGAAGGGAAATTCCGATTTTTAAGTCTGCAAATATGTCGGTGGGAGTTGCGTTGGTATCATATTTGGCAAAAGAGATAGCAGCAAAGTTTAAAGAAAGTGATGTTGAGATTATAGAAACCCACCACAACCGCAAGCTGGATGCTCCCAGCGGAACAGCTCTTATGCTGGCGGATGCAGTTTCGGAGGCCAGACCGGAATCCGTTATTAAGACCGGAAGATCCGGCCATGCCCCCAGGGAGAAGAATGAAATAGGAATTCAATCTGTGCGTGTGGGTAATGTGGTGGGAACCCACGAAATAATATTTGGAACTGACAGCCAAAGCATAAAGCTTATCCACGAAGCCCACGACAGAGCTCTCTTTGCTGAAGGAGCCTTGGAGGCAGCAAGGTTTGTAATTGGAAAAGCTCCCGGTATGTATGACATGAAGGATCTAATCCAGGCGTAGTAAAAAAAAGGCTACATCCTACACCTGATATGTGACCCTTCGGCAAAAAAACAATATGGAGGATAGATAATTGATAAGAATTGCAATAGCAGGTTATGGCAATTTAGGAAAAGGAGTAGAAGCTGCCGTAGTAAATGCTCCGGACATGGAACTGGTGGGTATATTCACCAGGAGAAGTCCCCAGGGCATAACAAGTGAATCAGGAGTAAAGGTGCTTCCCTTTGATGACCTTTGGAATATGGAAAATGACATAGACGTTGTGATAAACTGTATGGGAAGTGCAACGGATCTTCCGGAAACCACTCCTCTTATTGCATCAAAGTTCAACGTGGTTGACAGCTTTGATACCCATGCAAATATTCCGGAGCATTTTGATAAGGTAAATGAAGCGGCTCTATCCGGCGGTAAAATAGGAATTATTTCCTCCGGTTGGGACCCGGGACTCTTTTCTCTCATGAGAATATATATGGAGTCTGCTCTTCCGGAGGGGAAGACGTACACCTTCTGGGGAAGAGGGGTAAGCCAGGGGCATTCCGATGCCATAAGAAGAATCCCCGGAGTAAAGGATGCCAGGCAATATACAGTTCCGGTGGAAGCATCTATGGAGAAGGTAAGAAGAGGAGAGGAACCGGTATTTGAGACCAGGGACATGCATACCAGAGAATGCTTTGTTGTAGCCGCGGAGGACGGAGACAAGGCTGCTATAGAAAAGCAAATAGTTGAAATGCCAAACTACTTTGCCGACTACAATACCAGCGTAACCTTTATAGATGAAGAGGAACTTGAGAATAATCACAAGGGCCTTCCACATGCGGGAAATGTTATTAGAAGCGGCGTAACCGGATTAAAGGGTCAAGAGGGAAACACTTTGGAGTTCTCGCTTAAGCTGGATTCCAACCCACTCTTTACCGGAAGTGTTTTGGCGGCTACCGCCAGGGCGGCCTACAGATTATTTGGGAAGGGAGAAACCGGCGGAAGGACGGTTTTGGATATTCCTCCGGCCTTCTATTCCCCGGAGGATATGGAAGAGCTGAGAAAGCACATACTGTAGACACGTAGTAAATAATTAGTTATTGATTGTAAAAGGTATATTTCAAACTGCATCACCGCGAAAGAAAGATATGGCAAGAGATTTAATTCACGACAATTTAAATATTTCTTCAGAGAATCATTTGATGATGGCCGGGGTGGACACTCTGTCCCTGGCAAAGGAATATGGAACACCTCTATATGTTCTGGACGAGGACAAGCTGCGCAGAAACTGTAGAGAATATATTCAGGCCATGAAGGCCGCCTTTGGTGACAAAGGGGCCGTTGCTTATGCAGGAAAGGCCCTAAGCATAAAAGCTCTCTACCCCATAATAAATGAAGAGGGGCTCTATGCAGATGTGGTTTCCCAGGGAGAAATCTATACTGCCCTTGCCGGTGGTTTTCCCGGCGAAAAAATGATATTCCACGGAGTGAACAAGACTCCTGATGAAATAGCCTTTGCTCTGGATAAGGGAGTAGGCATCTTTGTTGTGGATAACGAAGAGGAGCTGTGTCTCCTGGATTCTGCTGCCGTAGCCAAGGGAATCCAACAGAAAATCCTTGTGCGAATTACTCTCGGTATTGATCCCCACACCTTTGAAGAAGTAAAGACGGGGAAAATAGATTCCCAGTTTGGAGCAGGTGTGGAAACCGGCATGGCCAAGGAACTCGTGGCCAAGGCCTTGGAGAAACAAAACTTGCAGGTCATGGGTTTCCATAGCCATATAGGATCACAAATTGCAGAGGTTAAGCCCTTCCTGGATCAGGTGGACAAGATAGTGTCCTTTGTAAAGTACATGAAGGATGAGCTGGGATTTACTCCGGAGATTCTTAACCTGGGAGGGGGCTTTGCCATAAGATATACAGAAGAAGACCCGGCGGTAGACGTGGAAGCAAACATCAAAGCCCTGGGGGAGAGACTTTTAGATCAGCTCTCCTCTCAAGGGATTCAGCTTCCTCAGGTGATACTGGAACCGGGAAGAAGTATAGTGGGAGATGCAGGACTCACCTTATATACTGTGGGAAGAGTAAAGGTTATTCCCGGCTACAGAACTCATGTAATCGTAGATGGGGGCATGACGGATAACCCTCGCTTTGCTCTCTATGGAGCAAAGTATACAGTGGTAAACGCAGGGAAGGCGGCGGAAGCTCCCGATACTGTCTGCACAATTCCCGGAAGATGCTGCGAAAGCGGAGACAGGATTGGAGAAGATATAAAAGTCTTTGATCCCCAGGTGGGAGATATTCTGGCGGTGCTTTCCACCGGGGCATATAATTATTCTATGGCATCAAACTACAACAGAGTTCCTCGTCCGGCCATGGTGATGCTTAAAAATGGAAGTCCCCGCCTGGTGGTTAAACGGGAAACCCTGGATGATTTAATAGCCAATGATCTATAGACTTGATTTGAGGCTGGCCAATAATACGCTCTGTAATATGTAATTTATGTAAAGGAATCAGGTGCAATATATAAGTTGTGCTAATGCCTCCTTTGCAATATAATAGTAGAGATATATTAACCACGGGCTGCCCTTCGTGGAGCCCTTAAGGAGGATTCAATGTCTACACCACATATTCAGGCGGAAAAAGGTCAATTTGCAAAAACAGTTATTATGCCGGGAGATCCTCTTCGCGCTAAAATGATTGCGGAGAAATTCTTGGAGAATCCCGTTCTCGTTAATGAAGTCAGAGGTATGCTGGGCTATACAGGAACCTATAAAGGCAAAGAGGTTTCTGTAATGGGAAGCGGTATGGGCATGCCATCCATCGGTATTTATTCTTACGAACTTTTCACCGAATTTGATGTTGAAAATATTATCAGAGTTGGTTCAGCAGGTTCCTATGTAGAGAACTTGAACCTTAATGATGTTGTTCTTTGCGAAAAGGCTTGGAGCGAATCCAGTTTTGCTTTGGCACAGAACGGAAGCACTGATGAATACACATATCCAAGCCCCCGGCTAAATGAAAAAATCCAACAGGCAGCAAAGACCAGGAACAAAGAACTAACCACCGTGGTTGTGCATTCTTCCGACGTCTTCTATCACAGTGCTGATCTGGATTACCTGCCAACAGTAAGGGGAGAAAAGGGATGCAGTGTTGTTGAAATGGAAAGCTTTGCTTTGTTCCACAATGCCAAGGTAACAGGAAAGAATGCAGCCTGCCTTCTTACGGTTTCTGACTCCTTCGTAAAGCCGGGTATTCTCACGGCAGAGGAACGCCAGAATTCTATGACAAATATGATAGAAATCGCCTTAGAGGCTAATCTTCTATAATTATTGAGTAGAGATAATGAGTGTAAAATCCACCGGGAGAAAAAGATTATTTGAGATAGTTGAAATAGGGAACCTGTCTGACTCCGTCAGCAGGGGCTTTGACTATTTCATTGTTATAGTAATACTCCTAAATATAACGGTTATGTTTTTAGAGACCTTTGAGTCTATGGAAAAGTACAGCACTATATTCTTTGTTGTAGAAATCCTAACAGTAGCCGTTTTTATTGTTGAATATATTCTGAGAATCTATACTGCCGATTTTCTGTATCCGGGCCTTCCCCGGGGAAAAGCAATTTTAAAATTCATCCTTTCCTTTGAAGGAATAGTAGAACTATTTACCATTATACCTGCCTTCTTCTTAAGCGGCTTTGCTGTATTCAGAATGCTGAGGGTGGTAAGGATTTTGAGACTCTTTAGAGTGAACTCCTATATGGATTCCTTTAATATCATTGCCAGCGTAATAGTGGAGAAGAAGAATCAGATTCTTTCGTCCCTCTTTATAGTAATCGTACTTATGCTGGCTTCATCCATTTGCATGTATAGTGTGGAGCACGAAGCTCAGCCGGAATATTTTAAAAATGCCTTCTCAGGAATTTGGTGGAGCATGTCCACTTTGCTCACCATCGGCTACGGCGACATAAGTCCCATCACCACTCTGGGAAGATTTATGGCCATTATTATTTCCTTCTTGGGAGTAGGGGCCGTGGCTATTCCCACAGGTATTATTTCCGCCGGTTTTGTGGAACAGTATACCCAGGCTCAGAACAGCACCTCCATGATAGATGACATTCATCTCCGCACCATGATTGTGGATCTGGATAGCAAGTGGATAGGAATGTCGGCAGCAGATCTTATGGAGGGAGAGAACGTTATTATTGTTGTAGCAAAGAGAGGGGATATCACCATAGTGCCCAATCAGAATTACAGAATAGAGTTGGGAGATGAACTTGTTGCCTACCGCACCGACAGGTTGGTGGTTCAATAGGTTTATTAGTAGTTCAATAAACAGATTGGCAATTTAATAACTTGAGAATTATTAAATAGGATATAATCAAGGGCTCCCGATGGAGCCCTTTTCATATTTTTTTTATTCGTGTCTAAGGGCCTCGATTGGATCCAGGTTAGCTGCCTTTCTGGAGGGAAGCATACCGAAGACGATTCCGATGCCCATGGAGAAGACCACTGCCAGTAGGGAGGCGGGCCAACTAATTGCCACCGGGGTGCCGTTGAATTGAGAAATCAATTCCGCCAGGATTATTCCGGTGATTACGCCTAGGATTCCTCCGATGGAGGTAAGAGCTACAGCCTCAGTAAGGAACTGAGTCATAATTGCTCTCTTTGGAGCTCCGATGGCCTTCTTAAGACCGATTTCACTGGTACGCTCAGTTACCGATACCAGCATAATGTTCATTACGCCTATGCCGCCTACCAGAAGGGAAATTGCTGCGATCCAGATAAGCATTCTGTTGGTGCTTTGGCTGAGCTGCTGAATGTCTCGAGCTTGCTGCATCAGGTCTTGAGCCTTGTACTTGTATTCCGAGTCGTTGGGTATATTCTCATTTAGAATATTCTCCGCCTCTTTGCCCACGGAGGTCATTGCTCCTGTACTGGAGGCTCTTATTACAACATTTTGAGGTTCGTCATACTGATAAATAAGAGGCCAAACACTTTCGGGAATGTATACTCTTCCGGCGGTATCCTGGTAATAGGTATTGTACTCTTCGATGGTGGTTATGGAGAGTTCAAAGGTTTCCTTTTCCGTAACTACTCCTATAACCTGGAAGGGTTCCCCGTGAATTTCCAAGGTCTGTCCCACAGGGTTGCTTCCCTGGAAGAGGGAGTCTACGCTGTTATTATCCAATATACATACCTTTTTAAACTTAGCTATGTCGTTTTGGGATATTCCTCTGCCTCGTGAAATGGAGAGACCAACAGCCTCAAAATAATTTGGCTCAATTCCGACGATATATCCTCCGCTTAAAGTGTCAGTGAGATGATAAACACCGTCGTAATCCTGTCTGCTTCTAAATAGGGACACGCTTTCCGCATTATCGATTTCCTTCAGTCTGCTGTACTGATCCTGAGAGACCAAAGAAAGACCTGCAGGAATTCCCCCGGAAAAATCATAATCCCAATCTCCCTGGGTTACGGTGATCTTTACATTGTTTACGCCGGATCCTATAAGGTTCTTCTGAATCTGCTCGTTGGTTCCCTGAATGGTGGAAACAATGGCGATGATAGCCGCAATACCGATTATTATACCCAGCATAGTCAAAATGGAGCGAAGCTTGTGGGAGAAGATTCCTCTGAAACTCAATCTAATATTTTCAAGCATTACCAGAGTCCTCCTTCCTCGTTGATTTTCGTTTTGGCGCCGGCTTCTTCTCCGGGGCCATAGGGGAAGGCAACATAATCTTCGTTGGTTATTCCATCTTTGATTTCTGTTACATAACCAAAGTAGCCTTTGCCGCACTGGACGTATTGTTTGGCAAGAATGCCGCCATCGTCCTTCATAACGTATTTGCCCTGTCCGTCGGATCTAATATATGCGTTGGGAAGATAAATGACGTTTTCGCCCACGTTGGCGTTGGTGTCCAAACTCATTTGTAGCCAGTAGCCTGGGGTCAGGCCTTCAGCATCATCAAAGTAAGCAAGGAATCCATAATAGGAAACGTTGGGATTGCCTCCATAATAGTAGCTCTGATCCTGCGGGTAATCGTCGATGGAAGTGATTTCTCCTATATACATTCCGCCGGTCTCCCAGTCGGAGGCAGAAATCTCTTGCCCGATTTGAATCTTATCCAGCAGTAATTCTGAAATTGATCCTTGAACCATTACACCGGATCCTGCATCCACCTTTAAGAAGGGGGAGCCGTCTTGAGGGGGATGGTCTTTATCATGAACAATGGAAATGACGCCGTCTCTCTTGGCGGTAACTACGCCGCTTTCCATTTGCTCTTCCAATACTTTAAGGTCCAACTGCATTCTGCGGTAATCCAGATCCAAATTCTTGATTTCCTGCTTCTTGTCTGCAATGGCTCTGGCCAGTTCTGCCGCCGTATAACCAACGGGAGTGCTGGTGTTAAAGTAATCGGTTCCAGGGTCCTGGTCATTGGAACCACCTTGATTGGCCTGACTAATTTGGTCAGCAAAAGGATCGTCTCCATTTGCTCTAAGTATCACATACCAATAGGCATTGTCATCCTGCTCCTGAATCTTATCCGTATTAAGAGTCATGGAGGCTAGGAGAGCACCCTCCTTGGTATTTCCATCTCGTATTTCAATAACAGCAAAGGAGTTTTCCTTCACCCTAAGGGCGTTTAAGAAGGAACCGTAGATAACGCCGTCTTCAGTAACAATGTATCTGTAGGGGTTATATAGGGAACCGTCTTCCGGTGGATCGATATGAATGTATTCATCGTCCTGTGATTCATCCCCTTGACCGCCGGAGCCTTCGCCGCCGCTGCCGGAGCCTTCGCCGCTGCCGGAGCCTTCGCTACCACTGCCGCTACCTTCGCCGCTGCCACTACCTTCGCCGCTACCGCTGCCGGAGCCTTCGCCACTGCCGGAACCCTCACTGCCGCTGCCGGAGCCCTCGTCAGGATTTGTAATTTCGTCGTCGATTATGGACTCGGGAGTGTCATGGTTATTAATTACAGTGATGATGGGTTCAAAGTAATAATCATTGATGTTATCATCGTCCAGGTAATTCCATGCATCCTTAATCTTCTTGTGCTCCGGTTTCTTTTCCGGTTCCGGAGTGTCGTCTCCGCCCTGGTCGGGAGTAGGTCCCGGAATAACAGGGGTTACATTGTCGGCAGATGGTGTAGTGTTATACAAGGCATTAAGCTCTGCCTGTGCTGTGGACAAGTTCAGTTTGGACTTTTCCACGGCAATTTTCTTTATCTGAAGTGTAAGCTCCTGGCTTGCCATGTCATAGGCCAGCAGCTTGTCGCCCTTCTTAACAGCTTGCCCTTCCTTTACAAATACCTCGCTAATAATTTGAGTTGCCTCAGGATAGATGCTTTGACTGTCCTGGTCATAGACAGTTCCGTCAATGCTCATGGAGTCTTCCATATAGCCCCAGTTCAGCATGCTGACGGGAACCACCTCTGCTGTTGTATTGGAGGTTCTGTATTTTTTTGCACCATAAAAGGCTAGAACCAAGAGTAATACAATGGCAACAGGGATAAGTATTTTCTTAAGGAGTCCGTTATTCTTCTGGCTCATTGATTATCTCCTCCTTTCCGCCTTCAGTTAGGATACCGTCGATTATATCCACTTTTCGTCTGGCATGGGAAGCCACGTTTGAATCATGGGTAATCATAACCACAGTGGTTCCTTGTTCGTTGAGCTTTTTAAATAATTCTATTACCTGCTTACCGCTGGTTTGATCCAAGGCTCCTGTGGGTTCGTCAGCCAGGAGAACCTTGGGGTTATTAATCATGGCTCTTGCAATGGCCACTCTTTGCTTCTGCCCGCCGGAAAGCTGGGTGGGCAGGAAGGTTGCTCTGTCTCCCAACCCGACGTTTTCCAGGGATTCCATGGCGCGCCTTTGTCTTTCCTGTCTGTTTATGCCGGCATAAATCAGGGGAAGGGCTACATTGTCTAAAGCTGTTTCCTGAGGGAGAAGCTGGAAGGTTTGAAATACGAAACCGATTTTATTCAGCCTAACCTCCGAGAGATTTTTCTCCGACAGCTTGGAAATATCCTCTCCGTCCAGGAAATATGTGCCGGATGTGGCTCGATCCAAACATCCGATAATATTCATCAAAGTGGATTTGCCGGATCCACTGGGGCCCATAATGGCAAGGTATTCTCCCTCGGCAACTTGAAGACAAACGTCTTTAAGCACCGGCACCTCTACCTGGCCTTGGCCATAGGTTTTGTATATATTCTGAAGATCTAAAATCATTTATTCGACCTCCGCAATGTCCTTTATTTTCATGCCTTCTCTTAGGGTCTCATCGGGCCATGAAATCAGATCCGACTCTTCAAGACCGCTGAGAATCTGAACGGAGTAATCGGTGTCGTCGAATTCTCCCAAACCGACGACTCTCTTGGTTATTCTTCCGTTTTTTGCCACCCAGACATAGGGATCGGCGCCTTCTTCCATAACGATGAAGCTTTGGTCTAACCAAAGTCCTTCCTTTGGTACTATTTCGCTTTGACCGTAGTCCGGCTCAATGAATACGTGCTGTCCCAGCATAAGTCCAACGGTGGATTCCAAAGAAATATAGAAGGGATAGGTGGAGGACCTTTCTCCTGACCCATATCCATAGTATCCGGATTCCTGGTCGTTGGTATTGGGCTCAGTTTCTATTTTTGAAATGGATCCCAACCAGGTTTCCTCCTCATTGACTCTGGAACGAACGATTACAGGCATGCCGGAATAAATGGTACCGATGGTTTGCTCGCTAACTTTACCCTTTATTCTAAATTCGCCTGTTTCTGTCATGGTAATTATGGGAACTTCCATGCCGTTGGGGTCTTGACCGGTTTCGCTTACGGCTTTGATGACTCCGGAGATTTCTGATTTAACCTCCGCCTGGCTTAGTTCCTGCTCATATTTTTTAAGGTCTGCCTGCTTTTGACGAATTTCAAGCTGACGCTCGCTAATCTGCAGCTGAATGTCTGTGGAGTTGCCTTGAGACTGAAGGAAGGAAATCTCGTTGTTGAGACCTTCTATGTCCAGTTTAATGCTGGCAATGTTATTTTCGCTGGTCCTAACGTCGTACTTAAATAGGGAAGTGCCTTTCTTAACCACATCACCCACTTTTACATATACTTCTTCGATTTTCCTTTCCGGATCTTTTTTGTATGTGATAGCCTTTTGGGATTCCACCACTCCGCTGTATCTGTCAACGGAAAAAGATGTGTTTAAAAGACTGGATACTGTCTGCACATAGGCCACTTCACCGTCGTTTCCGCCAAAGGAGGGCAAAAGCCCCAGTGAGGACAAGATCATAATTGCTGCCGCGATTACAATAACCGCTGCTAAAACCCCAATAATCATTTTTTTTCGATTAACCATTTTGATTCCTACCTTTTGAATTCAAGCATTTATTAAACTCACTATATTATACATTAAAACCATGACATTAATATAGATAGAAAGTGAAATAATTTCTTATCTTTTTCTTACGAAGAAATGATGATAAAATGATAATGAAAGTGAGTGAGAAAGGGATTTCTTAATGAATGTTCTAAACGAATACAATGCGAAACTCACAACTGCTGAAGAGGCTGTTAAGGTTGTAAAAAGCGGAGATTGGGTGGACTACGTAACAAATGTTTGCTTTCCTTCTTTGCTGGATGAGGCACTTTCCAACAGAAAGGATGAACTCTTTGACGTAAAGGTTAGGGGCAATTTGATTTTTGGACCAATCCAAATCGTGGAAAAGGACCCCACCAGGGAACATTTTTGCTACAACAGCTGGCACTGCTCCGCCTACGAGAGAAAGTTAAGTGATAGGGGGCTGTGCAACTATATCCCCATGGTATTTAGAGACTGCACTGAATACTACAGAGTATTCCTTACGGTAAACGTAGCTATGATGGCCGTTCCGCCTATGGATAAGCACGGGTATTTCAACTTGAGCTGTGCCACAGGGGTGGCTAAAGGAATTCTGGAAAAGGCAGATGTGGTGATTCTGGAGGTTAACGAAAACCTTCCGGTAATATACGGTGCCTTTGATGAATGCATACATATTTCAGAGGTTAACTACGTGGTGGAGGGAGATCATCCGCCTCTACCGGAATTTCCAATAGAGGAATCAACGGCAGAGGACGAGGCCATTGCCAATGCAATTCTTCCCTACATCAAAGACGGTGCGGCCCTTCAGCTGGGTATAGGAACCATGCCTAATGTCATCGGAAGAAAAATTGCGGAGTCAGATATAAAGGATCTTTCCATGCATACCGAACTTTGCTCCGATGCCTATTACGAGCTTTATGCCGCCGGCAAAATTACCAACAGACAAAAGCGACTTTTCCCCGGCAAGGGACTAACGGGAATCGTGTTCGGCTCCAAGAATTTATATGATTGGGTGGACCGAAATCCGGAGGTTCTCATAGCACCTCTTTCCTATGTAAATGCGCCGGAGCATATTGCGCAACTGGAGAACATGGTCTCCATTAACAACTGCATTTCCGTGGACTTATATGGTCAGGTAAATGCGGAGAGTGCGGGATTTAGACAGATAAGTGGAACGGGAGGTCAGCTGGATTATCTGACGGGAGCGTCCATGGCCAGGGGAGGCAAAGCCTTTATCTGCATGGAATCTACCTTTGTTGATAAATCAGGAGAAAGACATTCCAATATTATTCCTCACTTTAACGGAGAAATAATTACGGACCCAAGGAGCCAAACCTATTTCATAGTTACAGAATACGGTGCGGTTAATCTCTGTGGAAGAAGTACCTGGGAACGAGCGGAAGGATTGATTTCCGTTGCTCATCCTCACTTCAGAGAGGCCCTTATAAGAGAGGCAGAGAAGCAGGGAATCTGGAGATATTCAAATAAACGTTAATAATGAGTGGGTGGCGTATAGTGCTCGAAGATGACGGAATCATTTCGTCTTTTATCTTCCTCAGGTGTGCCGCCCATTTCTTTTGGATGACTGGTCCAAACCATATGCATGGCGCCTAGAAGCTTGGTTATCTTTACTGGCCAGGGCTTGGCGCCTGTTTTATAAGCAACAAAATGAGGTTTGGTTACCATATTAAAAAGACATCTGGATAAAAATATTTTTCCCAGGAAAGGCACATCGTCATCGTAGTCCTTGGGCAAGTTAGCCAGTTGGCCTCTTAAAACAACAGGGGCATTATATCTTATCCATCTTACGATGCCCGGGTCAAAGCTTTCAACGCAATAATCCCCCTCATAGGGAGCAAGAATATCCATGGTTTTTTGAGACAGAACAAGACTGTTTTGACAGGGCTTGATTTCAACAATAATTGGAGCTCTTCCCGCTACGCATTTAAGTACGTCGGAGAAGAGAGGAACTGTATGCTCAGTGCCCCAAAGGGGGTGCTTCAGAATTTCCTCGTAGTCGATTTCTTCTATTTCCAAATCGGCACCGGTGGCTCTAAGAAGATTTGCATCGTGAATCACCACCACCTGCTGATCCTTGGTAAGTCTTACATCCAATTCTATTCCGTAGCCAGCCTTACAGGCCTCATCAAAGGCGGCGATGGAGTTTTCCGGAATTCCTTTTTTTACATCGTGAAGGCCTCTATGGGCAAAGAACCTGTTTTTGAAAGGGGCTGCCAAGCTTTCTATGGGCTTTTCCGGAGCCACCATAATAATTATGGCGATAATGAATACTGCAGCCACAAATAATAAATATATTAGTATCCTCAATCCTACTGACATATTTTTTCCTCGCTATGAAAAATGCAATGTTTTTCGATTACTATAACTAAATAACAAACGGCAAAATAATATGTCTACCCAACTCATTAAAGCCATTAAATTTCTATTTTACCGAGTGTCAAATTATAGTACAATAACCCTATACAGTTCTGTTACTAGTTTATTATAAAAATGCATTCATAGCAATGTGCGTGATGATACAGCGACGGAGGCGCAACCATCCACATGAAACTAAACTACAAGAAAACTATTTACGTAGGGTTTGCTTTTTTTCTAATATGTGCCTTTTGGCAGGCTTATGATAACACTATTCCCCTTATTTTGACAAATAAGTTTGGGCTTTCTCAAACGGTATCGGGAATAATAATGGCCTTGGACAATGTTCTTGCTCTTTTTATGCTTCCTCTCTTTGGCGCCATATCCGACAGAAGCAAAAGTCCAAAGGGCAGAAGAACACCCTTTATTATTGTAGGAACCATAGTTGCAGTTGTGGCATTTATACTTCTGGCTATAGTGGATGGAGCCCAGCTTAAGAACATAGAGCAGTATGCCAAGGTGGACGATCCTACAGCTCTGGAAGCGGTGTATGAAGAAGCCTCCAAGGCGGAGGAACTTATGTCCCCGGCAGGAGAAAAATTTGTTCTTCAGGAGAAATTCACCAAGGAAGAGTTTAAGGCGATTTCCAGCACAATTCCAAATCCCGCATCCTCCGGCGCTGCAACAATTACCAATCCGGATTATACAAATTACGTGGTACCCGCCAGGCAGTGGGTGATACAGGGAGCAACCCATCAGCACCCCGGGACTTTAATAATATTCTTTGTATTGCTTTTGATTACCTTACTGGCTATGGCCACCTTCCGGTCACCGGCGGTAGCCCTTATGCCGGATGTTACCATTAAGCCCCTTAGATCAAAGGCAAATGCGGTGATTAACTTAATGGGTGCTGCCGGGGGAATTATAGTTCTTGCCTTGGGAATTGTATTTGCCACTGGCTCCACCAAGAATTCCTTCATGCCATACCTTCCGTACTTTGCTGTGATTGCCATAATAATGATTTTGGCTTTGGCTATTTTCAAGATGAAGGTAAACGAGCCGAAGTTTGTAATGGAGATGCATGAAGAGAGTCTTCGTTTGGGACTTACGGAATGGGATCAAGAGGGAGTGGATACCAATGCTCAGGGAGAGGGCTCCAGGGATAATAACGGACATCACGGTAGAAAGCTGACAGCTGCAGAGAAGAGATCCCTGGCCTTGATTCTTATTTCCATCGTCCTTTGGTTCATGGGATATAACGCCGTCACATCAAAGTATTCGGTATACGCCAGCACTATTCTCCACAAGGATTACAATCTGACCCTGATTGTGGCGCAGATAGCTGCAATTATTTCCTACCTGCCGGTGGGTATAATTGCATCAAAGATAGGAAGAAAGAAAACCATCATTGCAGGAATAGTCATGTTGGCGGTTTCCTTCGGTGTGGCATCCACAATGAGAGCCACAAGTCCGGCCCTTCTTATGAATGTTCTGTTTGCTTTGGCAGGCATCGGTTGGGCCACCATAAACGTAAACTCCTTCCCCATGGTGGTGGAAATGTGTTCGGAAGGAGATGTGGGTAAATTCACCGGATTCTACTATACCGCCTCCATGGCGGCCCAGGTTGTTACACCTATTTTCTCCGGTTTCTTAATGGATAAAATGGGCATGACGATACTATTCCCCTACGCAACCATCTTTGCTGCCGCCGCCATAATTACAATGGTAGGGGTTAAACACGGCGATTCCAAACCGGAGGCCAGAAAAGGTATCGAGGCTTTGGAAGAAATGGAGTAGAAATTATTAATGTCGGAAACAAAGAGAAAAAAGAAATGGGGAGACAGGAGAGACGGACGTTTAGTAAAAACACCCGGATTACAAGCGGTAATGGGATATATAATTCCAAAGAGAACCGAATGTGAAGTTTATCTAAATGACACAGTAGACATCACAGAACTCCTTAAATATATAGAAAAGAAAAACTCAGATGGTCGAAGTGAAAAGCTTACCTTGTTCCACTGTATGGTTTTTAGTCTTGCAAGAATGGTCAAGGAACGACCGCTAATGAATCGATTTATCCAGGCCTATAGGACCTATGAAAGAGATGAAATAAGCATAAGCTTTGTGGCCAGGAGAAGATTTAAAGATGATGCGGAGGAAGCCCTTATGTTCTTTATCCCAAAGGAAGAGGACACTATTGACTCCTTTAGCAAAGGTATAGTTGGTGAGATTGCGGAAACCAGAAAGAGTGAACATTCCACCGGTGGAATCGATGAAGTGATTGACAAGTTTGCGGCTCTTCCCAGGCTGGTTTTAATACCTGTAATGCGTCTCATCAGAATTCTGGATTTTTGGGGAATAAATCCCAAGGTCTTAACCGATGGAGATCCAAATTATTCCACCATTCTCGTTACCAACCTGGGAAGTGTTCATTGTCCGGCGGTCTATCATCATCTCAATAATTACGGAACCTGCAGCATCATGGTAGCGGTAGGAGAAATGCACAAAGAAGAAATTATAATGGAGGACGGTAGAAAAGAGCTAAGAGATGTGGTGGATATAGGGGCCACCTTGGATGAGAGAATAGCCGATGGATTCTACTTTGCCAGAAGCCTAAAGCTGGTTAAATACCTTTTTGCTCATCCGGAGCTTTTAGATAAGACATTTTCAGAGCATAGCGGATACACCTATGAATAATAAAATCCCCGAGAAATATCTCGGGGATAATTTTTTCTTTTTGTTTATTTGCTTTTTGTTTATTTGATTACAGTTTCCGGGATTACAGTTCCTTTTTCCAGAATCCGTGGAGATTGCAGTATTCATATGCTGCAACAGGGCTTACGCCATCTGCCAAGGCAAATACTGCTTCAGGCTTTTCTTCAGGATTTAGATCCTTTCTCTGAACACCACCGGTGGTCTCAAGCCAAATATGTGCAATGTGATGTTCCGGCAGCATAGGATGTTCAACGCTGCCTACCTTAACGGTTACAGTGTTTCCATTTACTTCTACTTCAGGAACGTGCTTTTCCTGAGCGGCATCCTCTGTGTTTGCCTTAAGTTCCTTCATTGCTTCGCCGCAGCAGGTGATGTTATGTCCGTCCTTTGCTACTTCTAAAATAGCTCCGCATATATTGCACTTTAATACCTTAACCATTTTTTACCTCCATATTTCATCGCGTAAAATAAAAATCTTTCACAGCATTTATATTTTACTATTTATCCCGAATTGTATCAACTTAAACAATTTATTTTTCCATAAATTGCAAGTCCAAGTTGAACAGTAAGTTATAGCTACGAAGCATGAACCTTGAAAACTGAATACACCTGATCGAGAAATTCATCAAAGAGTTCCTCCGGCGTGTAGTACCCAAGATGCTTTCGCGGCAGTGCATTC
>JAGAXF010000029.1 GCA_017941085.1 Bacillota bacterium
ACCGCCGCCTGTATAACCTGGTATCTTCTAAATTGTTCTTTACTCATAGTGATATATTCCTTGTTCATACATAGATTTTATCAGGGGTGACATTTTCCCTGAATAATTAACAAGGTGACATTATCACTGAATAACCACAAGGACCTAGAAATTCAATTGAAGTAATGTGATTTTTCATATATAATTATTTCGTTCAATTATCAAGGAGGAAAAGAAATGAAAAATATTAATCTCGCCTTTTTGGGACTAGGCACCGTAGGCGGAGGTACATATGAAATTCTTAAAATGAACAAAGACTTAATTGAGAAGCGTACCAATTGCAGTTTTACAGTGACTAAGGTTCTGGAAATGAATCAGGATCGTATAAAAAGCTTAGGCCTGGATCCTGCCCTACAGGTTACAGACCCTGCGCTAATATATGAATCCGACGATGTAGATATAGTTATTGAAGCCCTGGGGGGAATCGATTTTCCCGCAGAAATCATGGAGAAATCTCTGCTAAATGGCAAGCATGTTGTTACTCCCAACAAGGCGGCGGTGGCAGCCAATTTTGACAAGCTAAAGGAAGCTGCCCGTAAGGGAAATGCCCAGTTTAGATTCGAAGCTTCTGTAGGTGGCGGAATCCCTGCCCTTACAGCAATCCAGGAAGCTTTGGCAGGAAACCAATTCACTCAGGTTATGGGTATAGTAAACGGAACAACCAACTATATCTTAACCAAAATGGGAGATGAAGGCTGGAGCTACGAGGAAGCTCTTAAGGATGCCCAGGCAAAGGGATTTGCTGAGCAGGATCCCACATCGGATGTGGAAGGAATCGACGCATCAAACAAGCTTTCAATTTTGATGGCTCTTTGCTTTGATACCTATGTGGCTCCGGATGACATTCCAAGAGAAGGAATCACCCGGGTGTCCATGGATGATATTAAAGATGCCCAGGCTAAAAATGGGAAGATTAAGCTAATAGCCCTGGCATCAAAGATGGACGGCAAGCTGGAATACAGTGTAAAGCCCACCTTTATCTCCAATGACCACCCTCTTTCGGGAGTTTCCAATGAATTCAACGCCATATATATTACGGGAAATGCTGTGGATGAGCTTATGTTCTACGGAAAAGGCGCCGGTGCTCTTCCCACAGGAAGCGCTGTGGTGGGAGATATTCTGGCCATAGCAAAGAACATATAAACCAAGTGGCATATATATTAAGCATATATATTAAGCAAGTATATTAATAGCAAGGAAGGATAAATCAAACTATGAGTCTTTTTAATGAATGGAACGATATGCTCCATGGACAAAACAAAGGTACCATCGATGCCTTCTGGGAGAAATACTCAGATACGGAAATCAAAATCTACAAGCATGTTCTCTCTCACAAGGATGAGCACTTAAATGGTAAGGTAGGCGACCTGGTTGAGCAGTTCGGTGTGGACAAAGTTATCTTTGTTGGATTCCTGGATGGAATTCAAAGCAGCCTAAACAGCGGACAGCTGGATCTTAAGAAGGTTAATCTGGAAACTGAAATAGATTTGGATGTGGATTTTGAAAAACTATATTTTAATATGCACAAGGCAGATGCGGATTATCTTTGGAGCCTGGAGGAATGGGATGGCGTTCTCTCTGAGGAAAGAAGAAAAGAAATCTTTGATGAGTATCGCAGATCCAGAACTGTAAGAGTTGAAAAGCGCCCCGGCAGAAACGACCCCTGCCACTGCGGAAGCGGCAAGAAGTATAAAAATTGCTGCATGAAGAAGGATTTGGAAGCCGCCAGAGGCTAAACTCCCACCTTCTTGCAAAGCTTATTTATACAGCAAGCCTCACAGTTGGGCTTTCTGGCGTGGCAACAGTTTCTTCCATGGAAAATAAGGCTGTGGTGGGATTCGCTCCACCTGTCCTGAGGAATAGTTTTCATAAGCCCCTCCTCTGTTTTTAGGACATCCTTTGCTTCCACCAATCCGATTCTGTTTGCCACTCTAAATACATGTGTATCAACAGCTATATGTTGTTCTCCAAAACCAACGGAAAGAACAACATTAGCTGTTTTTCTTCCTACGCCGGGTAATGACACCAGGGCATCATAATCCTGAGGAACCTTTCCACCAAAGTCGTCAACCAGCCTTTTTGCCAAGGCAACTATGTTCTTCGATTTGGTTTTATACATTCCTATTCTTTTGATGTAGCCCTCCACCTCACCGGGATCAGCGGAAGCCAGGTCCTTTGGTTTTGGATATTTCTTAAATAGCTCCGGCGTAACAAGATTTACGCTTTTATCTGTAGTTTGGGCAGAAAGGGCCACCGCAATCAAAAGCTGATATACATTTTTATGATTAAGGGCGCATTCCGCGTCGGGATATTCAATTCTAAGGGCATCCAATATTTTTATTACTTTATCTTTTCTCATGCTTAACCACTCTCTTTACCCGGACTATATACCCGGGTGTGATTCAAATCAAATTGTATACGATTTCTTGACAGAAAATATTTTGCTTCATATAATTTTACCATGGATATTTTACAACAAATCACATTAGAAAAAAACGAGAAAAAATCTCTTCCTGACAAGGTTTACGATGAGCTTCTAAGGGACATCCTTACAGGCCATTTGGAAAGAGACAGTCGTCTTAATGAAGCCAAACTTTGCAAGGCCTACGGAACCAGCAGGACTCCCTTGAGAGAAGCCTTTAGAAGGCTGGAACGGGACGGACTGGTGGAATACATTCCCAATCGTGGAGAATTTGTTAAGGGCTTTACCCAGGGCGAAATCGAAGACATGCTCCATATGAGAGTGGAATTGGAAACTCTTGCAGTAGGATGGGTAATCGAAAGAATTACAGAAGAAGAAGAAAAGGAATTGGCATCCATCTTTAAATATATGGAGTTCTATACCAAGAAGAACGACATCCAGAAGATGATTGATATTAATTATGCCTTTAATCGCCTGTTATATAAGTTCACCCATGACAGGCATTTGGAAAAAACTCTTAATGCCTACCAGATATATACCAACTACTGCTGCCCTCCCAATTACTTTGCTAAAAACTATTTAACCACTGTATTGGAGGAACGAAGACGTATATATAATGCCATCGTAAGAAAGGATATTCCTGCAGCCACCAAGGCTATGCGAACCCATATGGAAAAGAGTATCAAGAGAAGCACTCAATCCCTTTACTAATTTGATTTGACTTAATCCATAATGTGATGTTATTGTAACAAAGGTAGAAGCGTGGCAGATTTAGGAGAGGACAAATGCCAAATATCAAATCTTTTAATGCTTTATGCCCACCCCATGTGCCCCAGGAGTATTCTGGAACCAGATACCCGGAGCTGGACACATATCTTCAGGATGAAACAAATTGTTTTTATATCTATCGAATGATTCGTGGAGTTCATACTCAAACAGGGTTGGTTTCCTGCGTGGATATTAAGGACTTCAACGAAGGCCGTATAAAATGCCACGAGCATGTAAGGCCGGAGAAAATCCATATTCAGTTGGATCAGATGAAGACATCCAACTGTAATATCGAGCCTATTCTTCTGGCCTATGATTCCAATAATAAATCCATTCCATTAATTGAAGAATATGCGGATTCAAATAATCCTGACTTTGATTTTTTTGATACGGATGAACCGGCAGTAAAACATCAGGTTTGGCGTATTACGGATGAAAATATCATCCATGCCCTTACGGAGTTCTTTAAAGATGTGGATGCCTTCTATGTTTGTGATGGTCACCACAGAATTGCAGCCTCCGCCGCCTATTATGATAAGTATAAATCCAAAGAGGATCCGGAGGGCTGCGAAAGTCGCTATCTAATGGCTTCAATCTTCCCCTCCCACCAGATGCTTATTTTGGATTACAATCGCACTGTGGAGGACCTAAACGGTCTTTCCAAGGACGAGTTTATTTCCCAACTCCACGATGCGGGGTTCATTATAACCGAAACATCTTCGGAACCCTTCTATCCCAATCACGGGGAATACACTATGATTTTGGATAATATTTGGTATCGCCTTTCTTATGAAGGTGAAAGAGATAAAAATAATCCTGTAGCAAGCTTGGACGTATCTATACTACAGGATTTAGTACTTGATGGTATCCTGGGAATTCACGACCCCAGAAACGATGAACGATTGGGCTTTATCCGAGGAACCCGAGGATTACATGCTCTTCAGGAAGCAACTCAGGATGACATGGGGGTAGCCTTTGCCATTCCGCCTGTGTCCATGGAGGAAATCCTTACTGTAGCAAAGATGGATTTAACCATGCCTCCTAAGTCTACTTGCTTCGAACCAAAGCCCATAAGCGGATTGATTATTCATGAACTTTAAAGGTTAACTCACCATTATCTTCATTGATTTCCACTTTGTTTCCGGGAAGGATTTCTCCCTTTATCAATTTGGAAGCCAATTCTGTTTCAATATATTTTTGAATGTAGCGCTTTACAGGTCTTGCTCCATAGTTGGGGTCGTAGGCCTGTTTTGCTATTAGGGCTCTTCCCCTGTCCGTAAGTTCCAATTCAATATCCTGCTCCTTTAATCTGGCTGCCAGGTCCTTCATGGAGAGAACTATTATTTCTCCCACCTGCTCCAGTGTAAGAGGACTAAAGACCACTATGTCGTCTACACGGTTTAGGAATTCCGGACGGAAGTAGGAGCTAAGCATGGACTTAACTCTTTCCTTGGTTTCCTCATCTATGTTTCCTGCCTCATCAATATTGTCAATTAACTCCTGGGAGCCAATATTGCTGGTCATTATTACTATGGTGTTTTTGAAATCAACGGTTCTTCCCTGATTGTCCGTAAGCCTTCCGTCGTCCAGAAGCTGGAGCAAGATGTTAAATACATCGGGATGAGCCTTTTCTATTTCATCAAAGAGGATTACGCTGTAGGGCTTTCTTCTTACTGCCTCTGTCAGCTGTCCTCCTTCATCATAGCCCACATATCCCGGAGGAGCTCCCACCAGCCTTGAGACGCTGTGCTTCTCCATGTATTCGGACATGTCGATTCTCACCATATTTTTCTCACTATCAAAGAGAGCTTCCGAAAGGGCCTTGGCCAGCTCCGTCTTACCTACTCCCGTAGGTCCCAGGAAAATGAAGGAGCCTATAGGTCTATGTTCATCCTTTAGTCCGGCCCTTGCTCTTAGAATGGATTGAGAAACGGCTGTAACTCCTTCATCCTGTCCGATTACTCTTCTATGAAGAATTTCAGCCAGGCGCAGTAGCTTGTCCCTTTCCGTTTCCACCAGCTTGCTTACGGGTATTCCGGTCCACTGGGAAACCACCTGGGCAATTTCTTCCTCTCCTACTTCTTCCTTTAGAAGTCTTCCTTCCTTATCTGCCTCAACTATCTTTTTCTCCTCTTCCAGTTTCTTTTCCAATTCCGGAAGGGTTCCATATTTCAGCTTGGCCAAAGTTTCCAAGTCGTAGTTTCTCTCCGCCTCTTCCATTTGATGGCGGACATCTTCGATTTCCTGTTTGGTGCTCTTGGATTCTGTAATGGCTTGCTTTTCGCTTTCCCACTGTGCTCTCATGGAGGAACTTTCCTCCTTTAGCTCCGACAGCTCCCTTTCCAGGATTTCCAATCTTGACTTGGAGGCCTTGTCCTGCTCTTTGCCCAGGGCCTGCCTCTCTATCTCCAGCTGCATTATTTTTCTTGATATTTCATCAAGTTCCGCCGGCATACTGTCTATTTCCGTTCTGATTCTGGAGGCAGCTTCATCCATAAGATCTATGGCCTTGTCCGGAAGAAACCTGTCACTGATATATCTATCGGACAAAGTAGCACAGGCAATTAAGGCATTGTCCGTAATTCTAACTCCATGATGGATTTCAAATCTTTCCTTTAATCCACGAAGAATGGAGATGGTATCCTCTACCGTTGGTTGATCCACCATAACCTTTTGGAATCTTCTTTCAAGGGCTGCATCCTTCTCCAGGTATTTTCTGTATTCGTCCAAGGTGGTGGCGCCGATGCAATGAAGTTCACCTCTCGCCAACTTTGGTTTAAGAAGATTTCCTGCATCCATGGAGCCTTCGGTTTTGCCTGCTCCCACAATATTGTGAATCTCGTCGATGAAGAGAATTATTCTTCCCTCGGATTTTTCCACTTCATTAAGAACTGCCTTAAGTCTTTCCTCAAATTCTCCTCTGAACTTTGCTCCTGCTATTAGAGCACCCATGTCCAAAGCGTAGATGGTTTTGTCCTTAAGTCCCTCAGGAACATCTCCTTTGAGAATTCTCTGGGCCAGGCCCTCCACCACTGCAGTTTTACCTACACCCGGTTCTCCTATTAGCACCGGATTATTCTTTGTTCTTCTGGAAAGAATCTGTATGGTATGTCTTATTTCCTGATCTCTACCGATTACCGGGTCCAGTTTACCCTGTCTGGCCAGTTCCACCAAATCGGAGCCGTATTTTGACAGAGCCTCGTAGTTTTCTTCCGGATTTTGGCTGGTTACCCTTTGGTTTCCCCTTACCTTTGTTAAGGCTGTAAGGAATTTGTCCTTATCTATACCAAAGCGTCTAAAAATCTGGCTGTTTCCTCCCTTTCCCTCTTCTATCATCACCAGATAGATATGCTCCACACTGATAAAGTCATCCTTAAACTCCTGGGCTTTCTTTTCCGCCTTTGATAATAGGCTGTTAAGCCTTTGGGAAAGATAAACCCCTTCGGCTCCTGAACCGGATACCTTGGGAAGCTTGTTAATCTCGTCATTTAAAGCCTTTTCCACAGAATTTGAGTCTATCTGCATGTAATTAAGAAGACGTGGAATAAGCCCGTCTTTTTGTTTTAAAAGGGCCAGATTAAGATGCTCCGGATCCAGACTTTGGTTTCCGTTCTCTCCGGCAATATTTTGTGCCTCCATTAAGGCATTTTGTGCGTTTTGTGTAAATCTTTCTATATTCATTTTACCCCTCCAACTATTGGTTCTTACTTGTTATATACCCAAGCCCAACATAATATAACAAAAAAATTAGCACTCTTCAATAGAGAGTGCTAAAAATTTATATTTCTTAATTTTTGCTACATGTTTAGAATTTTAATGGCAATTCCATAGAAGAAATTCACCGCTGGAGACAGTATATAGCTGGTGCCTCCCAGAAGAATTATCAGAAGGAGAATTAGTCCTCCCTTGGAATAAAGCTCTCTGTACCAGCTGTATTGGGACAGATTAAATATTTGGGTTATGAGATTGAACCCATCCAGAGGTGGTACCGGAAGCAGGTTAAATACCATCAGCACTATGTTAATCGATATTAGATATCTCAGCATATCCACCACCACTCCTCCGGCTGTGGAATACAGGAAACTGTCGGGAGCCAATTCCAGAATTGCCTTGGTTATCAAAGTTGAGGTCAGGGCAATTAATAAATTCATGGTTACACCGGCAATGGCCACCAGGGCTTCATCCCTTCTTCTGTGTTTGTAATAGCTGGGATTTACCTGTACCGGATTACCCCAACCAAAGCCGGCAAACAGCAGGCAAATAAGCCCCATGGGATCCACATGAGCTCTGGGATCAATGGTTACCCTTCCCTGGCTTCTGGGAGTTGGATCCCCCAGTTTGTCAGAAACAAAGGCATGACCAAATTCATGGAGGGAAAGTCCCACCAAAATGGCCGGCATCATAAGCAGGTGGTTGATAATCCAATCTGTGGGATTGGATATACCTCCTCTAATGAGCCTTAGAGCCAGGATCAATAAAAATGTCATTAACAAAGGATTTATATTTCTTTTTGTCATGTCCTTATTCTACAACCTTTCCCTCTAGGCTAAAGGTTTTGGTTTTGGTTATTTCAACATCTATGATTTTTCCGATTAAGGCCGGATCTCCCGGGAAATTAACCAGTTTGAATCCGTCGGTTCTGCCGGATAGAGCAAAGGGATTATTCTTGCTGGAACCCTCCACCAGTACCTTTTCTATGCGGCCCAGGTATTCACCATTCTTTTTTTCGCTAATGGCATTAACTGCATTAACCAGTCTATCAAACCTCTCGTGCTTTGTTTCCTCAGGAATCTGATCCTCATACTTTGCTGCAGGAGTACCGGTTCTGATGGAATATAGGAAGGTAAAGGCAGAATCGTACTCCACCTGATTTACCAAATCCAAGGTATCCTGGAAATCCTCCTCCGTTTCCCCGGGGAATCCAACTATTATGTCTGTGGAAATGGTGATTTCCGGCACAGCTTCCCTTAGTTTATTTATAAGATCAAGATATTGCTCCCTGGTATAATGGCGGTTCATTCTCTTTAATACCACATTGGAGCCGGATTGAACCGGAAGATGGATATTTTTACACAGCTTGTGGCAATCCTTAAAGGCTTCAATTAGCTCGGTGGACAAATCCTTGGGATGGGAGGTCATAAATCTTATTCTCTCCAGCCCCTCTATGTCATTAATCATTCTAATTAATTGAGCAAAGGAGGTGACTTCTCCCCTTTCTGATTCACCCTTGTAGGAATTTACGTTTTGACCCAGCAGCATTACTTCCTTTACACCGTCTGCCACCAAGTCCTTAATTTCGGAAACTATGTTTTCCGGAGTTCTGCTCTTTTCTCTTCCTCTGGTATAGGGAACTATGCAGTAGGTGCAGAAATTGTTGCAGCCATACATAATGTTAACCAGAGCCTTATGTTTAAAGAGCCTCTCTGCCGGCAGTCCCTCCACAATGGTCTCTGTGTCCGGCCATATTTCCACCATCTTGGTTTTCTCCCTGGTTACATTGTCCAGGAGACTTGGTAAATTGTGAATATTGTGAGTTCCAAAAACCAGGTCCACCCAAGGGTATTTGGCCTTAAGAGTATCTATTACTGTTTGCTGCTGCATCATACAGCCACAGACGCATACGAAAAAATCGTTCGAATTGTCATGACGGTTTTTTAGCTGTCCCAAGGTTCCAAAGAATCTTTTGTCTGCATTTTCTCTGACGCTGCAGGTATTTAAGATTTCTATATTGGCCTGGGCCACATCATCCACTCGAACGAAGCCTTTTTCCTTTAGCATACCGGCGATTATTTCTGAATCGTGTTCATTCATTTGGCAACCAAAGGTAGTAATATGGAATTTATTATTTAACTTTTCTATCATACAACTATTAAAAATCTATCTTAATATTAAGTCTGTTTTCTTCTCCCCTAAATAATCTCTTAATGTTTTCCTTGTGTCGGGCAACTATAATTATAACGATAATTATGTATGGCACGGTTCTAATCCAGAACCTGACGCTGGCCTGAAGGTAGTAATCGTAGTTAGCACCTTCCACCTCAATGCTTTTGGCCAGTTCCACCGCATCCTTCATATAGAGAACTACATAGGAAAGAGCCGCCATTATTGAACCCAAGGAAACAAATCTTGAAATGGCAACTACCATAATGAATATCAGGATGCAGAAAAATGCCAGTTTCCAATTGGATGCAAGTATGGCCCCAAAGGCGGTGGCTACACCCTTTCCGCCTTTAAATTTAAGGACTGCAGGCCAGCAGTGACCCACCACCACAGCCAAGGCGCACCAGGCGGAAATAAGATATATATGCTCAATATAAATGACACCTTGGGAAACAGCAAAGGCATTGATTACAAAAATCATTAAATCGTAACCAAGTCTTGTGGCAATATAACCTTTACCCACATCAATAATCAGGGTTACGATAGCCGCCTTTGGTCCCAGAGTCCTAAGAACATTGGTTGTTCCCGGGTTGCCACTTCCCAGTTCTTTGATATCTATACCTTCTGCACTGGCAATTAGCGTGGCCGGCGATACGTTTCCAATTATATAAGCAATTAAAACAATTACTAATTCTATCAGGACGAGTTTAAGCATTAGTCCTCCCCCAAGTAGTTTCTAGAGACATTATACCTCTCAATTTCACTTTTGTCGCCTTTTTCTCTAAACACATGTGGTTATTCAGTGATAATGTCACCTTGTTAATTATTCAGGGAAAATGTCACCCCTGATAAAATCTATGTATGAACAAGGAATATATCACTATGAGTAAAGAACAATTTAGAAGATACCAGGTTATACAGGCGGCGGTG
>JAGAXF010000030.1 GCA_017941085.1 Bacillota bacterium
ACTTTGGGACCATACACTTGTTTGTGCACAGTCATTTTTTTGACTTTTTCTTTGCTATGAGATTTTCTAGGTTCAAACAATCTACATTATATATGCATATAATTTAGACTGTATTTCGCCGCACAAAAACATATATCTGTATTTGTGACAGCTCAATTATATTATCACAATAGATTTTCAGTGTCAATGAAAAAAATGGATGTTTTTAATGATTTTTGAGGTTTTTTTAGATATTTTTTTGTCCCTATGATATACTTGGTTTATCACTAGGTACTTTTATATTTAAGATTAGCGAGGTGGAATATGAATCACAGTGAAAACAAGGACTTATCTCAAAGGAAATACTCCTTTTACAGCCATAGGGAATGCGAGTTTTTCCCTTGCCACCAAACCAATGACCCGGATAATTTCAACTGCCTGTTTTGCTACTGCCCTCTTTATGCTCTGGGGCCAAACTGCGGCGGCAACTTTAGGTACCTGGAAAGCGGTTTCAAGGATTGTAGTAAATGCATGTTTCCCCATGTAAGAGAAAACTACGATAAGATACTTGAAAAGTACGGCGAAATCATTGAGGTAGCCAAGGAAAAATAATCACATCAATTATATAATAATTTCACTTTGTTTGTTTTTAGAGTTTGTAATTTCTGCTTACAAACTCTTTTTCATCTATACCGTCAATCTTATTAAGCCAAAGAGCAAGCATAAAAAAGTATCCTGATATTAGAGAAGCAAAATCTATCAGTTCATCTTTAAACTCTATGCCTTTTTCCCTGGCCTTGTAAAGAATTCTAACAAGTTGTTTTCCTTCCACCCTAAGAACATGGGCGTAGGATCCTCGGGTTGACCCTGCAGGAAGAACAAATCTTTCAAATCTATCCTTCACTTGGTTTTCCAATTCCTTGATTGTGGAAAGAAGCCAGTTAACTTCATCCTCTTCAATTGCAAAGTGGGTTCTTAAGGAGGGATTAAAATGATAAATCAATTCATCCACTCTAAGTATTTCTTCTCTTCTTTCAGGACAAAGGGATGCCAACAAACCCGTCATGGATGACATTTTGTCAGTAAGGATTTCAAAGTCGCATCTAAGATCATCTCCCGAGTCAGACAAAAAAGGATAGGCTTCATAAGGGCTTCTATATTTATCTGTCATTACTTATCTCTCCATTTTCCATAGGATTCCTTCATGAACTCCACAATATCAGTATCGTAAATTTCCTTAAGGATGGTGGCGTCTGCAATACTGTCAAAGGAACCGGAGGAAACAAAGGATCCCTCTTTCATAAAAATAACATTATCTGTTAGCTTAAGAGCCAGGTTAATATCATGCATTACTCCGATTACTGAGTGGTTCCCCTCACTTGTCCATTTAATAAGATAATCCATAAGTTCCAGCTGATGCTTAATGTCCAAATGATTTGTAGGCTCATCCAGGAGAATAATCTCCGGATTCTGCGCCAGGGCGTGAGCCAAGAACACTCTTTGCCTTTGGCCGCCGGAAAGTTCATCAATCTGTCTATCTTTAACATCCAAAAGGTTTACGGTCCTTAAGCATTCCTCCACCTTGTTTCTGTCCTCTTCCTTTGGTCCACCAAATAAGCTTCCCTTCATATGCTGATATCTTCCCAGCATCACCGTATCATAAACAGAATAAGGAAAATAAACGGTAGAAACCTGACTTAATACTGCTACCTTGGATGCTATTTCCCTTCGCTTCATTTCCTTTACGGAGACTCCGTCTATAAGAACTTCACCGCTAAAGTCAATGAGAGCCGCCATGGCCTTTACCAAGGTTGTCTTCCCGCAGCCGTTAGGCCCCAGCAGACAGTAGTTTTTATTATTGTCAAAGGTATATGTAAGATTATGGAGAATTTCCACACCACCGTAGCCGGCACATAGATTCTTAAGTTCCAGCACTCTACATCACCTTCCTTCTTCGACTAAAGTATACATAAGCAAAGAAAGGTGCACCTACCAGGGCGGTTACCGCTCCCACAGGTATTTGTCTAGGGGCAATTACAGTTCGACCGATTAAGTCCGCACATACCATTAAAGACCCACCCATAAGGGCAGAAGCAGGAATAACGGCTCTATGGTTTGAGCCAAAGAATTTTCTCACCACGTGGGGAGCGATTAAATCAACAAAGCCTATAACTCCCACCATGGATACAGAGGTTCCCGTTAAAAGTGCAGCAATGGCTATTAAAATAAGCTTTACGGTTTTTAACTCAACCCCTGCAGACATGGCATGTTCTTCTCCAAAGGTCATAAGGTCCATTTCTCTCGAATAATAAACCAGAAGAAAAATGCAAAGTAGAAATACTACAAAAAGCAAAAATGAGTTATCCCAAGATTGTCCGGTGAATGAACCCATTTGCCAGAAGATCAACCGAGCAAGATGATCTTTTGCCAATGACGTAATTAGGGTAAGCATTCCGTTAACAAAAAGGGATAACACCATTCCCACAAGTATAATAGTTTGATTCTCAAGGTTCTTGTCAAAGTGCATAGTCAGCATCATTGCCAAGAATACAGTAATCAGTCCTCCTATAAAACCAGCGGTAGGCAGTGTGTATTTGCCTATGATGGAAAAGCCGGTGACTATAACCAGTGCGGCAAATAAGGATGCACCGGAGGAAATGCCCAATGTATATGATGATGCCAGAGGGTTTCTAAGAACCGACTGCATCACTGTTCCGCTGGCTGCTAAGGAACCACCTACCAAAAATGCCATGATAACCTGGGGCATTCTAATGTCCCAAAGGATTGACACATTAATAGATGGTATGGTTTCAGGTAAAGGCATGCCGAAAATTTTGTATCCACAAATACCCATTATACTCTCCAAGGAAATATTAACACTTCCTATTACGATTCCGAGGATAATGGATGTCAGCGATATACATATTATGAATGCCCACCTGAAACCATTTTTCATTTCTATAGATATTTGTTATGCAGCCTGATCTAAAGTATATTCATATGCATCGGGATAAACTGCTTCTGCCATCTGATGAAGAGCAAGAATAATATTCTGGTTTGGCAGAGAACTGCTACCATTGTCGATGTAGTATACTTCCTTGTTCTTTACCGCATTTACATTTTCCCATCCCGGTCTTCCAAGAATCTCGCCAACAGGATCTTCAATGTAGTTTACGCTGGTAAGAATAACATCAGGGTTGGCAGCAACAGCATCTTCTTCTGCAACACTAATCCAAGCATCCTGTTCATGGAATACATTCTCCGCACCTATAAGAGTGATCATCTCATCTATAAATGTATTCTGACCACAGCTATAGAGATATGGAAGAGCACCGATTTCAAACATAACGGTTTTCTTCTCTGTTATGGTATCTCCTATGGCCTTTACTTCGTCTATAGACTTCTGGAACTCCTCTAATATTGGAGTTGCAGCATCGCTATTTCCAATGCAATCTGCAAGGAATTGGATATCTTCTTTAATTGCAGCAATACTGTTGCTGGATGGAATACAAACAACACAGATTCCCATTTCACTAAGAGCAGCAAATGGATCCCCATCGCTATAGCTCATTCCTGTTGTGAAAACAACATCAGGTTCCAAGGCAGCGATTTGCTCAATATCCGGCTCCATCAAATCAAACTGAGGAAGGGAATCAACACCGGTTACATAGAATGGTGTCTGAGTATCTGTACCCACAACCTTGTCCATCACACCAAAGGCATCCAGAGTCTGCATGATGGAAGGTGCCAAGGCAACGATTTTATTAACTTCATCAGGAATTGTAATTGGATTACCTGCGCGGTCTTCTGTTGGTTTGGTGGATGTAGTTTCTGTAGCGGTCTCAGCTTCGCCACTTTCGGATTTGCTATTATTACCGCAGGCAGTAAGCATTACCGTCATGGTCATAATCAGCATAAGGCAGGTTAATACAATTAATTTTCTTTTCTTCATTTCGTCCTCTCTATTCTGACTTTTTCGGATAGCAGCATTTAAAAAACGCCTAAAGCTCCTAGTGCATTAGACGCTATATAAAGCCGTCACACCACTCCAAGTCCGGGAGCATAAAAGTGTAGTATGTAATACGGTATTCTGACTTAGTGTCTATAGCCTGCCTTCGCCTTCTCAGAATTATCCAATGGCTTCATGTTCATAAATGAAAGCGGCAAACACATCACAGCAGCGGCTCTGTCGAGGATTCACACCTCAGTTCCCAATATGGCAAATGCCATAATATTACATGCTATTATTAGTTTTCTAATATAGTATACTCTACAGCAAAATAAGGTGTCAACAGACTAAACAGAGGTGATTATTTCTTATCCAATCACCTCGTACATCTCCGTCGCTTCTTCTTTTCGAGGAGATTCTATAAGAGATTTTACCTTCACTTTGATTGAGCTGTTTCCAAAGGCAATGAATACTTCGTCTCCTACATTTAACTCTGTTCCTGCCTTTGCCACTCTGTCATTAACAGAAACTCTTCCTCCATCACAGGCCTCTTTAGCTACGGTCCTTCTCTTTATCAATCTGGAATTCTTTAAAAACTTATCTAGTCTCATATCATTACTCTTTAAAAAAGTAGCTTGCATAAGCAAGCTACTTTAATCACTAATTAGACGCTTCAGGCTGTCTTATTTTTTCTTGTTGACAGCATCCTTAAGAGCCTTACCGGCCTTAAATGTTGGAGCCTTGGAAGCTGGGATCTTGATTGTTTCGCCCGGCTTACGAGGGTTTCTTCCCTCTCTAGCTTTTCTCTTCTTTGTTTCAAATGTACCAAATCCAATGAGCTGTACCTTCTCACCCTTTACCAGTGCTGTCTGTACTGTTCCCAGGAAAGCATTGATAGCAGTCTCTGCATCCTTTTTTGTGAAGTTAGTTTTCTTTGCTACTTCAGCAACCAATTCAGCCTTGTTCATCGTAAATCCTCCTTAAAACTTTAAGCACGATGGCTTTTTATTTCATCCCAGAGGGCATCCATTTCTTCCAGTGTCATATTCTCTAATTGTCTTCCGGAAGCAGTGGCTGCCTCTTCAATCATACCGAACCTTTGGATAAACTTCTCGGTGGATAAATTCAGAGCTTCCTCTGGATCTATTTTAGCAAACCGAGAAACATTTATCACAGAAAAAAGCAAATCACCAAGTTCTTCTTGCATACCCGTATAATTTGCTTCTGCTTTTGCTGAGCAGAATTCCTCCAGCTCTTCCCGAACCTTTTCAATAGCCGGCTCAATATTGTCCCAGTCGAAACCGACATCTGCCGCTCTCTTCTGAACTTTTTCACCTCTTATCAAAGCAGGAAGCGATTTCGGAACATCTCTCAGGCGTTCTGTATGCGTGATGTTTCCGTGCTCTTTGCTTTTAACATTTTCCCATTTTTCAAGGACTTTGTCAACTGTTTTTGCCTCAAACTCCGAAAAAACGTGGGGGTGACGCCTTATCATTTTTTCGCATAAACCATTAACTACATCTGTAATGTCAAAGCGATTTTCATCCCTGCTTATGTCCGCGTGAAAAACGATTTGAAGAAGCACATCTCCCAGTTCTTCTTTTAGGTTATCGTCGTTTTCATTATTGATGGCTTCCACCACCTCATAGCTTTCTTCGATTAATCCACGACGAAGGGACTTGTGAGTCTGTTCCATATCCCAGGGGCAATTTTTCCTAAGAACCCTCACAAGTTCGACTATTCGTCTAAAGGCCTCTTCTTCATTTGAGGCGTCATCATACAAATATGAATACTCTTCTTTTAATCCGTCTTTATTTACCATTATGCTTCCCACTTTACAAACTTCGATATCAAAGCGTTTATTTTTTCTCCCTTAGGAAGTTCTCTAAGGTCTTCAGGTGTGGCCACCTTAATAACCACCACCATAATTATATAAATGATAACACCGGCAAGTATTGCTAAAGCTGTGCTCAAGCTATTAGGCATGAACTTGCTCAGCAAGAAATGGGTACCATATGCGCCGGCTCCCATAATCAAAGAAGCTACACATGGTTTAAGATAGGTTTTTACAAAATCTATTTTTGTGCCGGTGTACTTTTTAACTGCAAGTTCGTTTAAAACAAAGGCCACCATAAATGCAATTATGGAACTCATGGCGGCGCCAACTACATTGATGGATTTTATTCCCACCAGGATATAGGTGAAGACTATTTTTACTGCAGCGCCAATGGCTACATTCTTAACAGGCACAATTTGTTTACCTATGGCTTGCAAGGTTCCCGTTGATGTTTCATAAAGAGCCAGCGGCACTATGCTGATGCACATTACCAGGAAGGTAGGAATAGCCAACATAGCTTCATCCACCTTCAACGGAAACAGTAGCCTGAAGATTGGCTTTGCCAATACCATAAGCCCCACCATTGCAGGGAAGGCAATTAAAGTTGTAAGTCTATATCCGATACCTATACTGCTTTCAACATCCTTCCTGTTTCCTCTGGCTGACGCTCTGGAAATGGCCGGCACCATGCTGATGGCTATGGCTTGAATCAAAAACTCCGGCATGTTTGTTAAGGAATTGCAATAGGCTCCCATAAGGCCATAGAGCTTTTGGGATTCCAATTCCGTCCATCCCGTATCCTGAAGCCTGTTCATAACTATACCCATATCCAAAGAGAACATCAAAGGAATAATCTCTGCGCCTATAACAATTGGTATGGCTATGACTAAAATCTTTTTTATTATATTCTTTGTGTCTTCCAAATAACCATCGGTACGATCTATTTCTCTTTTTATTACATGTCTATGCATATAATAAACCAGAAACATAAAGGCCAAAGCCGCAAGGGAACCGGCGGTAGCTCCAAAGGAGGCACCGGCAGCAGCATTGGGAAGACTGGTTGATAGGAATAATAGAGTAAGAGCAAAGCCAAAGCCCACTCTAAATAATTGCTCAATAATTTCAGAGATTGCCGTGGGGTTCATATTTTGACGTCCCTGGAAAAACCCCCTAAAGGAAGCCAGTATAGGAACAAACAGCAAAGCCGGCGCAATGGCTCTAACGGCCCCTGCAGCCTCCGAGTTACCGACGGCTCTTGCCAAAATCCCTGCTCCAAAGAAACATATAGCAGCAGAAACGCCTCCAAGAACCGCCATAATTTTAACTGCGGTTTTAAAGACCTTGTGGGCATTGTTATAATGACCCCTGGCAATATTCTCAGAAACCAATTTAGATATGGCCACGGGAAAACCAGCGGTAGACATTACTATAAGAGCAAGATAAATATTGTATGCCACCTGATAATAGGACATGCCCAAGTCCCCCATCCAGTTGGAAAGGGGGATTCTAAATATGGCACCAAGTATTTTTACAACAATGCCTGCTATGCCGATTATGGCAGCACCTTTTATAACGCTACTGCCTCCGCTTAATTCTTTTTCTTCCTTTGAAAAATTATACTTATTATCTTTAGCCATAGGTTTTATAATCTACCTAATATATCCTTTATGGATCTATTAACACCATTAATTGTATCTTCCATATCTATAGTGAGTAATATTCCATCCTTATATACTATTCTCCCGTCAACTATGGTCATGCGAATGTCACTATCTGTTGCAGAAAGAACAATATTACTAATCATATCATATACGGGATGCATATTGGGAGAGTCTGTTTTCAAGACAACTATATCAGCCTTGAATCCTTCTTTGATGTAGCCGCAATCCTCTCTGCCCTGGGCAAGAGCTCCGTTTCTTGTGGCCATGTGCAATACCTGCCTTGGAGAAAGAACTCTTGGATCCATTTCCTTCACCTTTGCCAGAAGCATCATGGTCTTCATTTCTTCAAATATATTCAGGTTGTTGTTGCTGGCCACGCTGTCGGTTCCAATGGCCACAGTTACACCACCGTCAATCAAATCCTTTACCGGGCATATGCCGCTGGCCAATTTTAGATTGCTCACTGCATTGGTGGCAACCACTACACCCTTCTTTGCAAGTATGTCTATATCATCCTCAGTTACCCATACGCAGTGGGCAGCCAGAGAAGGCATGTCGAAGAGTCCGCAATCATCAAAGTATTTTGCCGGAGTCCTTCCCTCATGTCTTTCCATGCACTCCACATGCTCTGTTTCAGTTTCAGAAAGATGAACATGCATAATGAGATTTAGTTCCTTTGTTAGCTTTGCCAGATTTATAGCGGTGTCTTCATTGGAGGTGTATTCTGCATGCAGGGATCCATCAATAATTATCCTGCCATTCTCTATGCCATTATATTTGTTAACGGCATCTTTCATTTCTCTAATGGATTCCAATTGGTCGAAGGGAATTCCTGCGGGATTTGCTATGGCCCGGGAGATATTGGACTTTCCTCCTGCATCCCTTACTGCTGAAACAATGTCATCAAGGAAATAGTACATGTCGCTGGTTGAGGCGATACCATATTTGAAGGACTCTGCCATGGAAATCATAGTTCCATAGTAAACAGCCTCATGGGTAAGATGATCCTCAAAGGGGAATATCTTTGTAAAGAGCCAGTCCTGGAGGGTCATGTTTTCACCGTAGCCCCTCATCAAAGTCATGGTGGAATGACCATGGGCGTTATAGAAGGCAGGCATCAACAAAAGATTTTTTCCTTGATAAACCTCTCCCCTATCTATTCCCGAGGCTTCCAGATAGGCATCCATCTCTTCACCGGTGGGAAGAATCTTATCAATTCTATCATCCTTAATAAGAACATCCACATGAGAATCGATTTCCATATTCTCATTTACAATATCAATATCTTTAAATAGCATATTATCCCTCGTTATCATTATGTAATAACAGCTAGCGTATAATTATATCACACCGCTTCTTTTGCGGCTAATCCCATTATTAATGTTTCCAAAGCTTTGATAGTGTCATCCAGCTTTGTTTTGCTATCCACCCGTAGGGTAAAATAGGGTTCCCTTCCATCATAAAACATAATCTTATCTCCCAGGCTTTCATTAACCTTCATAACAACGTAGGGAGACAGTTTATTCTCCGCCGGTAGAACAATATATATTTTGCCATTTTGTTCATGAAGCCTTGAAAGGAAGGCACTTTGACTTAGGGACCTTATGCGAGAAATCTTAATGAGATTCAGGGTTTCCTTTGGTACGTCCCCGAATCTGTCTATCAGTTCCTCTATTACGTCAGAGGCATCCTGTTCTGTTTCTATATCTGCAATCCTTTTGTACATGGCCAGCTTAATGCTTTCTTCTTCTATGTACCAGGAGGGAATTCCTGCCACGGTTTTTAATTCAACAGTGACTTCCTCGTTTTTCCTTTTCACCTCTTCTCCCCTTGCCATTCTGGCAGCTTCATCCACCAGCCTTGCGTACATTTCATATCCCACATTCATCATATGGCCGCTTTGCTGGGCCCCCAGAATGTTTCCTGCTCCCCTTAATTCCATATCTCTCATGGCAATCTTAAAGCCGGCACCAAATTCAGTGAACTCTCTAACGGCTCTTAGTCTTTTTTCTGCAATTTCCGTTAGGACCTTTTCCTTCTTATACATCAGATATGCGTAGGCAATTCTGTTGGATCTTCCAACCCTGCCCCTTAATTGGTACAGCTGAGAAAGTCCACATTTATCCGCATCCAGCACTATCAAAGTATTTGCATTGGGAATATCAAGGCCGGACTCCACTATTGTAGTGGCCACAAGAATGTCTATCTTGCCATCCACAAATTCTCCCATTATATCTTCAAGAGAATTCTCCGACATCTGGCCGTGGGCCACCGCCACCTTTGCTTCAGGCACCAGCCTTCTAATCATATCCGCCACTTGAATTATGCCTCGCACTCTGTTAAAGACCACAAAAACCTGGCCGTTTCTGTCCATTTCTCTCTGAATGACTTCTCGAATTAAATCTTCTTCCTGCTCCACCACATAGGTTTGCACCGGATATCTTTCTTCCGGTGGTTCGGAGATTAAGCTCATGTCTCTTATACCTGTAAGGGACATATTCAATGTACGAGGAATAGGTGTGGCTGACAGGGTGAGGACATCAACTCCCGCCTTAAGGGTTTTGATTTTTTCCTTATGGGCCACTCCAAACCTTTGCTCCTCATCCACTACCAAAAGCCCCAGGTCCTTAAACTCCACATCCTGGGAAAGAAGTCTGTGGGTGCCGATTACAAGGTCCACCTTACCTTTTTTTAATCCCTCTGCTACCGCCTTCAGTTCCTTGTCGGTTTTAAATCGAGACATTAGTTCAATATTGAAGGGAAAGCCATTAAACCTTTCCTTCAGGGTATTGAAGTGCTGGCTTGCAAGAATGGTAGTCGGAACCAGCAAAGCCGCCTGCTTACCTTCAATCAGGCATTTAAATATTGCTCTCGCTGCAACCTCCGTCTTACCGTAGCCCACATCGCCACAGAGAAGTCTATCCATTGGCTCATCCTTCTCCATGTCTTCTTTGATTTCTTCTATAGATTGAAGCTGGTCCGGAGTTTCCTCGTAGGGAAAGGCTTGCTCAAACTCTGCCTGCCAAACAGTATCTTCTGAAAAGGCATAACCGCCTTCCTGTTTTCGCTTGGCATATAGGTCAATAAGTTCATCTGTCATTTCCCTTACTGCCTGTCTTGCCTTTTGCTTTGTTCTAGCCCACTCGTTTGAACCCAGTCTGCTTATTTTGGGTGCAACTCCATCGTTTCCAATATACTTTTGTACCGCGTCCATCTTTTCCACCGGTACGTAAAGAATGGCCTTCCCCTGGTATTTAATCTTAATGTAGTCCCTTACCCCCATGGCATCCTTCTGGGGTTCTATTCCCTGGAATATGCCTATTCCATAGTTGTCGTGAACCACATATTCTCCCACCTTAAGTTCTGTAAAGGAGCCTATGGCTTTTCCCTTGGTTCTTTGCTTTCCTTTTCTTCTTGGTTTCAGTTTGGAATTTTCGAATATATCCCTATGACTAATATAGGCGATTCCTTCCTGGGGGAAATACATGCCGGTGGATAAATCTCCCAACCTAATCTGGCAGTATTTCTCCAGATTCTTATCTCTAAGGAAGTTTTCAAGAGATTCTTTCCTTGCCTCTGATCCGGCGGCAAGAATACATTTAACTCCCTTGCCGCCGTAGTTTTTTATATCCCTTTCCAAAATGTCCATATGACCGGAATAGCTGGTTGCAGGATGATAGTTTGCGTTTATCAGTTCCGTTAAGGAATCCACTCCTCTAATAGCTTTAGCAAAGGGCTGCAGGAAATAAAGGCTGTCTTCCTCCAGCACTTTATCAAAATCTTCAGGGCCTGTTATGCTTACCCCCTCTTCCTTTGATGCCTGACCCTTTTCCACCAGGTAGTCCAAATCATTCCACAGTTCTTTATATCTCAGTTCCAGATGTTCTCTTATTCTTTCTGGATCCTCAATAAAAATATCCTTGAATTCCATGTAATCCCAAAGGTATTCAAAGTCCCGGTCCTCATCCATCAGACCCTTAAGGGCGGCTCCGGCAGGGTCTATTCTGATTTTATTAAGCTGCCGGATACTTCTCTGTGTATCTAAGTCAAAGCTTCTTATACCATCTACTTCATCATCAAAGAATTCTATTCTCACAGGAGCATCGGAACCGCCGGAAAACACATCCAAAATTCCACCCCTTACGGAGAACTGTCCCGGACCGTATACCAGGTCAACTCTCTCGTAACCTATTGACGCAAGCTTTTCCTTTAATAAGTCCAAAGAAATAACTTGACCATTTTCTATTGATATGGAGCTATTCTCGTATAGCTTTTTAGGTGGCAGTTTTTTTATTGCACCTGAGGCCGGCGCCACCACAACTATATCCTTCTGACTTTCAATTAGTCTGAGGATTCTGCTACTTTCGATTTCCCGATCCTGGTTCTTTGCTTCGTATTTAATGAACAGTTCTTCGTCAGGAGGCAAAACTTCAATTGGACGGGAGCAAAAAAAGGAAAGATCTTCCGCCAGTTTTTCAGACCTGGATCTTCCCGGTACAATTATTAAACCTTGTCTTCCCTTTTCTAAAACATCGGCTATCACCTTAGCAGAGGCAGAACCGCCTATGCCCGTGATAGCCACTCTTTTACTATTCATCCTGTTTATTATACCTGTTCATGGCTATGTCGATACCATTTTCAACATAGCATATTGCGGCCTCCATGGCTCTGGTGCATGCCCTTTCCAGCGGCTCAACCTCTTCCTTGTTGAATCCCCCCAGCACATAGTCCACCAGGTCTCCTCTTTCTTCTCGTCCTATTCCCACTCTTATTCTCGGGAATCTATCTGTATGTATGAGAGAGATAATTGACCTCATTCCATTATGAGTTCCACCACTTCCGCCGGTTCTAATGCGAATGTTCCCAGTAGGGATATCTACGTCGTCATAAATTACCATTAGATTTTCCGGTTCAGCCTTATAGAATTCCATTACTTCTCTTATGGCCTCTCCACTGTTGTTCATAAAGGTTTGAGGTTTTATCAACACAACCTTTTCTGTTCCGATTCTTCCTTCACCCACCAAGGACTTAAACTTTATTTTGTCTATCTTGATGCCCATTTTCTTTGCCAGTTGATCCACAGTAATAAAGCCAAGATTATGTCTTGTATTTTCGTATTTTTTTCCGGGATTTCCCAAGCCGGCAATTATATACATTATAGACTCCTTGGAGTATCAAACAGTTTACTGATGGATCCGTTGGTAAAGACTCTGGTCATAGCCTCTGCAAAAATAGGTGCAACGGAAAGGCTTACGATTTTATCTATCATTTTTTCCTCCGGCACAGGAATGGTATTTAAGATAACCATTTCACTAATTGCAGATTTTTCAATTCTTTCAATGGCAGGTCCGGAAAGAACCGGATGGGTGGCACAGGCAAATACATTGCTGGCTCCCATGTCTTTAATTGCGTTGGCAGCATTGGTAATTGTCCCTGCAGTATCCACCATATCATCGATGATAATACAATTTCTGCCTGCAATATCACCGATAATATTCATTATTTCGCTTTTGTTTGGTTCCGGTCTTCTTTTGTCCACAATAGCAATGGGGCAATTTAAGAATTCTGCCATATTTCTGGCTCTGGTTACACTGCCGTGATCCGGCGACACTATGCAAAGATTATCCAGATTCTTATCCTTAAAGTATCTTGCCAAAATTGGCATTCCCACCAAGTGATCCACCGGGATATCAAAATAACCTTGTATCTGGTTGGCGTGAAGGTCCATGGTGAGAACTCTGTCAGCACCGGCAGCCATAATTAGATTGGCCACCAGCTTGGCTGTAATTGGATCCCTGGCCTTGGCCTTTCTGTCCTGGCGAGCATATCCATAATAAGGGATAACCGCATTGATTCTTCCGGCAGAAGCTCTTTTGACCGCATCAATCATGATCAAGAGTTCCATAAGGTTATCGTTTACCGGATTACAGGTAGGCTGAACAATATAAACATCTATGCCTCTAACTGTTTCCCATAGATTGACGGAAATCTCTCCATCACTAAACTTATTTACTGTAGCCTTTCCTAAAGGCCTGCCCATGATGGATGCTATTTCCTCTGCCAGCCCTGGGTGGGAGTTTCCGGAAAATACCTTATAGTCTGTGAATACGCCATTTTTCATCTGACCTTTACCTCACTCTTTCTTATACCGCACTACTTTAATTACTGCCGTTCTTAATAATTAGTTCCCCTACTTTATAAATATCTCCGGCACCCATGGTTATTACCAGGTCCCCTTCTTCTGCTTCACTTAATACTTTGTTGGCAATCTCCTGATAGTCAGGAATAAATAGAATCTCTTTGTCCTGATGGGTTTCCTTTATTCTTTCCGCCAAAGCCTTGGAGGATATGTGATGTATGTTCTTTTCCCTGGCTGCATATATTTCTGCCAAAATAAGTATGTCAGCACCTTCAAAGGCCTCTGCAAACTCATCAAACAAAGCCAGGGTTCTGGTATATGTATGGGGCTGGAACAGGCACCAAATTCTCTTGTGAGGCAGCTTTGCAGCGGCGGACAAGGTAGCCTTTATTTCCGTTGGATGATGGGCGTAATCGTCCACCACCAACACTCCCTTTTCAGTCTTTCCAAAAATGTCAAAGCGTCTTTTGGTTCCGTGATACTCTCCCAAGGTTTCTATTATAGTCTCTGCGGGAACTCCTAATTCGTAACAGCAAGCAAAGGCAGCTCCGGCGTTTAATATGTTGTGCTCCCCCGGGACATTTAGTTTCACCTGGCCCAGGTTCTTGCCCTTGTGATACACGCTGAAGGTGGGCATGCCATTTTGTTCGAATCTAACATCTTGAATGGAATATGTGCAGTTGGAATTATATCCATAGGTTATTACATTGGGCAAATCCTTAATAACCCGGTTAACAAAGGGATTGGAATCGTAGGCAACGATTATTCCTCCTTCCCTTACATTGTCGGTAAATCTATCAAAGGAGCTAACAATGTGATCTATATCTTTGAAATAATCCAAGTGATCGGAATCAATATTAAGAATGATTTCTATGGTGGGCCTCAGTTCCAGGAAACTGTCCATGTATTCACAGGCTTCTGTAATGAAGTAATTGCTTTTGCCCACTTTGAAGTTTCCGCCGATTTCGTCCAGGTTTCCCCCTATTAAAATTGTTGGATCATACTTGGCCTTGTTTAGAATTAAAGAAACCATAGACGTGGTTGTGGTTTTTCCATGGGTACCGCTGATAGCTATGCTATCCGGATACTCATCCATAAGGAGACCCAGAACCTCTGCCCTTGAGGCCAAAGGGATATTTTTTTCCCTTGCTCTTTTTATTTCCGGATTCTCCTCTGCTATAGCCGCCGAGTAAATAACCAGGTCGGCATTTTCCACATTTTCCGCGCTATGGTTGTAGTATATTTTCGCACCATTGGTGCTAAGTCTTTCGGTAATATCTGATTTATTCATATCTGAGCCAGAAACATTGTATCCTCTAACCAGAAGAATCTCTGCTATGGCAGAAAGACCAATTCCACCAATTCCGATGCAGTGAATGTTTCTGTGCTCGGCAAGATTAAGCATTATTTAGGACCTCCAACATAATAATAATCCATTTGACGTAATTATATCACATCATATAGGAATTGTCTTTATGTCAAAGAAAAATGTGTCAGGTTTAAAAAATTCTTAATAGCCTCGGAAGTATTGCATTTACACAATCTATCAAGTATAATTAGCGAAGTTCCGAAAAAATGCAAAGAAAGGTGAAAAAGCATGGAGATTACTGACGTTCGCATCCGCAAGATTAGTGACGACGGAAAGATGAAGGCAGTGGCTTCTGTAACCTTTGATGACGAGTTTGTTGTTCATGACATCAAAGTCATCGATGGTCAGAATGGTCTCTTTGTAGCAATGCCCAGTCGTAAGATGGGTGAAGGCGATTTCAGAGACATAGCTCATCCACTGGTTTCAGAAATGCGTAATCGCATTAAGGATGCTATCTTTGCAGCATACGATAAGTTGCTTGCGGAGGAAGGAGAAGCGACAGCAGATACACCGGCTGAATAATTATTACTGGAAGATAAATGACTGCAGTCAATTCAAACAGAGCAGACGATGTATCGTCTGCTTTATGTTTTATAGGAGGCTTTATGAATATTGACAACCCGGAATATGAAATATGTCTATGCAGAAGGATGAATGTGTCCCAGGTGGAAGACCTTATCAAAGCTCAGGGATTCACCACCTTGAAGGAGCTTTGCGAAAAGGGTCACGTGGGAGATAAATGCGGCGGATGCAGAGAAGAATTGGAATTATTACTTAATAAAGTTTTAGATAAACAAAAGGTTGACTTTTAACCACCTCTTTGATAATATATTTGGTGCAGTCTTATCTGCGGTGCGTGGCGGTGTAGCTTAGTTGGCTAGAGCGTCCGGTTCATACCCGGAAGGTCGGTGGTTCGACTCCACTCGCCGCTACCATAAGAATATGCAAGTCAGAAATGTGGGCGCATAGCTCAGCTGGGAGAGCACATGCCTTACAAGCATGGGGTCACAGGTTCGAGCCCTGTTGCGCCCACCACTTTTATTTTGCGGCCTGGTAGTTCAGTTGGTTAGAATGCCAGCCTGTCACGCTGGAGGTCGACGGTTCGAGCCCGTTCCAGGTCGCCAAGCTATGGTGGGTATCGTCAAGTGGTTAAGACCCAGGGTTGTGGCTCCTGTATACGTGGGTTCGAATCCCACTACCCACCCCACTTTTTTTAATAACGTGACAAGGCGACATAGCCAAGCGGTAAGGCAGAGGTCTGCAAAACCTTTATTCCCCGGTTCAAATCCGGGTGTCGCCTCCAAATGATGGGGTATCGCCAAGCGGTAAGGCAACGGATTCTGATTCCGTCATTCGCAGGTTCGAATCCTGCTACCCTAGCCAACAAAGCCCCGATATGTATCGGGGTTTTTTATTAGGAGATTTTATGCAAGCACCTAATCCTGTAGCATTTTCAATAATGGGCTTTGATGTACGGTGGTACGGTATACTTATCGGACTGGGCTTTATGCTCGGAATTTTGATAAGTTATCTAAGGGCACCAAAGCTGGGTATTAAATCAGACCACGTTCTGGATTTTTGCATCTTTATGATTCCCCTGGCTATTATAGGAGCCCGAGCCTATTATGTCATTTTTGAATGGGAGTATTATGCAGGCGATATAAAGAAGATTCTAGATATCAGGTCCGGTGGCTTAGCCATTCACGGCGGACTAATTGTGGGAATAATAGTCTGTATCGCCGTATGTAAATACCATAAGATCAAAATATTAAATATGCTGGATCTTATCTTCCCTCAAGTTGCCCTGGGACAAGCCATAGGCCGCTGGGGAAACTTCTTTAATTCCGAGGCCCACGGAGGACCTACGGATTTACCCTGGGGAATTATGGTAGATGGAGAAAAGGTACACCCTACCTTTTTATATGAATCAATTTGGTGTTTGCTTCTCTTTTTCTTTCTCCTATACATTACAAAGAAAAGAAGATTCACAGGACAGATTGCCCTTCTTTATGGCATCCTTTACTCCCTTGAACGATTCTTTGTGGAAGCATTAAGAACCGACAGTCTTATGATAGGACCCTTTAAGCAGGCCCAGGTACTGAGCCTTTGCGTAATAGTAGTCTGTTTAATACTATATGTATATCTATATAAGAAATCTCAATCCCCTTCAAAGGAGGAGAATCAATGAAACTGGGAATTGTGGGACTTCCTAATGTAGGAAAAAGCACCCTTTTTAATGCAATTACAAAGGCCGGAGCAGAAGCAGCCAACTATCCCTTCTGCACCATTGAGCCAAATATAGGTGTGGTTACTGTACCGGATCCTAGGGTTGATACCCTGCATGAAATTTATAATTCAAAAAGCACAGTCCATGCCACCATAGAGTTTTGTGACATAGCAGGCCTTGTTAAAGGAGCCTCCAAGGGAGAAGGCTTAGGCAACAAATTTCTTGGTCATATTAGAGAAGTTGCTGCCATCCTTCACGTGGTTCGCGGCTTCCAAAACGAAAACATAGTTCACGTTTCAGGAAAAATCGATCCTATGGAGGATATAGAAACCATTAACACGGAACTGATTTTGGCAGACATGGAACATCTGGAAAAACGGATTGCCAAAACCACAAAGAATCTAAAGGGAGATAAGACCCTTGCCAAGGAGTTGGATCTGTTAAACAAAATCAATGCCCACCTGGGAGAAGGAAAATCTGCTCGTGCCATGGATTTTACCGAGGACGAAATTGCAATTGTTAAGACCCTGGAGCTCCTGTCCTACAAACCCATTATCTATGTGGTGAACGTTTCCGAAGAGGACGCTAAAGATGATGGTTCCAACCCTATGGTAGAGGCGGTGAGACAGTTTGCCGCTACGGAAGGGGCTGAAGTTGTGGTTATCTGTGCGGAAATTGAAGAAGAAATCTCAGAGCTGGATCCAGAGGAAAAGGCCCTGTTCCTTGAGGATTTGGGAGTTTCAGAATCCGGCCTGGATAAATTGGTTAAGGCTTCCTATAGCCTTCTGAAATTAATATCCTTCCTTACTGCAGGAGAGGATGAGGTCAGAGCATGGACCATAAAAGAAGGTACAAAGGCTCCTCAAGCCGCAGGAAAAATTCATACTGACTTTGAAAAGGGATTTATTAGAGCAGAAACCATCGCCTACGATAAACTTATGGAATGTGAAGGAAGCCTGGCAAAGGCCAGAGAAAAAGGCTTTATTCGTTCCGAAGGAAAAGAGTATATCGTAAAGGATGGGGACGTTATGAACTTCTTGTTCAACGTATAGGATAAAATAATGTAATCAAAAAGGGTGATAATAATCACCCTTTTATATTTAAACATTTGATATTAGATATAGCTTAATTGCCGCCGACAGATTCTCGAAGAATTTAAAGTCCGTTGCCCCGGGATCGGTTTTTTCGTGAATTTTGCTTATTCTGTATCTAACCGTATTTCTGTGGCAAATCATTTTCTCTGCCACCAAATCATAGTCTCCTCCATAAAGCACAAAGGCAATTGCCGTATCCAGCTGCTCTCTGTTCATGGCCTTTAAGTATTTTCTGACGAACTCTCCGTTTTCCGGCATATTTCTATGGGGAATAAGAAGCTGATATACACCTATGTCGCCGTATTCCACATTTTGAAGGTTCTCCACCTGCCCTACCACATAGGCTTGATAGCATTCTCTAAAGGCTTTATCCAATTCCTCATAGGTAAGATGCTCCTGGCTGGAGGCTACGGAGACTCCATCCTTTACTTCCATGGAGGTAAGAACCTCTTTTATAAAATTATCCCTTTCTTTTTTGTTTACCCTGGGCATGGAGTAAATCACAATTAGTCCATCTCTAAAGGCCACCAAACTGGCCACCGTGTTTTCATCCTGTCCCTTTACTCTGAAGTTCCTGGCGAGCTTGCTGGGATTAAAGTCCGCGTCGGGATTGTTGGGCCACAAATAGGTAACTGTACAATTTCTTTGGAAGTCCGGATTAATGGTCATGGCAATTTCCACCACCTCGGCTCCTTTGGCAGTGCCGTCCAACATTCTTCCAAATTCCCTTTCCATGGAAAAGGATACACTGCTTTCATGGATAGCCTTCATAACCTCGAATATTACATTCTCTATATACACCTCTTCAGGGTTGAAGGCAAAGACCGGAAACCCCTCCTTTTCGCAGTAGTCCAATACCGACTTAGGCGGTTTCTTTTGCATTTTATTGTTATATGCAAGGCCTACACACTGGTAGTGCTGCAGGGCCTTAATTAGATCAAGGAACTTCATATTTTTTATGCTGTGCTGATCCCTCATACTGGCAATTACCAGGCTTCCTCGTCTGAAGCCGTTGGCATAGGGCACAAGCTTATCATCAAGCTCCAGATCAGCCATGCATATGGAGTTTATCTCATTGTTTAATCCAGACTCTCCGGCGATTAACTCAAACTTTTTTAGCGATTTTAACTTCATCAAGTCATTGACTTTTATGGACATAAACTGCATCCTCCTGTATGGACAGTTTATCATTTTATACAAAATATGTCCATAAAATCTGTAAAAAGTACTAGATTATCGATAAATTATGGGCAACTGTATATAAAAATTTCTGTTTCCACAGCTTCCACTCCTTCCCGGGATACTGAGAAACATTGTCTCGTTGGATAATATTGTCAAGTATAGTCTCCCTATACTTCATGGGAACCAACACTAAAGCCTGGTGGATACCATCAATTCTCTCCTGTAGAATTGCAGTTTCCATGGCCCTATTTTCCACCTTGCTTCTGCGGGTCCCATATTTCTTTGATGATTCATTTACAACTATTCCTTTTGGGGACTGGGTTTCATACATTAGATCTTCCAATCTGGTTTCCATTCGTTCCAAGTCTCTTACCGCCCAAAGGGTCTGATAATAAACAGCATTCGGCATTACATATTCCGGCAGCTGAGTCATTTGCCATTCTCTAGACATAACAACCTCCTTAACAATTGTCAGTTTTTTCCATTTAGTTTAATAACTTTACCATACAGAATAATAATTGTCAATATTTGGTAATTATTATTTTTCATTCAATCCCTGGTTTTAAGCATAAAAAAACATCCCCGCGTCCAACGCGGGATTTTGCTCGACAAAAAACGACGAGGCAATGCCTCGCCGCTATATTATGGTTATTTATCCCTATTCTTCTGATTGCTCTTCATGGGATGCAAAGGAATTGTAATGCTCCGTGACAGCTTCTCCAAGATTCAAGGTTGCCTTATCCAGTTCCTGCATTATGTTCTTGATATTGATTAGCTGTTCCTCGGTAATATTCTTTCCTCCCATTGCCAGATCCGCATTGTAAAGGATATGCTCCAGGTTATCGTGAATGCCGGAAAGCTTGTTTCTAACATTCTGAACATCCTCGTACCAAACTCCCTCTTCCTGTGCCTCCTTGTAGTTGAGAATTTGAGCTGTTTCCATATCCAGTTCATATTCCGCATTTCCAAGAATAACCACCGGTCTATATCCAAGTTTTTCTTCTATAAGGTCCGCAAAGGCAAGCTTGCTTTCCTCTTCGCCGTGAACCAGGAACAGCTGCTTTGGCGGCTGCTGGAAGGCTGCTGCCCAGGCAAAGAGTCCATCCTGATCCGCATGACCGGAGAATCCCTCCAGATTATATATTTCCGCATTAATGGTAATGTCTTCACCAAAGAGAGTTACTGTCTTTTCTCCATCAATAATGGCTCTTCCCAAGGTGCCTGCCGCTTGATATCCTACAAAGACTATACTGTTCTTCTTGTCCCAAAGATTGTGCTTAAGGTGGTGTCTTATTCTTCCGGCTTCACACATACCGCTGGCTGAAATAATTACCTTTGGTGTCTGGTCCATATTAAGCTGTCTGGATTCTTCGCTGCTTCTGGTAAACACCAGGTTTGGGAAATCCAAAGGATTGTCTCCACTTAAGATATACTGCTTAGTTTCCTCATCAAAGACCTGAGCATTCTTTTGGAAAATCTCAGTGGCATTGGTGGCCATGGGGCTATCTATATATACCTTAACATTCTCGATATCTTTCTTGTACTCGCTGTTATCATCAAAGAATCGGTTAAACTCAAATATTAATTCCTGTGTACGTCCAACGGCAAAGGAGGGTATTACCACATTTCCCCCTCTCTTAATGGTTTTAATTACTATATCAATAAGTTCCTTAATGCTTCTGCCGTTTTCAGGATGGAGCCTGCTTCCGTAGGTGGACTCCATAATTACATAATCACCATGCTTGATATAGGTTGGATCCCTTAGGATTGGTCTATCCACCTCACCTAAATCTCCGGAGAATACGATCTTTGATTCTTTGCCATTCTCTGTTACCCAAAGTTCAATGATGGCGGATCCAAGAATATGTCCGGCGTCATTAAAGACCACCTTCATATCATCATTAATGCGAATCTGCTGGTCATAGCGAACAGGTTCTATAAATTGGAGACTGTCTACAGCATCCTGGAAGGTGTATAGAGGTTCCACCATTTCCTTTCCTGCCCTTTCGCCTTTTCTGTTTTGCCATTCCGCTTCCTTTTCATGAATGTAGCCGCTGTCCTTAAGCATTATATCTAAAAGGTCCGCAGTGGCGTCAGTGCAGATTATTTTGCCCTGGAATCCCCTCTTTACCAAAAGAGGAATTCTTCCGCAGTGGTCGATGTGAGCGTGAGATAGAATCACACATTCTATTTCTGCCGGGTTAAAAGGAAACTCTTCGTAGTTTAAAGCGTCCTGTGCCTTTCCACCCTGGAACTGTCCGCAATCCAGAAGAATCTTATGATCTCCGCTTGTTAAAAGGTGACATGATCCGGTTACTCCTGATGATGCTCCACAAAATTTAATCTTCATTAACTTATACCTCCAAACTCCAAAGGGATGATTCTCCCGTAGAAACAATATCTGCTCCAGCCTCTAAGGCCGCCCTTACTTCCTCTTCCGTCTCAATAATTCCCCCTGCAACAATGGGAGTGTCCACAATCTGGGAAAACTCCCTGATTTTCTTTGTTACAATTCCCGGCATAAGTTCTATTATATCCGGCTTGGAAATTCTAATAGACTCAACGGAAGTATTAAGAGAATGAGAATCCACAAGGAAAAATCTTTGTACTGCGATTAGTCCTGTATCCTTTGCCAGTCTTACTATATTGGTTCTGGTGGTAAGAACGCCGTCAACTCCCAGACTGGCCAGGAACTCTATTCCAGCCTTGTCCTTTCCAACGCCTTCAGCAAAGTCCACGTGAACCAAAACATGTTTTCCTGCATCATGGATTTCTTTTATGCTCTTTTCAATTCCCATAATATTAGAATGCAACAGAAAAATAACATCAACCTCAGATTTAAGAGCGGTGCTGAAATCCTTCTCCGTTCTAATGGCTGCTGCTATTTTCTTCTTAACTAAATCTTGTACCATATTAATTCCCTTTCTCTAATGGTAGTTACGAAAATAGTCTTTTTTCTTTGGTTACACTAATATGAATATATAAAAATACTGCAGTAATTGCTACTGCAAGAACTGACGAAAAGATAATGAATGATTTTTCAAAGGGTGAACTTAGGAGAATATGAAGGGCGGAATCCTTTCCCAGCTCAATACCTATGAACCGATTATAGAGCATGGTCCTTACGCTCTGCCTTCCCAGAAGCACACCACTGGCTATGATCTCAACAAGGGATACAATCATGGTTGCAATTCCCATGAATCTAAGGGTCCCCTTGTCCTCTGTCCCTGCCAAATAAATATAGATTGCAATTCCGGCTCCAAAGAGAATTATTCCGGTAAAGAGGGTAAGGGTCATTATGGTCTTTGCTCTGGACATAACGCTAATTTCCTTTTCCTCAAAAATAGGGTCTCTAAATTCTCCATTTTCTTCATATACCTGGAATTCATCCTTTCCGGGCTTGTTAAAATATCCGGTAATGGATTTGGCAAATTCATTGCCGGAAACGTAGCTGCCTACCTCCTCTACCACCTGACTGTCATTAAAGTGATAGACATAGGTTTCCGACACCCTAAGAACTATATTGCCGCTTAGCAATACAATTGAAATAGGCAGTATTATAATCAATGCTATGTATAGTAAAAAATTTGCTCTCCTCATTGCTCCAAATAACTGATATATGGTAAGTTTCTATATTTCTGATCGTAGTCCAGACCGTAGCCTATGATGAATAGGTCTTCCACCTCAAAGCCTACGTAATCCGGCTTAACGTCAGTGATTCTTCTGGAGGGCTTATCCAGCAAAGTACAAATCTTAACGCTTTTGGCATTTCTTTCCTTTAGATATTCTATAAGCCTACTTAGGGTAACTCCGCTGTCAACTATATCCTCCACTATGAGAACATGCTTGTCAGTTAAATCCAGTTCCACATCCTTGGTGATCTTAACGATGCCGCTGGTTGAAGTTCTGCCACCATAGCTTGAGGCGGTGATGAAATCGATTTGCGTATCCAGGTCAATACGTTTCATTATGTCCGCCATCCATATAATGGCGCCCTTTAAGGTTCCTATTAAAACCAGTTCTTCTCCCCTATATGCTTCTGTTATTTCTTTACCAAGTTCTTCTGCTCTTTCTTTGATTTGCTCTTCTGTAAAGAGAATTTTTCCAATGGCATTTTTTGTTTCCGACATCTTTACACCCGTTCTTTCTTAACATCCATAAGTTATAGGTCCAACTCAATAGCTTGCAGCAGTTCATCTCCCCCGGTTTTTTTTAGGGCAGATACTACTATTATTTTATCCTCTTTATCCACAGATAAAGTCTTTTTTATTATGCTGATATTCTTTTGCCGCTCATTGGCAGAAACCTTGTCTCCCTTGGTGGCACAAATCAGTCCGGATAAATTATAGTGCTTAAGATATTCATACATCTGCACATCCTGCTTAGATGGTGCATGCCTTACGTCCACCAGCTGAACCACTCGCCTAAGATTTTTTCTGGTGGCAAAAAATGTCTCCATCATTTTACCCCAGTCCTTGGATACATCCTTGGAAACTTTGGCATAGCCATAACCCGGAAGATCCACAAACCTAAATTCACCATTATTGATGTTATAGAAATTAATGGTTCTCGTTTTACCCGGGCTTCCGCTTACTCTGGCGAGACTCTTTCGTCCCGTCAGGTAGTTTAGAAGAGAAGACTTGCCCACATTGGATCGTCCAACAAAAGCAATTTCGGGAATGTCTTCCGGAGGATATTGAGCAGGTTTTACTGCAATTGTTTCCAGTTCAGAATTAACTATTCTCATTTTTTATTAATCTTTTTCGTCCCTTTGGACTTTTCCTCCAAGGCTTCTTTCAATGCTTCATTGGCGTAATCCAAGGGAACAAAGGTTAACTGCTTTCTTACAGAAGCAGGTATTTCCTCCACATCCTTTAGATTCTCTCTGGGCAGGAGTATTTTGGTAACCCCGGCTCTGTGGGCCGCCAGCACCTTCTCCTTGATTCCTCCCACAGGAAGAACCTTACCTCTTAAGGTGATTTCACCTGTCATGGCCACATCCTGCTTAACCGGAATTCCTGTAAGGGCCGATACAACGGCAGTGAACATGGTTACACCGGCGGAAGGTCCATCCTTTGGAACAGCTCCTTCCGGAATATGTATATGAATGTCCTTCTCCTTCTGGAATTCCGGATCTATTCCAAGTTCAGAAGAGATGGCTCTTATATAGCTAACTCCCGCTTTGGCGGATTCCTGCATTACATCCCCCATTTGTCCTGTAAGGGTAAGCTTTCCCGTTCCCTGAAGAATGGCAACTTCAATAGATAGGGTATCTCCCCCCACCTGGGTCCAGGCCATGCCGTTTACCACGCCAACCTCGCTTTTGCCTTGGATGGTATCATAATGATACTTCTTTTTGCCCAGGAATTTTTCCAGATTTCGTGGAGTAACTGTGAAGTTTTTCTTCTTTGTTGTAACTGTCCAATAGGCTGCCTTTCTGCAGATATTGGCAATTTCTCTCTCCAGATTTCTAACTCCGGACTCTCTGGTATAGTAGTTGATAATGTCGGACAAAGCCTGGGGGGATACCTTCACCGCATCCTTTTTAAGGCCGTGTTCCTTAACCTTCTTTGGTATTAAATACTTCTCGGCAATCTTTGATTTTTCTTCTTCCGTATAACCGCTTACCTGAATAACCTCCATTCTGTCCAAAAGAGGCCTTGGAATGGTATCCAAAGTATTGGCAGTGGTAATGAAGAGTACATTGGATAGGTCAAAGGGTATTTCCAAGAAATGATCCGTAAAGGTATTATTCTGTTCCGGATCCAAAACCTCCAGCAAAGCAGAGGAAGGATCTCCCTTGTAGTCCGCTCCAACCTTATCTATTTCATCAAAGAGGAATACAGGATTGTTCACCCCGATTTCCTTCATGCTGGTCATGATTCTTCCAGGGATTGCTCCTATATAGGTTCTTCTATGCCCTCTGATTTCTGCTTCGTCCCTTACTCCACCCAGAGACATTCTTACAAATTCCCTACCGGTGGATTCGGCAATGGATCTGGCAATGGAGGTTTTACCTGTTCCCGGAGGACCTACCAAGCAAAGGATGGGACCTTTTATGGCCTTGGACAGGTGAATTACCGCCAGGTATTCCAAAACTCTTTCCTTTACGTGCTTTAGTCCGTAATGGTCTCTTTCCAGAATCTTGGAGGCTCTGTTTAGATTTGTGTTTACCTTGGAACTCTTGTGCCAGGGCAATTCCAATATGGTTTCCACATAGTTCCTTATGACGGAGCTCTCCGCCGAGGAAGGTGACATTCTGCTGAATCGCTTTATTTCTTTTCTTATTTTGGTATCTATTATTTCATCCAGTTTAAGTTCATCCAGCTTTGCCAGCCAGGCATCTGCCTCCTGGGTAGGATCCTCATCCTCTCCCAGCTCCTCCTGGATAACCTTCATTCGCTCCTTAAGGAAGTATTCCTTTTGGTTATTGTCCACACTTTCCTTAACCTTCTGAGCCAGCTGCTTTTCCATTACCGCTATATCGTTTTCCTCGGAAATAATGGCAATCAGCTGATTGATTCTGTTGTAGAAGGGTTCAGCCTCCAAAACCAGTTGCTTCCTTGCGCAACTAACGGCAAGCTCGTTGGCCATTTTGTCCACTAAGGCGCTGGGGTCCTTCTCCTTAAGAACCTTGTCCACCACCTCATCGGAAATGGCATTTGTAAGGGCTGCATATTCTATAAACTTATCAGTTAGAATACGCATGGCTGCCTTTTCCTCAACAGAAAGCGCTAACTCATCCACTCCCATGGGAAGCTCTATCAAAGTGCAGGACATGTAGCCCTCTTCGGAAATGGGTGTATCCAGCTTTGCTCTTCTGATACCTTCCACCAGAACTCTAACCACATCTCCGTTTATCTTTAGCATCTGTTTTACTTTTACAATGGTTCCCACATTATAGATGTCGCTAAAGGTGGGGATAAGTATGTTTTCGTCCTTTTGAGAGGAAACAAAGATAAGCTTATCGTCGGCCATAGCCGCCTCCAAAGCTCTTACTGACTTATCTCTTCCGATATCAAAATGTATTACAGTGTCGGGAAAAATGGAGACACCCCTTAAAGGCACACAGGGGTATACCTTTGGAAGGGGTTCCATGATTTCTTCTTCGTCCAATTTATAACTATCTATCTCGTAATCTTTTTCCTTTGACATTTTTATCTCCTAATTTAAGAAACGTTTTTTACATCCTTATCCAGGCTGCCGGTTTTGTCCTTTTTTAGGATTACCTTTGGTGGCTCTCCCTTTTCCACCGTATCCCCGGTAATGACGCACTTTTCTATATTGTCAGTGGAGGGTATGTCAAACATAATATCCCCCATAATGCTTTCAAAGATGCTGCGAAGACCTCTTGCTCCTGTTTTTCTGTCAATGGCCTTCTTAGCAATTGCTTTGATGGCATCCTCTTCCAGTTCCAAATCAACTCCATCGTATTTGAAGAGTTTTTGATACTGCTTAATTAAGGCATTCTTTGGTTCCTTCATTATGCGAACCAGGGCCTCCTCATCCAGCTGATCCAGTGTAACAATCACCGGAAGCCTTCCGATGAATTCCGGAATAAGTCCATACTTAAGAAGATCCTCCGGCTCAACCTTTTCAAGAATATTTATGTCCTGTGGTTTCACCTTCTCTTCTTCTGAATTAAATCCTATTACCTTGTTGCCCATACGTCTTTGGATGATTCCTTCCATGCCATCAAAGGCGCCTCCACAGATAAAGAGCACGTTGGTGGTGTCAAACTGGATAAACTCCTGATGCGGATGTTTTCTTCCACCCTGGGGAGGAACATTGGCCACAGTTCCCTCCAGAATTTTTAGAAGAGCCTGTTGTACCCCTTCCCCACTTACGTCTCTGGTAATGGAAGGGTTGTCGGAACGTCTGGAAATCTTGTCGATTTCATCCACGTAAATAATTCCCTTTTCCGCCTTTGCTATATCAAAGTCCGCTGCCTGAAGGAGCCTTAGTAGAATATTCTCCACATCCTCTCCCACATAACCTGCCTCTGTAAGGGCAGTGGCGTCTGCAATGGCAAAGGGAACATCCAGAATCTTGGCCAGGGACTGGGCAATCAAAGTTTTACCGCTTCCTGTTGGGCCCATCATAACAATGTTGCTCTTTTGAAGCTCCACACTGTCATCTCCGGTAAAGAATTCGTCGTTGATTCTTTTATAGTGATTGTAGACAGCAACGGAAAGGGCTTTCTTTGCTCTGTCCTGACCTATTACATATTCTGAAAGGTAGTCGAAGATTTCCTTTGGTTTTGGAAGTGAAGATTTATCTTCCTTAAAGGATGTATCTACACCCATCTGTTCAAGGATATCTTCCCTATCCACATAGAGGGCATCCATTCCCTTGTGGAGACAATCCTCACATATAAAGACCCCGGGTCCGGCTATTAATGCGCTGACATGGGACTTTGGTCTTCCGCAGAAGGAACACCTGATTTCAGTAGTATTGTTGTTTTTATCTGTCATATCTTACCTTGTTATTACCTGATCTATTAGACCATACTTTACCGCTTCTTCGGCACTCATAAAATTGTCTCTGTCCGTATCCTTTTCTATAACAGAGAGCTTCTTGCCGGTATTCTTACTTAAAATATTGTTGAGTTTTTCCTTGGTACGCTTCATCCAGTCCGCATGAATAATCATATCGCTGGCCTGCCCTCTCATACCTCCCAAAGGCTGGTGAATCATGATCTCTGAATTGGGGAGAGCAAAACGTTTACCCTTCTCTCCGGAGGAAAGAAGCAGAGCTCCCATACTGGCAGCCATACCAACGCATATTGTGGATACCGGCGCCTTAACCAAATTCATGGTGTCATAGATAGCCATACCGGCAGTAACAGAACCGCCGGGGCTATTTATGTAAAGATGAATGTCCTTTTCGCTATCCTCTGCATCCAGGAAAAGCAACTGCGCCACAATTAGACTGGACAAATGATCATCAATTTCCTCACCGATGAAAATTATTCTGTCCTTTAGCAGTCTGGAATAAATATCGTAGCTTCGTTCTCCTCTGGAGGTCTGTTCAATTACATAAGGTATTAGAGGCATAGTTAACTCCTGTATTATTCTTCATCCTTTTTGGATTTCTTTACTTCCGGTTTTACTTTTTTAATCTTGGCATTGTCATAGAGGAAGTCTATGGTCTTGGTAATGATAATGTCCTTCTTGAAATAATCCAGATTGTCTCCGGCAAAGATTTCCTTCACCTTGTCAACTTCCATCTGATAGAGCTCTGCCATACGAGCAAATTCCTTCTCCAGGTCCTCATCGGAAACCTCAAGACCTTCCTGAGCAGCTATGGATCTTAGAACTACTCTGCTTACAACTCTTTTTTCTGCTTCCGGTCTCAGGTCTTCTCTAAAGCCTTCGTTATCTTTGCCCAGGAACTGCATATACATATCCACGCTCATGCCCTGATACATCATCTGCTGTTCCAGTTCTCTAAGCATATTGTCGATTTCGTCATCCACCATGGACTTGGGAACTTCCACCTTGTTTGCCTCTGAAATCTTTTCTATGAGAGCATCCTTGGTTTCATTTTTAATCATCAGTTCCTTGCTTTCCAGAAGTCTGTCAAAGGTATCCTTTCTGAATTCCTCCATGGTGTCGAATTCGCTTACATCCTTTACAAATTCGTCGTCCAGTTCCGGCAGTTCTTCAAACTTAACTTCATGAACTGTGCAGTGGAATACTGCATCCTTTCCAGCCAGCTCCTCTGCATGATATTCCTCCGGGAAGGTTACCTTTACATCAACCTTATCGCCGGCCTTTGCTCCAATAAGTTGTTCCTCAAAGCCGGGAATAAACTGACCGGAACCGATTACCAGCTGCTGGTTCTCTGCTGTTCCTCCCTGGAACTGCTCATCTCCAACAAAGCCTGCATAATCCAGAATAACCGTATCTCCATCCTCTACAGGTCTATCTGCAACAACCAGTCTGGAGTTTCTCTTCTGAAGCATTTCCAGCTGAACATCTACATCGTCCTCTGTAACATCAGCTTCTCTTTCTTCTATTTCCACACCTTTGTAATCCTTTACCTCTACTACAGGATAAAGAGGAACTTCCAATGTGATGGTTACCGGTTTACCCTTGGCTATTTCGCTGAATTCTGCCTTTGGCATGTCTACAACTTCCAAATCGAATTCCTTTAATGCATCAGTATAGCCGCTTTTAAAGAGCTCGTTTATTGCGTCTTCAAAGAATACTCCTTCTCCATAATGTCTTTCGATAATGCTACGGGGAGCTTTACCCTTTCTGAATCCATCGATGGAGAACTGGCCCTTGGTTTCTTGATAAACCTTGATTACAGCCTGTTCAAATTCTTCTGCAGTAAAGTCCATAGTAAACTTGGCAACATTGTTTTCCTTTGAAAGTAAATTAGATTTCATTAAAATATTTCCTCCTAGGCGATTAATAATCTTTATTGCACGAGTTATATATACCCTTTTGGCACATTTAAACCCACAT
>JAGAXF010000031.1 GCA_017941085.1 Bacillota bacterium
GTCTCATATTCTACGTGTGCTGTAGAAATGGTGATTCCTCTTTCCTTTTCTTCCGGTGCCTTATCGATCTGATCGAAAGCTACGTCTTCACCAAGACCATATCTCTGGTGCAGTACTGTTGTGATAGCTGCTGTAAGTGTTGTCTTACCATGGTCTACGTGGCCGATTGTTCCGATGTTGATATGCGGCTTATTTCTTTCGAATTTTTGCTTTGCCATTTTTCTTCCTCCTAAATGTGCGCTACTTGGCGCAATTAGCTTTGTGCCAAAGGCACATTCTATTTGTTGATTTTCTCTACTAAATTCTCAGGCAGCTTATCAAAGTGATCAAACTGCATTACGTATACACCACGGCCCTGGGTTCTTGATCTAAGGTCTGTTGCATAGCCAAACATTTCAGCCAGAGGAACCTGTCCTCTAATTGCAACGGCACCGTTGTTCATATCTGAACCCTCAATGCGTCCACGGCGGGAGCTGATGTCTCCAATTACGTCGCCCATGTATTCCTCAGGAACAGTAACTTCAACTTTGAAGATTGGTTCCAGAAGTACGGGCTTTGCTTTCTGAACAGCTTCTCTAAAGGCCATGGATGCGGCTACTTTAAAGGCCATTTCAGAAGAGTCTACTTCGTGGTAAGAACCGTCATATAGTTCTACACCTACATCTACTACCTGATATCCGGCGATAGGTCCGGTTTCCATGGCTTCTTTGATACCCTCTTCGATAGGTCCGATGTATTCCTTCGGAATAGCACCACCTACGATGGAGTTAACAAATTCGAAGCCTTCACCGGGCTGTCTCGGATAAACTTTGATCTTTACATGACCGTACTGTCCATGACCGCCGGACTGTTTGGCATATTTATGATCAACGTCTGCTGTGGAAGTGATGGTTTCCTTATATGATACCTGTGGCTTACCTACATTAGCTTCAACCTTGAACTCACGGAGAAGTCTATCTACGATGATTTCCAGGTGAAGTTCACCCATACCGGCGATAATGGTCTGACCGGTGTCTTCATTGGTGTAGGTTTTGAATGTAGGATCTTCCTCTGCAAGCTTTGCAAGAGCCACGCCCATCTTTTCCTGACCTGCCTTGGTCTTTGGTTCGATAGCGATTTCGATTACAGGATCCGGGAATTCCATGGATTCCAGAATGATTTCCTTCTTCTCGTCGCAAAGGGTGTCACCGGTGGTAACGTCCTTTAAACCAACGGCAGCTGCAATGTCACCGGCGTAAACCTTTTCGATTTCTTCACGCTTGTTGGCATGCATCTGCAGGATTCTTCCGATTCTGCCCTTCTTTTCCTTTGTTGAGTTATACACGTAGGAACCGGATTCAAGGGTTCCGGAATATACTCTAAAGAAGGCCAGCTTACCTACATAAGGATCAGCCATAATCTTAAAGGCCAATGCGGAGAAAGGAGCCTCGTCAGAAGCAATTCTTTCGTCCTCCTGTCCGTTGAAGGGGTTGATTCCTTTAATAGGCGGAATATCCAGGGGTGATGGCATATAGTCAACAACACCGTCCAGCATCATCTGTACGCCTTTGTTTCTGTATGCTGATCCGCAGAATACAGGAACCATTTCGCAGGCTATGGTTTGCTTTCTGATAATGTTCTTGATTTCCTCTTCTGAGAGTTCTTCTCCCTCAAGGAATTTCATCATGAGTTCTTCGTCGCATTCAGCAACGGACTCAATCATCTTGTCATGCCATTCCTGGGCTTTTTCTTTCATGTCATCAGGAATGTCTGTGATTTCAAATTTTTCACCCAGCTCATCCTGATATATTTCTGCCTTCATGGTAATAAGATCGATTATTCCGATGAAGGTTTCTTCTGCTCCGATAGGTAATTGAACAGGAACTGCGTTAGCCTTTAATCTGTCCTTTACCATATCCACGACTCTGTAGAAGTTGGCGCCCATGATGTCCATTTTATTAACAAAGATCATTCTGGGTACGTGATACTTCTCAGCCTGACGCCAAACTGTTTCGGATTGAGGCTCAACTCCGCCCTTGGCACAGAGCACTGTAACGGCTCCGTCAAGAACTCTCAGTGAACGCTCAACCTCAACGGTAAAGTCTACGTGGCCCGGAGTATCGATAATATTAATTCTATTACCTTTCCATTGTGCGGTGGTCGCAGCAGAAGTTATGGTAATACCACGTTCCTGCTCCTGTTCCATCCAGTCCATCTGGGCAGCCCCGTCATGGGTCTCCCCTATCTTGTGGGTCTTTCCGGTGTAGAAGAGGATTCTTTCTGTTGTCGTGGTCTTACCCGCATCGATGTGTGCCATGATGCCGATGTTTCTTGTTTTCTCTAAAGAAAACGCTCTACCAGACATTATTTTCCCCTCTTTCTACTACCACCTAAAGTGTGCAAATGCCTTGTTGGCCTCTGCCATTCTATGTGTATCTTCTCTCTTCTTGACGGCTGTACCTGTGTTGTTGTAAGCGTCCAAAAGTTCCTTTGCCAATCTCTCGGCTGTGGTTCTTTCGCCTCTTCCTCTAACTGCAGCTGTCAGCCATCTGAGAGCCAGTGTCTGCCTTCTTTCAGGTCTTACTTCAATTGGAACCTGATAGTTAGCACCACCGATTCTTCTTGCTTTAACTTCTAATACAGGCATGATGTTTTCCATCGCCTTGTTGAAAACTTCCAATGGTTCTTCGCCGGTAGTCTCCTTGATGCTATCAAAGGCGGTATACACAATTGACTGAGCAACGCCCTTCTTTCCATCCAGCATAATGCTGTTGATGAGCTTAGCAACAACTACACTACCGTAAACCGGATCTGGAAGTACCTCCCTCTTGGGGGTGTTACCTTTTCTTGGCACTTCTCTCTTCCTCCTTTGTTTGTTCGGGGTACTCGACTCTGGTCACGACCCAATGGTGGCCGCTGCCCAAGCCGCGGGCGCCTTAAGTATATTAAGGGTCCTAAATATCCCGTTTACGATTTCTCGACATTAACTTTCAGCAAAGTCCAAAACTTTGCTCGGATGGTTTCTCCACCCCGTCATCTCGAATTACTTTTTAGGTCTCTTGGCACCGTACTTGGAACGAGCCTGGCTTCTGTCGGAAACGCCGGCTGTATCAAGTGTACCTCTAACAATGTGGTATCTTACACCAGGAAGGTCTTTAACTCTTCCGCCACGGATAAGTACTACACTGTGCTCCTGGAGATTGTGTCCAATTCCCGGAATGTAGGCGGTTACCTCGATACCGTTAGTAAGACGAACTCTGGCAACCTTACGAAGAGCTGAATTAGGCTTCTTCGGTGTTACGGTTTTAACGGAAGTGCAAACACCACGCTTCTGGGGAGAGTTAACATCTGTTGCAACTCTTCTCAGGGAATTCATTCCCTTGCCCAATGCAGGTGCTGTTGACTTCTTAACCGCGCTGGTTCTGCCTTGACGTACTAACTGGTTAATGGTAGGCATTTAGTTCTCCTTTCTTTAAAAATACTATTTTACAGCCAAAGGGCCCCGGGTAATTCTCGGGGCCATTTGGGCCAAAAACCAAAGGTTATTCTATCATATCAAAGTCCATGATGCAAGCAAAATCAATCGTTGTCGTCAATTATGCTTGGGTTGGATTCCGAAACCTCTTCTGTGAGATCCACAATGGGTTCTCCCAGGACGAAATCATCCTCCTCGGCAGCCTGAGAATCGTTTCTGTTTTCCTTCTCAGCTTCCTTGGCGGCTCTGAAGGCGGCAGCTTCTGCTTCGCGCTCTTCCTTCATGCGCTTCATGTATTCGTCGATATAGGCCTGATTCTCACCATAGTCCAGGCTGATGTCGCTGTACATCTTCATACCTGTTCCTGCAGGAATTAGCTTACCGATGATTACATTCTCCTTAAGGCCCAGGAGCTTGTCGTTCTTTCCTTTGATGGCAGCATCTGTAAGAACCCTGGTGGTTTCCTGGAAGGATGCTGCTGACAGGAAGGAGTTGGTTGCCAGGGAGGCTTTGGTGATACCCAGCAAAGTTCTAATGCCCGTTGCCGGAGCCTTGCCTTCTTCTTCAACTGCCTCATTGGCTTCTGCCAGTTCCTGACGGGAATACATACTTCCGGGGAGAAGTGCTGTATCGCCTGGATCCTCAATCCTGTACTTGGAAAGCATCTGGCTTACTATGATTTCTATGTGCTTATCGTTAATATCTACACCCTGGCTCTTGTATACGCTGTATACTTCCTTGAGCAAGTAGTGATATACGCCCTGTACTCCGTTGAGTTCCATGATGTCATGGGGGTTAAGAGGACCAACGGTAATGTTGTCACCGGCCTTAACCATTTGACCCTTGGTTACTGCAAGGACTGCACCGGAGGCAACCGGGTAAGCGTCTTCCGTTCCGTCTTCTGTACGTCTTACCACTACCTCTCTCTTCTGGTCGGCACGTTCTCTTACCTCTTGGACTTCACCATCGGCAATGCAGATTTCTGCGCAGCCCTTTGGCTTACGGGCTTCGAAGAGCTCTTCAACTCTCGGAAGACCGGATGTAATATCGGAGCCCGCAACACCACCTGTGTGGAAGGTACGCATTGTAAGCTGTGTACCCGGTTCACCGATGGACTGAGCAGCGATGATTCCTATGGCCTCACCAACGTTTACTTCCTCTCCTGTTGCCAGGTTGCGGCCGTAGCACTTGGCGCAGATTCCGGATCTGCTCTTGCAGGTCATGGCGGATCTGATGAATACGGATTCTATTCCTGCTTCATCGATGATCTTTGCTGCTTCGTCTCCGATTTCCTGATTCTTCTCAACGATTACTTCGCCGGTCTTTGGATTAACTACATCCTTTAAGCTTACACGGCCAACGATACGTTTCTCCAGAGACTCAATGATTTCGTTTATTGTCTCAACAGTTTCAATTCCGGCCTTGGTCATAGCCTTAACTGCGTCTACTGTAATCTTCTCGTATTTTCCTACTATGAGTTTTCCGGTCTTTGGATCCGTTACATCATAGAGGCTCATACGTCCGGTCATGCTGCTGGTAAGGTCTTCAGCTTTTTCCGGGCTATCCTTCTTGTCGGGAACCTTCATGGTTTCTTCTCCGGCAACAAAGGCCTTTACTTCAACTCCGTCTTCGCTTCCGCAGTCAATATCTCTAACGATTACGTTATGGGATACGTCAACAAGTCTTCTTGTAAGGTATCCGGAGTCGGCTGTTCTAAGAGCTGTATCTGCAAGACCCTTTCTGGCACCGTTACTGGAGATGAAGTATTCCAGTACGGAAAGTCCTTCACGGAAGTTAGCCTTAATAGGAATTTCTACTGTATGACCTGTAGCTGTAGCCATAAGTCCACGCATACCACCGATCTGACCAATCTGCTTGTCGCTACCACGAGCACCGGATGTAGCCATGATGTTCAGGTTGTTGCTTGGCTCCAGGGACTTCATCAGTTCTCCCGTAACCTTGGAGGTGGTGTGGTTCCAAATATCGGTAATCTTGTCCAATCTCTCTGTGTTGGAAAGACGTCCCATACGATAGGCATGTTCCCACTTATCCACTTCTTCCTGAGCTGCGTTTACGATATCCCACTTGGTTTCAGGAATCTTCATGTCATCGATACCGATGGTTACAGCAGCCTTGGTGGAGTATTTATATCCCATGGACTTAATGTAGTCCAGCATCATAACGGTTCCTGTATTGGCGTGAACCTTGAAGCACTTGTCGATGATGTCGCCCAGGCGCTTCTTGTCGCAGAGGAAGTCAACCTCCAGGGAGTATGGATCTTTGCTTCTGTCCACATATCCCAAATCCTGAGGCAGACCCTGGTTGTAGATAAATCTACCTACTGTTGATTCGACCAGCTGTCCTCTTACGTCTTTTTCATCGGCAAACATTCTTACCTTTACTTTGGCGTGGATTCCCACAACACCGTCCTGATATGCCATAAGCATTTCATTAAGGTCGGTAAAGACTTTGTCGTCACCAAGTTCAGGTACACGTTCAACAATTCTGCCGTCGGCATCGGCTACGCCGGACTTAATGGCATCTCTAGCTACGGTGAATTCATCCATCTCGTAGCGAACATGTTCCTCACCGTTTTCTACCCAGGTAATTTTCTTTGTTCCCGGATAGGTAAGGTAGTATGCTCCAAGAATCATGTCCTGAGTTGGAGCAGTAATTGGAGAGCCGTCCTTTGGTGCCAGAATGTTGTTTACCGACAGCATCAGGAATCTTGCTTCTGCCTGAGCTTCTACCGATAGAGGTACGTGAACAGCCATCTGGTCTCCATCAAAGTCAGCATTAAATGGTGTACATACCAGCGGATGGAGCTTAATAGCCTTACCTTCTACCAGTACCGGTTCAAAGGCCTGGATTCCCAGTCTGTGAAGAGTCGGCGCACGGTTCAGCATTACCGGGTGTTCCTTAATAACTTCTTCAAGAACGTCCCATACTTCCGGTCTAACCTTCTCTACCATGTTCTTGGCATTTTTAATGTTGTGAGCATAGCCCTGTTCTACCAGTTCCTTCATGATGAAAGGCTTGAAGAGTTCCAATGCCATCTTCTTGGGAAGACCGCACTGATAGAACTTTAATTCAGGTCCTACTACGATTACGGAACGACCGGAGTAGTCAACACGCTTACCCAGGAGGTTCTGACGGAAACGACCCTGCTTACCCTTCAGCATGTCTGAAAGGGATTTAAGGGGTCTGGATCCGGGACCTGTAACTGCACGACCACGACGGCCGTTGTCTATTAGAGAGTCAACAGCTTCCTGGAGCATTCTCTTTTCATTTCTAATAATGATGTCAGGTGCACCAAGTTCTATGAGTCTCTTAAGTCTGTTGTTTCTGTTTATTACACGTCTATAGAGGTCGTTTAAGTCGGAGGTGGCAAATCTGCCGCCGTCTAACTGAACCATAGGTCTAAGATCCGGTGGAATTACCGGAACCACTTCCAGCACCATCCATTCAGGACGGTTTCCGGAAAGTCTCAGAGCTTCCACTACCTCAAGACGTCTGATGATGCGAACTCTCTTCTGTCCGTTGGCATCAGTTAAGGCATCTCTCAATTCCTTGGAAAGAGCCTCCAGGTCAATGTCTTCTAAAAGCTGGCGTATGGCTTCTGCGCCGATGCCTGCCTTGAAGGAATTGCCATAGGTATCCTTTGCTTCTCTGTACTTTTCCTCGGAGATGATTTCCTTGTAATCAAAGGGAGTGTCGCCGGGATCTGTAACAATGTATGAAGCAAAGTAAAGAACCTTCTCAAGATTTCTGGGGGTAATGTCCAGCATAAGTCCCATTCTGGAAGGGATACCCTTGAAATACCAAATGTGAGAAACAGGAGCAGCCAACTCTATGTGGCCCATACGCTCTCTTCTTACTTTGGCCTTGGTAACCTCTACTCCGCAACGGTCGCAGATGATACCTTTATATCTAATGCGCTTATATTTTCCGCAGTGGCATTCCCAGTCCTTCATAGGACCAAAGATTACTTCACAGAAAAGACCATCTCTCTCAGGCTTGAGAGTACGATAGTTAATGGTTTCCGGCTTGGTTACTTCACCGTGGGACCATTCCAAAATCTTTTCTGTGGAGGCCAGCTTAATCTGCAGGGAGTCGAAGCGGTTCAACTCATTACCATTTAGCTTTTTTACTGTTTTTTCAGCCATAGTATTCAACCCCTTTCTTACTCTTCATCTGCAGAATCTGCACTATCTAAACTACCATCGGATGCATCCACTACGCTGAACCCTGCGCTTTCGAAGCCGGCTTCATCCGTCAGGTTCGTCTCGTCGTTCATGAGACTGCCGAAGGATGTGGGTTCATCGTATTCGGATGTTTCCTTAAGTTCTACTTCACCTTCAGTATCAGAAAGAACTCTTACGTCCAAGGCCAAGGACTGCATTTCCTTAATGAGTACCTTGAAGGATTCCGGAATACCCGGTGTTGGAATGTTCTCGCCCTTAACGATGGCTTCGTAGGTCTGTACACGGCCAACGATGTCGTCGGACTTAACTGTAAGAATTTCCTGAAGTGTATAAGCTGCACCATAAGCTTCCAAAGCCCATACTTCCATTTCACCGAATCTCTGTCCGCCGAACTGAGCTTTACCGCCCAATGGCTGCTGAGTTACCAGTGAATAAGGACCGGTGGATCTGGCGTGAATCTTATCGTCTACCAAATGGTGGAGCTTAAGCATATACATGTAACCAACGGTAACAGGATTATCAAAGTATTCTCCTGTACGTCCATCTCTCAGCATTACTTTGCCGTTTTCGTTTTCGATGGAACAGTCCTCCAGCATTTCACGAATGTCCTTTTCTGTGGCTCCGTCAAATACAGGAGTGGAGATGTACCAACCCTTATCCTTGGCGGCAAGACCCAGATGAACTTCCAGTACCTGACCGATGTTCATACGGGAAGGTACGCCCAAGGGGTTAAGCATAACCTGAAGGCTCTGTCCATCCTTAAGGAAAGGCATATCTTCTTCAGGAAGTATGCGGGAAATAACACCCTTGTTTCCGTGACGTCCGGCCATCTTATCGCCAACGTTGATCTTTCTCTTGGTTGCGATATATACTCTCACCAGTTTGCTTACGCCGGGATTTAATTCGTCCCCGTTCTCTCTGGTGAATTCCTTTACATCTACTACGATACCGGTTTCGCCGTGAGGCACCTTAAGGGACGTGTCTCTAACCTCTCTGGCCTTTTCACCAAAGATCGCACGAAGGAGTTTTTCCTCTGCAGAAAGATCGTTCTCTCCCTTTGGTGTAACCTTACCCACCAGAATGTCTGTGGCATTTACCTCGGCACCGATCATTACGATACCGCTGTCGTCCAAATACTTGAGAGCATCTTCACCTACGTTTGGAATATCTCTTGTGATTTCTTCCGGTCCAAGCTTGGTGTCTCTTGCTTCGGATTCGTATTCCACAATGTGGAGAGATGTAAGAACGTCATCCATAAGGAGTCTCTCATTAAGAATGATAGCGTCCTCGTAGTTATATCCTTCCCAGGTCATGAATCCAATGAGAAGGTTCTTGCCCAATGCGATTTCACCCATGTCTGTGGATGGACCATCGGCAATTACTTCTCCTGCCTCTACCTTTTCTCCGTGGCTTACGATAGGTCTCTGGTTGATACAGGTTCCCTGGTTGGATCTCTTAAACTTAAGAAGATTGTATTCGTCGATTTCCTTATCGGAACTTCTTCTGATTTTAATGGTTTTGGCATCCACATACTCAACGGTACCTGCGTTCTTTGCCAGAAGCACAACACCGGAGTCGCAGGCTGCTCTGTACTCAATACCTGTACCAACGATAGGTGCTTCGGTAACAAGTAGAGGCACTGCCTGTCTCTGCATGTTGGATCCCATAAGGGCACGGTTGGCGTCGTCGTTTTCCAGGAATGGAATCATGGCGGTAGCAACGGATACTACCTGCTTTGGTGAAACGTCCATCATGTCCACATCTTCTCTTGGGAACATGGCAATTTCACCGCCGTGTCCACGAGCGGCAACCTTGGCATTGACAAAGTGTCCCTTTTCATCCAAAGGCTCGTTGGCCTGAGCGATGATTAGGAGTTCTTCGTCATCGGCATCAACATACTGAATCTTATCTGTAACTACGCCCTTCTCTTTGTCTACTACTCTATAAGGAGTTTCGATGAAACCATACTGGTTGATGATTCCGTAGGTTGTAAGAGAACCGATAAGTCCGATGTTTGGACCTTCCGGTGTTTCTACAGGACACATACGTCCGTAATGGGAGTGATGTACGTCACGGACTTCGAAGCCTGCTCTCTCTCTTGAAAGTCCTCCGGGACCAAGGGCAGATAGTCTTCTCTTGTGGGTAAGTTCAGCCAGCGGATTGTTCTGATCCATGAACTGAGATAGCTGGGAACTGCCGAAGAACTCTTTGATGGCTGCCGTTACCGGTCTAATGTTCATCAAAGTCTGGGCGGATACAGCTTCTTCGCTCTGGATGGTCATGCGGTCTCTAACCACACGCTCCATTCTGGCAAGACCTATTCTAAAGTGATTCTGGAGAAGTTCTCCCACTGTTCTAAGTCTTCTGTTTCCAAGATGGTCTATGTCATCGGTGGAGCCAATGCCATAGTTAAGGTTAAGAAGGTAGCTTACGGAAGCAATGATGTCAGCGATTATGATATGTCTCGGACAAAGTTCGCTTCTTCTTTCTTCCAATGCCTTCTTAATGTCATCTTCCTTTTTGTTTTCTTCTAAAATCTCCATCAAAACAGGATAGTAAACCTTTTCGTCTACCTTTAATGATGAAGTATCGAATTTTACATACTGGCTAAGGTCAACGAATCTGTTTCCTATAACCTTTGTGATGTCGCTGGAGCTGTCTTCATGTCCACCATAGGCCATGATGTACTCAACACCGGCGTTTTCCACAACCTTGGCCATCTCTCTGGAGATGCGGGTGCCTGCTTCCACAAGGATTTCTCCTGTGTTTGGATCAAGTACATCCTCTGCAGGAACCACATCAACAATTCTGTTGGCCAGTCCCAGCTTCTTGTTGTACTTGTAGCGGCCTACCTTTGCCAGGTCGTATCTCTTGGGATCAAAAAACAGCGAATTCAGGTGAGCACTTGCACTGTCCACTGTGGAGAGTTCACCCGGTCTTAATTTCCTATATATTTCCTTCAGACCACTTTCGTAATCTGTGGTAGTATCTTTTTCCAGTGTTTTGATAAGTCTTTCATCCGGACCAAAGAGATCGAGAATTTCCTGGTTGGATGCAATGCCCAGGGCCCTCAGCAAAATGGTAAGGGGCTGTTTACGGGTTCTGTCTACACGAACGGACAGAACTTCGTTGGCATCTGTTTCATACTCCAGCCATGCACCTCTATTAGGAATAATCTGGGATGAAAAGAGTTTTGTATTGGACTTGTACTTATCTGTTTCATATCCGAAATAAGGTCCCGGAGAACGAACCAGCTGAGTAACGATTACTCTTTCTGCTCCGTTATATATAAAGGTTCCTTTTTCGGTCATAAGCGGGAAGTTTCCCATGTATACTTCGTCTACGCTTATGGCTTCAGTCTCATTATTGGTGAGTCTGACTTTGACCCTGAGTGCGGTTTCATAGGTTACATCCCTTTCCTTGCACTCTTCTTGGTCATATTTAGGAGTATCGTCTAATGTGTAGTCAATAAATTCCAGTACCAAATTATTAGTATAGTCTCTAATTGGAGAAATGTCCTCGAATACCTCCTTGAGGCCTTCCTCCAGGAACCATTTATATGACTTGGTCTGGATATCAATGAGGTTCGGCATCTCGCTAACTTCATTGATTTTTGAGAAGGACATTCTCTCTTTTCTGCCTACTTTTACAGGTTTTGGCATGTTTTATCACTCCTTATGATTTAACAGTTTGCATTTGCGTGGCAAATTAACATTTTAGCATAATAGTGTCAAGGGGTCAATCACTATATTTTGGGGGTTAGGCCTGATTCCACCACAAAATCCCTCCACCAAAAAGCCCAAGAGCGGTTCCCTTAGGGAACCGCTCGCTAAAGCGCTGATTCTTATTTGAACTCAACCTTTGCACCAACTTCTTCAAGCTTTGCCTTGATGTCGTCAGCTTCTGCCTTCTCAACGTTCTCCTTGATTGTTCCGGGAGCTCCGTCAACCAATTCCTTAGCTTCCTTGAGTCCGAGACCTGTGATCTCACGAACAACCTTGATAACTTTGATCTTTTCTGCGCCAACTTCTGCAAGAACTACAGTGAATTCACTCTGTTCTTCTGCTCCACCTGCTCCAGGTGCTGCTACGCCTGCAACTGCTACAGGAGCTGCTGCGGATACGCCGAATTCTTCTTCACATGCCTTAACCAGCTCATTGAGCTCCATAACGGACATGTTCTTTATTGCTTCAATAATTTGATTAAAATCCATTTTTATTCTCCTTTATTAAATTTACATCTGTAATGATTCTCAATTATTCTGCCGGTTCTTCAGCAGGTGCTGCTTCCTCAGCGGGAGCTGCTTCTGCAGGAGCTTCCTCAGCAGGTGCTGCTTCCTCAGCGGGAGCTGCTTCTGCAGGAGCTTCCTCAGCAGGTGCTGCCTCTTCAGCAGGGGCTGCTTCCTCAGCAGGCTTTGCTTCTTCTGCAGGAGCTGCGCCGTCTGCGGGCTTTGCTTCTGCAATAGCTGCCAGTGTTCTTACGAACTTTCCAATCGGAGACTGGATGCTTCCCATGAACTTGGCAATAAGTTCGTCTCTGGATGGAATCTTGGCAACCTCTTCGATACCAGCCTTGTCATAGAAGTTTCCTTCAACAACGCCAGCCTTGAACTCCATCTTCTGGAACTCCTTGATGATGCCGTTAATCACTCTTGCAGGTGCTGTTGCATCCTCTTTGCTGATGGCGATGGCGCTTGGTCCTTCAAGGACATCTGCCAAAGGAGCAAAGTCTGTTCCGTCAATGGCTCTCTTCATGAGAGTGTTTTTATAAACTGTATAGTCAACGTTGGCCTCTCTGAGTTTCTTTCTCATTTCATCGGCCTGGGCTACTGTGATTCCCATGTAGTCAATTACTACTGCTGCCTGAGCTCCATCAAGTTTGCCCCTAATCTCATCGATAATCAGTTGCTTTTCTTGTTTTGCTGCTTCTGACATTTAGTTCTCCTTTCTGCTTTGGAACTGGTCCCAAAGCGAATAGTATGTCCGGTACTCAATAAATAACCCTGTCTTTTGCGCAGACAGGGTTCAATATCTATGTATTGTACCTCGGCGGGAAATTAAGCTTCAGGTTTTCCTTCTGCACCCGCTGTCTACGGTTATAACTTGCGTTTTTATTATTCAGTTTCTGTTGGTCAGTGGACCTATCAGTTCAACTGTTTCCTTGGTCTTAAGCAATCGTTGCAGGATTTACTTTTATTCCGGGACCCATGGTTGTGGTTACTGTTACAGTTCTCAGGTACTGACCCTTAGCTGTAGCAGGCTTTGCTTTAATCAAAGCTTCCATGAGGGCTCTGAAGTTCTGCTCCAATTTTTCCGGACCAAAGGATTTCTTTCCGATAATAGTGTGAACGATGTTCTGCTTGTCCAGACGATATTCAACTTTACCGGCTTTGATTTCAGCAAGAGCTCTTTCCAGATCCATGGTTACTGTTCCGGATTTGGGGTTTGGCATCATTCCCTTAGGACCGAGAACCTTACCCAGTCTACCTACAACACCCATCATGTCAGGAGTTGCAACTACGACATCGAAGTCGAACCAGTTTTCCTTCTGAATCTTGTCAGCCAGCTCTTCTGCGCCTACATAATCTGCTCCGGCGTTCTGAGCTTCAGTTGCCTTTTCACCCTTTGCGAATACCAGTACTTTTACTTCCTTACCGGTTCCGTTAGGGAGAACGATGGCTCCTCTTACTTGCTGATCGGCATGACGTCCGTCAACGCCTAGCTTTACATGCACTTCTACAGTTTCGTCGAACTTGGCATGTGCTGTCTCTACAACCTTATTCATTGCTTCAGGTATTTCGTAGAGATTCTGTTTTTCTACCTTTGCGGCTACTTCCTTGTAACCTTTACTTCTCTTTGGCATTTTTTCCTCCTCGCTGGTGCAATCGGCCTTGAACAATTTTTCTTCCGTTGGAAGTCTTAATCATTCTTTGGTCAGGGAGATTTCCTGAACCGGCCTCCCAGCTTATTAGTCTTCAATAACGATTCCCATGCTTCTGGCTGTGCCCTTGATCATCTCAGTGGCAGCTTCCAGACTTGCGGCATTCAGATCAGGCATCTTTAGTTTTGCAATTTCTTCAGCCTGAGCTCTTGTTAGGGTTGCCACTTTTGTTTTGTTTGGCTCACCTGATCCTGATTCCAGACCCGCTGCCTTCTTCAGCAATACTGCTGCTGGCGGTGTCTTAGTAACAAAGCTAAATGATCTGTCGGCATACACTGTGATTACTACCGGAATGATCATGCCTGGCTGATCCTGTGTCTTGGCATTAAATGCCTTACAGAAGTCCATGATGTTCACGCCGTGCTGACCCAGTGCCGGTCCTACCGGTGGTGCCGGATTAGCCTGTCCTGCGGGGATCTGCAGCTTGATATAGCCTTCGATCTTCTTGACCATAGATTTACCTCCTTTCCTTTTTTATTGTATAGATATTTTTAATCTACTTAAGATATCTATTGCAATGTGTTTACCTGTCCAAACTCCAGCTCTACCGGGGTATCCCTTCCGAACATGGAGATCTTTACTGTAAGCACCTGTTTCTCTGGATTGATTTCCAGGACTTCTCCCATAAATCCTTCGAAGAGGCCACTTATTACTCTTACAGTGTCGCCAGGCTTTACGTCCAAATCGATATGGACCTTTTCGATTCCCATTCTGGTAATCTCTTCATCGGTAAGAGGTATTGGGCGGGAACCATGTCCCACGAATCCCGTAACACCCTGGGTGTTACGCACCAAATACCAAGACTCGTTGGTGACTATCATCTTTACTATGACGTAGCCCGGGAACATCTTCTTTTCTTTGATGCTCTTCTGTCCGTTTTTGATTTCGATTCTTTCTTCTGTGGGTACTACCACCTCCAGAATCAAATCTTCCATACCACGGGTCTCTACCATCTTTTCTATATTTATTTTTACTTTTTTCTCATGTCCTGAGTAGGTGTGTACAACATACCACTTTGCTACACGATCCCCTCTCAGACCCTCTTCCTTAAGAGGTGACAGCACATTCTTGGTTTCTACACTTGCGCTTGTCTCTTCCTCTTTGATTTCGGGCACGACATTCTTTGTTTCGGAATCTGACATTGTTCTTTCCTCTAATCAAAGGTAGGGTTTTAGCTTAATGTGATGCCTAGTACCTGTCTAAGGGCTGTTAATACACCCATGTCAATCAGCCAAAAACCGAGAGCGCAAACTGCACATGTTGCAAGCACTACAACTGTGTAAGCACCCAGCTCTTTGCGAGTTGGCCAAACTACCTTTTTCATTTCTTTACGGACACCACGAAGATATCCACCAAGACCTTCTTTTTTCTGTGCAGGTTGGTTATTGTTAGCCATGAGCTTCCTCCTTACGTGTCCTTATTTAGTTTCCTTGTGAACTGTTTCCTTCTTGCAGAATTTGCAATACTTTTTCAGCTCGATACGATCAGGATCATTCTTCTTGTTTTTTGTCGTATCATAGTTTCTCTGTTTGCACTCTGTGCATTCCAATTTGACTTTGACTCTCATGTCTATCGTCCTTTCGTAACGTACTTAAATTCAGAGCCGAATTGCTCCGACTCTGAATACCTAATCCTAAAGTTGCCCATTAAGTTTACATCATGCCCCTGTCAATGTCAAATGCTTTTTGCTAGTATTCCACATATTCTGTGGTTCCGTCGGAGTAGATGATTTCATAGTATCCATGACCGGAGCCATCGCAGTCCGGATAGTCCTTTCTGGAAACAACTGTTCTTCCTCCTGTTGAGGATGAAGAAGAGGATGAGGATGACGCTGCAGGAGCTTCATAGGTTCCTATGGAAACTACCGCATTTACCGGTTCCTTGGTGACCTTTTCTTCTACCACCTCGCGTTTATCTTCCTTGCCGTCTATATAGGTGACTTTGTATGTCACTTCCTTTTCACCATTCTGACCTGCGGTAAGGGTTTCCTCCACGCCCTTGGACTTGGATCCGTCGTATTCGTATGTTACCTCGTATTCCACCACTTCTTTTTCCGTAACTGTTTCCGTTTTAACCCTTTGAACTGTAATGGTCATTCCGTCAGTTATCTCTTTGTCCTGGGCGGGATCCACTTTGTCATCAGCGCCTAGAGAGATTCCCAATTCCTTAATGGCATCTCCCACAGTTCGAGCTTCAACATCCTTTGTTTCTTCTTTGCCGTCATATTTTACTGTGACAGAAGACATTTTAAATATTTTAACCTCCATGCCATCTGTAAGATAGACATCGTCCTTATAATTAACCTGCTGCTTTTCCTCCAGCACGATGCCCTCCTGCTTAAGAAGATCAGCAATGGTTCCTCCAATAACCACAACGGATTTCTTTTCTCCCATTAAATCCAGGTTAATGGTATTCTTACGTTTAATTACAATTTCCTCCGGATCCTGGAGTTTTACATCCAACGCCGGCTCCACCTGGTCTTCCTCTCCCAGCTGAATCTCTGCCGCCTGCAAAATCTTCTCCACTGTATTGGGAAGCTTTACTTCTATCTCCGTTAAAACGCCTCTGTCATTTATGGACACCATGGCCTTCTTGCCGCACGCAGCAAGACCCATTGCCATCAAAGCAATCAAAAGCAAAACCAATACAATCCTTACTCTTTTCATATTGAAGCATCTCCTTCATTAAAAATATTTTCTGCGATAATTCTTTTCTCTCCATCATGGGACAGAATTATTTTTACACTTATAGGAAAGTGTTCCAGACTGGTTTTCTTAATATACATTTGGAATCCGTCAGTTCCAATGTGGAAGGCCTTATATACTTTGCCGTTTATTTCCACAAGGATGTCATCTTCTTCAGACAAAACTCCCGGAAGGACTTCACCACCTATTTGGTAATAGTCAAAATCTGATTCCAAAGAACCAAAGTTAATTGTAGCCATTTCTTCCGCCGGTTCAGAAGTTGTAAGTCCATGGGTCTCCTCTAAAGGAGCCGTAATTACCGGCGGTCTTGATATGAAGTCTTTTAGATTTCTTTCTACCTTTTCAAAAATCACATGATCGGGATTATATTCATCAGTTAACTTCTCCAGACCATAGGGCATTTCCTTGGTGAACCAAGCCCGACTATATTGCTCTTTGATAAATGGAATAAGAGTATTGCCGAAGGAGTCTCTAAACATTAAAAGGGTTTCACTTCCGGTTCCACCTTCTGTTTCTATAAAGCCGTCTTCAACGCTCTTATAGTCCCCCAGGTATTTCGCTTTCTCCTCCAGATCGTATCTGTAGTTCAACTCCTTATCCCCATAAAAGGTATATAGCATCCTGTTTAAATCCCCCAGTTCATCCTGAGTTCTGCTGGGAGATATAGATGAATAATCATCGTGGTTCATTTCTATCTTATCCATCATAAGGTTGTAGGCCATAAGAGCCCCTTTATTATTCCAGTGGGAATCTCTCTTAAGATAGAGAACCTCTTCTTCATTTCTAAATAATTCAAGCAGGTCTCCATAGAGAACCCCTTCCCTTTCCAGCAGTTCCGGCATGTCTTCAATATTGTGAGTCTTTTCTACTATGTAGTTATGGTAATAGGGCATGTTCTCTCCATATAGCGTGTTTTTATTAGGAGGAAATACCACCAGTAATTTCTTTCCCTTTGTTTCCAAATACTCCTTAACCAAAGAAAGATTATGAGCCACGTTATACAGCTGCCGTTCATTCATTCTTTCCCTGCCCAGATAATCTCCAAGAGTGGATTTATAATACAGCCATCCATCTTTGCCGCTGATTACACTGTCCATGGAGGACACTCCGAAAAGGTCGCTTTGAATTTTTGAATCCATAAAGACCAGTTCATTCCTAAAGGCAAAGTGCTCACTAAAGTATTTTTCGAATTGCTGGAAGAAGGCCAGGTTAACTTTGCCTTCCTTTGTTGTCAAGGTAGGAAAAGATGCCATGGCTTTATTTTCCGTGGTTGTTGTAGTAGGCCTTATGGTCATTCCCAGAAGAGGAATGAACACAATGCATATAGATAGTATGACAAAGGCTCTTAAAAACTTCTTCATTCCGCTCTCCTAGAACCTAAAGTAAATAAAGGGATTATATGATCCGCTGGACAATCTTAGGATGCACCAAATTAGAATCCCGAAACTGATTACGTAGGTAATTATCTCCACAAGATTTTGTTTTTTAATTAACTCTCCGCCTCGGGTGAATTTGTCCACCAGGCCAGAGTATATCTTTTGTCCTCCACCACATGCTATAACTGCAGCAACCAGCATAACTATAACGAAAGGAGTGAGCTGCTGCATGGTCAGGGATAAGGACGCAGCGTCAAAATTAAATCCGGTAAGCATCTGCCCTATTACCTGGAAAGCCTGTCCCATATTATCCGCTCTGAAGATTACAAACCCTATGATCACCACCAGCATAAGATAAATATGTCCAATGAGTCTAGGCAGCTTCCTGATTGCCGGAACAAACTCCTCCAAGAAGCTGAAGAATCCGTGAAAGAGTCCCCAAACCACAAAAGTCCAGTTGGCGCCGTGCCAAAGTCCCGTCAGGAAAAATACTATCAGTTTGTTAAGGCCGGTTCTTAGGGAGCCCTTGCGGTTTCCTCCCAGAGGAATATATACGTAGTCCTTAAACCAGGAGGAAAGAGATATGTGCCACCTTCTCCAGAATTCTTTTACATTTACGGAAATGTACGGATAGTCAAAGTTCTCTCTGAAATTGAAGCCAAACATTTTCCCAAGGCCGATTGCCATGTCGCTGTATCCGCTGAAATCGAAATAAATTTGAAGAGCATAAGCAACTGCTCCAATCCACGCAAGGAGTATATTAAGTTCCCCCTTATCCAGAGCAAATACGCTATCAGCGGCAACTGCCATTGTGTTTGCTATTAGAACCTTCTTCCCTAGACCAAGGATAAATCTTCTTAAGCCGGGAGCAACTTCAGTAATAACTACTTCTCTTTCATTTATTTCCTTTTCTATATCCTTATACTTAACAATGGGTCCTGCTATTAGCTGCGGAAAGAAAGAGATGTAGAGAAGCACCTTTGGAAAACTCTTTTGCACTTCCACCTTGCCTCTATAAACATCTATGACGTAAGAAAGGGCTTGAAAGGTAAAGAAGGATATTCCAATAGGAAGTGCAATGGCAGGTACCGGTATACCCACCTTAAACAAGTCGTTTATAGTAGTGATTAAAAAGCCGGTATATTTAAAAACGCACAGTAAACCTATATTAACAACAACAGCAAAGATCAATACACCTTTGCTGCCGGTTTTTCTTTCCAGAAGTCTTGCGGAGCTATAGTTAAAAAGAGCACTGAAAATCATCAGGAAAACATAAACAGGTTCTCCAAAGCCATAAAAAATTAGGCTGGCTATGATTAGCAGTCCATTTCTAACTTTGATGGATGGTATAAAGCTGTGCAGGCAAAATACAATAGGAAAAAATATGCACAGAAATACCAATGAACTAAAGGTCATCTATTATCTCCGATTAAATTTATTTAGTATCTTGTTACACTATACTCATTCATGATTTGTTTATAGCTATCGTAGTGGTAACCATAGTTGGTGCTATAGGTGAATTCGTATCCCAGGAAGCCGTACTCCTTAGCCAAACGTACTGTCAAATCATACAAGTATATTTTGTTGTTTTTCTTTATTTCAAGCCAACCGTGAGGCGCACCCCAATTGGCACTTCCCACAACTATCCTGGCATCGTAACCCATTATTTTAGCCATGTAATAAAGGGCAGCCGTTTTGCAATAGCAGTTACCCTTTAGATTGGTGAAAATAAAGTTGGCAAACCAGGCGGCACCTAGGTTGGGTTTCTTACCTGTCATTCTGTAGTAAGGTATTGTATCAGATGCCCAGTCAAAGGCCTTCCTCAAATTGTATCCAACCTTGTCCAAAACGTTTTTTGCGGCTATACATTCAGGAGTTACTGTATAATCCTTTAGGAAGTAATACAGGTTGTCGGCCTTTTGCCATCCGCTTTCCACAAGATCTCCGTTGTTTTTGGAAATGTACTGCTTTCCGTTTATCTCTAGGAGCCCCGTTTTTCTGTTTCCCTTTTGATCCATGGCCGAAGCATCATCGGAAAGGGCCAAAGGTCCACCGAAAATTGTTACGGACTTTATTTCATCATGATTAAGAATATGCTTGTAGGTTGTACGGAACAAAGCTGTTTTATCCGACAGAAGCACAGGCATTCCCACCTTGTTTGCATACACTCCACCTACCAGCGCATCTTCAAATCTGGTCCCTGTTGCCAAGCCAACTATTGTTGTACCTTTAAACCATCTCTCTGCGATTTCGATGGCTGTATCAAATCTTGTCTGGCCCGCAATTCTTTCAGGCTTGGATATTTTCTCTATTTCAGTCTCTAAGTCTTTGCTTATGGCAAGCTCTCCACCCAGGATGTAAATTTTACTATCTTCTGTAATAGTGTTTTTTAAGAACTCCACTTGCTCAGGGGTCAGCTTGTTTTTAACAAGCAGCAATGGCTTTCCAAGAGCTGCGCCACATAAGGCATCAGGAAAGGTCTCACCGGTTGCAACCAGCACATCTTCTCCTACGGGGTTAAGCCTATTTAAAATTTCCAAATTGGTATCGTATCTTGTCTGGCCCCAAATTCTATCCACTATTCCCAATCCACTTAAACTATTCTGCAAGTCATACGAAACAGCGTTTGGGCCACCTAGAATATATATGGTTCCATTTTCCGCAAGGCTATCTTTTATTAGATCAAATACTCCCTTATTTTCAGTATCACCAGTCTTTGTTTTAGGTTCTTTAACAAGAACCACAGGCGCATTATGCTTAATTGCAAAATAGCTTCCTGATAGAGCATCCGATGGATCATCGCCTCTAGTAACAACTATGCTATCAAACCTATCTACGCCCAGTACATTTTTCAGCTCCTTGGCCACCTCTACTGCAGTGTCATATGCTGAGTCTCCCCATATTCTTTTTATACCGGGGACAACAGAAGATACATAACTACTGTCGACTGCAATAACAGTGTTATCCGATTTCGATTCAACTATGACGATTTCATCTTCAGCGTCAGCCGATGCCTCCTCTGAAACATCCTCCATTCCCGGCTCTGGCAAGGGCTCCTGAACTTCGTCTATTTCCTCAGGCTCCTGCGCCTGCTGTTCAGCCTCCTCTACAGGTTCCTCATTTGCCTTATACGTCTCATCAGCTTCAACCACAGTTTCTGCTACAGGTTCATTATTTACTTCATCTGCCTCATCAGCATCAGCCACTGATTCTGCCGCCGTTTCTTCTATATTTACTTCTTCCGCAAAGGCGATTTCGTAGTTTCCTATAAAGAAAACGCAAAGAACAAAATAAACCAGGAGAAGCTTGTATATTTTAACTGCTCGACTCAATATTTCTCCTCCCTTAAATTCTAATCTTCATCCAGGCATATCCCGCAGATATGGCCGCTTTGTAATTCACGTCCGGCGCAGACTTTATTCCGTAGTAAGTAGAGGCATTATGCCATCTCGACCATTCCCTATCATAAACAAGCCCATCAATCATGGTCCACCCATGTCCACCACTATGACATGCGTAAACATCCGTGTATCCAATACCCTTAGCTAAAAATGCAAAAGCAGCACCCAGACTTATGCAATTGCCTCCTCCTTTTACAAAGATGTCATTGGCATAAATAATAGGCCAGTCCATTCCTTTATAATGGGGGATTCTTGGGTTGTATTCAGGATAGTTGCTATAGCTTAAATGATCCCAACACTTTCTGAGTTTTTGTGCCATGGTCATAGTCGGACTTGTTATTTGAGAAATGATTTTCAGCGCTCTGTTTAACACCTTGTCCTTTTCCGTCACTACCTTTGTTGCAACACCTTTAATTACATTCCAGGTAACTCCATCTTGAACATAGGACCTGCATTCACCGGTGGCTTTCTTTCCTTTTTGATATAAATAATACTTTCCATTTTCCAGGATGATTCCGTCAGTACGACCGATTCCATCAGAACCAAAATGATAAGTCTTGCCATCTATTGTCTTTGATGTATTCTTTACCAAGTTGCCATTGTCATCTGTAAAATATTTATTTCCGCTAACAGTAAGAAGGCCTGTTTTTCGGGAGCCCTTCTCATTCATTGCCGCCACATCATCTGAAAGGGCAAGAGGGCCTCCGAATATGGTTACAGACTTAATCTCTTTGTTATCAAAAATATATTTATAGCCTTTGTGAAAATACGGGGTTTTAGAAGATAGGATTATAGGCATGTTTTTCTCATAGGCATAGACTCCTCCAACCATAGCATCCTCAAATCTGTCTGCTGTAGCCAAGCCCACTTCGACAGAACCGTCGAACCATTTTTCCGCAATTTCAATAGAGGTGTCGAATCTAGTTTCACCCGAAACCCTTTCCGGCTTTTTGATTAAAGCTATCTCTTTTTCAATTTCATCTGAAACGGCAAGATTTCCGCCTAGGATATATACATTGTTATTCTGTAATAAATAAGTGTTTAAGAAATCACGCTGCTCTGGTCTTAATTCGTCTGCCACCAGGAGAATTGGCTTTCCAAGAGCTGAAGCGCAAAGTGCGTCAGGATAAGTCTTACCTGTAGCAATCAGTAAATCCTCTCCTTCCGGATTTGATCTTTTTAGAATTTCAAGATTTGTATCGTATAGTGTTTGTCCCCAGATTCGGTCCACTTGGCCTAGGCTTTTTAAACTTTTTTCCAAACCATCGGAAACCGCATTGGGGCCACCTAGAATATATATGATTCCGGTTTTTGATAGGCTGTCCTTTATGAGGTTAAAGACGCCCTTATTGTCGTCCTTACCTACGGGCTCCTTTACCAACAGAATAGGCGCTTTATTCTTTGCAGCAAAGTAGTTTCCGGACAGTGCGTCTGCGTAATGGTCACCTCTGGTTACAATAACGCTGTCAAATTTATCTACCCCCAATTCTTCCTTGAAGGCCTTTGCCACCTCAACAGCTGTGTCATATGCGCTGGCACCATATATTCTTTTAATGCCCGGTGTAACAGCCTTTGCTACATCCGCTTTTTCCTCATCTATATTAGATGTCTGCAGTACCCCACCCGATTCAATTTTTGGCTCTTCTTTATCCTCTAATGCAACGGAAGCTTCTGCCAAAGCAGCATTTTCATCATCCAATGCCCATGCTGGATTTTCAGTTTCTCCCTCAGCTGCTTCTGTTGGGTCAACAACTTCTGAATCCTCAGCAGCTTCAGTCGGCTCTATAGTCTCTGCATCAGCAAGTTCCTCCGAACCTATGACTCCTGCATCCGGAGTTGCCGCCGGTTCGCTTTCGTCAGCCGCAGGATTATTTTCCTCGAACTTTGTTTCTACTGAATGGGACTGCTCCTCTTCTGCAAAAGCCAAGCTGGCACCGCACAAGAAAAAACATAGCAGCATCAGTATCATTAAAAACCATTTCTTTTTGTTAAACTTTGACGAATATGCCCTCTTCATAAACTCACCTAATTTCTAACAAACATCATCTCTATATTATTTACGCATGGTTCCATTCACCCAAGCTTTAAAGTCTGACATTGTGGTGCTTGGGTAGATTCCTATTCTTAACATCAAAAGGGGATTTTGATTTATTTTAGCATAGCCATGGTTGCCAAAGCAAAAAGCGAGCTTAACTCCATTTGTTTTGCAAGAGTCCACAAAAGCCTGTGTCCATTTACCAAAGGGATATGCGAAAAAATCTCCTCTCTTTGTCTTCCATTTCTTAAAATCCTTATCTATCTCAGCCTTCGACATGCCTACTACCACCGGAGATCCATTTCCACCTATTTTATGTAAGCCATAGCTGTGGTTTTCTAATGTAAAATCCGGATATGCTCTCTTCATGCCCTCTCGCAAGTCCATACCAAGCTGTATACTCATCTCTTGATCCTTGAATGGCTCCGTTGTCTCCGTTATATTCTCACCAATAGTAAACACAGATCCCTTTATATTATATTCCTTCATAACAGGAAGAATTAGATGATAGCTTTCATAGTGCCCATCGTCGAAAGTAATCGCCACACTATTCTTTGGAAGATCTAGTTTACCCATTCTCCAATCATAGAGTTCTTCAAGGGAAACAGTAGTAAATCCGTTGTCCGCAAGGTATTCAATGTGCGATTTGAACATTGATAGACTAATAGCAAACCTGTTGTCAGGCAGATTCTTTTCCTTTGAATTGTCATTAACCACTCTGTGATATGTAAGAACCGGAATTTGTGTAGCTTTTTCATACTTTGCTACTCCATTTGCACCAAATGTAAATTTTGCTCCCCCTAATGTCATCACCTTGTTCTTAACCAGAGAGCCGTCCTTATTCGTGTAGTATCTCTTTTTTGAAACTGCAAGTAGCCCCGTCTTCTTTCTTCCGCTGGCATCAACCGCCGCAACATCGTCAGAAAGTGCAAGAGGACCACCAAAAATAGTTACATTATTTATTTCCTCTTGATCAAAGATGAATTTATATGCCCTATGAAAGTAATGAGTTTTAGCAGAGAAAATTACCGGCATTCCCTTTGCGTGGGCGTAAATTACCCCCACCATAGCATCCTCAAATCTATCTTCCGTCGCTAATGCAATTCTCTTTGTTCCACCATACCACTTTTTCGCTACTTCTATTGCAGTATCGAATCTTGTTTCTCCTTGGATTCTCTCCGGTTTCTTATACTCTGCAATTTCCGCTTCCAGTGATTCACTAACAGCTTGAGGACCACCTAATATATATAGATTTGTATCTTCACTGACGAATCCATTCAAGAATTCCTTTTGTGATTCCTTAAGTTTATCCTCTACTAAAAGGATGGGCTTTCTTAATGTGGATGCACAGAGAGCATCATGATATTTCTCCCCTGTGGCAATTAGCAGATCCTCACCCTCGGGATTGGATCTTCTTAATATCTCAAGGTTGGTATCATATTTTGATTGGCCCCATATTCTGTCTACATAACCCAAGGCCTTTAGGCTTTTTTCCACATTATCTGAAACCGCATTAGGGCCACCAAGTATATATATAGTTCCATTCTCAGAAAGACTTTCTTTAATAAGGTCCAACACCCCTTTGTTATCATCTTTATTCTTCGGCTCCTTTACCAAAAGAATTGGGGCATTGTTTTTTATAGCAAAATAACTACCAGATAATGCATCTGCATAATAGTCGCCTCTTGTTATGACAACACTATCAAATTTTTCTACGCCCAATTCTTTCTTTAACGCCTTTGCCACTTCAACAGCTGTATCATAGGCAGAGTAACCATATATTCTTTCCACTGCAGAATCTGCAAAGGGATTAGATTCATTGCCCTCACCAAGGGCACCCCTCTCCGATTCCGACTCCGCTTCAAGTTCCCATGTATGACCTGGCTCCGATTCACCTTCTGGCGCTGGCTCCGATTCAGATGTCGCGTTATATTTAGATTCACTGATGTCAGCAGGCTCTTTCGCCAAATATGCTTGACCCTCACCTGATTTTATTTGATCTTCTATTTCTTGCGAATTTTCATCCAATAAGCGCTTTTGTTCTTCAGCAATTTCATTCTGTTCTTTATTATGATTCTCTTCTTGATTCTCTTCTAGCTTGCCATCTATGGAGGCTTGCTCCAATACATCTTTGCCTATAATTACGCCGTCATTTGATATATCGCTTTCAGCAAAAACAGAAACTCTATTCCCCAAAAAAATCACAGACACAAAAAATAAAACTAGTAAAAGTTTTACTTGCGTAGTGAATCTCAATTTATCGTGTCCCATTATTCCTCCCTTTAGGGTTATAGGACAAAAAGCGTTGATGGCTAATCCCAATGCACTGGATAATCTGACGTCCTATGAAGCTCGCCCCAAACAACTGCATCACGAGTTTGGATTAAGGGATGGCGATATGCCGTCCCTTTTTGAGTAAGATAA
>JAGAXF010000032.1 GCA_017941085.1 Bacillota bacterium
TGTTCGTCAGGCCACGATTTCGCTATCCCTTCCTCTCGCCCAAGCCTCACGGCTTGAACCTTGGGAGTCGCTATTGGATTCGTCGATGACTACGCTCCTACGGACTTACACCGTAGACCTATGACATGCCCGTCATACTATAAAAAGGATAACGACACAAGTTCATTATCCTTTAATTTTAACTATTTGTCCAGCATTAAGGGCTATTTTTTCAAATTCTAGCCCTCTGCATTGGGTTCTGCAGGAGTTTCTGCCTGGGCCTCCTCCTCTGCAGGAAGCATGCTCTCCACAAAGGCATCAAATTCATCCTTTGGAACCTCTTTGCCCAGTTCCAAAACCTTGTCCATTATCTTCTCCAGCAGGAAATTATCTCTCCAGCCATTTTCTTCAGCATATTCCTCAATGGTCATATTGTAATAGCTTTTGAAGGTGTCCTCTGTCAGGCCATTTTGGTCCAGGATTTCCTGAATTCTTTCCTTGAACTCACTTTCTGTAAAGCTGATGTTTTCAGCCTTGGAGATAGCTTTTACAACTACGTTGTTCTTAACTATATCATTTACATAGTCGTCCATCATGGTCTGGAATCCGGCTTCATCGGTTCCCATCATGGTCTGAAGGAAGTCTGCCCACTCCAGGCCATACATGGTTGCCTGGCTCTTATAATCCTCTTCAAGCTTAGCCACCTGCTCCTTGGCAAGGGTTACTTCCTCTTCAGGAGAGGACTTAAGATTGGATGTTTCCAAAATAACATTCCACAGACTGCTTTTAATACTATTGTCTCTTGAGGTTTCCTTGTCAGCTATAAGGTCTGCCTTTAGCTGTTCCTTAAAGGCTTCCACATTTTCTGCATCGTAATATTCCTTTACGAAGTCGTCTGTCAGTTCAGGAGTCTTGCTAACGTTTTTGGAATTAATTGTTACGTCAAAAACAACATCCTTTCCTGCCACATCCTGGTTGCCATAGTCATCGGGGAACTTAAGATTCAAAGTCACTGTCTCCCCGATATTCTTTCCAATAAGGCCTTCCACAAAGCCATCGATCATGGATGTTGTACCAATGGTAATGTCGTAGGACTCAGAGCTTCCGCCCTCAAATTCTTTCCCATCGATTTTACCAACAAAGGCTACATTAATGGTGTCTCCATCCTCCACCACGCCTTCTGTCACTGTTTCAGTTTCTGTGGCGTAGAGCAAAACCAGGTCAATCTGTTCCTGAAGCTCTTCATCTGTAACCTCAACCTCTTCCGTATAATAAGGAAGATCTGTATAAGCGCCAAGTTCGATATACTCGGCGGGATCGTAATTTGTTTTTGGTGCACCGCTGCTTCCCTTTGAGCAGCCAGAAAGTACCATGGTGATTACCAGCGCAATTCCCAGCGCCATAGTAAATTTCTTTTTCATTCTAATAATAACCCTTTCAATATATATATAAATGCCGTTGTTTTAAAATAAGCAACGGCACTATTTTAGCACGAGACCCAACAAGTTTCAACAGCATGTTTATGGCTAAAACTACATATTTTTTTAGCTTTTTGCATATTTCACCCAATCCACATAAGGGCATTATAATTTACTCACCATATCTATTTACCAAAGGTTTAAACCCAAAGTCCAAATACCTTTTATCATGACAGTCACTGTTCATTATTAAAGGCACTCCCGAATCTGCCAGATGTTCAATTATAAAGGGAGCCGGATAAGGAAGGTCCCTCCTTCCCTTTGCTGTTGCCCCTGTATTGATTTCAAAAATAGGAAGGCCTGTGGCATATATCAGCATGGCAAATTCCTCCGGGAAATCCTCCGGTATCTCCTTTGACATGCCACTCTGAGAAAAGGATTCCAAAATCTCATCCACTGCCTTTAGGGCCATGGCTTTATAGGCACTGTCCTCTTCATTGAAATATCTATTGTCTTTGTTAAATACTGTAACCAGATCAAAATGGCCAACTATCTGGCCTCCGGTTCTAAGAAGCACCTGGCTTTCCTTTTTGTAATACTCCTCCACAAAGGCCATATAGTCTCCTTGGAAGCATTCCTTAACGGCCTTTTCAAATACCTGAGGACTTTCATCCACATTAAGGATATGACCATCCTTTTCTATATGATGGGTGGAGCCAATTACATACTGATATCCGGATCTTAAATCACAATAATAGTCTCTTTCAATTCCAAGATAGATTTTAATTCTATCCTTATACTCTTCCTGTAATTCTTTAATGTGATTCTTGTATTTGATTTCCACGATGGGATCCATGGCATAGTCTGCATCGGGCACAGAAAACTGGTGGCCGGAAAACCCCAGGGAGGTAAATCCCAGCTCCAGGGCTCTCTCCACCATTTCCTCCGGTGAATTCTTTCCGTCGCAATAAAAGGTATGGGTATGATAGTTGGATTTACCATCTATATTCCCCACCTTGTATCTTCTCTTCATTATGTCTGCCAATGCAACTAAGTCCATTTATGCTACACCATCTTTTCCTGTTTAACCTTCTTGTCGATTATATGTCTTGATGCCAATTCTTCTTTAACATCATCCACACTAATCCCCATCTCCACCATGAGAACCATAATATGATATGCCAAATCACCGATTTCGTAAATGGTTTCCTTTTTATCTCCTGCCTTTGCTCCAATAATCACCTCTGTGGACTCTTCTCCCACCTTCTTTAAAATTTTATCCAGGCCCTTTTCGAAGAGATATGTGGTATAGGAACCTTCCGGAAGGTTTTCCTTTCTATCCTTAAGAAGATCATATAGACCTCTTAGGGAAAAGGAAGACTCATTGCTCCCATCTATGCCCTTTGCTTCCTCCTTGTATCCTTCCAAAGGAAATTCAAAGCAGCTTTCCCCTCCCAGGTGGCAGGCAGGTCCCATGGGATCCACATAAACCAAAAGAGCATCCTTGTCACAGTCTGCCACAATGGATTTTACATACTGAATATTGCCGGAGGTTTCTCCCTTTCTCCAAAGCTCCTGTCTGGATCTGGACCAAAAGCAGGTTCTCCCCTCCCTTTGAGTAATCTCCAGGCTTTCCTTGTTCATATATGCCAGGGTTAGCACCTTTAGGGTTTTGTCATTTATTACTACCGCCGGCACCAGACCCTTCTCATCATATTTTATTTCATCCGGATTAACAAAGTTCATTAGCTTCTCCCTATCTATAATCTTATTTCTATCTTCTCCCGGTTTAGTCTTTCCTTAAGTTCCTTTATGCTGACGGTACCAAAGTGAAATATGGAGGCTGCCAGGCCTGCAGATATTTCAGGCACCTCTTTAAACAGAGTTACAAAATCATCAATGGAACCTGCACCGCCGGAGGCTATTACCGGAACCTTGGCAATCTTAACAACCTCCTTAAGAAGTTCAATGTCAAATCCCTTCTTCACTCCGTCGGTGTCGATACTGTTTACAACTATTTCACCGGCACCTCGCTCTATACCTTCCTTGATCCATTTAAGAGCATCCATACCTGTATTCTCTCTGCCCCCTTTGCTGAAGACAGTGAATTTTCCATTAACTCTCTTTATGTCGCAGGATAGAACCACACATTGATTCCCATATTTCTTTGCTCCTTGGTTTATTAGATCTGGATTTCTAATGGCGCCGCTGTTTACACTTACTTTGTCCGCTCCACATTTAAGCACCCGATCAAAGTCATCCAGGCTGTCTATTCCGCCACCTACAGTCATAGGTATAAAAACATTTTTTGCAGTTTCCACCAGAATGTCCGTAAAAATATCCCGTCCCTCTGCAGAAGCGGTAATGTCGTAGAATACCAATTCATCTGCTCCAAAGGCGCTGTATTCCTTGGCCAGGGTAACCGGAGAATTCACATCGGAAAGATCCTGAAACTGAACCCCCTTTACCACTCTTCCGTTTTTCACGTCCAGGCAGGGAATTATTCTCTTTGTTATCATTGGCTCTGAACCTCCCTACATACTCTAAGGGCATCCTCCAGGGCTATGGAACCATCGTATATGGCACGACCCACTATTATTCCTTCCAGGCCTATGGTGGATAGCTTAGCTATATCATCCAAGGTGGTTACTCCACCGGAGGATACTATATTGCAGCCATATTCCTTGGTATACTTCTCCACCAGGGATTTATAAAAATCAACATCTATTCCCTTCATGGCCCCGTCCTTGCTGATATCGGTACAGATAATGGTTTCAGCTCCCATGTCGCACATTCTCTTAAGGGCCTCATCTGCCCTAAGGGAGGATAATTCCTTCCACCCCTTTATGGCTGCATAACCATCTTTAATATCTATACCAACGGCAATGCCACTTCCGTAGCGACTTAGTACCCTTTTTGTAAAGTCCAAATCCGTCATGGCGATGGTTCCCAGAATAACTCTATGGACTCCCATCATAAGATAGTCCTCTATTTGATTTTCTGTTCTAATGCCTCCGCCGATTTCTATCTTAAGGCCGGTGCCTGATATCATGGCCTTAATGTCATCTCTGTTGGCGGCAATAATGCCTTCCTTTGCTCCATCCAAATCCACCACATGAAGATATTTGGCCCCCATATCATCAAAGGCAAAGGCCATGTCCACAGGAGTTCCTCCATAGACAGTCATTTTATCGTAATCTCCTTTAAGGAGTCTTACCACCATTCCATCTCTTATATCTATTGCAGGAAATACTTCCGTCATATTTGTCACCTTTTATAATTCATGGAAGGCCTTTAAAATATTCAGACCCACCTCTCCACTTTTTTCCGGATGGAACTGGGTTCCAAAGATATTATCCTTTGCCACAGCTGCAGTTACAGGATAGCTGTAGTCGCAGGTGGCAATGATGCTGTCCTCACAGTTAACTGCAGAATAGCTGTGAACAAAATAAACATAACTTCCCTCAGGAGTATATTTAAAGAGAGGACTCTTTTCCCTGTCCTTGGGAAAGCTAATGGCATTCCATCCCATTTGAGGAAGGGGAAGTTCCTTATCTTTAAGAAGCTTATTCATGTCCTCCACAGATCCGGATATAAGGCCCAAACCTTCCCTTTCGCCATATTCAAATCCCCGCTGAAAAAGAATCTGCATCCCAAGGCAAATTCCCAAAAGAGGTGTACCCTTCTTTGCCACCTGAAGAATTGCCGGAATTAGATCCCGCCGCTTAAGCATTTCCATAGCATCACCAAAGGAACCAACGCCGGGAAGAATTACCTTCTCCGATGCCAGAATCTTCTCCGGATCTCCCGTCAGCTCGGCCTTAATTCCCAGGTAGTCCAGGGAAGACTTAAGGGAGAAAATATTTCCTACACCATAATCGACAATGTTTATCATAGCTTAAACCAGCACTCCTTTTGTGGAAGGAACCTTGTTCTTCAGCCGGGGATCCTCCATAGCTCCCATGGATAGAACCCTACCAAAGGCTTTGAAGAGTCCCTCTGCAATATGGTGGCTGTTTTCTCCCGCTTCCTTAATCAGGTGAAGGGTTATCTCCGACTTTCTAACCAGGGCAATAAAGAATTCCTTAAATAGCTCTGTGTCAAAATCCCCAACCTTTTCCGTAGGGAAATCCACCTGAAAACTCAAGAAGGATCTTCCGGATAAATCAACGGCACATTTGATCAGGGCTTCATCCATGGGAAGAAGGATATCACCATATCTTTTAATGCCCTTCATATTCCCCAGGGCTTCCCTTATGGCCTGACCCATTACTATACCTATATCCTCAACGGAGTGGTGGTAGTCCACATTGGTATCCCCCTTACAGGATACATCCAGGCGAAACATGCCGTGGGTGGCCATGAGAGTAAGCATGTGATCCATAAAGCCTATTCCTGTATCAATTTTATTCTTTTCCCACTTGTCGTCATCCAAATCCAGGAATACTTTTATCTTTGTTTCAGCAGTATTTCTGTCGATTTTAGAACTTCTCTTAGACATTTGTCTTAGACCTACCTTCCCCTTTTTCTTTTAATTCCTTTACCAAAACTTCCATGTCTTCTCTTTTACCTATGGTTATTCTTAAGTAGTCCTTTATTCTTTCCTTATTAAACCAACGAACCAAAATTCCTCTTTCCTTTAGCCAGGACTGAAGTTCTTCACCGGATATATCCTTCCATTCATTTCCGGAGGCTTCCTTTCCCGTTCCCACAAAGAGGAAATTTGCCTTGGAGGGAAGAACCTTTAGACCCAGGGCCTCCAATTTATCTTTGGTCCATTCCCTTGTTTCAATTATTTTCCTTTGGTTTTCTCTATAGTATTCCGCTTCCTCCAGAACCGCAAGTCCCGTAAGCTCCGTCATACTGTTTACGCTATAGGGATTGGTGGAGTATTTTACAACCTCCAAATCCTTCATTAGTTCTTTGTTCCCAAAGGCAAATCCCAGTCGGGCTCCCGCCAGGGAGGCGGATTTGGAATAGGTTCTGGATACAATAAGATTATCATACTTTTCTATTAGAGGAAGAACTGTTTCTCCTCCAAAATCCACATAGGCTTCGTCAATTAATACCACCTTATCTCTATTGCTTTTTATTATTTCCTCCACCTGATCAAAGCCCAGGGCAATTCCCGTAGGAGCATTTGGATTTGCCAGAACCACAAGTCCCACATCTCCTTTACCCTCTATTTTATTCATATAGTTTTCCGGCTTATAGTCATCAGGTGAAATGGTAAAATCATCTCTAAGCTTTATCTCTATTTTATTAACTCCTTGAAACTCAGCAAAGACCTTATAAAAGCCATAGCTTATGTCAGGATATACTGCCCCTTTCCCCTCACTTGTATAGGCCAAAAAAGCAAAGTTTAAAATATCATCGGATCCATTACTGACAAAGACATTTTCCCTGGAAAGGCCCGGAAGATATTCACTATAGGCCTCCGCCAATTTTCCCTTTAATAGACTTTGATCAGGAGATGGGTAAAGCCTAAGCCCCTCCATGGTTCCTTTCTTAAGGGCCGCAATAACCCGAGGACCGGGAGGATAAGGAGATTCGTTGGTGTTTAGTTTAATAAGATTTTTTATGGCAGGCTGCTCTCCCGGAGTATAGGGACTAAAATCTAAAAATCTTTCCTTAATATATTTACTCAATGGCTACACCTCTAATTCCAGCTTCTTTAGAAGTTCCATAATCCTTTGATTCTTAAATCTAAAGGAGCTTTTGTTTACTATTAAACCTGTGGTGATGGGGAGGATCTCCTTAATAACCTCCAGGTTATTTTCTCTAAGGGTTTTTCCGGTTTCCACAATATCCACTATTACATCTGACATATTGAGAACCGGAGCCAATTCAATGGATCCATGAAGTTCAATAATGTCTATGTTCCTGCTTTCCCTTTCGAAGTAGCCTCTGGCTATATTGGGGAATTTGGTAGCCACCCTTAGGGTTTTTGAGGTATCATCTTTAAAGTCCTTTTTTCCTGCAACAGCCATGGTGCACCTTCCCTTCTTTAAATCAAGGACTTCATATACATCGGGGGTATATTCTCCAATGATGTCGCTACCGCAGGCACCTATATCGGCAGTACCTCTTTCCACGTATACTGTAACATCCGCCGGTTTTACCCAAAAGAATCTTACCTTCTTCCTCTTGTTCTCAAATACCAGCTTTCGATTGTCTTCTTTAATTTCCTTGCAGGAATATCCACACTTATCAAACAAATCGTATATTTTGCTTCCCAGTCTTCCCTTGGGAAGAGCAATATTTATATACTGGTCCAATTCATTATTTTGATTCTCTGCCGCCGGGGATTCCATCTCCAAATTCCTGAGTTCATCCAGATAGAGAGCAAAGCCAATGGCTCCCCCCTTCTTTCCCATGTGGTTCATAACCCCGTCATATCTTCCGCCGGAAAGAATACCTGAGAAAATCCCCGGTATATAGCCCTTAAAGAGTATACCGCTATAATAATTCATATTATTTACAATGGAAA
>JAGAXF010000033.1 GCA_017941085.1 Bacillota bacterium
CTAGACTTAACTTATTCTGACAATGAATGGATTGATATATTAAATTCCATGGGATATAACATAGAGGCCTTCGGAGACAATACCTATATAGTCAGAGAAATACCCACATTTATGACTTTAGAAGAGGCGGAAAGCTTTGTTAATGTATTCATAGATTCATATAACGATGATAGAAAAACCACCAATCAGGTAGTTATAGATAAGCTGATTACTAAAGCATGTAAGTCTTCCATTAAAGCGAATGACTATATCAAAGATAATGAGATAGCTGCATTAATTGAGGATCTTAAGAATTGCAGAAATCCTTTCTCTTGTCCTCATGGAAGACCTACATTTATTAAATTCAGTAAATATGATATTGAAAAAATGTTTAAACGGATTCAGTAAAATGATTAAGTTAAATATAAAAATACAACATATTATTAGACGTTATTATTATTGAGCAGCAAAGGATACAAAATGGGCACAACAACTACAAACTATAATGAAATTAAGAAAATGGAAATCGAAAGGGCAATAGATGTAATTGATAGTATTGCCAAGAGTCCGGATCCATATCTAAGATATAAAACCGGAAGACCTATAACGGATATCAAAGAAATGTTTGAATCCAGCGTAAAGAAATATGGCGACAATATTGCCTTTATGCAGAAGTTTAGGAAAGGGGAGCCTTATACAAAAATTACATATAAAGAGGCCCTTTCTGATGTAAATGCCCTTGGTACCGCCTTAATAAAAAAGGGACTAAAGGGAAAAAGAATTTCCATAATTGGGGAAACAAATTATCAATGGGAGTCAACGTATTTGTCCATTATAGGAGGGGCAGGTATAGTTGTGCCTCTGGACAAGGAACTACCTAAGGAAGATTTAAAGTATTTGATTCAGGATGCTGAGGTTTCCTGCATTTTCTTTGGCAAGAAATTTGAGAACATTTTCAAAGAAATGAAAGCGTCAGGGGATACACCTTTAGAATTCTTAGTAAACATGGATTCAGAAGAAGAAACAGATGGTGTATTAAGCTGGAAGGGATTAATAACAGAAGGGAAAAAACTGGTGGAGGAAGGAGACCGCAGCTTTATAGATGCAGAAATAATTGCTGATGATATGGCTGTTATTCTGTATACCTCCGGTACAACAGGCTTTGCCAAGGGAGTAATGCTTAGCAATAGAAATCTTTGCGAGAACTTAATGGCGGCGCCTACAATATTAAACGTTAACCCTTGGGATATTTTCTTTTCTGTTCTTCCTGTTCATCACACATATGAATGTACCTGTGCATTTTTAATGCCTCTATATAAGGGGGCTTGTATAGCATATATGGAAGGCCTTAAATATATTACCAAGAACCTTGAAGAAGTTTCTCCCACCATGCTTTTAGGGGTTCCTGTTCTCATCGAAACCCTTTATAAGAAAATATGGAAGGGTGTAAGAGAAAAGGGGAAGGAGAATACTCTACGTAAGCTTCTGGCTATAAATCACAGGACGAGAAAGTTGGGTCTTGATATAAGTAGACCCTTTACCAAGGATATATTAAAGGTATTTGGAGGACGCATGCGGGTAATAATTAGCGGCGGCGCTGCCATAGACCCGGATATCCTTCAATTCTTTAATGATATTGGTATTACCGCAGTTCAAGGCTATGGTCTTACTGAATGTTCTCCTATGGCTGCACTTAATCCCGATGTGGAAAAAGACATGAGAAATGAATCCGTGGGGCATGTTCTTCCGGGTATGGAGGTAAAGGTAATAGACAAGGATGAAAATGGCATTGGTGAAATATGCTTTAAAGGTCCTAATGTTATGATGGGTTATTATAACAACAAAGAAGCTACAGATGAGGTTCTTATTGATGGTTGGTTCCATACCGGGGATCTGGGCTATGTTGACAGTGAGGACTTTGTATATATTACCGGAAGAAAAAAGAATGTAATTATTACTGACAATGGTAAAAACGTTTTCCCTGAAGAATTGGAATACGAATTATCTAAAATTCCTTATATATCCGAATCAATGGTTTGGGGCTCAGAGGATGAAGATTCATCCAACAATAGGAGTATTGCTGCAACAGTAACCATAGAGGAGGAAGAAGTAAAAGAAGCCCTTGGAGAAGGATATTCTCCGGAGGATGTGGAGAAATTAATTTGGCAGGAAATAGACAAGATTAATGAAAGGCTTCCGCTTTATAAACGTATACGAAAGCTGATAATTAGAGATAGAGAATTCGAAAAAACCACCGGTAAGAAAATCAAGAGATTTGTCGAAGACAATAGAAATGAATAAAATTGTTGTTATATGTGGACCTACTGCCGTTGGTAAAACGGAAATAGCACTTAAGATTGCAGGGGACTTTGATATGGAGATTGTCTCCTGTGATTCTATGCAAATATATAAATATATGGACATAGGAAGTGCTAAACCCAGTCCTAAGGAGATGGAACTTATTCCTCATCACATGATCGATGTGGTGGACCCAACCGCTGTTTCATCCAATGCTGTAGATTCCTTTTCTGTGGCAAAGTATTCTGAGATGGCTCAAAATGCCATTGATCAAATAATTTCCAGAGGAAAAATTCCTCTAATAACAGGAGGTACCGGACTCTATCTGGATTCAATAATCTATGACATTGACTTTGCTTCATCTCCTGAAGATTCAGAAGTCAGAAGGGAATTATATGACTTTGCTGAGGAAAAGGGAGCAGAAGCTTTACACGAGATTTTACAAAATGAAGATCCTGAAAGCGCAGAAAGAATTCATCCCAACAACATAAAAAGAGTAGTGCGAGCTATTGAGTCTGCCCGATTGGGAAATAGCATTAAAGATTTTAAAAGTGATTTTACCCTTAATAGCAAATATAATCCCATCCTAATTGGATTGACTAGAGAACGACAGGAACTGTATGATAGAATCAACAAAAGGGTTGATCTATTAATGGAAAAGGGGTTACTTAAGGAAGTTACTCTTTTGAAGGAAATGGGACTTACCTCAGAGGATTATCCCATGAAGGGCATTGGCTATAAAGAACTTTTGGATTATCTTGATGGCAAGGTGTCCCTTGATGAAGCGGTAGATCAAATTAAAACCAATACCAGGCATTATGCCAAAAGGCAATTCACCTGGTTTAAGAAATATGAAGATATGACCTGGTTTGACTTAACGGGAATTGGAAATAAGGGATTATACAAAGACGATGATTCATACCTTGGCTATGATCATAAGGCGGGGGAAATTAAGGAATGGCTGAAAACAAAACTATAGCCCATAATCGAAGCGAAAAGCCTGAAAATGTGGTAAGGCATGAAGCGGATATTTTTAAAGAATGTGAGAAGCTGGAAAGGGTTCTACCAAAGTTTCTCCATGATTTTTTTATTTACTTAAGAGGTAATGTCCTGCCCATGACCAGACTTAATTATCTCAGGGACATTAAATTCTTTTGCGAATACCTCTGCAGAGAAACTATTTTGACAAATGCAAAGGAACCCAGTGAAATTACTATTAATGATTTTAAAAGCGTAAGAGCAAAAGACATAAATTCCTTCTTGGATTATTGCCGTCATTATTCCATAACAAAGGACGGAGTAACTAATATCTATGAGAATAACAATAAGACATTAGCCAGAAAAAAATCCTCTATATCCGTTATGTTTAAACACCTGTACAGGGATGAGCTTTTAGAAAAAAACATTACTGATGGATTTGATCCCATCAAAGTTCAGAAGGCTTCGGAACGAGAGATAAAAGCTCTCCAGGACGACGAGGTTATGCTGATGCTGGATGCCGTTTCCTCCGGTACCGGTCTTTCGGACAGAGAAAGGGGCTACTGGGAGAAAACAAAATTAAGAGACAAGGCCATTCTCATTTTGTTCCTAACTTACGGCTTAAGATTAAGCGAATTATGGCAGCTTAATGTAAGTTCCTTTAATTTTAAAAGAGGGGAATTTAAGATTTATAGAAAAAGAGGCAAGGAAAGCATTATGCCTCTTAACGATTCCGTCACCTCAACGGTTCAGGATTATATAAATAACGAAAGACTTCCCGATGACAGAGTTGTGGAGGGAAATGAAGACGCCTTATTCCTTTCACTGCAAGGAAAACGAATGACGGAAAGACAGCTGAGAGAAATGGTAAAAAAGTATTCCGCCATCGGTCTTAAAACTTCCCGAAAGGGTGGCTACAGCCCCCATAAGCTAAGAGCTACAACAGCAACCAGCTTAATCGGCAGAGGAAATTCCATATATGATGTGGCGGCTCTTTTGGACCATGAACAGGTTACCACCACCCAGCTATATGCCAGACAAAAGCAAGGGGTTAAAAGAGATCTGGTAAAGGGAATGGAATGGGAAACCGAAAGGCGTCAGGGTATGAAGGATGAGGATGATGAGTAAAGAGCATCTAGTACCTGAAATCATAGACGGTAAACTTTCCATAAAAAAAGACAATATGACTTTATGTCAGGATTTTTCTTTGATGAAGGATAGAATTAGTCCCCATAGATTAAATGGAGAGATGCTGATTAAAGCAGCCAAAATCAAAGGGCAGGAGAACAGCTCATTAACTATTCTTGATGCCACTGCCGGTTTAGGAGAAGATTCATTTCTTTTGGCTGCAGCCGGATTTAAACTCATATTGGTTGAATACAATAGGACTATATATGAACTTTTGGAAGATGGACTAAGGCGTGGCCTTGAAGATCCGGATATCTCACATATAGTATCAAGGATGAATGCTATCAATGGAAATAGTATAGATATAATAGAATCAAAAGAATTTAACCCGGATATTATTTATCTGGATCCCATGTTTCCTACAAGAAAGAAAAGCGGTCTTATTAAAAAGAAATTCCAGATAATGCAAGAGTTGGAAAACCCTACAGATATGGAAATAGAATTATTGGAGGCAGCCATAAATTTTAGGCCAAGAAAGATTATTATTAAAAGACCCCTTAAGGCCCAAAGTTTAGGCGATATTAAACCTACTTATTCAATTGAAGGCAGCGTTATAAGATATGATTGCATAGTAATGTAACAAAATAATGGAGTAACAAAGTGTCAAGACATATTATAGAAGAACTAAATAGCTATTATACCCAAGCCTTTGGAATTGATTTACGGCTATTAAATATTGCAAATGAAATTCAAGACAGATTAAAAGATAGATTTAATGAAGTGGATACAATTTCAGCCTTTCATCAAGGAAAGGTTTTAAAGGCTTTTCAAGAAATAGGAATTAGCGACAATCACTTTTCTTGGAATACAGGCTACGGATATGATGACATTGGCAGGGAAGCTGTGGAAAGGGTTTTCGCCAAAGTTTTTGGTGCAGAAAAAGCTCTGGTTAGGCCCAATATTGTTAACGGAACCCATGCCATATCCTTGGCATTGTTGGGAATATTAAAAAGGGGAGATAAGGTTATTTATTGTACCGGAGCCCCTTATGATACCCTGCAAAGCGTTACGGGATATAAGAATAACCCGGATACTGATAAAACCAATAGTTCTACAGATGATAAGGACAATATTAATATAGGAACTCTTAAAGATTTAGGTGTCCAGTATGAGGAAATTGACCTACTTGAGGATGGAAATATTGATTTAAAGAAACTTGAAAAGTCCATAACTCCTGATGTTAAAATGGTAGCTATACAACGATCAAAAGGTTATAGTTGGCGTAATTCAATTACTGTAAACCAAATTAGAGAGGTTGCAGATCTTGTTCATGGCATAGATTCACATATCTGTATTATGGTAGACAACTGCTATTGTGAGTTTGTTGAGGCTGATGAGCCTATTGAAGCCGGTGCAGATATTATTTGTGGCTCCTTAATTAAAAATCCGGGAGGTGGACTGGCACTTTCAGGAGGATATCTATGTGGCAGAACTGATTTAATTGATATGGCATCCTATCGTCTTACTTGTCCCGGAATAGGCGCGGAATGCGGTCTTACCTTTGGTCAAAACAGAAATGTTCTTCAAGGCTTATTCCTGGCGCCATCAATTACTGCAGGAGCCGTTAAAGGAGCTATTTTCTGCGGTAATTTCTTTGATGAAATCGGCTTTGACGTTTCTCCTGATGACAACTTTAATTCTATTAGAGCTGATATTATACAGGCTGTTGAAGTAGGCTCCATTGAAGCAGTTAAGGCTTTTTGCCTGGGAATACAAAAGGCTGCTCCCATCGATTCCAAGGTGACTCCTGTTCCTGCTCCCATGCCGGGATATGATGATGATATTATTATGGCTGCCGGTACCTTTGTTCAAGGATCATCTATTGAACTGTCTGCCGACGGTCCCTTGAGAGAGCCTTATACTGTTTATTTCCAAGGCGGATTAACCTTTGAACATTCCAAGCTGGGAACTTTGATGGCAGCCCAGGAAATGCTTAATGCGGGTATTTTCACTTTATAATCCTGCTGTGTATTTTGCCCAATAATTTATTTAGATAAAGTAATGTCAACTGATAAGAACAACAAAACCAATAAGATATTATCTATTTTAAAACTGTTGATACTCCTTAGTATCATTGTTGCTGTTCCTTTATATCTTTTAATTACCCAAAGGGATATTATCGACAATTTAAGAAATCTGGACAATTTTAAAAGTCTGGTGGGTTACCTTCAGCGTAATCCCGCTGAAAGCGGATTACTTTATATAGGCCTCCAGGTTATTCAGATTATAATCAGCGTAATACCGGGGCAGATTTTCCAAATGGCTGCAGGATATCTTTATGGATTTCCCATTGGACTATTGCTGTCTATAATCGGTGCCACTTTGGGCTCCACCATTGCCTATATTCTTGCGGTGGTATTGGGAAGAGATGCTATTAAGGTATTCGTAAAGCCGGATAAAATTGATTATTGGGCCAAACGTCTAAACAGCAAAAGAGCTTATATTATCGTCTTCCTGCTTTATTTAATTCCGGGCCTTCCCAAGGATGTAATCGCTTATGTGGCGGGAATTTCCAGAATGGATATAAGAGCCTTTCTGATTCTTTCTTTGATAGGAAGGACACCTGCCATGTCCGCAAGTATTTTGGTAGGTGCCTTCTATGACTCAGGAAATTATAGCGCCATGTTCATTGTAGCCGGCGTTTCCCTTATCATATTTATCATATGTCTTATTAAACGAAAATCCATAAGTAATTATCTTGATCAGCTTTATCAAAAGGTTGCAAACAATAATGTTAATGAAGATTAGAAAATCCAGTTTAAAGGACTTGGACATGATTATGGAAATCTATGAAATCGCCCGTAATTTCATGTCTGAAACCGGTAATCCTAATCAATGGGGTCCCAACAAATGGCCTCCTGTTGACCTTGTAATAAATGACATCAAAGAAGAAAAAAGCTATCTTGTATGTTCCAATTCCGATGATAGCGATGATAGCAATGATGACAAAGGCAATAAAAAGCTGGATTTAAGTAAGGATAATAAAGGTGAAATAATCCTGGGAGTTTTTTACTTTGATTATGGAAAGGACATAGATCCCTGCTATTTGAATATAGAAGAAGGGGAGTGGATGGATGATAGTCCCTATGGTGTCCTTCATAGAATTGCATCGGCACAAATAAAAAAAGGTATACTTGAGTTTGTAATCGACTGGTGTTTCCAAAGATGCAATCATATTCGAATAGACACTCACGAAGAAAATGCAATAATGCAAAAATGCCTTGAAAAATTAGGCTTTTCAAAGCGTGGAACCATTTATGTGAAACAGGATAATTATCCCAGGATTGCCTTCGAAAAAACACTATAAAAATTTTAGAACAAAAGTTTATTTTTCTATTGACATCGAACAAGTATTCTGTTATATTATTAAACGAACAAAGGTTTGTTAAATAGAGCAGGGTTCTTTTTTCATTATAAGGGTCACATTATAAGGGTCACATTATAAGGGGCACATTATAAGGGGCACATATAAGGTTCAATAGAAAGGACGATTAGAGATATGTTTAAAAGGTATTATATTTCATCCAAGATCAGATTCACCATATTTGTATCTATAGTTTTGCTAATAGTATTTATGAGCATAAGTGCAATGTTTCAGATTTCATATGCATCAAATAAAGGAAATGATGTGAAATCATATTATGCCATTACAGTTGAATCCGGAGATACGCTTTGGTCAATTGCATCAGAGTATTCAGATGGTAAAACCGATATAAGAAAGCTTATATATGAAATTACAGAGCTAAATAAATTAGAGACAGCGGAGATTGCCATAGGTCAAAAGCTACTTATACCGGCATAATGGACTATTATATTGGTATCATACCCTAAATATGAGAAAAACGTTGAAATTTCAACGTTTATAAGGGGTGAGGCTAAAATATTCGATTTAAGGGACTTTTATATATATGGTCAAGGGTTTATACCTTTTAAAAACTTTTAAAATGGCTATTTTTAGGGAATTATAGCAATTGAGCCCATCGTTCCGACCCCCAATCGGATACCCATAGATCAACCGAGGAATCTAAAAGGTTTCTCGGTTTTCCTTATATATGATTATATGCCATTTTGTATAGAATAATATATGGATATAATATATAGACATGCCATACCGATTTATATGTATATAAACTATTCCGAAAATTATGATTATAGGAATAGTTATATCTATCAAAATCCCAGGCTTTTCCTATATAAATCCAGCCTACTTCCTACTTATCATCTAATAAATCGGTAAATTAATCATCGCTAAAAACTTCAACCCAAAATGCAAATTCATCAAAGTCCCGCTCCTTCTGTTTTTGCTGAAGTTTCTTTAATTCTTTTTTATCCTTGGATGTGAGCTGTCTTTTGTTCTTTGATAACAATTCGTGCATTCTAAGCTGATCCTTGGAAATTAGAGCTTTTGATTTTCTGCTGCCAAACATATTTATCCCTCCATAAATATAATTAGAACAGATATAAAACTATTCCCATAAATACGATTAGAATAAATGTAGAAAAATACGAACAAAAGTGCGTATATCTATTCCTTAAAATACTTCACTGCAGATCTAAACATTCCCATATCAAATTGACCGGGTACATTCTTATATAGATTGGCTCCAATACGCTCAGAATGGCCCATTTTGCCGATTATACGCCCATCTAAAGACGTAATACCTTCTATGGCATTGTATGAACCATTGGGATTAAATTGAATATCACCTGTTACCCTTCCCTCAAGATCCACGTATTGTGTTGCAATTTGACCATTTTTAGCCATTTCTTCTATTACCTTATCACTGGCTATGAAGCGACCTTCGCCATGGGAAATTGGAACTGTATAAATATCTCCCACCTTTGTTTCTCTAAGCCAGGGGGATAAATTGGAGGATATTCTTGTTCTCACCAGCTTTGATTGATGTCTTCCGATTTCATTAAATGTAAGAGTGGGACAATTAACATCTGTATCCATTATCTTTCCATAGGGAACCAGCCCCAGCTTTATCAAAGCTTGGAAACCGTTGCAAATACCAGCCATAAGCCCTTTTCTATCATCAAGAAGCTCCGTAACAGCCTCTTTGATTTCCGGATTTCTAAAGAAAGCTGTAATGAATTTGCCGGATCCATCCGGTTCATCACCTCCTGAGAATCCTCCGGGAATGAAAATAATCTGAGAATCCCCTATTTCCTTTGCAAAATCCTCTACTGAACGACTAACATTATCCGAGGATAAATTGTTGATAATAAAGGTTTTAACATCCGCACCGGCTTCAAAAAAGGCCCTTGCTGAATCGTATTCGCAGTTTGTTCCAGGAAATACAGGAATAAGAACTCTAGGTTTACCGGAAATAACTCCTACATTTTTATCTTGATAAATAGAATTGATTTCCTTGAATTTATTATCGTCAACCACATAATCCCTTGTGGATTTGTCAATTTCTGACACTTCTATATTGCAAGGATATACGGATTCCAATTTATTCTCATATCTATAGATCAATTCATCCATAGGAATCACATGTTCTCTTCCTGTGGAGGCATCCAAATATTTAATCCTCCTATCCTCACTTGTCTCTCCCAGTAAAACTGATTCCATATCTCTGTAATATGACAAAGTATCGCTATAGGAAACTCCATCTGCCAATTCCACCACAAAGGATCCATATCTGTAATCGAAGAAATCTTCTAAGTCCAGCTCCGGATTAATGGTAAATCCCATGTCATTTCCTATGGCCATTTTAAATACAGCCTCTGCTGCAGCTCCCATTCCCGGAGTGTAACAGCTAATAATCTTTCCTTCCCTTATTAGCTTTGTAACCTTGCCATATAAATCCTTTAGGGATTCTCCTTCAGGCAGAATGTCCATTCTATAGTCATAATAGGGCTTTAACAAAAGAACCTGGTGCCCTACTCCCTTAAATTCGGGAGATATAATGTTTTCAGCATTTTCTGTTGTTACAGCAAAGGAAACCAGGGTGGGTGGTACATTTAGTTCCCTTTCTCCATCCATATAGGTTCCACTCATGGAGTCTTTACCTCCAATGGCTGCAATTCCCAGATCCATTTGAGCAACAAAGGCTCCAAGAACCGCTGCCAAGGGTTTACCCCATTTTTCCGGATCCTTCCCCAGCTTTTCAAAATACTCCTGGAAGGATAAATAAATATCTTTAAAATCTGCACCTGTGGCTATAAGCTTTGATACAGATTCCACCACAGCAAGATACGCTCCATGATATGGACTTAATTCAGAAATATATGGATTAAAGCCATAGGCCATTACTGAAGCCGTATTTGTCTTTGGTGCCCCTTCTTTGTTATTTCTCTCCGGGTCTATAGAAACAAGGTTAACCATGGCCTGAATGGGAGTTCTTTGCTTTTTGCCACCAAAGGGCATTAAAACGGTACCTGCTCCAATGGTGGAGTCAAACATTTCGGAAAGGCCTCTATTTGATGCCACATTAAGGTCCTCCACCAAATATCTAAAGGTTTCCTCAAAATCAATTTTAGCCGCCTTATGTCTACGTTTTCTTATTAATCTGGCTTCAGAAACCTCAACGTCTATATGCTTTTCTGCCCCATTGGTATCCAAGAATTCCCTTGAAATATCAACTATTGTTTTGCCATTCCAATCCAGTCTTAAATAGGGTTCCTGGGTAACTCGGGCAACTACAGTTGCTTCCAGATTTTCCTGATTTGCCAAAGAAATAAATCTATCTGCATCTGAGGGTGCTACCACAACAGCCATTCTCTCTTGGGATTCACTTATAGCCAGTTCCGTTCCATCCAGCCCGGCATACTTTTTTGGAACCTTGTCCAAATCCACATGTAGTCCCGGGGCCAATTCACCTATGGCAACGGAAACTCCCCCTGCCCCAAAGTCGTTGCAGCGGAGAATCATTTTAGACGCTTCCGGATTTCTAAAGAGTCTTTGAAGCTTTCTCTCTTCCGGAGCATTTCCCTTCTGAACCTCAGCGCCACAGGTTTCCAGAGATTCAACGGTGTGGGACTTGGAAGAACCGGTGGCTCCGCCTATTCCATCCCTTCCGGTTTTTCCACCTAAAAGGATAACCACATCCCCGTCTCTTGGCTGTACTCTTCTGACATTTTCCTCAGGAGTAGCAGCAATTACCGCACCTATTTCCATTCTCTTTGCCAAATATCCAGGATGATATATTTCATCAACCTGACATGTGGCAAGCCCGATTTGATTTCCATAGGAGCTATATCCGGAAGCTGCGGTACCCACCAGCTTTCTCTGGGGCAATTTCCCTTCCAGGGTTTCTTCCACAGGAACAAGAGGATCCCCTGCCCCTGTTACTCTCATGGCGGAATAAACATAACTTCTTCCGGAAAGAGGATCTCTAATGGCCCCACCAATACAGGTAGCCGCTCCACCAAAGGGTTCTATTTCCGTTGGATGATTATGGGTTTCATTCTTAAAGAGTAGAAGCCATGGCTCTTTCTTTCCATCAACGTCAACTTCAATCTTTACTGTGCAGGCGTTGATTTCATCGGATTCATCTAATTTATCAAGTAAGCCCTTTTCCTTTAGATACTTGGCCGCAATAGTACCAATATCCATCAAAGATACAGGCTTTGTTCTATTAAGCTGGGATCTAACAGAAAGATATTCTCTATATGCGGATTCAACTTCCGGATCCTGAAACCTAATATTGTCAATGGTTGTATTAAAGGTGGTGTGTCTGCAATGATCAGACCAATAGGTATCTATTACTTTTATTTCTGTAATAGTTGGATCCCTGGGTTTATCCAATCCGGCAAAGTATTCCTGAACCATTTTTAAATCCGCCAGGTCCATGGCAAGACTTCTATCCTTAATGAAATTAACAAGATCTTCTTCGGACATTTTTATAAAGCCCGTTACAATCTCCACCTTCTTTGGAATCTCATATTCCACATGGAGGGTATCAAATTCAGCAAGGGACGCTTCCCTTGATTCCACCGGATTGATTAAATGGGCCTTAATGGTTTCAATTTCTTCACCCTTTAAATTTCCGCTTATTATATAAACCTTTGCGGAACGGACTTCCGGTCTCTCACCTTTGCTGATTAGCTGGATGCATTCTGCGGCAGAGCTTGCTCTTTGATCGAATTGTCCCGGAAGAAATTCAACAGCAAAGACATATTCATCTGCCTTAATTGATAAATCCCAAAATGTATCGTCCACCTGAGGTTCGGAGAAAACTGTCTTAATTGCCTGTTGAAAAAGTTTCTCATCAATGCCTTCGGCGTCGTATCTATTAATTACTCTTATTTTCTTAAGGGATTTAATCCCCAGAAAGTCTTGGATTTCTTTTCTTAACTTTCTGGCTTCATTATCAAATCCGGATTTCTTTTCTACATAAATTCTGTAAACCATATCTGCTCCTATAGAAACTTCTAAATCAATTTAAACATCAAGAGCTTTCTTTCCTATATCTTTCCGATAAAAAGCATTATCAAAGTGAACACTTTTCACTTTTTCATAAGCCTTGTTAACGGCCTCTTTTAGAGTGTCTGCTGTTTCGGTTATTCCCAGAACTCTTCCTCCACTGGTAACAAGCTTGCCCTGGGAAGACGTCTTGGCTCCTGCTATGAAGATTGAATCCATATTCTCAGGAAGATTAATTTCAAAGCCCTTTTCATAGCTTGCAGGATATCCTTCCGACGCCATTACTATGCAGCAAGCGGCACCATCGGAAAATACAACTTCAGCTTGATCCAGGGATTCATTTGTAACATGAAGCATAATATCCAGTAAATCCGATTCAAGAAGAGGAAGCACCACCTGGGTTTCCGGATCTCCGAATCTACAATTATATTCAATTACCTTGGGGCCATCCTTGGTAATCATTAAGCCAAAATATAGACAACCTTTAAACCTGCGCCCTTCCCTATTCATGGCTATCATGGTGGGAAGGAATATCTCCTCCCGACATATCTCAGCAATTTCTTCTGTATAGTAGGGATTTGGAGCAATGGTTCCCATACCGCCGGTATTTAATCCTTTATCGCCATCCAAAGCCCTTTTATGATCCATAGAAGAGACCATGGGTACCAAAGTATTACCATCGGTAAAGGAAAGAATTGAAACCTCAGGTCCCTCTAAAAACTCTTCTATTACAATAGTGTCTCCACTTTTTCCAAAGGCCTTGTCTTCCATTATGGATTTAATAGCCGCCTTGGCTTCATCTCTTGTTTCTGCAATTATTACTCCCTTACCAAGGGCAAGTCCATCAGCCTTAACAACCACCGGAATATTACAACTTTCTATATAACTGTAGGCAGAGTCCACATCACTAAAAATTTCATATTCAGCAGTGGGTATGCCATATTTCTTCATCAGTTCTTTAGAGAAGGCTTTGCTGCCTTCAATGATTGCCGCTGCCTTTGAAGGACCAAAGGAAGGTATTCCCTCATCCTCCAATAAATCCACAAGGCCCATTACTAAAGGATCATCAGGTGCAACGATGGCATAATCAATATCCTTGGACTTGGCAAAATCAACTATCTTATCAAGGTCTGTTGCTCCTATATCTATGCATTCTGCATCCATGGCAATTCCCCCATTTCCCGGTAGGGCGTAGATTTTATCCACAAGGGGATTCTTTTTTATACTCTTGATAATGGCATGCTCTCTTCCGCCGCCACCAATTACCATTATTTTCATTTCCGGTCCTCTTTGATTATCTGTAATTCTGCTTTTTTCAGAAACTATTAAAACTATTACTTATCAAACTAATTTATGTCGCCAAGTGACTAGTGATGGAAAAGTCTCATTCCTGTAAAGCAAGTAACCATATTGTATTTGTCACATACTTCGATTACATTATCATCCCTGACTGAACCACCGGGTTCTGCCACATAGGAAACTCCACTTAACTTAGCTCTTTCAATATTGTCACCAAAGGGAAAGAATGCATCGCTTCCCAAGGATATTCCGCTTATTTTATCTAAATATTCTCTTTGCTCTTCCTTGGTAAAGGCCTTTGGTTTCTCTTTAAAGAGTCTCTCCCAATTACCATCATTCAAGATTTCACCTGGATTATCTCCCAAATATATATCTATGGCATTATCCCTATCCGGTCTTCCAACTTCCTCCTTAAAGGGAAGTTCAATAACTTTCTGAGATTGTCTTAGATTCCAAAAATCAGCCTTGCTACCTGCCAAACGGGTGCAATGTATTCTGGATTGTTGACCTGCTCCAACACCAATGGCCTGACCCTGAACTGCATAGGCAACGGAATTGGATTGCGTATACTTAAGAGTAATCAAAGAAACCATTAAATCTCTTTTAGCTGCGGCTGGAAGATTTTTATTCTTTGTGACAATGTTTTGTAATAAACTTTCGTCTATCTTAAAATCGTTTCTCCCCTGCTGAAATGTAATGCCAAAGACCTGTTTCTTTTCAGTAGCATCCGGTACGTAGGATTTATCAATTTTTACGATATTATAGGTACCTTTTTTCTTTGATTTTAGAATCTCAAGGGCCTGGGGAGTATAATCCGGTGCAATTATTCCATCGGAAACCTCTCTTTTAAGAATAGATGCTGTAACCTCATCGCAGGTATCTGACAATGCAACCCAGTCACCAAAGCTGGACATTCTGTCGGTTCCTCTGGCTCTGCCATAGGCCAGGGCCAAGGGAGAATCGTCTATTCCTTGAATGTCATCAACAAAGCATGCCTTCTTTAATACTTCATCCATGGGAACTGCAACTGCTGCAGAGGTTGGACTTACATGTTTAAAAGAGGTGGCTGCAGGAAGTCCTGTAGCTTCTTCCATTTCTTTAACAAGCTGCCAGCTGTTAAAGGCATCTAAAAAGTTAATATAGCCGGGTCTTCCGTTTATAATTTCTATTGGCAGATCCCTTCCATCCTCCATATAAATGGACGCTGGTTTTTGATTGGGATTACATCCGTATTTTAATTCAAAATCTTTCATGGCTCTCCTGTTTTTATTGGTTCTTGTTGATCAAAATATCCTCGTATTTGCCGGTATCTATGTCCGTATATCTAATATAAAGAGAAATTTTGTTTTCGCTGTTTAATGAGTTCCATATCTCCTCAGCAAAATCATTTATGTCACTGGGTATATCCACCCTCTTTGGTTCCCCTTGGAATGTTGGAATAGGATTACCGTCGGTTTCATAGGTATGAATAAAATGTCCCAGTCCCGGAGCCCCTTCATATTCATAGAAGAACCTGTTACAGATGATTCCATCCGGATCTCCGGCCTTTAGAATGCTCATTTTATAATAAGGAATATTGTTGTGAGAAACCCACTGAATACCGCTTATTCTGGGAGTCCAATTAGGTTCATCCGGTTCAAACTTTCTTGACCTTAAGGCATCCGCAAAGGTTTCCTGTCGATCAAGATAATCTCTAATAGTATCCGTCTGATCTCCGTTGGTCACAATTATGTAATCCTTATAAACTCTTAAGGGATGGTAAATAATTAAGGAAGGATCCTCCACCTTCTCCTCATCAAAGGGTACAATCACCAGGTCATTTCCATCCTTAACAAAGACTCTGTTTCTGCTGTTTTCCGAACGACCCATAATAAAATAAGCGGAAACCATTTTGCTGGCATCCGGTGAAATTCCCAGAATTATTCCTCTTCCGGGGTATGGATTGGCCTTAACATATTCACTAACAGCTTTTACATCATAAATGCTCATAATATACCTCGCTAAAGACTAAAGCCTTCTACCTTCGTCATCCTTATCATTATTAACATCTCTCAGCAAAACAAAGAGTCCTGCAATGGTAATAAGAACGCCCATTACCAGAAACCTTGTAAAAAACACGGGAACAGGTCTTCCTAATGCATTGAAAATAACTATACCTGCAATTGAAATAAGTAAAATTATAACTCCGCTTTTTAATCCGTTGTTTAATTTTTCTAACATAATTCCTTACACACCTTCTCTACTGCCAAGGGTAAAATTATCCACTCGGCCTCTTCCATTATTCTCTTTTGTAAAACCTCGGGAGTATCTCCTTCCAAAACCTCTACCGCCTTTTGTGAGATAATCCTTCCTCCATCCGGAACCTCGTTGACAAAATGAACGGTAGCACCGGATACCTTAACTCCGTATTCAAGAGCTTTTTCATGAACATGTATTCCGTAGCAGCCCTTCCCACCAAAGGAAGGAAGAAGAGCCGGATGTACATTAATAATTCTCATGGGATATTCCTTAATAAACTCCGGACTTAATATTCTTAAATAGCCGGCAAGAACAATAAGATCGATTTTCTCCTTTTTAAGTCTATTAAGTAATTCCTTCTCTTCATTAAAAATAAAGGAAGCTATTCCTGCCTCTTTTGCTCTTTCCAGAGCAAAGGCCTTTGGATTATTGCTTCCCACAAGAACTATTTCTCCACTGGAAACAATGCCGGATTTTTCGGCATTTATTAAAGCCTGTAAATTAGTCCCTCCACCGGAAACCAATACTGCGATTTTCTTTTTGTTCATTGAGACACTCATTATTATAGAATGGTTACGCCTTCACTATCTTTAACCACCTGACCAAGAATATAGGCATCTTCTCCATTTGCTTTTAGAATGGCTATGGTTTCTTGGGAATCTTCGGGTGACACTATTACCGTCATTCCAACTCCCATATTAAAGGTATTAAACATATCCCTCTCAGGAATTCCACCGGTTGAGGCAATTAGTTCAAAAATGGGAAGAACTCGAATATCTTCTCTCTTAATGGCAACACCAAAATTCTTAGGTAAAGCTCTTGGTATGTTTTCATAAAAGCCACCGCCGGTAATATGGGCAATGGATTTTACTTTTACCTTATCCAGTAATGCCAAAATCGGTTTTACATATATCTTTGTTGGAGTTAAAAGAGTTTCTCCCAGGGACTTTCCTTCCAACTCTGTAATAGGAGAATGAATATCCCGGTTTTCAACATCAAAGACTTTTCTAACCAGGGAGAAGCCGTTGGAGTGAACACCGGAGGAAGGTAAGGCAATAACCACATCCCCTTCCTTAACATTATCTTTGTTTAGTATTTTAGATTTATCCACTACGCCAACAGCAAAGCCCGCCAGATCATATTCATCCTCAGGATAAAAGCCGGGCATTTCAGCAGTTTCTCCTCCTATAAGAGCTGCATCGGACTGAATACATCCCTCCGAAACGCCCTTAACTATTTCCGCAATCTTTTCGGGATAATTCTTTCCGCAGGCTATGTAGTCAAGGAAGTAAAGAGGCTTTGCTCCTACACAGAGAATGTCATTGACGCACATGGCCACACAATCTATTCCAACGGTATCATGCCTATCCATTAAAAAAGCAATCTTAAGCTTTGTTCCCACACCATCGGTGCCGCTGACTAAAACCGGATTGGGAGTATCCGTTATATCCAATTCAAAAAGACCGCCAAATCCACCAATGTCCTGAAGGGCTCCCTTTGTCATGGTTTTAGCCACAAATTCCTTCATCATCTCAACGGATTTATAACCGGCAGTAATATCTACTCCTGCTTCCTTATAGCTTTCGCTAAAGCTCTTAGCCATTTCTTCCTCCTTAGAAGTTAGCACCCTCGCTTATCTTATGCTCAAATCTGGTTTTTTCTTTATGGGTTGGTTCCTTGGTGGGATAATCTCCGCTGAAGCAGGCATGACAATAGCCTTCACCTCGTTTGGTGCCAATTAACATATTCAAACTATCCACACTGAGATATCCAACGCTGTCCGCACCTACATGCTTTGCTATTTCATCAACAGACATTTTGCATGCAATCAAATTGTCTCTGGAATCTATATCCGTACCGTAATAGCAAGGATTCATAAATGGCGGTGCCGAAGACATTACGTGAATCTCCTTGGCTCCTGCATCTCTAACCAGCTTAATGATTCTGGCAATGGTGGTTCCTCTTACAATAGAATCATCCACCAGAACCACTCTCTTGTCCTTAACTGTCTCCTTAAGGACATTTAATTTAATCATAACCTTATCTTCCCTGTTGGACTGTCCGGGAGCAATAAAGGTTCTGCCTATATATTTGTTTTTAATGAAACCAACACCATAGGGAATTCCCGATTGCTGGGCGTATCCCAAGGCTGCACTTAGTCCGGAATCAGGGACGCCTATTACCACATCGGCTTGAATGGGATGCTCCATAGCCAGGCAGGCCCCTGCCCTCATCCTTGCCTGATGAACGCTTACTCCTTCTATTTCTGAATCGGGACGAGCAAAGTAAAGATATTCGAATATACAAATCTTGTGGGGTTCCTTATTACAATGATCTGTAATGGACTTAACCCCTTCACTGCTGAATACAACAATTTCTCCCGGTTCAATATCCCTTATGTACTTGGCGTTTACTGCATCCAAAGCGCAGGTTTCAGATGCAACTATATATGCTCCGTCATCTCTTTGACCATAAAGAAGCGGTCTGAATCCATGTTTGTCTCTTGCTGCAATTAATTTGCTGGGAGACATTATTACCAGAGAATAAGCTCCTTCCAGAATATCCATGGATTGAGCTACAGCCTCCTCAATGGACTTACTCTTGATTCTTTCCTTTGTGAGTATGTAAGCAATTACTTCAGTATCATTGGAGGAATGAAAAATAGAACCTTCCAGCTCTAACTGTTCTCTAAGCTCAAAGGCATTTACAAGATTACCGTTATGGGCAATAGCCATACGACCCTTATGATGGTTTACCACCATGGGCTGAGAATTTGCTCTTGTGCTTGTACCGGTGGTTCCATATCTAACATGACCAACGGCCATATTTCCAAGACCCAGGTCCTGTAGGCTTCTGGCGTCAAAAACGTCCTCCACAAGTCCCACGTCTTTTCTTACTGTGAAGATTCCATCGTCATTTACCACGATACCGCAGTTCTCCTGACCTCTATGCTGTAAGGCATAGAGAGCATAATAGGCAGTATGGGCCACATCCAGGGTTTCGTTGGCATAGATTCCAAAGAGGCCGCATTCTTCTCTTAAATTGCTCATCTGCTATACTCCATTACTCATATATAAATAAATCCTAAAACTATTTTTTCTTCTTTTTGTTAAATTTCTTTTCAATAGCTGCATTCTTCTTAAGTACTTTTTCAGAATCATTGTGTCTTCTTTTTACAAGTTGTACCGCCAGCTTTTCATCTTCTACAGAAAGAATTTCTGCCGCAAGTATTGCTGCATTGGCGGCTCCGTCAATGGCCACTGTGGCCACCGGAATGCCAGTAGGCATCTGAACAGTGGCAAGAAGGGAATCAATACCGTCCAGGGGACCTGCATCGATGGGAATACCAATAACCGGCAAAGTAGTATTGGCTGCCAATGCTCCGGCCAAATGAGCTGCAAGTCCGGCGGCGGCAATAATTACACCAAATCCATTTTCCCTTGCAGTAAGAGCGAAATTAGCTGCTTCATCCGGTGTGCGATGAGCAGAAAACACGTGGACTTCCTTTGGTATTTTAAATTCATCCAATATATCTATTGCTTTTTCTACAACTTCCAGATCACTGTCGGATCCCATAATTACCGCTACTTTTTTCATTCCTGATTCTCCTTATGAGTATTTAAATATCCCTGTAAAATAATAATAGCTGCTTGTTTATCAATTACTTTTTTCCGTTCTTCTCTGGACATTTCCGCAGCAATAAGAACTCCTTCTGCTATTATGGTGGTGAATCTTTCATCCTCCCACTCAAATACAACATTCTGGAGTCCTCCTCCTGTGCTTCTAAATTTGTTTTCTAGTTTTTCTCGGAAATCTCTTACTTTTTCAGTTTGAATACTGTCAGAACCGTCTAGATTTATTGGTAATCCTATTACAACCGTATCACAGTCATATTCCTGAACCAATTCCAAAATCTTATCTGTATCTTTCTTTATTCCAATTCGTTCATAGGTCATAAGCCCTTGAGCTGTAATCCACAGCTCATCGCTTACTGCAATTCCTATGGTCTTGTCCCCCACGTCCAATCCGATTTTTCTCTTGGCCATATTCTCTCCACTACTAAATAACGGCGGGGTAATTCCCGCCGTTTCTAGGTACACTATTTCTGGAGATAGTCTTTGAGTATCTCCTCCACAAGATCATCTCTGTCAATTCTGCTAATCATCATGCGAGCATTGTTATAGCTTGTAATGTATGATGGATCGCCGGACAGTATATATCCAACCATTTGGTCGATACCATTATACCCTCTCTCTTCCAATGCAGCATAAACAGCTTCGAGAACTTCCCTTGTTGTTTTTTGCTGTACTTTGGTAGTATCAAACATAATAGTTTTTCTCTCCATGTGTTCCTCCTCGATGCTTTATCGAATACACATTTATTATACTACTTGATTAAGGATTCCGCAACCGAAAATGCCTCTTCTATTTTGGATGGATCCTTGGCTCCGGCCTGGGCCATATTGGCTTTTCCGCCACCTCCACCACCTGCAGTTTTGGCCACTTCTTTCACTATGTTTCCGGCATGGAGCCCCTTCTCCACAAGATCATCTGTAAGAGATACCAGGAACACCACCTTGCCCTCATTAACTGCAGCAAAGACCATAGCCACGTTGCTGTTGGATGATTTTATATCATCGGAAATGCCTCTAAGTTCATCAACAGAAGTGTCGTCAAATCTTTTTGTTATAACCTTTATGCCGTTAATTTCCTTTGCTTCATTTATCATGGAAGAAGCCGCACCGCCTAATTCTGCTTTTCTGATTTTCTCCAGTTCCTTCTGCTGGGATTTGTGTTCTTCAGAAAGCTTTTCCGCTCTAACAAGAATATTGTCCGGCTTGCATTTTAGAATCTGGCAAAGTTGCTTAATCAAAGCCTGGTTTTCCAATTCATTATTTCTTATTCCCGATGCAGTTACCGCTTCTATTCTTCTGACGCCGGAGGCAATTCCGGTTTCTGAGATAATCTTAAAGGCTCCAATCTCACCTGTATTCTTTACGTGGGTTCCACCGCATAGTTCTGTACTGAAATCCCCTGCGCTGACAACTCTTACCACATTGCCATATTTCTCATCAAAGAGAGCCATGGCTCCCATTTTTTCTGCTTCCTCCATGGTGGTCTCCACTACGGAAACAGGAAGGAATTCATTAATCTTTTCATTAACCAAAGCTTCAACTTCAGTTAGCTGCTCATTGGTTAAAGGTTCAAAATGTGTATAGTCGAATCTAAGGACTGATTCAGTTACCAAGGATCCTGCCTGATGAACATGGGAACCTACAACTTCTCTCAAGGCAGCATGTAAAAGATGAGTCGCGGTATGATTTCTGGCTATTAAGTTTCTTCTTATAGGGTGTATCTCAGCTTTTATTTCGTCTCCAACCCTTATGGAATCCACCGTAACCTTAACCTTGTGGGCAAATACCCCATGGGACTTGGTTACTGAAGAAACAAGAGCCTCACCACTGTTGGTATACATAAAACCTGTATCGTAAATCTGCCCACCACTCTCTGCATAGAAAGGAGTTTCATTTAGATAAACTACCCCTTCCTCATGAGCCTTTATTTCTTCCTGGCTACCGTTTTCGCTTCTTACGGCAAGAACAATGGCTTTCATACTTTGATTGTCATAGCCCTTAAATACCGTCTCCGGTAGTCCTTCAATGAAATTGGTATCCCAGGCTGCATCCTCAGATACATGGCGTCCCTCTCTTGCCTTGTTCTTTTGATTTTCCATAGCCTTCTGGAAGCCATCCATGTCCAGTGAATATCCCTTTTCCTCCAGTATTTCCTGGGTTACTTCCAAGGGGAAACCGTAGGTGTCGTAGAGTTTAAAGGCATTTTCACCGGATAATACCTTCTCTCCGGATTTCTCCATGTCCTTCATATAGCCGCCTATGATTTCAATTCCCTGATCCAGGGTTTGGCTAAAGCGATCTTCTTCTATTGCGATGATCTTCTTTATTAATTCCTGTTTTTCCACCAATTCAGGATATGCTTCTCCGGAAACCGTAATTACTCTATCAGCAAGACCTGACAGGAAGGAATCCTTGATTCCCAGCAGTTTTCCATGTCTTGCAGCTCTTCTTATAAGTCTTCTTAATACGTAGCCTCTGCCTTCATTTGATGGGTTAATTCCATCGGCAATCATAAATACCATGGAGCGAAGATGGTCTGTAATAATTCTGATAGACACATCTGTTTCTTCCGTGCCTTCTTCTTCGTACTTTGCTCCGGATATTTCAAGAACACCCTCAAGAATATATCTGATGGTATCTATATCAAAGATGGAATCCACGTTCTGCATGATGCAGGCAATTCTCTCCAGTCCCATTCCCGTATCAATATTTGGATGGGCTAAGTCTGAATAGCTTCCATCCTCTTCTTTGGAGAATTGGGTGAATACATGATTCCAAAATTCCACATATCTGTCGCAGTCGCATCCCGGCTTGCAGTCCTCTTTGCCGCAGCCATAGGCCTCTCCTCTATCATAGTAAATTTCAGAGCAAGGGCCGCAGGGTCCCAACCCGATTTCCCAGAAATTATCTTCCTTTCCAAGTCTTACGATTCTTTCCTCAGGCATTCCTAGCTTTTTCCAAATATCATAGGCCTGATCGTCATCCAAATAAACTGTTGCCCAAAGCTTTTCCGTGGGTAGCTCCAGTACCTTGGTAATAAACTCCCATCCCCAGGTAAGGGATTCTTCCTTAAAATAGTCACCAAAAGAAAAGTTGCCCAGCATTTCAAAGAAGGTACCGTGTCTGCTGGTTTTCCCTACATTTTCTATGTCTCCGGTTCTTACGCACTTTTGACATGTGGTCATTCTTTTTGATGGAGGGGTTTCCAGTCCGGCAAAATATTTCTTTAAAGGAGCCATTCCTGAATTAATAATAAGAAGAGATTTGTCATCCTGAGGTATCAGAGATGCACTCTTTCCGGGATAATGATCCTTGCTTACATAAAAATCTCTAAAGGCTTTTCTTATTGCATTTAGTCCGTTGTTTTCCACCTTTTCCTCCTAAAAATCCATTATTGGTTTAAATTGTTGGTTATTTTAATTGGTTATTTAATAAATATAGTTATTTCGTTTATTTATAGCCTTCCATAATATCTGTAATGGCTTTATCAATATTTGATGTTGGGTCCGTCAGGAACATATACACCTTGATTTTTGGTTCCGTACCCGAAGGTCTAATAAGGGCAGTACTTCCGTCATCCATTTCAAACTTAATGATATTGGACTTAATCATTCCCGTATCATCATTTAGATAATCGGTTTTGTCTTCAATATATAAATCCCCAATATGGTCCTCAACCTCATTTCTAAAGTATTCCATAATGGAATTCATGGTTTCAAGGCCGGTATAACCATCAAAGGTAAAGCTTTTGGCTCTATCTATCAAAGTCCCATAATTGGAATATATTTCTTCCAGTCTGTCTATTAAATCCTTTCCCTTTTTCTTTAGAGAATTGGCCATAAGGGCAATAATAACGGCAGATGATATGGCGTCCTTATCTCTAATGAATGGAGAAATTAAGAACCCATTACTCTCTTCAAAACCAAAGTAATAATCATCGCCCTTTCCTTCTTTGATCATGTTGGAAATGCCTTCGCCTATAAACTTAAATCCCGTCATAGTTAAATTCACATTAAGTCCATTGGCCTCAGCCACCCTATCAAAGAGAGGTGTAGAAACAATGCTTCTATAAACCACCTGGCCATCCCTTGGGGTCTTTACGCTGGTTAAATAATCCAGCATCAAAAGACCTATTTGATTCCCAGTTAGATTAATCTTGGTTTCATCATGAACAAGAGCAACCCCCACTCTATCGGAATCCGGATCGCTGGCGATTATAATGTCTCCACCTTCCATATCCATCACCTTAAAGGCTTCATTATAGGCTGAAAGCTTTTCCGGATTTGGAGTTTTGCAGGTGGTGAAATTTTCATCGTAAACATCCTGGGCCGGAACAGGAATTACATTTTCAAAGCCGGCATGTTTAAGAGCCTCCTTAACATAATTCCGTCCTGCTCCATTTAAGGGTGTATATATGATCTTAATATCGGATTTGTCTTCATCTTTGTTATAGGAATCCGTTAATTCATTGATTTTATTTATAAAGCTTTTTGGAACATCATCCTCCACCAGAACAATATTATCCTGGCTTCTATTGATTCCATCAAAATATCCCAGGGCGGATATTTCATTATAAATACCCTTGGTTTCCTCGCCTACAACCTGATAACCATCTCTGTTATAAACCTTGTACCCATTAAAAATGCTGGCATTGTGGCTGGCGGTAATCATTATGCCGTAATCACAGTCCAAGGCCTCTATACTATAGGAAAGAAGCGGCACAGGTGTAATTTCAGGAAACAGAAAGGCCTTTATTCCATTTCCCGATAGAACCTCCGCCGTTTCTCTGGCAAATTGCGTAGAAAACCTTCTGCTGTCACAGGCAATTACAACCCTACCCTTAAAGGATTCCGGACTATCTTGAATTCTTTTCCTTAGGTATAATGCCAGCCCCTGGGTGGCTCTAGCCACCACATACTTACTGATTCTTCTTGGACCGGGGCCAATTATTCCTCTAATTCCGGAGGTACCAAAGCTTAATTCTCCACCAAAACAATCCAAAAGTTCCTCTCCGGAGGTTTCAAGCCTGGAAAGTTCCTTTTGCATATATGGATCATCTTTGGTCTTTTCCAGCCAAAGCTTATATTCAATTAGTGCAGTATCGATTATTTCATTTCCCATAATATTACCCTAAATATGTAATATATTATCGTCTCCTAATGGTATTTTTGAGGAGTTATTCCTTCTTCATATCCGGTTATAAACTACTCACAGAAAACACGGCAGAAACTTCCTTACTGCCGTAATCCTCCAAAAATAAAAGCACATCGATTATATAATAAATATCATATTCATTCAAGTAGAATCCCCTAAAAATCAAAGCTCTAATGATTTTTTAAATCTCAACACAATGATTTCTTCAATAAACTATATTGGCTTTTTCTCCTCAAAATGTTTACATGATTATCGCAAAAAAATCTATTGTATTTTTAAAGTTCATACTCTAAAATGTATGAAGTAATTTATAGTTTATTTGTAGGAGGCAAAGTTAATCAATGAAAAAGAAACTATTTGTAATCACAATGGTACTTCTTCTGACATTTTCTTTATTTGCTTGCGGACAGAAGGAAACCCCTGCTGAAACCGATGAAAGCGCAACAGAAGAAACAGCTACAGAAGAATCAACTGAAGAAACAACAGAAGCTGCTGACATGAAGGTAGCAATGGTTACTGACTATGGTGATATTACCGACCAGTCCTTTAACCAGACAACCTATGAAGCCAGCAAGGCATTCTGCGATGCCAATGGTATCGAATTCGTTTACAAAAAACCTGCAACAGATGCAGACGCTGACCGTATTGCATCCATTGAAGAAGCCATTGAGGACGGCTTCAATGTAATCGTAATGCCCGGCTTTGCATTTGCTAATGCTATCTATGAAGTAGCTCCCCTTTATCCAGATGTAAAGTTCGTAGCTCTGGATGTAAGTGAATACGACCTCAACTTTGACGGCAGCGGCAACCCAAGAGATCCTGAATTCGAAGGATCCAATGTGTACTCCGCAGTTTATCAGGAAGAGCTGGCTGGCTATATGGCAGGCTATGCAGCTGTTAAGCTGGGTTACACCAAGCTCGGATTCCTGGGTGGTATGGCAGTTCCTGCAGTACAGCGCTATGGATACGGATTCGTTCAGGGTGCTGACGCAGCTGCTGAAGAAAGCGGTATCTCCGATATAGAATGCAAATACATCTATGGCGGACAGTTCTACGGCGATGCAGACATTACAGCTGTAATGGACACATGGTATGGCGCAGGCACAGAAGTAGTATTCGCTTGCGGCGGCGGTATCTTCACATCTGCTGCTGAAGCTGCTGCAAAGACAAATGCCAAGGTTATCGGTGTTGACGTAGACCAGGCTGCTATAATCGATGGTGGCTACGGCGAAGGAATGACCGTAACTTCCGCTATGAAGGGTCTTGCTCCTACAGTTAATACAGTTCTGGGCGCAATCCTTGAAGGAAATTGGGATGAATATAAGGGTCAGATTCAGACTCTCGGTCTCATCTCTGACGCTCCTGAACTCAATTATGTACAGCTTCCTGAGTCCACTCAGTGGGCAGATGGTTTCCAGGTAGCAGACTATGAAACTCTGGTTGGGGAACTATTTAACGGAACACGTACAGTAGATGCCAGCACAGATTCAGTTCCTGCTGACGGTTCTGCAACACCTGAAACAAAGGTTGTTAAAGTTGACCATCAGGGAACTATCAAGGGCTAAGCACCATCAAAGTCATTAGAATTAGATATATTCTTTAAATATAATAGTGACTATTTACCCGGTGAGAAATCACCGGGTTTTTCTATATTTTGTCCCCCACTCCCCTATATATGTGCTATACTGATTATATCTGTGTATATACAATTATTTGTTTCGGAGGAAGAAATATATGGACACCCCATACGCCATTGAAATGGTGAACATTACTAAAAGATTCCCCGGTATTATAGCCAATGACAATATTACATTGCAGTTAAAAAAAGGCGAAATCCATGCTTTACTGGGAGAAAACGGTGCCGGAAAGTCAACTCTTATGTCCGTTCTTTTTGGTCTCTATCAAGCGGAAGAAGGCGTAATAAAAAAAGATGGTAAGGAAGTTACCATAAAGGACCCTAACGATGCCAATGAACTGGGCATCGGCATGGTGCATCAGCACTTCAAATTGGTACAATGCTTTACTGTGTTGGAAAACATTATTCTTGGAGTAGAAACAACCAAACACGGCATATTAAAAATGGATGAGGCCAGAGAAAAGGTTCTTGCCCTTTCTGAAAAATATGGACTTCAAGTTAATCCCGATGCAATAATTGAAGACATTACCGTAGGTATGCAGCAGCGTACTGAAATTCTTAAAATGCTCTATCGAGATAATGAAATACTTATCTTTGATGAGCCTACTGCAGTTTTGACTCCCCAGGAAATCAATGAACTAATGAAAATCATGAAGAGTCTTGCCGCAGAAGGAAAATCCATTTTATTTATATCTCATAAACTAAACGAGATTATGGATGTTGCCGACAGAGTAACTGTCCTCCGTCGAGGTAAATACATTGGTACGGTAGATGTTAAAAATACCACCAAAGAAGAGCTTAGCCGAATGATGGTAGGAAGAGATGTTCAAATGGTGGTTGAAAAATCCCCTGCCAATCCCCAGGAAGTTGTTCTGTCCATAGAGAATATGAGCGTTGCTTCCAAGCTTCACTCCAACAATGCAGTGAAAAACGTAAGCCTAACTGTACGAAGCGGTGAAATCGTCTGTATAGCAGGTATTGACGGAAACGGACAGACAGAATTCGTTTATGGACTAACAGGAATCGAACCCCTGGTCAGCGGCAAAATTACCATCAACGGTAAAGACATGACTTCAAAGTCCATAAGAAACAGAAGTAGATATATGAGCCATATACCGGAGGATAGACATAAACACGGATTAGTTCTGGACTTCCCTCTGGATTATAATATGGTGCTTCAAAGATATTATCAGGATGACTTCTCTTCTAAAATCGGATTCCTTAAAAAGAAAAATATCCGTGAATATTCCCAGGATTTAGAATCCAAATACGATGTCAGATCCGGTCAAGGTTCCACCACCATTGCCAGATCAATGTCCGGAGGAAACCAGCAGAAGGCCATTATAGCCAGAGAATTGGAAAAAGAGCATCATCTTCTGGTTGCAGTACAGCCCACAAGAGGATTGGATGTAGGCGCAATCGAAAGCGTTCACAGAAATCTTATTGCTGTTAGAGATTCGGGAAAAGCTGTACTTCTTATTTCTCTTGAATTAGAAGAAGTAATGAATGTTTCCGATAGAATTCTGGTAATGTATGAAGGTGAAATTGTTGGTGAATTGGATCCCAAGGAAACAACTGTAGAAGAATTGGGACTTTATATGGCAGGTGCCAAAAGGAAGGAGGTAAACTAATGAAAGAGAAAAACAGTCTTTTAAAAAATCCATCCTTCCAGGCCATTCTGTCCTCATTACTGTGTATAGTTTTGGGCCTACTGATTGGATATATTGTTTTAATGATAATTAACCCCTCCGGTGCGGGAGAATCTATTAAAACAATTCTTCTTAACTTTATGACAAGATCCAGCAATCCCGCCAGGATTAAAGCCCTGGGTAATACCCTGGCAAAAACCGCGCCTCTTCTCATGTGTGCCCTTTCCATCTGCTTTTGTTACAAGGTGGGGCTGTTCAATATAGGTGCTGCAGGTCAATATGAAGCCGGAGCCTGCGCAGGACTTTATTCCGCCTTGGTATTGGGAATGCCATGGTATATTTGCCTAATTATTTCTGCCATTGCAGGAGCAGCTGTAGGCGCCCTTTCCGGTTTCCTAAAGGCATATAGAAACGTAAATGAAGTTATTTCAGGTATTATGCTTAATTGGATAATGCTTTATCTAACCAATACAATTTTATCCCGAGGTAAGGCAAAGGATCCCGCCAGTCCATATACTGTAAAAGTATCCTCCGGCAATCCAAATGCTCTTTTACCAAAGGGAATCCTGGGGAATATATTCTCCAACAACAATACTGTAACTATTGCCATAATCCTTTCTATCCTCTTTGCTATATTGATTTGGATTATACTCACAAAAACAAAATTCGGATATGAGTTAAGGGCCACAGGTTACAACAAATATGCTGCCCACTATGCAGGAATGAAGGAAAAGAAAAATATAATTGTTACCCTGGCCATTGGCGGAGCTCTTGCAGGTGTTGGTGCCTCCTTCCTTTTCCTTACAGGATATCAGGAATGGTCCACAACACAAACCTCTGTACCCGGCATGGGATTTAACGGAATTGCCGCCACCTTCCTGGGAGGTCTACATCCCATCGGTACAATCTTCGCCTCCTTCTTTATTCAGTCAATTACCGACGGAGGTGCACTAATAGATAAATCAATTTATCCATCCCAGATATCCGATTTGATTTCATCTATTATCATTTATCTCTGCGGATTTGTTCTCTTCTTCAAATATACAATGAACAATATCCTGGATCGTAATAAGGCTGAAATATCAAAGGTGGATGGCTCCATAATTGGAGACAGCAAAGATAGCAACACTATCGATAACAATATAAATAACGATAATAATAACGAAACTGATAATAACAAAGAATCTGAAGATACTGAGAATGGAGGTGAAAATTAATGGTACTATTATTGCAATACACTATTATATTTGCCTCTGTACTTTGCCTGGTGGCATTAGGAGGATGCTTCTCTGAGCATTCCGGAGTTATTAACCTGGGACTGGAAGGCATTATGGTAATGGGCGCTCTGGGTGGTGCAGTAACAATGAAATTCATGGGACCCTCCACTCCTGCCATTGTTATAATTCTTATGACAACCCTTGTGGCAGTATGTATAGGAATGCTTTATTCCGTTCTCCTTGCAGTAGCCAGCATAAACTTCAACGCGGATCAAACCCTTATCGGTACCGCCATGAATCTTTTGGCAACGGCTGCTGCCACAGTATTTGTAAGAGCCCTTAATACTGCAGAGAACCCCGATAATGTATCCACTTCAATTCAATATATCCAGCAGAAAAAGGCCTTTCTAAATTACTTTGATGGATTTGAATTTAACTGGTTTATGCTTATGGCCCTTGTATGCCTTATTCTGTCTTATATCATTCTATATAAGACGAGATTTGGTCTTAGACTTCAGGCCTGCGGCGAGAACCCCCATGCAGCCGATTCAGTAGGCATTAACGTATATAAAATGCGTTGGGCGGGAGTCTTGATTTCCGGCTTGTTAGGAGGCCTTGGCGGCATAGTATATATTACCGCCGGAGTTTCCGAATGGAAATTCGACATAGGTGTTGCAGGCTTCGGCTTCCTCTCCCTGGCAGTAATGATTTTTGGTCAGTGGAAGCCCCATAAAATTGCTCTTGCAGCTTTGCTCTTTGGTTTCTTTAGAGCACTGTCAAATGTATACACCGGCTTCGACTTTCTGGTAAATCTCAATATACCCTCTACGGTATATAATATGCTGCCCTATATTATTTCACTAATTATCCTAGCCTTTACCTCAAACAATTCAAAGGCACCAAAGGCAGAGGGTATCCCATATGATAAGGGCTCAAGATAAAATTGAGCCCTTACTTACTAAATCCTTATTTACCTGATTTTACTGAACCCTTATTTACCTGAAATGGTAATTCCGTCAAAGGCATAATATGGTACCGACCCCATACCATTTTCCTTTACATCTAGACTTACATCTCTTAATCTAAAAAGCATTTCCGGCAAATTATCACTTATCATGGTTTCGGACAAAGCCTTTGTAACTTCTCCATTTTCAATTAAGAATGCATTTTTGGCTATGCCGGAGAATTCCCCATTGGCACCGGGGCGACCACCGGAAAATCTTCCTATGATTATCCCCTTCTCTACACTCTTAATAATGTCTTCCAAGGATTTTTCGCCGGCCTTGCATATAATTGCAGAGGATGTATTTGGGCTGCGCTTTCTGCCGGTTTTGTTGGCTCCATACTGAGATAGACAGAAGCTCTTTAATATACCATCCTCTATTACATCATAATCCTCTGTCAAATATCCTTCTCCGGTAAAATTCTGTCCATTAATGATTCTTGAATCGTGGGGAGCCAACTTAAATCCAATTCTTGGATCAGCCACCTTCTCTCCCAGCTTATCCTTCCAGATGCTTGTGTCGTCGATTAATCCTGAATCTGAAACAAAATTAGCCATAATGGTGCCGAATATTACGTCAGCAGCACAATCAGGAGTAAAGATAACGGTACCGGTAAATTTATCTTCTAAAGCCACTGTTACCGCTTGTTTCTCCGTATCAGCCAGTTCCTTGTCTATAATATTCAATTCAATGAAAGGTGTATCCAAATCATGAAGATTGGCAGCCGAACCATAGCTATGAGAGCTTTGTTCACCTTCATGGCCGGCATAACCTACATAGAAGCCATAATAGCCTCTATGAGACTCATATTCATTGCCGTAGGTATTCATATAGATTGAATCTATTACACTGTGATCACTAATTAGATTTTCCACCAGTAGCTTGGGATATCTTTGGTTAATATCATCCAGAAGTTCCTTGGATCTCATAAACAATTTATCCGTATCACATTCAAGAGGACCATCGGTAAAGGTCATTTTGTTTCCACTTTTATCGATTTCCCATGCCTCATCCGGGTCGCTGCTTTCCGCCGCAATACATGCATCCTTAAAGGCCTGAAGTACATTATCCATTTCCAGACTATTAACTGATGCTAAACCATGCTTCTTGTCCTTATATATAGTAATGCCAACAGATTCATCAAAGAGAGTTCTCAGAAGGGTAAACTCACCTACTTCTACATTGAATTCCTTTGTTTTTTTCAGAGAAACCGCACAGGAGGCATATTCCACACCGTATTTTTTTGCTTCATCCATAATTAGATTGGCAATATTTTTTAAGTTATCCATAATTACCTCCAATTTATCTTCCGCCGATTGTAATCTTGCATCTAAGTGCCGGTCCACCCATTCCTACCGGCATAGGCTGCTTCTTGCCACAATATCCGGAGCTGGACCATACAACCTTATCGCTTATCATATCCACTGTCTTTAGCATGTCGAAGGCCACACCGGATACTGTGGTATCCAAAAGAGCTTTCCCAAGCTTTCCATTTTTAATCTCATAGCCCATATCCACACCAAACATAAATTCACCGATAATATCCGCTTCTCCATTGGTGGAGCTTATTAGGTAATAACCATCGTCTATGGAAGCAATCATATCCTCCAGCTTATCTTTGCCGGGATGAATGGCAGTGTTTCTCATTCTTATTAAGGGCTCATCAGAGGGAGAAAAGGCTCTGGCATTTCCTGTAGGCTCCATACCAAAGTCACGAGCAGTTTCTCTGCTGTTCATATATCCCACAAGAATTCCGTCTTTGATTAAAGGGCAGTCTATTGCAGCTGTACCTTCATCATCGGCAAAAACCGGAAGTGGGGCTCTCTCACCAAAGGCCTCATAAGCAAAGTCCGTAAGACTCACCAATTCGCTGGCTACTCTTTTATTGAGATTGTGAAGTGCCACAGAGCCGCTTCTTACAATATCTGCTTCAACAGTATGACCAACTGCTTCATGGGCCAACATTCCTGTCATCATGCCACCGAGAATTACAGTTTTCTCTCCAGCCTCAGCATATACCCCTTCCTTTTTTTCCATAAGTCTTTCATAAAGCTTGTCTATTTTTTCATGAAGACTTTCTGCTCCGGAGAAATTACCGGTGAATATACCTTCTCCACCAAAGGCTTCAAATAATTCTACCGGCATGCCATCCTTTGTTTCAGAGGCCATAAATACATATACATATGATCTTGGAAGAACAATATGAGAATCCACACCATCAGAAGTTGCCAACTGTTTTTCAAAGCTTTCCTCCATGGCAACTACCGTTCTGCTGGACAGATTAGGATACTTCTTTGCCACATAATCATCCACTTCCTTAACAAAGTCTATATATACCTTTTGCTCAGTTTCAGGAAGATCCTGGACTTCTATGACGTTTTTTCCTTCTAAAGGAGGAATGGTATTTGTTCCTTTATTAACATGGCTGTCCAAGAATACAGCATTTTCCGATGCAGCCTTAAGAACGGATTTTGCAGCATCATCCGTTATATCTGCTCTGGAAGAAAAACCATAAATGCCATTTTTATAAACTCTGGCACAAAGGCCCATTTCCTGACTTCTGGCATTCCCCATAATATTACCCATAACAGAGCTCACTCTTCTTGTTCTGATTATTTCGGATCTGAGTTCAGTATGAGCTCCGGGAATAAACAGTTTCTTTTGGTTTGTTATTACATCCTTTAACATTTAGTCCTCCCATCAAATTGGTTCTATTGTTATATTCATTTTCTCTATTTCAGGTTCAATATACTCCAGGTTTATATATCTTCTGCTGCTTACCTCAGTTTCTATGTTGGTAACTGCAGCAGTTACGGCATATTTTATAGCCTCAAGGGGCTTTAGATTCTTCATTCTCATGGCAATGTATGCACCAAAGAAGACATCTCCTCCTCCTGTAGCATTGTCTACATGAGATTGTCTAAGGTTAAGGAGATACTTCCCTTCCTTTGTTCCCAAAAGAGCCCCCTCCTTATCCATGGTAATAATTATTTCTTCAATGCCCTGATTCAAAAACCAGGCTAAAATCTTTTCATAGTTTTCCTTCTTTACCTCAATTCCGGACAAAGCTTCTGCTTCATATTTATTGGGTTTAAAAATGGAAAGCTTATTAATATGAGGCTTAAGCTTATTTATCTTCGCCATACTTACAGGGTCAGAAGCAAGTTTACAGGGGGCATTAGCAAAGATATAGTCCAGCATTTCACTATTAAGATTTGAATCTATCACCAACAAATCCTTTGGATCTATCTTTGAAAAGGCGTATTCCACCATGGAATTATCCAATTCTTCCATGATATCCATGTCACTGAGTCCAAGTCTCATATCTCCATCCCGGTCCATTATGGCCAGATACATTGATGAAGAATGTCTGGAGTATAACTTGGAATATGTAATATCAATTCCCAGTTCCCTACAATCCTTCTTAAGATAATCACCGAAAAAATCATCGGAAAAGCAAGTAACAAGGTTTACCCTTTCCCCCATAAGAGCACAGGTTTGTGCTATGTTTCTGCCCACTCCTCCGGCGCTTACGGTAATACTTCCTATATTGGAATCAAAGTCCTTTAAATCCAATTGGGCGGTTCCCAGTATATCCATATTAGCCCCGCCTATTACCCAAATCCTGTTCATATTGTCCCGTCTTCTTTATTTTAGCTTGCAATATGCTTTAGCTATTTCCGTTCCAACCTTGGCATTATTGAATACCAATTTAATATTTGCATCCAAGGATTTACCTTCGGTTATTTCTGCAACCTTTGCCAGAAGGAATGGAGTGCAATCCTTCCCCTTGATTCCCCTTTCATCCATTTCTTTAATGGCCTTATCTATTACTCCATTTATTTCAGCCTCATCCATGGACTCTTCTTCCGGAATTGGATTTGTAATAAGCACTCCTCCATCCAGTCCCAGCTCTCTCTTCATAGAAATAATTCTTGCTGCAGTTTCAGGATCCTTTAGATTATAATCCACCTTTAGGCCGGAGGTTCTGGTATAGAAGGCAGGAAGCTCATTGGTGCCATATCCAAGAACGGGAACTCCCTTTGTTTCCAAAACCTCCAGAGTTTTAGGAAGGTCCAGTATGGCCTTTGCGCCTGCACAAATTACAGTTACATTGGTTCGGCCCAGTTCCTCCAAATCAGCGGAAACATCAAAGGTTTCTTCCGCCCCTCTATGTACTCCACCAATTCCTCCGGTTACAAAGAATTCTACTCCTGCCAATTTGGCAAGGATCATGGTGGTGGCCACAGTTGTTGCCCCCCAAAGTCCTTCAGCCATTATGGTAGCCAGGTCTCTTCTGGACACCTTGGTTATTTCCGGTCCTCTTTTTCCGAAGGCTTCGATTTCTTCCTTGTTCATGCCTACGATTCCAACGCCGTCTATTATACCTATGGTGGCAGGAACTCCTCCATTTTCTCTAACAATTTCCTCCACCTTATATGCGGTCTCCACATTCTGTGGGTAAGGCATACCATGTGAAATAATAGTGGATTCCAAAGCAACTACAGGCCTATTGTTTTCAAGAGCTTCCTTAACTTCAGGATTGATTTTAATATTCATTTAGTTCTCCAATTACTTCTAAATCATCAACTTTGATAGAGTTTAAATTTAGTATAACAAAAAGTGGCACATATTGCACCACTTGGTATTAGCTATTAATATATCACTTTTTTAACAAATACAATCAATGCTATAATCCTAAACTACATTTCCTCCGGGGCATCGTGATCGTCTTCATCGGCATTTGGATCAAAGCCTTCAAGTCCCTTATAGGTCTTACCATTTTTTTGAGCATAATCATATATGGCAGATTTAATTGCATGATCAGCTAGAACAGAGCAATGAATCTTTACCGGAGGAAGTCCTCCCAATTCATCAACTACATCCTTGTTGGTAATTGCCAAAGCTTCATCAACGGTTTTACCGATAATCATCTGTGTTGCCATGCTGGAGCTGGCTATTGCACTGCCACAACCAAAGGTTTTAAACTTGCAGTCTGTAATTACATCGTTTTCATCAACTTTGATGTGCATCTGCATCATATCTCCGCATACCGGGCTACCGTAGATGCCAACACCATCGGGGTTTTCAATTTCCCCCACGTTCTTTGGATTCATAAAATTATCCATGACTGTGTCATTATAAAGTCCCATTTTGTCCTCCCAATTTATATTAGTTCCAGCTCTTGCCCGGTCCCAGTGGAGATACCTCTCTAAGCCAAGCAACAACTTCCTTTAAATTCTCAACTACGTAATCTATATCTTCCTTTGTTGTAAAGTCACCAACGGTAAATCTTACTGTGCCGTGAATCAATTCATCAGGTACTCCCATTGCGGCCAGAACGTGGGAAGGTTTCAGCGACTTTGATGAACAAGCGGAACCTGTAGAAACACATACGTGTCTGGCATCCATCATAAGAAGAATTGATTCTCCTTCAATGTATTCAAAAGTTACGTTTAGATTACCGGGATGGCGGTTTTCCATGTCTCCGTTAATATATGTATCGGGGATTTCCTTGGTAATCTTTTCAGCAAGATAGTCTCTTAATTCCTTGCAATGGCTTACATGCTTATCAAAGTTTACTCTGGCAAGCTCTGCAGCCTTGCCAAAACCTACAATTCCGGGAACATTTTCCGTTCCTGCTCTTCTTCCCATTTCTTGAGCCCCGCCATGAATGAAGTTGGGGATTCTTATTCCCCTTCTCATAAAGAGGGCTCCAACTCCCTTGGGTCCATAAATCTTATGAGCCGACATAGACAGGAAGTCAACTCCCATATCTACCACATCGATGGGAACATTTCCAAGACCCTGAACTGCATCTGTATGGAACAGCACACCATGTTCCTTGGCAATCTTAGCCATTTCCTTTATGGGATGCACTGTACCCACTTCGTTGTTTACCAACATAATGCTGGCAAGGATGGTCTTATCCGTAAATGCATTTTTGTATTCTTCTAAATCAATCCTGCCTTTTTCGTCAATATTAAGGTAGGTGATTTCAAATCCGTGCTTTTCCAAATACTCGCAGGTGTGAAGCATAGCATGATGCTCTTCAATAGTGGTGATAATATGGTTTCCCTTTTCCTTATAAGCATCAGCCACACCATAGAGTACCCAGTTATCCGCTTCAGATCCACAACCTGTAAAGAATACCTCCTGGGGCTTGGCATTTATAAGAGCTGCAACCTGCTCTCTGGCATGGTCAAGAGCTCTTTTGGCATCAAGGCCGGGGGTATATAGGCTTGAAGCATTACCGTATCTTTCCATAAAGAAAGGTACCATCTCCTGAAATACCTCTTCCTTAACCGGTGTAGTTGCTGAATAATCCAAATAAACTTCTCTAAGTTCCATGGTTTATATCTCCTAGAATAATATAATTACTTTCCTATATATACCTTATTTTGTTAACAATTAAACAAATAATCCCTTATAAACCGAGAATAATAAGCAAAAATCGCATATTTTAGTCTATAAATTCTATATTTTCCAGCTGGGCCCTTAGATTGTCCTTAAAGGCAGAAATATACTCCTTTCTAAGGAGATCTCTCTCCAGCAGTTCTTCCTCTGTAAGACCTTCTATTTTAGCTTTGTGAGCCAGCTCATTGATTCTATCTATCATTTCTTGAGTAACCATATTTCCTCCATTGAACAATACCGTTAAATTGTAACACTTTCTGCCATTTTTTCAAAGGTTTTTTCACCTATTCCCGATACATTCTTAAGCTCCTCAATGGCCTTAAATCCACCTACTTCATTGCGATATGCAATGATTTTTTCCGCCATAACCGGCCCCACTCCGGAAATCCTTTGAAGCTCCTCTGAGGTGGCAGTATTGATATTCACCTTTCCCCCATCAAAACTGTTATACCCCAAAGAAGTCTGGCTCATATTGCTTTGATTTAACAAGCCCATATTTTTATCCATCTCACCAACTTCAGGAATATATACCTTCTCTCCATCGGACAAGAATCTGGCCCTGTTTATTATATCTATATCTGCACTATCCAAAAGACCACCCGCTGCATTAATTAAATCCTCCAGCCTTGAGCCTTCCATCAAAGTATACACCCCGGGATTAGTTACCCCTCCACTGATGTCGCAGAGGATTTCCCTTGGTTCATCCCTTCTAGTATCGCCTTGGGTACTATCTTCAGAATCAGTAAGAGCTTCTTTATTTTCTTCACTGCTATCACTTTCAATAACCAGATTCCCGGAAGACTTCCCCTTACTTTCCCCATATCCTCCAAAAAACAAAACCGCGATTAGTATTATGGTGATACCAATCGCAGCCTTTAGTCTTTTTCTATTTTTTATTTCTTTGATCAAATCCGAATAATAATCGTTTTTTATTTTTTTCATATTGCCCCCTTGCTTGTATATCTTCAACCTCTGAAATAGTTGATATTATAAAGTTTAAGGCACTTGTATGGGGAAAGCAAGAGGTTATTATACAAACAAAATCAGATTTCAAAGCCGGAGAAAATTATTTTCTCCCGTTGAACCTCCAGCTCTTCTCGAGGAAGGTATAGCTTTGAAAACTGGGTAAAGGAACTAATGACCTGCTCAGGACTTAGGTTGGAATTGGACCCGCCATCCAGTTCCATTACAAGCTTAATAAATTCATCGGTAAAGCCCTGGTCAATGGATGTTTTCTCCACCTTGATCCAGTGAATTTGATTCTTAATATCCTTATCCACCAGCTTCTTACTCTTCTTTTCTTTTTTCTTTGCTATTATCTGGCTCTGACTCAGGTAGTCCTTAACCAGCTCCTCCATGTCATCCTTTCTAAAGCGATACTGTATAGGTAAAACAACGGAATAGCGGGCGGCAGTTACCTGAGACGCCAGGGATTTTGCAGATATATCAAGGGGTTCAATCCGTGATATATATATGCCCTGCGGCATGGCCTCTCTCATGGCCAAAATGCTGTGAGATAAATCCAGATTCTCTTTTGTATTAAACTCCAGATATTCCTGTACCGCAGTATAACCAAGAGAAAGAGGCTGGGCAAATCCCATTTTAGGATGAGGATTATATCCTTGGGAATACTCTATGGGAATTCCTGCAGATTTAAAGGCACGCTTAAAAAGTCTCTGCATATCCAAATGAGAGATGTATTTAATATTGCCTTTCTTTGAGAACTCCAAAAAATATCTAGCCATTTTGAACCTCGTTGGCAGTCTTAGAATAAATGCCCCCTAGTTTACACTCAGTATATTTATTAATCCCACATCCGGTGCAACCATATCTACAGTCATGAGTTGTACTTTCTGCAATAGACTTTTCTCTTTCTTTGATTAAATACTCTTTGCTTATGCAGCTGCTTATTATGTCCCAGGGAAGAACTTCTTCTACAGACCTTTCTCTGGTGGCATATTCCTCCGGAAGAATACCCGTTTCCTTCATGGCTTCATCCCATTTTTCACGAACAAAGTATTCTGTCCAGCTGTCCATTTTGCAACCTTTGTTGTAGGCGGAAAGAAGCAATTCCCCTACTCGTCTGTCTCCCCTTGCAAGAATTGCCTCCAGGACGCTGGTATCATCATCATGGTAATTAAAGGTTACACCCTTAATCTTTAGTTTTTCCCTCAGGTAATTATGCTTTTCCCTAAAGGATTCTGCCGTATCCTGGGCTGCCCATTGGAAAGGGGTGTGAGGCTTTGGTACAAAATTGCTTACACTTACTGTTACAGAGAACCTTCCTCCCTTACCGGAATCCCTCTTAATGTCCATAATATTCTTTGCAATATCCGCAATGCCATCCAGATCCTCATAGGTTTCCGTTGGTAATCCTATCATGAAGTATAGCTTAATATGAGTCCATCCCAGGTCTATGGCCTGGGAAACGGCGCTGTAAATATCCTCCTCGGTAATGCCTTTATTTATTACGTCTCTTAGCCTTTGGGTTCCAGCCTCAGGAGCAAAGGTAAGACCTGACTTACGATACTTCTGTATTTCCTGAAGAACGGAAAAAGAAAAGGTATCCAACCGAAGGGAAGGAAGAGACAATGCTACATTTCTTGCTGCACATTCCTTGGTTAAGGTTGTTGCCAAAGATTCAAACTTGGAATAATCACTACTGGACAAAGATAAAAGTGAAAGCTCATCGTTACCCGTATTGTTAATCTGGTGAATTGCAAGATCAATTATGGTATTCTCTTCTCTTTCTCTAATAGGTCGATATATCATTCCAGCCTGACAGAATCTGCATCCTCTGGTGCAGCCTCGGAAGGCTTCAACCACGGCTCTGTCATGGACAGTCTCAATAAACGGCACTATGGGATTTCTTGGATAATCGGCCTTATCCAAATCATGAAGAATAGCTCTCCTGGTTCTGGGGAGCTGGTTTTCAGAGACCTTATCAATATATTTTATAATTCTACCCCGGGAATCATATTCCACATCATATTGAGATGGAATATATACGCCGGCTATATTGTTATTATCTCCTTTATAATACCGAGTACCATAGGTACTAATAAATTCCGCCTTGGTTATTCCTTTGGTTCTTGCGGATTTATATTCCAGCAAAAATTCAGGAAGGGTCTCCTCTCCGTCACCAATAAGGAAAACATCTATGAAGTCCGTCAATGGTTCCGGATTATATGCACAGGGACCTCCTGCAATTATAAGAGGTTCTTCTTCTCCTCGTTCTGCGGCCTTTAAAGTAATGCCTCCAAGATTAAGCATGTCCAGAATATTTGTAAAGGACATTTCATATTGAAGGGTAAATCCAAAAACATCAAGGCTCTTAACAGGTGTTTTGGTCTCAAGAGTAAAGAGAGGAAGTTTGTTCTTTCTCATGAGTTCAGCCATGTCATTGGCTGGTTGGAACACTCTTTCCATGGCAATACCATCATTGGAATTACAGATGTTATAAAGTATCTGAAGTCCCAAATAGGACATGCCTATTTCGTAAATATCAGGAAAGGCAAATCCAAATCTCACCAGATCCTGATTGTCTTTTACAATGATATTCTTTTCTCCGCCAATATATCTTGCAGGTTTTTCAACTTGTTTAAGGATTTTATCCAGCTTTGATTCTATAAAATCCTTATCATCCATAAACAAAGTATCAATGGGATAACCAAGTATATCTTCAATTTGATTTATATACTCAATGGATTTACCTCTGGCTTCCAGAAGTCTTTCTGTTCGTTCCGGAGTTTCACCTTGTTTATGGATTAAATAATCAACTCTGTCCACAATACCTACATAATGGTCTTCTTTTACAATTCTATCAGCCAAACACATTATGTCGGTTTCATTAATGTTATCTATGGGATTAAAGCTGTATCTCATATGTCTCTCCACAACCCTAGCTTCTTCAATATATCCCATTTTCTCCAGCAATTTGCCAATCTCTATGTCGTGGTCCTCCCAGGTTCTAAGAACGTCATGGGCAAGGCCGGAAACTCTAACCAATTCCACGTCAAAATTGCCGCCTGCTTTGTTTAATGCTTCAGCAATGGCGGCACCTACTCTTGAAACCTCTCTGCAGTGTGATATTACCCAACTGGGAGTTTCATATTTTTTATATAATTCTTCAACTGCGGAATCTGTTAATCTCATTCTAGAACTCTTCGAAGTATTCAAATTCAAAATCTTCGATTTTTACTGTATCTCCTTCTTGTAATCCCATTTCCTTCAGTTCGCTCATGGCTCCGCTGTTCTCAATATATTTAAAGAGATATCTTAAGGAACCCATGTCGTTAAAGTTGGTGGAATTAAATATCTTGGTTAGCTGCTGGCCGGAAAGTATATATACGTCTCCATCCTTTGTGGCTGTAACCCTTCTATAATCATCATCAAGGGCTTCGTCCTTTTCAAAGTCAAACATTTCGTATTCAGCTTCTTCAAACTCATCCTCTGCTTTTCGCAGAGCCCTAAGAGCCGCATACATTAGTTCTTTCACTCCATGATTAATTGGAGCAGAAATAGGATAGACCTCCAAGCCCTTACCTTCGATGTATTCTTTAAACTGAATATACTTCTCGTCCTCTTCGTCAATTAAATCTATCTTATTTGCTGCAACTATCATTGGCTTTTTGGATATATATGGACTATAGGATTCCAGCTCCGCCATTATTTTATCAAAGTCATCTATAGGATCTCTTCCTTCCGATCCTGAAACGTCCACCACATGAATAAGGACCTTGGTTCTTTCTATGTGCTTTAGGAATTTAAATCCAAGTCCAAGTCCTACACTGGCCCCTTCTATAATTCCGGCAATATCTGCCATGACGAATTCTTCATGATTCAATATAACCACTCCCAAATTAGGGTCAATGGTTGTAAAATGATAGTTTTCAATCTTGGGCTTGGCATTAGTGGCCACTGCCAAAAGACTGGATTTACCAACGTTTGGGAAACCAACAAGACCAACATCGGCTATCATTTTTAATTCCAGAATAACCTCTCGCTCCTTACCTTCAGTTCCTGCTTCAGCAAAATTGGGAGCCTGTCTTACGGAGTTTTTAAAGTGAACATTTCCTTTGCCGCCTTTTCCACCTTTGGCTGCAATAAAGCTGTCTCCGTCTTCCTTAAGGTCATGCATTAAATGTCCGGTAGCAGAATCAAATACCATGGTACCAAGAGGAACCTTAATGATGAGATCCTGACCACGTTTACCGTACATCTTTTTTCTCATGCCGTTTTGTCCGTTTTCCGCCTGGTACTTTCTTTTGTATTTAAAATCCATAAGGGTTCGAAGATTTTTGTCCGCAACAAAAACCACGTTGCCGCCGTTGCCGCCGTCTCCGCCATCAGGACCACCTTCCGGAACAAAGGGCTCTCGTCTAAAGGAAACGGCACCGTTTCCACCTTTGCCGGATATAATTGTGATTTTCGCTCTGTCTACAAACATCTTTATACCTATATGGGTAAAGTATCACTAAAATTCACTGGATCTTATTAGCCGATGAATTGTCAATCTACCCTTGTATTATACAATATAAAAGGCCTCAAGTGAGACCTTTTATTACTTAATTATTCATAGTTCCCTATTAAGCTTCGCGAGCATAGACACTAACCTGTTTTCTGGTCTTGTCTTTTCTTTCGAACTTAACATTTCCATCTATCTTGGCAAAGAGAGTATCATCTCCTCCACGACCAACATTATTGCCCGGGTGGAACTTGGTTCCTCTCTGTCTTACCAAAATGCTGCCGGCTGTAACAAACTGACCATCGCCAGTCTTAACACCTAAACGTTTCGATTCCGAATCGCGTCCGTTCTTGGAACTACCTACACCTTTTTTACTTGCCATCTCTGAGACACCTCCTTTATCTTGGAATTATCTACTTGGAAGCATTTTCGATCATCTCGATGATCTCGGCTTTAGTAGCCTTGGGATCAACTTCGATGCCCTGCTCATTTGCTACAGCAATAAGTTCTTCCTTCTTCATGTTCATGTTTACTGCTGAACTCTGAGCATCCTGCTTTTCTTCTGTGTTATCAGTTGCTTCAGCCTTTGGTGCTGACTTTCTGGCACCTGGCTTACCTGTCAAAGAAGTGATTTCAACACTTGTGAAGGGCTGTCTATGACCCTGTTTTCTTCTGTAATCCTTCTTTGATTTGTACTTGAAAACTATAACCTTCTTACCTTTTCCGGTTTCAATGATTTCGCCTGAAATCTTTGCTCCGTCGATGTATGGAGAACCAACCTTTACTTCTCCTCCATCACTTATCAGGAGAACCTTGTCGAATTCAATTACATCTCCTGCTTCACCGGGAAGCTTTTCTACTGTGATTACATCACCTTCTGCTACCCTGTACTGTTTGCCTCCTGTTTCCAGAATTGCATACATAATTAAGTTACCTCCTCTATCCAGTCTCGCCTTATCAGGTAGTCTCCTTTGCCACTAATACATTTTGGAGACTTTAGGCACCCTTGCCGTGCGGTCTAACCTAGATATTTTACTATCGGAATATTGAAATGTCAAGGTTTATATATGCCTTTATTCAATATGCAGTGCATTGTACTACATAGGGAGGTTGATATCAATTATTTCTATAATTATATGGGCGATCTTATTTTTTTATTTAGTCGTCAATTATAACGCCGTCTTCGTCGATTTTAATATCCTCACCCAATACGTTTTCCGGCAGGTCTCCGGTGTCGTTTCCGGATAATGCTTTGTCGGAGAAGGAATTATCTTCCTTGAGCTTAAGAATAAGCTTTTCTTCGATTTCATTCATAAGGTCAGGATGTTCCTCTAGGTAAAGCTTAACGTTTTCTCTTCCTTGTCCAATTCTCTCTCCTAAATAGCTATACCAAGATCCTGATTTTTCAATGATATCAGCCTCTGTGGCACAGTCAACAATATCTCCGGACTTGGAAATACCTGTTCCATACATTATATCGAACTCTGCCTTTTTAAATGGCGGAGCCACCTTATTCTTTACAACCTTTACTCTTGTACGGTTACCAAGTACGTTTTCACCCTTCTTAATGGTTTCAACTCTTCTTACGTCAAATCTCATTGTTGAATAGAACTTGAGAGCACGTCCACCGGTTGTAGTTTCGGGATTTCCAAACATTACCCCAACCTTTTCTCTCAGCTGGTTAATGAAGATGATGCAAGTGTTGGACCTGTTTACAGTACCTGCCAGCTTACGAAGAGCCTGGGACATAAGTCTTGCCTGAAGTCCCACATGGGCATCCCCTATATCCCCTTGAATTTCTGCCTTTGGCACCAGGGCTGCCACTGAGTCAACAACAATTACATCCAGGGCACCTGATCTTGCCAGCATATCGCAAATCTCCAAGGCCTGCTCACCTGTATCCGGCTGAGAAACCAGCAGTTCATCCACCTTTACTCCCAAATTACGAGCATAGATAGGATCCAGGGCATGCTCTGCGTCTATAAAAGCAGCCTTTCCACCCTTCTTCTGAGCTTCTGCCACAATGTGAAGAGTAAGCGTTGTTTTACCTGATGACTCAGGACCATATATTTCGATAATCCTTCCCTTAGGTACTCCCCCTACACCGGTGGCAATATCCAAGCTGGTGGAGCCTGTTGATATAACCTCCAGGTCCTGAATATCGGCACCTTCACCCATCTTCATAATGGCACCTTGGCCAAATTGTTTCTGGATTTGCGCAAGAGCTGACTCCAGGGCTTTTTCTCTTTCCTTATCTGTTTCGGGAATGGGTTTAATATCTTTCTTTGTTGCCATTTATGTATACCTCCGAATATACTATTCACTTAAATATTTAAATGTTCGAATATAAGCATAATTCAATACGCACTATTGTTCGTGAACGTCTGTTCAGTAATATAATATCATCATTTTAGATAAATGCAAGCACTTTTTTTGAATTAAAAAACAGCCAGGTCTATGATTCTCGGTTATTTCAATAATAAAATAATTGGTAATATATGTCAAGGAATATTTACCATTTTTGTAATTCTGCCTTTGTACTATACCTTCTGATCTATTACCTTTCTAATTTCATCAAACATGGTAAGCATACAACTGTTTCTGTTAACCACCCGGTCATCCCGGCCGGTATGCATTTCCTTTACATGAACCTCACCGTCAAAATACACCCCTATAAACATGTCACCCACGGGTATCTCTCCCTTTGGTCCCTGGGAGTTACCCGGTCCGGCCACACCGGTAGAGGATATACAAAGTCTGCTTCCTGTTACCCGAGCCAAGCCCTTTACCATTTCTGCGGCAACTTCCGGACTTTCTGCTCCATACTCATTTATTATATCCTCCGAAACCCCTAATTCTTCGATTTTAGCCCGGTTTGAATAGGTTACGATTCCACGGTCATATACCTGAGAAATCCCCGGAATTTCAACTAATTTTGATGAGAACATACCTCCGGTACAGGACTCGCAGGAGGAAATACTAATTCCCTTTTCTATTAAAGTCCTGCCCACCACCTGATGCAGATCTTCATCATCTATACTATAAATGTACTTTCCTATATATTCCCTAACCTTTTCCAACATATCCTCCACAGCAGCATCCGCCTCTTCCTTAGTGGCTCGCTGGGAGGCAATTCTAAGACTGGACTCACCCTCCTTGGCGTAGGTGGCTATTGTTGGATCCGTCTGACCATCTATCAAAGTAAGCAGCACCGTTTCCAGCTTTGATTCTCCTATGCCAAAGGTCCTAATTACTCTGTAGCTTAGGCTCTTATCCGAGAACCCCAGAAGAAATGGCTTAATATGGGTATTCCACATCCACTTCATTTCCCTAGGAGGTCCCGGCATAGTGACTATAATTTTAAGGTCCTCTTTATCAAAGACTTCGCTGTTATCCTTTACTGAAATCAGGTCACCGGCACCATCCATTTCTCCCATTAGAGCAAAGGCAGGAGCAGTTCCAACGTCATTTTGAAACACTCTTGCCTTGGTGGGCATCATGGCCTGCTTGTAATTATTTGGTGTGATTTCCTTCCAGCCTCTACGCTTGGCAAAGGCCTCCAAATTCACAAGACTTTCCTGGTGCATTTCCAGCTTGTCGCCAAAAGCTTCCGCAATTGTTTCCTTTGTTAAATCATCCTCCGTTGGTCCAAGGCCACCAGTGCAAACAATTACATTACAGTCCTTATAGGTCTCGTGAATCAGTTCTTTCAAACGGGCGGCATTGTCTCCCACAGTATGATGATAAAGAACATCAAAGCCCATATGATTAAGTTCCCGGGTTAAATATACTGTATTCGTATTTACTATTTGACCAAAAAGAATTTCCGTACCTATTGTTAATATAGCGCAGCGCATATACTCTCCTAACAATTACTTTTCTTTGAATAATGCTTTATTCTTTATTACATATTCCCCACCGGAAATTACGGTCATTATCAAAGCGCCCCACAGGAATACCTGTCCAAGTAATGCAATCCAATTGGTGGGGTTTGATGGCATTCCGTCAGAGGGCAATGAATAAACCGGATCTCCTGTGGCTTTAACAAGAATCAAAAGCGGAACCGCAATCATCTGAAGAACGGTTTTAATTTTACCGCTCATATCAGCGGCAATTACTATTCCTTCTGAAGCCGCAACAGTACGCATTCCCGCCACCAGAAATTCCCGAGCAAGGATAACAGCAAACATCCAAGCGGGAACAAGATGACTTTCGTCTGCCACCAGTAAACAAAAGGCAGAATAAACCAGTATCTTGTCAGCCAATGGATCCATAATTTTACCAAAATTGGTTACAAGATTTCTTGCTCTGGCAATTTTGCCGTCCAGTAAATCTGTAAGAGAAGCTAGAATAAAAATTATCAGTGCCAAAAAATAATGTTCCGTAAGAAACATAATTATAAAAAATGGCACTGCTATTATTCTTGCTACAGTTAACTTATTAGGAAGATTCATTTATGCTTACAACTCCCCTATTATTCCAAAAAAACTACCCGGCGGCTCCGTCAGGGTATAATTGACGCCCTATCATTCGATAGGTGGGATACCTGTCAAAAGTTTTCTGTCTTCCGCTCGCAACGGCATGACATATTTTTTTGAACTCGGATTCCCTTTCAATTAGTGTAGGTTCAATTATGAATCCTGACAAAAGTCCCAGGCAGTTATTAATTAATCGTATAGATCTATTCCGCAGTTTGTCTGCACCTTTTGAACGTCCTCGTTATCTTCAAGAACTTCAACCAATTTCTTAAGCTTGGCAATATCCTCTTCCTTTGGTGTGGATTCCATGGAAGGAACAAATTCCACATCGGATTCCACCAGCTCGTATCCGGCATCCGTTAAGGCCTTATACACATCTGGATATACAGCAGGATCGGAATAAACAGTAAAGCTATCATCCTCCGTAACCATATCCTCTGCGCCACCTTCCAGGGCCACCTCCAAAAGTGCATCCTCATCTATGGCGTCGGTTTTTTCAATAATGAAAACACCCTTTCTGCTAAACATATATGAAACACATCCCGGTGTTCCCAGGTTTCCTCCCTGCTTATCAAAGCTGGAACGAACGGAAGATGTGGTTCTATTGGTATTGTCCGTAAGACAGTTAACAATAAAAGCAACTCCTCCGGGACCGTAGCCTTCAAAGGTAAGCTCCTCGTAGGAAGCTCCTCCCAGCTCGCCGGTACCCTTCTTAATGGCTCTCTGAATATTATCGTTAGGCATACTGATGGCCTTGGCCTTTTCAATGGCAACTCTCAAACTGGCATTGTATTCCGGATCTCCTCCGTCCTTAGCTGCAACAGTAATAGCCTTTGCATACTTTGTAAACATTGCTGCTCTCTTGGAATCCTGAGCAGCCTTTCTACCTGCAATTGTGCCGTGTCTTCCCATTGGGGACCTCCTTAAATAACATTGGATTTACAGGTTAATTATACACTAAAAGTATATATTTGAAAAGATTAGCCCCCTTTGATCCATGGAAAAACAACTGCAGTATAAAAGAAACGATTCCAAAAACATGAAATCGTTTCTTAGCTGTTTGGCTTGAGCTACCAAACATCATAATATGTAGCCCAGAGGATCCAATTGGATCCCCTGAACATTGTCAAAGTTTAAGGCCCAGCCTATTGTGGCTCACCTTTGGGTTGGACTATTCCAGGCTTAAGATTCATCCGTCTATCCAGCTAGACTCTACGTCTCTTATAAACCAGAAGTCCTGTGGATCCAGCCAGAAGTCCCAACCAAAGTATTAAATTGTTTTCATCACCGGTTAGTGGTGCGCTATTACCCTTTTCCGCAGGTGGTGTAGGTGTTGGAGTTGGAGTAACTTCCTTTTCACCGGGGGTATCCGGGATAACGGGCTCCCACTGAGCGATGAAGGTAATGTTTCCATCAGGATCAACTACCTTGTCCCAACCCTTGAAATTATATCCATCCTTGGTGGGTTGTTCCGGTACAGGGATTTCACCGTCAACAGGAATGTCTGTTCTATCCATATAGATGGTGCTACCGTCTTCATCGATATATCTTACCCAGATAGTATCCTTTGCCGGAGTATTCTTGCAGTCTGTATCATATTTGGCAACAAAGATGATATTTCCTGCCTCGTCCTTGATTTCAACCCAATCTACGAAGGAGAATCCTTCATGGCTTGGATTTTCTGCAGGTGGTTCAACTGTGGAAGGATCTTCTACAGATTCCCTTACAACAATTGGTTCACCGCTCTGACCATCGATATAGCTTACGGTTACCTTTTCAACAGGCTGTTCCTGAATCTCGTTGTATGTGGCAACGATGATATAGTCACCAAATTCGTCTTTGTTGACTACCCAGCCGGTGAACTCGTATCCCTCGTGGCTTGGATCTTCAGGCTTGTCGGCCTTGCCGGAAGCCTCGGCATCTGCAGCAACCTGATCGGCATACTTCTTAGCCTGGAGAATCATCTTGCCGGTGCCATCTTCGCCATCTGCCTTTGGATCCAGATATGTAACCTTCGGAAGAATCTTTACAGGTTCCGGTTCCTCAAGCCATGTAGCTGTATAGGTTACATTGCCGTTATCATCCGTTGATCTCTGCCAGCCTGTGAAGGTATAACCCTCTCTGGATGGATTTTCCGGGGCTTCGGGTTCGTTTTCACCACGAATAATCTCTTCAGTTCTAATTACGTTTCCTTCGCTGTCCTTATATGTAATGGTCACCTTTTCAGGATCAACCGCATTGGACTGGTTGGTTACGGTAATAGAAATCGTACCCATGTTGTCAACGCCATCTGTCATGGAGGTTGTATATCCTTCAATGGAATCTTCCTCAACAGAATAGGTTACATTCTTACCGTCGATCTTACCTATTAAGTTCTCCCACTTAACTTTAAGATCTTCACCCTTTGATCCCTTGGAAATGGTCTTGTCCTGACCTTCAACAATCTGAGGACCGTAGCCTTCCACTACTCTTACCAGGTGGAATACAGCATCTTCAGGAGCTTCCTCAAGGACATTACCCTTGTTATCCTTCCATACCTTGGTTACCTCCAAAGTCTTAGCAGAAGCAACTGTTCTGGAGTTAATCAGGTTAAGCGGATTCTCTGTACTTACTGCTGATGTGTATCCTGCCACCGTAGCCTCGGTTACTGAGTATGTAATAGGCTCGCCCTTGGCTTTGTTTGCCGGGAGATCCTTAAATGTGTACTTCCAAACATTGGCGGACTCTGCATTCTCTGTGGTGAGAATCTGAGATCTGCTGGATCCATCTGTACCCTTCAAGGTAATCAAGATATGATCTGGACGTACTCCATCCTTATTATCTCCGTCTGCCCAGGTCTTGGTTACTACTACGTCAACAGTATCAAATTCAGTCTTGGAGTTAATTACATTAAACTCACCGGGCTCTACAGCCTCAACTATTGGATCATTGTAGCCTAGTTCTTCCTTCAGTTTCTTTTCTTTTACTGAGTAGATTACAGCAACCTCTTTCATCAAAGCTTTTTCTTCAGAGATTTCTTCCTGAACATTCTCCATGAGAGGTTCGTAATTCTCAGTATCCTCATCGTATGTAGCCTTATCTGCTTCAGCTACATAAACTGTTGAACCATCGGCAAGTAGAGTATATGCATACTCACCATCGTCATTTGTAACCTGCTTATCCTGGTATTCGTATCTTGTTACAGTCTCAGTTTCTCCTGTTTCAACTTCCTTGGTCTGAACAAGATTATCCCAGGTGTAATTGGCAGCACCGTCAGAGGCAACATCCACCGTAACCTCATCAATCTTTTCAGCTTCGCCATCGCCGGCCTTCTGCCAAAGTTCATAGGTTACCTCAGTTGGACGCTTGCTGTCTCTGTCATTATCATCCTGCCATTCCTTGGTTACAGAAACCTTAGTTACAGGACCTGCATAGGTATTGGTTACGGTGCATACGCCATCTTCCCATTCATAGGATGAAGTGTATCCGAAGACTTCTTCTTCAACAATCTTCCATGTGAGATCTGTATCGCTGTAGTGACGCTTAGGCAGGTTCTCCCAAACCACCTGTTCATCGCTACCCAGCGGAATCTCCTTGGTTCCTGCATCGTAGACAACCATATTATCCTTCATACCATAGAGGTGAAGAACAACATCGGTTCTCATTCCATAGTAGTCATCAGTACCGTCAACAGTATCACCGGCCCATTCCTTAACAGCAGCAATGGATGTGGTGCCAGGAATCAAAGTATTGGTAATGGCTGTTGTAGTTCCGGATGAACTATAGGATACCTTATATCCTTCACCTGTGGAGCCACCTTCATCAAGTACTGTATTGCCATCCAGCTCACGTACTATATATGAATAATTATGGCCCAGGTCGGCAGATGACGGCAGGTTGTTGAATATATGGGTCCAGTTATTGTCTTCACTTAAGGTCTGCGGCTGTCCGAAGATTTCATATTCATCATCTGAATCTGCAATCTTGCGGAGGAGCTGTACCTTGATTTCAGGCTGACGCACTCCATCCTGATCGTTGTTGTCATTCCACTTCTTCATTACAGTTATGGATGTAACACTACTGTTATATGTATTGACAATCTTGAATGGAGCAGTTTCTGTACCTGAGCCAACTACGTCGCCAACAGTATATCCTTCCGGAGCAGAGGTTTCCTCTACACTGTAGATAATCTCTGTATCTGTTGAGCCAACGTACTTAGGCAGGTTGTCCCATTGTACCTTAAGTTCTTCTGCATTATTGGTTCCCGTTGCCAAGGTCTTTTCTCCAACAATCTGTTTCTTTCCGGATACAGTCTTGTAGAGAGTGAACTTAACCTCTGAGCGGTCGCCTTCATGACCAAGATCTCCAGCCCACTGTTTCTCTGCATAGATGCTAATCATCTCTGCAGTATTGGTTATAGTAGTTCCCTTAACTATGCTGTCAACAGCACCAGAGCTTGTCTCATAAGTAGCTGTATAATTCTCAGGAACATCTTCAACCACCTTATACTGATATTCAGCGTTATGGTCAGAATCAGCATATCTGGTAAGTCCTCTAATATCAAAGTTCTGATCGTTGCTACCGGACCAGACAACGCTGTAGTCTGTTCCTTCAACTAAATCTGTCCAGGTATTTCCATCAACAGATCTCTGAACAATGAACTTGACTTCTGAGCTGTTGTTATGGCTTTGATCGCCATCAACCCAAACCTTGGTTCCATTAATACTTACGGTCTGATACAGATTGGCAAGAGTTGAAATACCGTCACCAATTCCAATATTAAATGGTGTTGCGGAGTAGCCTGCAGGCGACGTGGAGTCTGTTGTAGTTGTACCATCTCCATTATCCACAGCATTAGGTGCTACTGTCTTGGCCGGTGACTTGAATCCGGACTGAACAACCCTATACTTAACTTCTTTTCCATTCTGATCGAACTTAGGAAGACCGGTATAGGAGTCATCGAACCAGTTATCCGGATCATCATCTTCCGCATTATCTGTAGTTAGCTCAACGTTCCAAGGCTTACCTGTGGTCTGTCCCGGATTTGCAACATCCGGTTCTTCAACGTCTACCCAGGTATCCGGTGTGCCATCACCATCTGTATCAATCTGTTTCTGAAGTGTAACGGTTACGGATTCCGGACGATCCTTTACGGTTCCGTCTTGTCCTAAGGTATCGTCAACTTCAGTATCATTTACCCAAACAATTCTTACAGGTTTATCTACCGTTGTTTGAACTGTTGCATTTGTAAATGTTGCTACCTTGCCATCCTGATCCACAGTAGGATTGTCAGCAGGAGTTCCCTCAACTGCAGACTCATCAATCAAGTTCCATTCAACTGACATGGATCCATCTTTGTTGTCCGTTACTGTTGCCGTTGCAATTCTTACAGCCTCATCATATGGATCAATGGTGGCATCATTTCCAACAAGCTCAGTTAGCTTAAATACATATACGCCAACTTTGCTGAATGGAATCTTACCAAATTCAACCTTGCCATTTATATCATTTGTAGCAAGAAGCTTAATGGCTGATGCATCTACTGTTGAGTCAACCGGAGCTGTTCCATTATTACCCTTGGTTCCTACAGGCTGTCCCTCCAGCTTGAAAATGAATTCATCAGCTTCAGGTTTTCTGCCCTTTCCATCGGTATCAATGATTTCCTTATTAACGGCATATGTATCCGTTAAGCTGGAGGATACTGCATTTGGATCATACTTGTTCTCAAAGTCCACAGTATCCGGCTCAGCCTTCTTAAAGTCTACCGCCTGTTCATCTAAGGTCCAGGTGACTTCAAGATGTGCATCTACTGCAGCAGCAGTTTCATCAACATCTGTAGTTTCAGGATCATCTGCAACTGCTGCCTTAGCCGGTATGTACTTAAGTGTAGCCTTTAATTCATGTACATCTCCGTCATAGAGAACTCCGTCAATGGTTCCGGACTTCTCGAATAAGGTGTATGTGAATTCACGACTATATTCACCATCACCATCATGATCCATATAGCTTCCGTTGTGATCACATAGATCCTCCAGAGTGAACTTGATATCATCAAAGTTTACAGCTCCCGTTGCCTTCTTGGATGTGTCATCCATTGCACCTTTAACATTCTTCTTGGCCTGGTTCTCACCATCTCCTGCAAGGATGAATTCAAATTCTTCATCAGCAAGGTCACGACCTTCCAGAATCTTGTTTACTTTGATGGATTCGGAAATCTCCAAATCATCATATTCATTGCTGAATGTCATGGAAGTCTCTGTTACAGCCGCTTCATCCTTCTTAAGGATCGACCAAGCAACATCCAACTTTCCATTGTCATTACCGGTTACTGTTGCAACAACAGTATACTTGGTATCAGCATAGGTAATGCCAGGAAGTGTTCCGGATTCTTCAGCAATCTCAAAGGCATATTTACCAGGCTCACTGAATCCAACCTTTGACATGGCAACTGTACCATCTGCCTTGTTGGTGCCGGTTGCATTCTTGCCGGATGCATCAGCATATCCGTCTCCCGCATCATCCGCACTTAATCCCGTCATGGTGAAGGAGAATTCTTCTGCCTTCAAAGTGCGATCATCACCTGTGATTTCCTTCGTAAGTTCAATCTGATCAGTTACAGATGAAGTTACCGCTGCAGGGTTATAGGTGTTGGTAATAACCAGTTTACCATTCGATGTAGGTGCTCCATCAGGCCAATTAATAGTTCCTTCCAGGGTACCGTTGTTGTCTACTACCTCAATGGTAAATGTAGTTTCTTCTCTATCGGAAGTCCAACCATCCTCAGGAATTTCAACCAGCTTATAGGTATAAATTCCTTCTTCAGTGAATGTGAATTCACCAAAGTCGAAGGTAACAGCATTGGCATCGCCGTTTCCGGGTACAGTCACAGTCGTAACCTTATCCGGATTTGCTGTTGCTTTGTCAGCTGTATCCGTCTGAGGTGCCAGGAGGAAGGTGAATTCCTTACCACCGGCTTTAATTACTTCCTGAGGCATATCAGCAGCCTTCTTAATAAATTCAGGCGTGATAGTTTCATGAACCGGGTTAAACTTGTTGTTTACATCAAGTCCATGATATGTTGGCGTATAACCATCAGGGCATCCTTCCTCATCCTTTACGGTATAGATGTACTCATATCCCTGAGGGTCATATTTGTCGTACTCTCCGGCAGTAAATCCTTCATAATCATCATATGTACCGAAGGTATAAGTTGCATCGCCGGTTAGTCCATCGCCCTCATCTGCAGACCAGCTGCCTGTTATGACGGCATCTTTCACATCTTCTTCAACACTTCCGCCATTGGTCTTGCTCTCACGGTGGAGAGTTAATCCAAGATCGGTATTGATATGGTCAGTAGGCTCTCCATCAGTCCAGTACTTTTCACCGGAAATCTGAATCTTGGCTTCCAGTTTATTGGTGATGGTTCCGCCGGTGTAGATGGCGTCAGTCTTGTTCTCTTCAGCAAATGCAGCTGTATCAGGGTTGGCTACATTAGTATATGTGGTTACATAATCGCCACCCACACTGCTCTCTACCACACGATAGATGTAATCATTACCATCTACGTCCATAACAGGAAGTCCTGTTATTTCGAAGCTCTGAGTATAGCTTCCACCACTCTTTGCTCCATCTGAATTCCAGTGGATATGATAATCATCTGTAACTTTAGCCCATCCGTCTGCACCGGTCGGATTGATTGTTCTCTCCAGCGAGAGCTTATCTTTCAGTTCTGATACATTGTCATGAACCTTTCCACCGTCAACCCAAACCTTCGTTCCAGTGAACTTGGTCATCTTGTATGTATTAACAATGCCCTTTACACCACCCAAGTCGAACGTTGTCTTGGTGTAATTCGGTACCACATTTTCATCAAGCGTATAAGCAACTTCTGTGGTAGTCCATGCACCCGTTGTGCTGTCCTTGGTGTAAATAGGAAGCTTCTCGAACAAAACTTCAAGGCTTGCATCTGTACCGGAAGCAACTGTCTTGCTAAGGTCAGCGCCATTCACGTCTTTCAAAGTATCGCCGTTGCTATCCACCAGCTTCAGTGTGATGTTTGCGGGACGTATGCTTGATCCAGGATATGGCGTACTTGTATCCTGAGCGTCACTGGCATTATTGACCTTGTCCACCCAGTATTTACGCACCTTCACATCTTTAAGCGTTTGCTTATTAGTGATGGTACCGCCGTTGTAGACCTGCGTGGTGTCGTCCTTCTGCTCGTTAGCGAGCGTTACGTAATCTGTGTTTAGCGCTTCACTGTTGTCGTAAGATGCGCCGTTCACGTAGTAGTCGAAGCCTGTGGCCACAGTATCGCTACCAGTAATGTTTACGTTCACTTCTTTGGCGGTGTATACGATGCCATCTGAAGTACCTTCGGTGTTCTTCTTCGCAGGCAGGTTGGCCCACTTCACAGTCCAGGTGCCGTCGGTGTTGAAGGAAACAGTTGGGGTAACACCTGTCTTTTCTGTGCCATCGGCATAAAGTTTCAAGGCAGCTTGCAGCTGCTGGATGGTCGGGCGTTTACCATCTGCGTTATTGCTGTCGTCCCAGGACTTGGTAATAACCAGTTCGGTAGTACCTGGCACGTGCTTGTTAACCAGGGCTAGCGTACCCTTGGCGGTGGTTTCGCCTTGCGCAACGGTAAGTGTCGTGCCTGTGGTGGTGGCGCTTGCGGTTGCATCTGTTAAGGCATAGCCAGAAATAGTGCCTTCGTCTACCGTGTAGGTAATGGCCTTGCCGCTGGCATCCTTAACAGGAAGATTCTTGTAGGTGACAGTGAGCGGGGTGCTACCTGTCGCATCGGTAACCGTCTTCGTAACCGAATCCGCTGCGGGAGTCTGACTCGTGTCTACTGTTACTTCTTCGCCATTGGCGTAGAGCTTCAAGTTGGTCTTAAATGCGGTAATAGCTTCGGCACGCAAACCGTCCGTATCGTTTTCGTCGTCCCAGGTCTTGGTAACAACCAGCTCGCCACCCGTTAGAGTATTCGTAAGCGTGGAGTTATTGTTGACCAAAATGGTAGCGCTATTGCCGCCAACCTGGCTGACCGCACCTGTCGGGTTAGTAGTAGCATTAACTGCACCTTCATAGACGCCCGAAGCCGTATAGCCTTCCGGTACCACTTCTTGCCAGTAGTAGGAAATGGGGCGTGAAACATATGTTGTTACGCCTTCAGTGGTTACTGCAACCAGCTTGTACTTCGGCAGGTTGTTGATGGTTTCCTTCCAGGTGTTGCCTGTTATATCGGTTGTGTCCTTATCTTCCACGGAAAGCTTCAACACAGGTACGTCGGTTGTTTCATCCATCTGCTTGGCACGTACGGGGGTAATGGGGTCACCATTTTCACCTTCGTAAACGCGCATTAAGGTGAATTCCTGAACTTCGGGACGCGTGTTGTACTTGTTGTTCTGGTCGGCCCAGACCTTAGTGATGGTAGCAGAGGTTGTCTCCGCCTTGTTGGTGTAGACCGGCGTGAACTGCGTTCCAGTGGTTATATCTTCCGGACGTGTGGTGTCGTAGTCGTAGGCGATTTGTACCTGCAGCTTACCGGTACGGTTCTCGCGCACCTTGACATGCACGGTATGTTCCTTGCTGTCGTAGGTGATGCCGTCCTTAGAGAATCCGCCTGCGGCCTTTTCTTCCACCGTAGCTTCGCCGTAGGCATTACCGCTTGCATTCTTAGCATCTGCAGGAACAACTTCCTTCATTACGTAGAAGAAGTCACCTTGCATGTGTCCGTCCGACGGGTCGAAAACCAAATCGTTTACGTCGAAATTGATCGCACCAAAGCGTGCCAGACGTTCCAGGCCACCGTTCGGGTCGACGGTGTCCATGATATTCTTGGCGTGCGTGGTTGACTTGGCGTTCTTGGTGCCCGCGCCTTCAGTCGTGGACTCACGATCGGTGTCGGGCTCTGGCATGGGTACAGACTCCTTGGCGTCATCCGTCGAGGTAATTTCCTTGAAGTCACCTTTCTTCACTGGCGTGAAGCCCTGCTCGCCCGCATGCTCTTCGTTATACCTATTCGCTTCATCCTCAGAGTAATAGGTAGCCTTACCAACAGGTTCCAAGGCGAAGGCAAAGTCGTCGCCTTCCTGCCATTCGCGACCCAGGAGCTGCTTAACTGCTGCAATATTGGCTGTGTTGGTGGCTGTGACGGTGTTGGTGACCACAGGGTTGTCGCCCATGTTCAGGTAGTAACCACCCTTGTTAGAAAGTATGGTTGTCTCTGCTTTTTCTTCGTACCAGACTTCTGTTGACGGATTCTCTGTACCTTCCGCTGTGACGGCTGTGTATTCTTCTGTTTCGCTGTCATACGTGTAATACGTCTTGTCAGGATCAACTGCTGTATCCTCGGTCAATACGTATGTAAGCTCTGTACGCTCTGTTCTATAGGTAGCCACATACGCGTCTGAGGTGTTGTCCTCTTCCAGCTTGTAGATGGCGCGATAGTCGACACCATTTTCTGTGACGTACATCGGGAGGTCTTTGTTGAAGTCTTTCTCGATATAATCCTTGCTCGCGGTGTTGCCTAGCTCTTCATCATACTTTGGTGTTCCGTCAGCATTTACGAAGTCTCCGCGCTCGGCGTTGTACACAAGACCTACTGTCTCCCATACATCTTCGTTCAAGTTTGCTAGGTAGTCGTAGTCAACGCCATCCATCTTGCTAACGGGAACGAGCATCCTCTTTAAATGGAGTGTTACGTCTTCAACGGCGGGGCCGCCCACCCATTCCTTAGTTACAACTACACTGTCTGCTTTGACATTTGTATTTGTAATATGAAGGCCTTTTATAGAATCGGTATAGGAGGAAACATAATCTGTTTGCTTCTCAGTCTCTTCAATATAGTAGTCATAGATGTATCCATCCTCGTCTACCGCATTCAGATATGGATCTACGTACTTCTCTCCATCTTTGGCCATGATGATATAGGTATATGGACCATTACCGTCGCCACCTTCCTGCTTTACATAGGTATAGGTGGTACGATCTTCTGTTTCAGCCTCGTACCAGCCATTTCCAGATGGATCGCCTTCAGGATTATCTACAGGTGTATAATTATCATCTTCTTTGGAGTAGTAAGTCTTACCATCTATGACCTTTGTGTCTTCACTGAGCTCATATTCTCCTGTAGGCACAGTCTCGGTATTAGGCGTTCTCTTTACCCATACCACTTCCAGGGGTCGTCCCGCGTCATCCTCTGAAACGGTTTCTACATTAGAGCCTTCCTTATCAAGCTTTCTCTTAAGTTCAAGACCAAGCATGTCATCATTAGGAGTCTCTGCATTATCAACTACTGCGGTACTGTCTCCATTGAGATTTACAACACCGTTTACATGTTCAGCAGGTGTACCGCCAACCCAGGTCTTTGTGCCTTCCACCGGTGTTTTCATCAAAGCGTAGTTGGTGTAAACCGGCACAAATTCCCCTACTCCACGATCATCAAATCTAACCTCTGTATGGATTTCTTCGCCATTATCCTCGGCAAAAATGATGACAATATGTTCCTCTGTGGTGTACTTGATATTGTTCTCTCTGGCGTCCTTGGCAACCTTGTATTTTACGTCATTGCCATTGATATCTTTTCCGCAAACTTCAACTGTATCCTTAACATCTCTGTTCGGAACAACCTCTGTAATCTTATAGACAAACTCACCTTCCATCTTACCTGTTGTAGGATTCAATGCCAGGTCTGTTCTATTGATTATAATAGGAGCAAAGTTTGCAGCATGCTCGTTAACGCTTACCGACTTGGAATTAATGTCGGCAATGGCCTCGTTATTATTGTTTTTGAATGTAGGTAGCTTGTTAGTGACAGTTGTTTCATGCTTATCGTATTTTGCTTTTTCTGTATCAGTAATCGCATTGAATTCAGCTTCTGTAATAACCTGTTTAGTGTCCTTATGTACATAGTTAATAATCTTGCGTTCTGCACCTTCATCAACAGGAGCACTTTCTCCACCGATCTTGCTCCTTACCGGAGTTGCTTTGAAGGTAAACGACTCGTTGGTCCAGTTCTTTCCTATGTACTGTTTAACCACACCAAAGCTTACCTCCTCGGTAATATTCTTCGGGAAGTTAGTTACATACATCTGCTTGACCCGATCGTCAGGTGCCAAATATTCATCTTGATCTGTTGGATCTGATTTTTCCTTAAACTGCGGTCCCGTGTGATATGCATCCGTCTTATACTTATCAATATTGGTGATGAGTTCACCTGGTTCATAGGGAAGCTCATTATAGCGAATATCTGCAGTTTCGCGCGGTGTAGTATTGCTATCTCCGCTGCCCTCAATATCATACTTGCTTACTTCTTTTACCTGATAGTAGACCCACTTGTCATTCAGGTCGAGAATGTCTGCTCCGGTGCTTCCGCCCTCAATACTGTAGCTCTTAATATTTGCATATGCAGGGAGATTCTCCCATGTGGCGGTGAGTTCGCTTCCTGTAGCATTCTTCGGAATCTCCTTGGTTCCTACAACATTGGGGAACCAGTCAGTGCCATCTACATCATAGAAACTAGTTCCATCGATGGACCACTGAAGCTTAAGAGTTACATCCTCTGTGGCAGTGCCTGCCCAAGCTTTGGTGACTGATAGGTCACGTTGCAGCTTGTTAACAAAGGTAACTACAGAGGCCTTCACACTTGTATTTTCTCCTGTTGCTGGATCTGGAACATAACGTGCTTGAGAACCATATCGATCCCCGAATACTTCCACATAGTGTTCCAGTTTGCCATTGCCGATGTCATAAACTGTTACACGGGCATACTCAGTGTCAGGATCTCTAGCAAGATCCTTAACATGGTTAGTATTAACATCGTCGAATTCATCAGTTTCTTCGATGGCATACATAAACTGACCGTATACTGTACCAACCGGAAGCAGATTACCATTCTTGTCATATACCCGAGTATCCGGCTTGTTTTCTTCAGGTTCCTTCTGAGTCTCAGCTGTCGTTATCTTATTTAGGTCAGCTAAAGTGATCTTGATTGCAGGATATGTAAAGTCAATAGGATCATAAGTTCCAACCATTTCACTTGGCACCTTAACTCTCTTAACATGTTCACCTTCTTTATTGTGAACAGCGTTCCCCGCATCAAGTTTCTGGTTTCTATCAGCATGATCATACGTATCTTCTACCGGGAAGTCTGTGGCATGCGCATCTTTAAATGGTGCTCCTGCCATAGGAATCATCCTGAAGTCGAAGTTATCCCCTGCTTGCCACTCACGGCCCCTAATATATTTATTGACCTTTACGGTAAACTCAGTCTCTGCGTCGTAGGTATTGGTGTATACCGGTGTGAACTGGGTACCCTTGGTGATATCCGGCTTATAGTTATTTGTTCCGGCACCGGTCTCGTCATAGGCCACCTGTGTGGACAGTTCTCTTGTACGGTCTTCGCGAACTCTTACGTGTACATAGTGCTCGTCGCAGTCGTAGGTGATACCGTTGTTGAACTTGACGGACTTAAGGGTCTCCCCTGTTGCAAGGGTTGGCATAGCCTTATTATCTATAGTCTTCGTCTCCGTGGTCTCGTTGCTTGCACCCTTATTCTTAACAACAGTATATTCCACCGGATAAAGTGGATTATCACCGGTTGTCACGATGGTGGGCAGCTTCTCCTTCATGATATAGAAGAAGTCTCCCTGGAGGTGCTCTTTGCCGGTCTTGGCGTAGTCTAAATCTTCTGCGGTATAAGTGATTGCACCAAAACGCGCCAGACGTTCAAGATTACCGTTGGGATCAACAGTTGTCGTGACTGTCTTTGCATGGGTATTGGACTTCTCTTTTGCCACAAAGTCCAGCTTGCTGGGTCCATCTGCAAGGGCATTATAAACTTCCGCGGTGATAATGTCGTCCGGATCTTCTTTATTGACATACTTCGTTTCGTCGCCGGTAACCTGTTCATAGTTGCTCTTGGCGATCTTCGGAAGGGCATCATACTCTGTCGCCGTCTTCGTAACGGTTGCGTCGGTCTTACTTACGTATCCCGTGATGGTAGTTGTTGAATAAATCGCACCATTATCCGCCGGCATAGGCACCTTTGCCTTTCCGGCATCGGTCGTATCAATGCTGGTGATATTGTCTTTATCATCATATACCGCCACACCGTAAGGCGTGAGTTCGAACTCAAAGTCATCGGATGTAAGCCAGTTGCGTCCCTGGAGCTGCTTGACTGCAGCAATGTTGGCAGTATTCTTAGCCACAACAGTGTTCTTTACAACCAGTGCCCCTGTGTCATTGCCCTTGCTGTCCTTGAAGCTCTTGTCATTGATGTAGTACTTGGGATCGTATTCCCTAGTGTAGGCATCTGACGTGTCATTCTCAATAAGCATATAGACTGCACGGTATGTGATGCCGTTCTTCACGACATACTTCGGCAGATCCTTATTGAATCCTTCTTCATTTTCGATCAGCTTGGTACTGGTTTTGCTTCCTGCTGAATCGTATTTGGGATCTCCGTTAGACTTCAGGAATTCTCCGCGCTTCACATCATAGACGTAGCCGATTCTCTGCCAGAAGTCGCCGGACAGCTCATAGTTTTCTTTCTGATCATCGCGAAGCGCATTGTATTCAGCCGGTGTCTTCACATCGTCATAATTCGTCTTATTTCTGTAATTCTCTGGTATCCACAGAGCTTCCTTTGCCTCAACAACACTCACACCGTTGTCGCCGTCCAGCTGCGCCTCATCTGTCAGCGGGAACAGGTGTCTTTCGAGATGCAGGGTTACATCTTCCACCGCAGGACCGTCAATCCACTGTTTCTTGACCGGGATATCGACGGTCTCGTAGTTTTCAAAGTGTGCTACATTAACTTCTCTGTAGCCAGCCTTCTCAAGATCTGCAGTCTTACCTGCCGTCTTCATTTCTTCTGCAGCGGTTCTCTCTTGCTCTGTAAGCAGCCGCTTCAGATGGTTGGTGTACTTGGCCTTGTCGGTCTCACTCATGGCCTTGTATTCATCAGCAGACTTAATGACTGAAGGATCAGCCTTGCTTATGTACTGATACTCCGTATGAAGCGTGTAATCCAGCTTGCTGTTTTCCGGCAAATCAGCATACTCTTCCGGAGTTTTGATGTCGTTAGCATCATTTTTATTGATATAGCGTTCTACCGTAAGAGTCTTATCTACGATCCATACTTTATGTCTTGTGATTTCAAATTTATCCTTGCAGGATGCATCGGTATAATAATGTACATCAAAGCTTAAAGTTCCGTCCCAGTTGTCGCTTACCTTGACCTTGGCAAAAATCTTGTTGCTATCGTAGGTCAAGCCGTCCACAGTGTAATCACTGAGGCCAAGTGAATCTCTAGAATCTGAGGTTGCGCTTGGGTTCTCGGTTATCTCATAGATGAAGTAGGCTTCACCATTCTTACCAAGCATGTCACCGGTATACGGATTTCCGTTCAAGCCAAAGGCCCACATGCTGTCTGACAACTGCTGCAGGTCTTTCTGTGGGTTGTTGCTGGTGGTGCTTGTTACCAGCGGCATGCTGGTATAGGAATCATCCTCGGTGGCTCCCGGGGTGTTCAGATTTGCTCCAGAGATGCTGGTAATGGTGAACTGATAAGCATCGCCTTCACCATTCGCATAGTCTTCCCACTCGCGACTCTGAACATTCTTTTCAATCCATGCCTTAGCCTCGCTGGCAGAAGCATAGGTATTCTTAAATATAGGTGTTTCTGTTGTCCATTCAATGCCAGAGACATCACCTGTCGTTTCGTTCTTAATGATTTTCTCCCAGCTGTGCTCTGTGGTTACAACATTGTTGGCGTCAGCGCTGGCAACAACCTTAAGAACCTCGGTCTTTGGTGACCAGACATTGTCTTCTTCCGTGTCATCATCATAGGTTATTCCCTTGTCGTCCTTTTCTTCGACAATGGTACCCTTGTTGTCCTTGGCCTCGTAGACCTTATAGTAGAACTCCCTGGATCTGATTGTGGAATCAGTTGCGTCCAGGATATCTGTTGCATCGTAAAGGATCGGCGAGAAGGAAACCTCACGCGCCGTGGTTCCTACGGCTGTATTCTGGCTCAAAGCGCGCCCATACTGCTGACCGTTGCCGGGCAGCGGGACTTTGGCCTTTGCTGCCTGATCTTCATCAGAATCGCCAAACTCTATAATTTCTCCGGTATCCGGATTAATTCCCTTAATAGGTTCAATCCAGAAATAGAAGATATCCTTATCTGCTTCTACACCGGTCTTCTTAAACTTGGCATCCCAGTCTCTACCGCTTAAGTCCTTAAGTACGTCTACATTGGTAGAGCCTTCCTCCATTAGTCTGTTGATGTTGGTAACTGTAAGACCATCATCGCTATAATGCCCCTCAAATCTGTCGTCTATCCAGTCTCCTGATGTTGTGGTTTCAAAAATGCGATATACATACGGATTACCGTTTGCATCCATCTCAGGTAGGTTATGGAAGTCATGTACTTCGTCATCTCCGGGCAAAGTAAGTGATGTGGAGAATGCACTGGAAACAAAGAGGTGCTCACCTCCTACTGTAGTACCGTCTGTCACCTTCTCCCATGCCGGGTTCAGAGTGATTTCGTAGTTAGCCTTAGCCTCATTGCTGAGAGCATCGTAGTCTGCCTTCGTAATAACATCAGAAGAATTGGTCTTATTTACATAGTTTTTAGGATTACCGCTGGCATCCAAATCATAAGGCGTCCATGTGTTAATCTTAATTTCGGCCTCATCCGTTGCTATGGAATAGGGTTCGTCTGTTGTACCCTTACCCAGTATCTCATGCCATTCAGGAGTATCTGTAGTACTCTTATCTACATAGTATTTTCCATTAGCGTGGTTATATACATCGTAGGTATCTGATCCCACTGTAATGGTTGTACCGGACTTGATAGGTTCAGCAGTGCTGGTTTTACTCTCCATAGCTGGAACCACCGGCTTATAGTTTGCCTTTTGATCATCCGTCAGGCCGTTGTAGGTAGCTCTGCTGATTACCTCTTCAGCATCATTACTGTTTACATATTGCGTGACCGCTGTTCTATATAGATGGAAGCGAATATTTGCATTGGCGCCGCCCAGCCAGTACTTCTTGGTCTTGGCATAGTTCTTGCTGGTGTTGTCAACTCGCAAGGTGGCCTGTGTCGTCTCTGTGGTGATCTTAGAAAGGACAGGATCCTTTGGCTGCGGATCCGCTTTCTTCGTAAGGTCTACACTGCCGTTGGCATCGATCTCATAGTAAACATACGGAGACGCCTCTGTACCCGCTCCGGTCCGTACATACTTCTTTCCGTTCTTAATATAGACCTTGTAGGTGTCCTCACCGACTTTTATCTCTTCGTCCTTTATATTGAATGTGCGTTCGATGTCATTAGCTAAGAGCGAGTCGGCGTCGGAACGTGTAACCGTCGTTCCGTTAGTATTTGTGTAATTGACATAGTATTTGTTGACGTACCCGCTTTCTCCTTCCAGCGTTTCTTCGAGCCGATATTTGATCGGCGCTCCGTTGGCGTACGCAGGAAGATCCTTGAAGATCGCATTCCAGGTGTTGTCATTTTCTGTTGGTTCGGTCTCATACATGCCGGTGTTGATCTCTGCATTGGCCGCTGCCACGGCAGCATCGTACGCGGCTTTTTCTGACTCATCAATGGTTCCGTCTTCATTAGCATCGAATTCACTTTCCTCGGGAACCTTGACCCCTTTGCCATCCAGCGTCAGATCTTTGACGCGTATCTCCTGATTGTCCACCTCTTTCCAGAGTGTGATCATAAGCGTGCCCGGACGATTCTCCAGCGCATTGTCATTGTCAATCCAGCGCTTCGTGGCAGTTATGCTCAGGGTCTGCGGAGTATGCGAGTTCGTGACTTCCACGATCTGGTTTATCGCATGGGTGTTTTTGTCGACCAACTTGAAGCTCTCTTCACCTGTGGCGACTGTTTTGTTGGATGTAATGGTATAGATTTTGTCATCATCGATAACAGTACCTGTCTCCTTTATCCTATAGTAAACAACCTTGCCGTCACGATACGCCGGCAGATCCGTCCATGTATATGCATTGTTGTCATCCTTGTGGATCGCGCCTCCGGCATAGGTGGTCTTCTTGTCTTTGACATCCTCCATACCGGGGTCTATCTTCGTGGGATCCGTCTCGCTCTTGCGGTCTGGGTTATAAATCTGCGCCGTCTTCCAGTCGCTCTCTGCCGCCTCGGTCGGATTTTTCGTCGTATACTGAAGCGTCATGGTAGGAAGATCTGCGTCCGTGTTCGGACGTCTGCCGTCCTGGTCATTTTTATCGTCCCAGACTTTTCTCACCAGAACATTGGCCGTGACCGGCGTATCCTCGACCGTGAGTGTACCTGTGCGCTTGTCGTTCGCCGCCTTCCAGTTTTCTTTGTTGTTGGTCCTGGAGCCAAAAATCAGGTCATACAATCTCTGCCACCAATGGGTATCATGATCGCCATTGGGCCCCAGATATTTCACCTCTTTGAGTTCCTTGCTCGCTTCAAACTGATACTGGTCAGTGTCCGCAGTGTATCCGGCGGGTGCTTTCGTCTCTATGATCGTGTAAATTCCGGTCTCGTTGAAGGTGACCGTTGCCTCACCATTTGCATCGGTCACGACCACGATCTCATCGACCTGGCCTTCGACCTCGACCTGTGTCAGGGTGTTTGACGGATCCTGAGGCTGCGGGTCTGCCTTCTTGGCTGCAACATTGCCCTCAATGTCTACTTCATAATATTCGCCATTCTTCTGAATGTAGTTATGACCCTTCTTATCGGTATACACCTCATACTCGGCACCGTCGGATGTGACCTTCTTGTAATTGGTATTCTTTTCTTTGCCAAGGCTTGCAGCATCCGGTTGCGGATCCGCTGCTGTTGTGGCAATCGTATTGCCTGTGACCGCATAGTATTTTCCGTCGGTCTTCTTTACGTATCGATTCCCGGTACTTACATAGGAAACGGAAGGGTTCGTTGGCTGCGTTGCAGCGGGCGTGGTAAAGTCGACCGTGCCATTGTCATATATGTAGTAATCGTAAGTTTCCGAGTCTGTTCCTTTGGGTGTCCTTACGTATTTTGTTTTGTCTTCTTTATATACGGTATACGTACTACCGGACGCGGCATCAGTATAAGTTTCTTCTTCCAGTTTTTCTAACACCGTCAGCCCGTCGATCTGCTTGTACGTACTGGTCTTGGGCTTCTCATCGATGGCAGGATCTGTATAGACCGTGAATTCCGCATTGGCAAGGGGCTGCCCTGTGTATTCATCGACCTTCTTGATCTTGATTGGAAGAGGCTCGTATTTGTCTTCCACAATGGGCGTATTGGTAAAGTTGGCCTTGTAGCCCTTCAGGTCCTGGTTTTCCTTCACCTGGTCCAGGTCAGACATGGTGTATCCCGTGACCGTTACTTTGCCGGTCGTGCTGTCGGTTTCCGTAACCTGTGCGATCGTCCCGCCTGTAACCGTGAAGGAATCTGCCTGTGTAAAGCTTTCCGTTACCGTGTACTTGATAAGCTGACCTTCATGGTACGCCTGAAGGCCTTCAAAAATGGCACCGTAATGAGAGCCGTCAACCTTATATGCAGTATTGACGGCTTCCTCCAGATTGGAAGCCTGCGGCGGCGGAGTGGCGGCAGCACTTTCATAGCTGCCTGCCGTCTGAGGCGTGGCATTGGCATCTGCCACTGCAGTTACCTTATGGTATACGTAAGGATCCGTCGTGCTTCCAGAGCCTTTTCTTACATATTTCGTGCCGTTATCATCTGCGGTGTCGACATAGACCGTCTCACCACCTGCCGTCTGCACTCTGGCGTTAAGCTCGTCTTTGCTGAGGGTGATGGTAAGATCAGTGTTGTTCGGATCGCTTTCATCCAGGTCAACAACTTGCGCTGAAGAGCCTGAACCGATAGTACCGTGAAGGGTAAACGTGATGTCCCTTCTGTTGTACTCATTACCGTTTAACACTTCGGTATCAATAGGTTTGTTGTTAACACTGTCCCAAAGATAGGCATCATTCCATTCCTTGGTCACTTCAACATCGATGTCAGAAACATCGTGCTCGTTTCTAACAGCCACTGACTTGTATGGATCCGCCTTGTCTGCGGTGTTGAATCCGTTAAGGGTGGCGTTGGTCATATTTTTGAAATCCGCAAGTTCGGCCGCATCTGTAGGAAGGGTCACCGCAACCTTACTCTTCTCGTTGTAAACGACACGATAATAATCCGATCCAATCTGCACATATTCCTTACCCCTGTATTTAGAGTTGGAGGAGTTGTTTCGCAAAACTTGATACTTGGTTCCTCCCACATCTATTTTCTTGAGGTCGCTAGTCTGGGCAGCAGAAAGATCACTGGGCTTTGGCTGTGGACTAGCCTCCTGATTATCTGCTTCCCAGTTAGTAACCGGATAATACTTGTCGTCTGACTTAAGCACATATTCATCGCCGGCAGCGTTTCTATATATCTGCAGGCCATCAATGGTCTTAGTTTCATCGGAGATAAGATTGAACTGCTGCACGTCATAGAAAACAGGCTTATGATATCCTTCCAGCACTTCCTCGTTTTTCGGGTTGCTGGTTTCATAACTTGAATCTGCCAGTTGCGCGGGAGTTCCCTCCACAATACGATACAGGATTTCTCCGGCTGTCTTGCCGTTGGAGTCGTACTGATACATGGGCAGGTATTGCCATGTATATGGATGGGGAACGGTGCCCGAACCGTTATCCTTATCTATCGTATATACACCATCAAGATACTGCCCTACGGTCTGGCTGGTAGTATCTGTGTCCTTGCCGCTGGGGACATCTTCCGCGGTGATGGGATCTCCATATGCATTTGTGGCGACATCCGACCAGGTAAGTCCGCCGTTCAAGGATCTCTGAAGCTTTACCTTGGGCCATTTCGCAGGATCGCCGTTTTCGCGATCGCTGTCTGCGCCCTTGCGCATACCGTCTTTATCGTTGTCGTCATACCAGGCCTTGGAGAACAGGATGTCAGCAGTGGTAGGTTCCCACTCAACGTGAATCTTTTCGTCATGCTCAGCATAGGGATATTCGAATGTATAAGTACCATCAAGCTCATACTTCAATGTGCCAGTCTTTCCCGCTGCCGTAGTCCAGGTAGTTTGATCGCCCTTCTTCATCTTGTTAACATCGTCGCCGTTAAAGGTAACCGTTTCCAGAGTTCCATCGGCTTTTGCAATCTGAAGGGTGCTAATCTTATATCCGTAATCCGGAGTCATGGTGTACTTGACAGTCTTGCCTTCCGCGATAACATAGGTACCCTGACCCAGTACATCCCCGCCGTCATCGAGCTTGCCGTTGAAGTTGCCTTCGCTGGTGATTTGGATATTACCGTTATCACCAGTGCTGGAGGTATAGCGGTACCAGATTTGTTTGCTGACGAAGACGCCAGACTGCATGGTGCCGGTTGCGTTTCCTCCGCCGTGTCCAGTGGCGGTCACCGTGAGGCCCTGTGACGCATCGGCAAGCACAACGAAGCCCGCATTGTAGCTGTTGTCGTTTCCGCCGAGGCTGGGCGTTGCATTTGATATGAACTTGATCTGACCGGTGGTTGCGTCTTTGCTGACGTTTGGCCAAAAGTATTGTCCCTTTACACCGGTTATCTTTTCAGGGTTGTCTTCCAAGTTGTTGTTGGGCCTAAGGTAGACATTGTCTGACACCTGTCCTCCGTTGATACTCATGGCCTCGGAGAAAAAGCTGTGCTCGGTTCCATCTTCTCCGCCGAAGTTATTGTTATAGGAGTACCAGAGCGGCTTGTTGACGTTATTACCGCCTCCAACATCCGGATCTCGGTCCAGATTGATGCCACTAATGGCGAATACGAATGTTCCCTCTGCCGGCGTTTTGTTCTTATTGATGATTGTGTATGTGGCATCCATGGTGATACCCACAGCCGGAGTAGGAGCTTTACTATTCTCAAAAGAGTCACCATACGACCCTGCGGTAGCGTTAACTGCACTTTGAGCGGCTTGTCTATAGCTTACATTCCCGAAATTGGTCTTATCCGTGGTTCCGCGGGAGAATTCATTTCCCCTTGACAGATAAACCGCACCGTGAAGATACTGCTCATTTACCGGAGCAGAAGCATACCTTTGGTCGATGACGATCCTGGCATTCGAATAGGTGATGACCAGATCGGCACGGTCACCGTTCGGCAAAATAGCGGCATCTTCGAAGGTCATTGAATAAAGGTCACCGTCGAGCCTGTTGATCTTATTGGGCTCAAGCTTGATGGCGCCCTCCAACGTTCCGTCATACATCTGAGTCCTGTTGCCGGCGGAATTTACTCCATCCACAAGTCCGGCTAAGATTGCAGGGTCATCGGAAACCTTTTTGTATATACCCCCAGATGCGTTTATTTTGCTCTGGTCGATAAAGATTGTACCGAGGGGAAGTCCCGCCGCAAAACTGGTCGCAGATGTCGTGCTCTGAGACTGGAACACACCATCTACGGTGTAGGGGCCGTAATCGGGGCCATACTGGGCTTGCGTGTTATAGCCATTAGGAACGAATCCCGTGCTGATGGTGCCCGTATAGAAATCAGTACCCTGAGTGACCTCTCCATTCGGCACGGTGTTTTTAAGATCATCGGCATATGCCTCATAAACCCCACCGCGGGTTATTATACCGCCGATGTCGGCTATCGCGCCTCCTATTCCGATTATTACTGCGAGTAGTAGCGCAAGAGCGCGCTTACCTTTGGTTATTGTTTTTGTTTTGTTCATTTTTTCCCCTCTTGAACTTGTATCTCTACGGTTCGCAATATCTCTCATTTCTGTCTTCATATCCGCGAATCTAATTTCATTCTTTGCTGCGTTTCCTGAAACTTGCTTCTCCATCGTTTTCCTCTCAGTTCCCTTCTAAATTCCCTTTACCTTTTGGGTTCCTGCTCTTCCCCTTTTGCGGTGTTTTTGTTAGTGTTGGTACCTAACAAGGTTGGTTAATCTATATCCAGTAGAATCTCTTGAATTTGTTGTTTGAATTTAGGAAAATCGTTCAGAACTGTGTTATAAACGTCTCCCATGTTCAGTGTTTGATATGCATGAGCAGCTATGTCTCTGAAACCAGCAGCCTCTCGCCACGCTATTTCAGGATATTGGGTTCGAGTTTCATTGGTGACACTTTTGACTAACTCACCAATGTTTATTACTGTCATCGAAACAGCTCTCTTTTGCATTTCGTTATCTGTGAAGTCATCTTGGCTTGTGTCGCTTATCAGTTCTAAGGCTATATTGAGTTCACTAATAATTTTCACAAGTATTATTTTGTCTCTATGATTCATACAGCGGGACCTCCCTGTCAATTCTTATCATTGCATCTTTTGAAAGCGGTCCATGTATGACGTCCACATTCTTCTTTAAAAGTTCCTGTATCCTGTACCTAATCTCTAGAATTAAGAACAACGACACTGTGGGTGTAAGGAACTCCATAAGTATATCCACGTCACTGTCCTCTGTGGCTTTGCCATTAGCATATGAGCCAAACAAGGATGCTCGTTTGATAGGATAATCTTGGGCAATATCAGTTATTGCCTTTGATATCTCTTCAATTGTCAGTGTTGCAGTTGTATTCATCTTGAAGTTCCCTTCCAATTTCTTTCTATATGTCAAACTGTTTTTAGGCATTAAAAAATGCACAATTTCTCAACAATATTTTAACACCAATCTTCTATATGTGCAAGAAAAAGTTATCAAAATGTGTCCGCCAAATTTCATTGAAATTACAATGTTTTTGAATAGCCAAAAGTATGATTTATGCCTAAAACTGTGTCATGACACAAATTGCATTAAAAAGTTCCCAAAATTGGGCATAAAAAAACCTCACAATGGAGCTCATAATTTGAACTCAATTGTGAGGTTTTGGTCGGAGCGACAGGACTTGAACCTGCGGCCTCTTGACCCCCAGTCAAGCACGCTACCAAACTGCGCCACGCCCCGACAACGTGATAGATTATACAACAGATTTACTGTTCTTTGCAAGGTTTTTATGGGCAGTAGCCATCATGAGTTTTATACGGTTAAGCTGATTAACATCGCTGGCTCCGGGATCGTAGTCAATGGCCACCATATTGGCTCTGGGATTTAAATCACGTATGGCCTTCATCATGCCCTTACCGGTTACGTGATTTGGAAGGCAAGCAAAGGGCTGGAGGCAAGCAATATTCTCGCATCCGGTCTTTATTAGCTCTATCATTTCTCCTGTTAATAGCCAGCCTTCTCCGCACTGATTTCCAAGAGAAATTACCTCCGTTGCCGCATGGGCGGTTTCCTCGATGTAGGAAGGCTCTGTATAGTGAATACTCTCCCTTAGGGCCTTTCGCATAGGCTTTCTCATCCACTCCACAGCCTTTATGGCAGCCTCGTTAAGCTTCATGCTCTTATATGAACCGGAAAGGTGCTCATAATTATACCTGGCGCTATAGAATCCATACATGAAAAAGTCAATTAAATCAAGGACTACAGCCTCTCCCCCTTCCTGTTCAATGATATCAACGATGTCGTTGTTGGCATTGGGATGATACTTAACCAGTATTTCTCCCACAACTCCTACCTTGGGTTTCTTTATATCCGATCTTGGTATTGCATCAAAGTCTTTTACTATTCCTCGTATATTCTTTGAAAATACGCTTCTGTTAAAGTGAATGGTATTATCGACAATCTTATCTTGCCAGCTATCAACTACGGCTTGACTGGCTCCGGGAACCAGTTCATAGGGGCGTGTAGCGTAAAGCAGCCTCATAATTAAATCTCCATACAATGCTCCTGTTACCAGCTTAAGTCCCATGCTTGCGGTAATCTTAAAGCCCGGATTCCTCTCCAATCCAACCATGTTGAAAGATATTACAGGAATTTGTTCCATTCCCAGGTCCTTTAGGGCCTTTCTAAGAAGGGCTACATAGTTACTGGCTCTGCATCCACCACCAGTCTGGGACATGAATACTGCAGTCTTGTTAAGGTCGTATTCTCCTGATTTTAGAGCGGAGATTATCTGACCGAGAGTCACTATTGTGGGATAGCAAGCGTCATTATTGATATATGTCAGTCCTTCATTTACGGAGTTCTTGTCCACCGGTGGAAGAAGCACCGCATTATATCCGCAGGACTGCATGGCAGCCTCCAGATAGTTGAAATGTATGGGTGACATTTGAGGCACAAGGAGGGTATAGTTTTCATCCCTCATTTCTTTAGTAAAGAGCTTTCTTTCAAAGGGTTCCTGGCTGGGAGCAGCCTTTACCCCATTTTTGTCCCTTTCTTCCATGGCTGCCTTTAGGGAGCGGATTCTAATCTTTATGGCTCCCAGGTTGGATACCTCATCAATCTTAAGAACTGTGTACATTTTGTTGTTATGTTCACAGATTTCTTCTACCTGATCGGTGGTTACAGCATCCAAACCGCAGCCAAAGGAATTAAGTTGTACCAATTCCACATCATCATGTTTACCAACAAAGTCAGCAGCCTTATAGAGTCTGGAGTGATATACCCACTGATCCAGCACTCTTACAGGTCTAGGAAGCTCACCTAAATGGGCTATGGAGTCCTCTGAAAGAACAACAAAATCAAAGGAACCTATCAGTTTATTAATTCCATGGTTGATTTCCGGGTCAAGATGATATGGTCTTCCTGCAAGTACCACCGACTTCTTTCCATGGTCCCTGGCATACTTTAGAGCATATTCGCCCTGCTTCCTTACATCCGCCTTGAAGCGGTCTTGTTCCTCCCTGGCGGCTTTAACTGCCCCTTCTATTTCTCCTTTTGTTATATGCAAATGCTTGAATTCTTCATATAAGTTTGCGATAAGTCTCTTATCGTCATCATATGGAACAAAGGGATGAGCAAACCTTACCATCTCCTCCTCAAACAGATCCTGCATGTTATTTGCAATAGACTCGGGATAGGTGGCAACTATTGGGCAATTATAATGGTTGGGAGCGGTGGGATCTTCATTTCTTTCATAGTTAATGCAGGGATAGAATATGAATTTAATCCCTTCCTTTACCAGCCACTTAATATGCCCATGAACAATCTTTGCCGGATAACAGGCCGTGTCCGAAGGAATGCTGTCCATTCCGGATTCATATAGGGTCTTGTTTGACGGCGGTGATAGTTCCACCCTAAACTTCAGTTTGGTAAAGAAGGTAAACCAGAAGGGATAGTTCTCGTACATATTGAGAACCCTTGGAATACCCACAGTTCCCCTTTCCCCATCAAAATCTGACAAGGGTTTATATTCAAAGAGTCTTTTTACCTTGTATTCATATAAATCTGGAAGCTGGCTGTTTTTAGTTTCTCCTCCTGCTCCCCGTTCACAGCGATTGCCTGTTATGAATTTTGTTCCGTCGCTGAATTTGTTTATGGTAAGAATGCAGTTGTTTTCGCATTTGCCACAACGACCATTGGCATGCTTTACTTCAAAGCTGTCCAGCTCCTCTGCAGAAAGAATTGATGAACGAGTTCCCTCAATATAGTTTTCTTTTGCTATTAGAGAACAGCCATAGGCCCCCATAAGTCCTGCTATATCCGGCCGAACAACCTCTTTACATATTATCTTTTCAAAGCTTCTAAGGACTGCGTCATTTAAGAAGGTTCCTCCCTGAACAACGATTTTATCCCCGGCTTCATCAGAATTTCTAAGCTTAATAACCTTGTATAAGGCATTCTTTATAACGGAATAGGAAAGGCCTGCCGAAATATCTCCTATCTCAGCCCCTTCCTTCTGAGCCTGTTTAACCTTGGAATTCATAAATACAGTGCACCTAGTTCCAAGATCAACAGGATTATCTGCAAATAAGGCCTCCTTGGCAAAGGCTTTGGTGTCCAGGTTTACGGACTTGGCATAGGTCTCCAGGAATGAGCCACAGCCTGAGGAACAGGCTTCGTTTAACATAATATTGTATATGGCACCATCCTTGATTTTCATGCATTTCATGTCCTGGCCACCGATGTCCAATATAAAGTCCACTCCCGGCAGGAAGTACTCCGCAGCCCTAAAGTGGGCCATGGTCTCAATTTCTCCCAGATCTGCCTTAAAGGCCGCCTTAATTAAACCCTCTCCGTAGCCGGTGGTGGTGGTATTAGCAATATAGGCAGAATCAGGAAGCTTTGAATATAACTCCCTCAGCATTGTCTTGGTGGCACCTATGGGGTCTCCCTCATTTCCTCTATAGAAGGAATATAAGAGATTCCCTTCCTCATCTATCAAAGTTGCCTTGGTGGTTGTTGAACCTGCATCTATACCAAGGAAGGTCTTGCCCTTTACCTTGGAAATATCCTTGGTTCTGGCCTTTGCCTTATCGTGACGTAACTTAAATCTTTCGTAGTCCTGTTGGTCCTGGAAAAGCACATCTATATGCTTGGTATCCGACATAAGAGCAGGATCCGCATTCTTCATTCGGCTAACCAAATCCCCTAAAGTGAGAGAATGGGTGTTATTATCACTATTATCCCGCTGATTGTCCTTTGTATTAGCTGAGTCAAAGTGCTGAGCACCGGGCTTTGCCTGCTGTCCCAGAGGCTCTTCCCCAGCCAAATAGGCAGCGCCTATAGCCACAAAATACTTGGAATCCTCAGGGAATATTACATCTTCTTCGGCAATATTTAAGGTTTCAATGAAACGCTGTCTAAGCTCTGAAAGGAAGGATAATGGTCCCCCTAAGAAAGCCACCTTCCCCTTAATTGGATGGCCACAGGCAAGACCACTTATGGTTTGATTTACCACTGCCTGGAATATGGATGCTGCCAGGTCTTCCACTGCAGCACCGTCGTTAATAAGGGGCTGAATATCTGTCTTGGCAAATACTCCGCATCTTGCCGCAATGGGATAGATAATCTTGTGATTTTTGGCGGCTTCGTTTAGACCTGTTGGGTCCGTATTAAGGAGTATGGCCATTTGGTCTATAAATGCACCGGTTCCACCTGCACAGGTTCCGTTCATTCTTTGCTCAATGGTGGCTCCATAGAAGGTAATTTTCGCATCCTCTCCTCCCAGCTCAATGGCGCAATCCGTATCGGGAATAAGGGTTTCTACAGCTTTGCTGCAGGATATTACCTCCTGTTCGAACCTTACCCCCAGTAGATTTGCCAAAGCCAGACCTCCGGATCCTGTAATTACCGGCTTAATCTTTATATCTCCATAGGCATCAAAAAGATCGGATATGAGTTCTTTTACCTTTTCCATCACATCCGACATATGTCTTTCATACCTAGAATATTCAATTTTGCCTTGGGAATCCATTAGAACCAACTTTACAGTGGTTGATCCTATATCGATTCCCAGTCTCATAATCTCGTCCATACCAAATGCTCTTCTCTAATCCCTTATTATATGTTTTCCGGAGTTAAGCCTTTATATACGCTCCCTTTCCAGATTCTTTATCTTATTGTTATATAGTCTATACAGCATTATGGAGAGGTATAGGGTTCCCAGGATTTCTGCCAAAGGGAAGGAAAACCAGGAAAGCTCTGCGCCTCCCATATTGTATAAAATATATGCCAAGGGTAATATACCCACAAGTTGCCTAATTAAAGAGCTAAATAAGCTATAAATAGCATGTCCCGTAGCCTGGAACATGGTAGATGTTATTATACCAAAGGCAGCAGGAATAAAACAGATGCTTATTCTCTTAAGAGCCCTTACTCCATAGGTCATCATGCTGTCATCTGCGTTAAAGAGCCTAAGGAAGGGTTCAGGTACGGTCTGAAAGAGAATAAACCCTAATACCATTATGGTAAAGGCTGCGATTAATGAAAGCTTATATGTACCCATAAGCCTTTCTTTGTTCTTGGCTCCATAGTTGTAGCCCATTATAGGCATGGCTCCTTGATTTAGTCCAAAAACCGGCATAAATATAAAATTCTGGAGCTTCTGATATACGCCTAGAACCGCCACAGCCACAGGTTCCGCCGCCAGTATTGTATTATATCCAATCATCATCAGAGAGCCGATGGCCTGCATGACTATGGAGGGAATGCCTACGGCATAAATATCCCTTACTACGCCCCAGTCCATTTTAAAGCCCTTTAGTTTCACCTTAACAGTACTTTGCTGTTTTACAAATTTTACTGCCAGAAGAAAGGCTACAAATTGTCCAAATACCGTGGCTATTGCCGCACCGGCAACTCCCAGTTTGGGTAAACCGAAGTAACCGAATATGAGAATCGGGTCAAGAACCACATTTGTCAAGGCTCCTGTGATGGCGCAAATCATAGGTCCCTTCATGTTCCCTGTGGCCTGCATAACCTTCTGAAGTATAACCTCCATGGCTGTAAACATAGAAAGGAGGAATACGTATCTCATATAGGTGGTGCCATATTCAAAGGTGGCTCCATCCTTGGTGTAGTGACTTATAAATGGGGCGGTGAGAAAAATCCCGATTAGAGCAAAGATTAAATAATTGAAAATCCCTATTCTTACGCTGATGCTGGCTGCTTTGCTGGCTTCTTCATAGTTTTTTGCCCCTAGCCTTCTGGCTATTACGGAGTTAACCCCCACTCCCGAGCCCACTGTCATGGCAACCATAATCATCTGCATGGGCATTACAAAGGATACTGCCGTAAGGGCTTCCTGACTGATTCTGGACACAAAAATACTATCTACAATATTGTAGAGAGCATTTACTGTCATGGAGAGTATGGCAGGCCAGGCCATTGACGCCAAAAGCCTTCCAATGGGGGCAGTTCCCATTTTTATGGCTTCGTTTTTCTCCTCTTCTATTTCCTTTTCAAGTTCATTACTTAGTTCTGTCATCATAAAAAAAATGGGTAGGTCTGTAAGCCGGGTTCTGTATTAGACGATCATCTATCTAGGCGAACCATTGCTGATCCGCTCCTGCGGTACACCTTTGGGGCGGCAGCGGGCAACTGCCATAAATGCCCCCTTCGACCTTGCACCGGATGGGGTTTACACGGCCGCCATGTCTCCATGACGCCGGTGAGCTCTTACCTCACCATTTCAACCTTACCACAGCATTACCTGTTTCGGCGGTGTGTTTCTGTTGCACTTTCCCTATGGTTACCCACGCCGGACGTTATCCGGCATCCTTGCCCTGTGGAGCCCGGACTTTCCTCATAAGGCAGTCTGCCTTACGCGACCGTCTGGCCTACCCATAATAATTATTCTATTTGTAAATGTTTTTTTTATCTGTTCTATTTGCAGGCAATGCATTCAATTTCCACAAGGGCTCCCTTGGGAATCTTTGCTGCCTCTACACAGGATCTTGCCGGCTTCCATTCATCAAAGAATTCAGCATAGACCTGATTCATTTTAGCAAAATCCTCCATATTATCGATAAATATCAGGGTTTTCACAACGTCCTTGTAGTCGTATCCGGCTTCCTTAAGGACTGCCCCAAGATTTATCAGACTTTGTCTGGTCTGGGCTTCAACCCCTTCTGGAAACTCTCCTGTTTCCGGGTCAAGTCCCAACTGCCCTGAGCAAAAAAGCATATTACCTGCTTCTACTGCATGAACATAGGGACCAACTGCTGCCGGTGCCTTTTCTGATATTATAGCTTTATTCATAATGCTCACCTTTCTTGTTAATTTTAGCTTTGCAAGCCTTAGTAAGTAATCCAATTACAGGGATGTAAATGGGTCCCTTTCCACCTTGGATTCCACAATGGTTACCAGGGATTCAGCCTTTCTCAGGTTGGTCTTAAGCATTCTACTCATATTCTGAACAAAAAGTTTTTCACTGCCAAAGTGACCGATGTCAAGACAGGTCATATCCAAGCCCTTAGCCAAGGTGGCGTCGTGATATTTAATGTCTCCTGTAATATATAGGTCCACTCCCAGCTCCTTGGCCTGAAGTATATATTCAGCTCCGGCTCCGGTGCACCAACAAAGCTTGGAGCATACCTTGTCCGGATCTCCTATTAGTCTCATTTTATCTAGGGGAATCCCCAAGTCGGAGGATAGGGTTTCCGCCAATTCAGAGACCTTTTTCTTATCCTTAAGCTGTCCAGACCTTATAATTCCATGGGCTGTAATCTTGTTAAACCCAAGCAGGTTTCCGAGAAAATCATTGTTGCCACCCTCCATTATGTCGAAGTTGGTATGGCAAGAATAAAGGGATATACCTTCCTTAATTAATCTGATTATATATGAACCAACAGGATCATTTATATCCTTAATATCATATCTAGGTTTAAAGATTAGCGGGTGATGAGTGAGAATCATCTCTGCACCCTTTTCTATAGCCTCATCTATGACTTCATGGGATATATCCAGTGACACCAGAATCTTGGTTACATCCCTATGAGAAAGTATAACCTGAGGTCCAGAATTATCCCACTCTTCTGCATCGGCAATGGGACAAAATTCATTTATTACATCCAGTATTTCGTTAATCTTCACGATTTCCCCCTAACAAATAATCAAGTCTTTCAATTCTGCATCTGTGATCCAATATGCTTGGATCCTCTTCCTGTTCCTCTTCCCTTCCGACAATTATGTTATGTATTATTCTTTCCTCCAATTCTTTGATTCCCTGAAGGTAATTTTTAACGTTATTGTCGCAAGAGTCCTTTAGGATATCAGGAAATTCAAACTCGTAGTCGGATATTTCCCGGCTATTTATTTTCCCACCATAGTTTTCCGGTGAATAAACCACCATTATTTCACAAAGTCTTTTGTTTTCGGGAACTATTATTAACTTAGATACCTTAAATCCATGTTCATACAGGTATCTTCTTAGCTCTCCTCCGTTGTTTCTGGGCTGAAGTATGTATTTCTTGTAGGAAAGAGATTTGGATATATCCCAATCCAGTATATCTATAGTAAGAAGGCCGCCTATTCCAGCCATTACCACTGTATCTACTTCTCCATTTTCCAATACATCAAGACCGTCCCCCAATCTAAGATCAAATTCCTTATCAGGAAACAGTCTGGCGCAATTCTCCTTTGCCTTAAGCAAGGAGCCATTGCTGACATCTGCCATTATTACTTTGGTGGAAATATTTTTTTCAAAAAGATATAAAGGAAGATAGCCGTGGTCTGTACCAATATCGGCTACCCTCTCTCCTATCTCTATGTTATCTGCAATAGTCTGAAGCCTTTCTGTTAAAATAATCATAGCTCTTAACTATTCCAAATAATCCTTTAGTTTTTTACTGCGGCTTGGATGTCTAAGCTTACGAAGAGCCTTTGCTTCTATCTGTCTGATTCGTTCTCTTGTTACGGCGAATTCCTTGCCTACCTCTTCTAAGGTGCGGCCTCTTCCGTCTTCAAGACCAAATCTGAGTTTAAGAACCTTTTGCTCTCTGTCTGTCAAAGTATCCAAAACCTCTACCAGCTGTTCTTTAAGCATTGAAAATGCTGCAGCTTCAGCCGGTGCAGGCACGTCGTCGTCGGGGATGAAATCACCCAGGTGGCTGTCTTCTTCTTCTCCGATAGGTGTTTCCAAAGAAACCGGTTCCTGAGCAATCTTCTGAATTTCTCTAACCTTATCTACGGTAATACCCATTTCCTTTGCAATTTCTTCAGGGGTGGGTTCTCTGCCATAGGTCTGGAGCAGCTGTCTGCTAACTCTAATCATTTTATTGATTGTTTCAACCATATGAACAGGGATTCTAATGGTCCTTGCCTGGTCTGCAATGGATCTGGTTATCGCCTGTCTAATCCACCATGTTGCATAGGTGGAGAACTTGTATCCCTTACGATAATCAAATTTATCAACGGCCTTTATTAGTCCAAGATTGCCCTCCTGAATCAAATCCAGGAATGACATTCCTCTACCTACATAGCGTTTGGCAATGCTTACAACTAATCTAAGGTTAGCTTCACAAAGTCTACTCTTTGCGTCTTCATCACCTTTTTCTATGCGCTTGGCCAAATCGATCTCTTCTTCAGCGGTCAACAAAGAAACCTTACCGATTTCTTTAAGGTACATACGAACAGGATCATCCACAGCAACTCCCTTAGGCACTGTGGCATCCACATCAATACCGCCGTCTTTATCAAGGACAACACCGTCGTCTTCAGATTCGTCAGCCTCGTCCTCCTCGATCATAATATCAAAATCGTCCGGTTCGGAGTCAGCGTCTGATTCTATTTCAATATCCTTACCTAAAATGGCATCGTATATTTCGTCGACAGTGTTCTTATCCAGGTCTACATGTTCCATGTAGTCAGACATATCACCATAGGTAAGCTTGTTACCTTTGGTTTTAGCTTTATCTTCCAGCTTTTTGATTATGTCATCACGGACTTGATCTAAAGTCATGCCTTCATATTCCCCATGGAATATGATTTGAGGCACCACTTCAACCTTTTTCTTCGCGGCACCCTTCTTGGGTGGACCTGTGTCCTTTTCTTTAGACTTTTCCTTTGAATCAGAGTCGGCTTTTGTCTTGGAATTTGATGCGGCTTTCTTATTTACCGTTTTTTTTTCCGCTGTTTTCTTTGCGGTTGTCTTTTTAGCAGCTGGTTTCTTTGCAGGAGCTTTCTTAGCTGGAGCTTTCTTTGCAGGAGCCTTCTTTTCTACTGCTTTTTTGGCTGTAGTCTTCTTAGCAGGAGCCTTCTTGGCCGGTGCTTTCTTTGCTACTGCCTTCTTAGCTGTAGTCTTCTTAGCAGGAGCCTTCTTGGCCGGTGCTTTCTTTTCTACTGCCTTCTTAGCTGTAGTTTTCTTAGCGGGAGCCTTCTTGGCCGGTGCTTTCTTTGCTACTGCCTTCTTAGCTGTAGTCGTCTTAGCGGGAGCCTTCTTGGCCGGTGCTTTCTTTGCTACTGCCTTCTTAGCTGTAGTTTTCTTAGCGGGAGCCTTCTTGGCCGGTGCTTTCTTTGCTACTGCCTTCTTAGCTGTAGTCTTCTTAGCAGGAGCCTTCTTGGCCGGTGCTTTCTTTTCTACTGCCTTCTTAGCTGTAGTCTTCTTTGCTGCTGCCTTTTTGGCTGGAGCCTTCTTTGCTGCTGGCTTCTTTGCAGCTGGTTTTTTTGCTGCTGTCTTCTTGGTTGTTGTTTTAGTAGCCATAGATCAATTTTCCTCCGACTTAACTTTAACTATTAACGACTGTAACTCCATACTTCGACGCATAAGGGCTTCCATTTCATCATTGTCCGCCTCGCTCTCTCCTGCATACCGAAGTATATTATTTATTCGCTCCACCTCTCGCTGAAGCGATATTAAACGATTCTTCTTGACGAGTCCATTAAATATTTTTTCATCGTCATGGGATATAGCAATGTTCTCCAATATATTATACACCAACATTCTATCACTTTCATCAAGTTGATCCAAAACTTTTGCATTGTCACAACTACCGTCGGCTTCAATATTATCTTTCATTGCTTGAATGATTCTTCTAACAGAATCATGTTCCACCAGTTCAGGATTTTCATCCACTTTTAGTATATACTCTTCATTCCGCCAAATCAATCGCAAAAGTTCACTTTCTATTTGATTGATTGTTTCATCCACTATTTCATTTGATGGATTTTTTTCTTCTTGTTTATTGTTTTCTTTTTCCGATCCGGAGGAAGCCTCATCCAGAAGAACTGATTTGGAAATGTTTAATTCCTTCGACATCTTGGATGCATATTCTTCTCTTTCTCCGGGGGTCATGGTTCTAAGAATTGCAGCTATTCTTTTTATTGCATTTATTCTGTCATGATGATCCTTTAGATTTAAATCCTTAATTGCGTCGGCAATCTTATACTCACCATAATAAAGAGCATTGTCCACCAGCTGCAAGAAAGCATTCTTGCCATTTTGTTTTATATAGTCATCGGGATCCTTACCATCGGTAACATGCATTACTCTTACATCCAGACCCTCTGCTCTAAGGATCTCCATTCCTCTTAAGGCAGCGTTCCTTCCGGCGTTATCCGAGTCGTAGCAAAGAACCACCTTCTTGGCATATCTTTTTATTAATCGAGCCTGCTGCTCTGTAAGGGCAGTGCCCAGGGATGCTGCTACGTTTTCTATTCCGCTTTGGTAGAGGGAAACCACATCCATATACCCTTCCACAATAATGATGTACCCTTCCTTGGATACAGCTCCTCTTGATAGGTTTAATCCGTAGAGGTTATTTTTCTTTTGGAAGACTTTGCTTTCCTGGGAATTAAGGTATTTGGGATTATCTTCTTTTGCAATTGCTCTTCCACCAAAGCCGATTACCTTCCCTCTGGTATTTATAATAGGAAAGATAACTCTGTTTCTGAATTTATCGTAGTATTTACCTTTGCTTTCTGAGATGAGTCCCAGCTCCATCATGTCTTTTTCTTCATGGCCCTTGGACTTGAGATAATCGTATAGGCTATTCCACTCCTGATCCGCATAACCTATTCCATATTTTTTTAGATACTGGGGAGTGATGCTTCTGTTCTTCATATAGGAATAACCCTTGTTGGCTTTTTCCGTAAATGATTTATAGAAGAATTCAGCAGCATCCTTATTAATCTTATAATACTTATCCAGGTTTTCATTACTGCCTTTGGTTTCTTCCATTTCTATGCTGTATTCATTGGCAAGTCTTGATACTGCATCGTTAAATTCCAGATTGTAATATCTTTTTACGAATTCAATTACGTCTCCGGAAGCCAGGCAACCAAAGCAATAAAACATTTGCTTCTGTTCAGAAACATTAAAAGAGGGTGTTTTCTCATTGTGGAATGGACAAACACCTTTATAACTGGAGCCGGATCTTTTTAAAGGAAGAGCTCGGCTCACCACATCAACAATATTAACCTGGTCCTTTAAGTTTGCAATGGATCTTGCAGTAAATGCCATTATTCAGTTGCTCCCAATTTGCTATACATGGTTTTTGCAAACCGATCCGTCATGCCTGCTATATAGTCCTTAACTACAGTTTCCACATCGAATCTCTCCAGATTCTTTTGATCGTCGGAGGGAAGCATGTCCGGATGATCTATATAATAATGGTAGAGTTTTTTAATCATGGTATCCACCATGAGAACATCTTCCGTCTTTTTTACCTTGGGGCTTTTATACACGTTTTCAAACATATAGTCCCTCAGTTCCAAAAGCCTCTCCCAATGCTCCTGGTCCATACGTATATGGTCTTTGCCGTCGCTGTTTTCCACCACATTGGTAACCATATTATTTATTCTTTGACTATGTCTGGTACCAAAAAGCTCAATGGGACCCTTGGGGAGATCCTCCAGGCTTACAACTCCACTTCTTATGGCATCATCGATGTCGTGATTGATATATGCTATTCTGTCACAAAGTCTTACGATTTCCCCTTCCAGCGTTGCCGGTTCTCCCTTGCCGGAATGATTAAGGATTCCGTCTCTTACCTCATAGGTAAGGTTCATCCCTACTCTGTTTCCACTGTTCTCCAAAAGTTCTACAACTCTTAAACTTTGCTCGTTATGTCTAAAGCCCTTGGGGTAAATCTCATTAAGAACTTCCTCTCCGTTATGACCAAAGGGAGTATGCCCCAGGTCATGGCCCAAGGCAATAGCCTCTGTTAAATCCTCGTTAAGGCTCAAGGCGCGGCAAACAGTTCTGGACACCTGGCTAACCTCCAAAGTATGGGTAAGTCTGGTTCTATAGTGGTCTCCTTCAGGAGCCAGGAATACCTGAGTCTTGTGCATCAATCTTCTAAAGGCCTTGGAATGAATTATTCTATCCCTGTCCCTTTGGAATTCCGTTCTAAATTTACAAGGAGGGTCCTCCAATCTTCTTCCCTTGGTCTCGGCTGACCTGGCGGCAAAAGGAGAAAGACTCTCTTCTCTTTTTTCTAAATCTTCTCTCATTAACATATTTTATTTACCTTTTATTATTGTAGGCTTGCTGACCTTCGGACATATTATTCTTTTCCGGTGTGACCAAAGCCTCCGCTTCCCCTCTCTGTTTCAGAAATCTGGGAAATGTCTTCAACAAGTTGAAAGTCCACCTGTTCAAATTTGGTTATTACCGCCTGGGCAATTCTCTCCCCGTCCTTTATCAGGTAGTCTTCCTTGCTCCAGTTAATCAAAGGCACATTCCATTCTCCTCTATAATCCGGGTCCACAGTGCCAATTCCGTTTACCAATCCTATGCCATGCTTTATAGCCAGACCGGATCTTGCTCTTATTTGGGCTTCATATCCCGGCGGAAGTTCAACAAAAAAGCCGGTGGGAACCAAAGCCCTTTCCCCTGCCTTAAGAAGGAAGTCTCCCTCCGGTAGATATGCGGGTAAATCAAAACCGGCAGAATCACTTGTGGCATATGCAGGCACTCGTCCTGACTTTGATACGATTTTTATTTCCATTAATACCTCTTATATCGATTTGAAATAATATTTATATCTCTGTATTTCTAAAGGTCCTAACGATTAGGCTAATAGTATACCCGGCATTTTCAGAAAAGGCTTCTCTAGGTTGAGCCCCAATGCGGGCATGGCTCCAATACTTGTCTTCGTAGGCTTGATATATTTCATCTTTGTTCATGCCCTTGTCAAAGCAATCCAAAATAAAATCTCTTTCTTTTTCTGCAAATTCTATATACATGTCAAAGTATTTATCCTGGGTTTCCTTAGGCACTACTCCGAAATGACTGGAGATTAGCACATCTGCCTTTAAAGCCTTAAGCTTATTGGCAGACATAATAGTGTCATCAAAGCTCTTTAGAATAGAAGTATGAAGAAAATCCTTATTTTCCAGAACTCCTACGCTTTCAGACATGAATAGAATTTTCGGTCCATTGTTCTTTGATAACAGATAGGACAGGGAGCAATCCGTATGACCGGGAGTAAAAATAGCCTTTATACAGCAGTCTCCCAGGTTTAAAATGTCTCCATCCTGAAGGATTATATCCACCCGAAGACCATCAGTAGAGATAGGAATGCTATGCATTTCCTCCGGCAGATATTTATCTCTTGCAGCCTCCCCCAATCTTTTCATGGTGGCCTTTGCTCCCTCACTGGAAAACACCTTAACCAGTTTTTCTCCTCCGGCCACCTTGGCATCCGGCCATCTCTTAAGAATATATGGAAGAGCCCCTATGTGATCGTAATGGGAGTGGGACAGGATTACATAATCCAGCTTATCCTTTCCCAGTTCCTTAAGTTTGTTTTCAATATTTTTAATTATTTCATCCTGACAGTAGGCCATTCCACAATCGTAAATGGCGGTTTCACTATCTCCATCTATTAAAATGGATTCTCCTCCCTGACCGGCGGTTACTCTATAAAGACCTTCCGGGAATTTGAATCTGTTTTGATTTGGTGTCATTAAACTATAGTCTTCAATCATCGTATAAATCTCCAAAGCCCACTATGTATTCCTCTGGAATAAAGTCCTTTGCCTTTTCTAAATCAAAGTGAAGCTCTTTGTTGTCCATTATTGCCAATCTATTGTCGCTTATGGCGTCCCTAAGGGGCTTCATGACAGAGGTGCCTTCCTCTCTATCCTCCACAAGACAATTGTCTGTAAGGGCATAATACCTGTGAAAATCATCCAACTGCTCTGCCAGGGAAACAGTATTTCCCGCTTCCGCATAGGCGATGAAGTTTCGCTTTACCGCCTCCAGAATATTGTAGATGTCCACGTCGTTATCCGGCATCTTCTCCATAATGTCATAGAAATAGCTTTCAACTATTTCAGCAAAGACACCTAGATCCACGTCCTGAAGAACTCCATGAATAGCATCCACACCTATTTCTTCTTCTGTTTCCAGAAGTTCCGCCAGGTTTTCGTAATAAGTAAATTCAGATCCGTGGTCAATATCCAAAAGCTCCAATAGTTCTTCTTTGGTCATAGCAATCACCTTTTATCTCTACCAAAACACTTCTCGCAAAAACAGTTTAGTACCGGATAGACTAAATGTCTAAATTTTGGAAATCTATATTTAGCTCCTTCTTATCCTTACCCAATATTAGCTCAATCATTCTAACAAAATTATCTGAAAGGTCGCTGGCGTAGAAATAGTTTTCTCCAACCGGCTTCTCCGCAAACATGTCCCTATCCTCTAATTCCATCTTTGCTGCAATAGCAACTTCCTTTGATGAACTAATTATGCTTACGTCGGGATAAAGTCTCTGTAGGTTTCTCTTGATCAAGGGATAATGGGTACAGGCCAAGACTAAAGTATCTATTTCCTTTTCCTTGATGAAATCATCCAAATAGTATTTAATGGTAAGATCCATTATTTCATTATCTATTATTCCTTCCTCGATTAAAGGTACCAAGGCGGGACATGCTATGGCAAAAATATTCTTTAGCTGATAATTCTTTTCTTTGATCTTGTCTATATATACCCCGCTATTTACCGTTGCGGTGGTGGCCATAATTCCAATTCTGTCCATGCCGTTACATTTGTTTGCTATTACTCTGGATGTGGGAGAAATGGTGCCGATTATAGGGATGTCCGGATATGTTTCCTTGAGCAAATCCAGGCTGGTGGCGCTTATGGTATTGCAAGCAACCAGCATCATCTTAACATTGTTCTTTACAAGAAAATCACCTATCTGCAGAGTAAACTGCCTGATGGTGTCTACAGATTTTGAACCATATGGAGTTCTGGCTGTGTCACCAAAAAATATTATTCTTTCGTTTGGCAACTGGCGAAGCAAATAAGGAATACTGGTTAGTCCGCCTATTCCCGAATCAAAAATCCCAATGGGCCTATTGTCCATCTATTAGTTCCTTTCTAAATATGTTATAATGCATTTATTATACTATATGGAGGCTTCAAATGGGTAAAAAATCAGCAAAAAATCGAAGCATTTTGATTTACTGCAGCAATACCGATAATTCAAAACAGGTTGAAAAAGACCTACGAAAAAAATTGGAATTGGCCGGGTTTAATGTGGAAACAGACTTTGCTGACAAGAAGGATGACAACCTTACACTTACCGATGATGTGGAGTTAATAATCTGCATTGGAGGAGACGGAACCTTCCTTAGAGCCGTTCATTATTTCGGTTTTCCTAATGTGCCCTTTATTGGAGTAAATACCGGACACCTGGGCTTCTTCCAGGAAATAATGCCGGATCAACTTGACCTCCTTATAGACAATTACATCAAAGAAAAATACACTCTGCAAAAGATGCAAACAGTAAAAGCCATTGTTAATCACGATGACGTGGTGGAAGAATTCACCGGTCTAAATGAATTTATTGTTAAGGGTGAAGACAATTATTCCGTTCATCTTAATATATCCATCGGCGGTGGGTTTATAGAGAAATTCAGTGGAGACGGTATCCTTATTTCAACTCCCGCCGGATCCACCGCATATAACTATTCATTGGGAGGAAGTCTGGTTGATCCCAGAATCAAACTTATTCAGGTTACCCCTATTGCCCCAATGAATACAACGGCATATAGATCACTTACCTCCCCCCTGCTTTTGCCACCTGATTTGGCTCTGGGAATTGTACCGGACGAAGGCGGCAGCAAGGGACGCATGGCCATTGCCTTTGATGGATTTGGCCGGACCTTTGATAAGCTGGATAGCATAGAGGTAATGCTATCGGAGGTTACCGTTAATCTTATGCGATTTGAAAGTTACGACTTCTGGGCAAAGGTAAAGAGCAAGTTTATCTAGTGGTTTGTAATGGAAAAGTTTTCTTTTATTCTGTCGGAAGAAGAAGCCGGCATTCCACTTAAAAAGGTAATCAAAAATAAATATCATTTTTCTTCTCGCCTGATGACTAAAATCAAGTATCAGGATCTTTTGATGTTAAATGACGAAAAAGTTCCGGGGTACAAAACCGGCAATGCCGGTGACAAAGTAACCGTCAGCATTCCTGATGAGGTAAGTCATTTTGAGCCGGAGGACATTCCTATTGATGTTATATATGAAGACAGCGACTTCCTTGTAATTAATAAACAGCCGGGAATCACCTGCCACCCCACCAAGGGTCACAAAACCCATACCATGGCCAATGCCATAATGAAGTATATGCAGGATACTGATCAAAGCTTCAAAATCAGGTTTATCAATCGCTTGGACATGGACACCTCCGGTGTTTTAATGATAGGAAAAAACAGCTTTGTCCAGGCGGAACTAATAAAGCAAATGGACAAGGACACTACAGAAAAAAAGTATCTAGCTGTAGCAAAAGGAAAATTCCCGGAAAAGTCTTTTCTAATAGATTTACCCATAGGCCATCCCCTGGAGGGTGTTGCCAGAGAAGTGGTTACCGATGGTTCAGACAGAGGATATCCCTCCAAAACTCAAGTAGATGTTTTGGAGGAATATAAGGATGCAACCCTGGTTCAGGTAACTTTGCTTACGGGGCGTACCCATCAGATTAGAGTCCATCTATCCCATCTGGGAAATCCTTTAATTGGAGACCAGCTTTACGGCGGTCCCACAGGTGTATTTAACAGACAGGCCCTCCATGCCCTTAGTTTTTCTTGTTATCATCCTGTTACAAAGGAGCCTATGACCTTTGAAGCAAAAATCCCCCGGGACCTGGAGGATTTAATGGCGACTCTAAAAAATAATAGGGCTTAAGATTTATTATTCTATTTCCCTTTACTAAAACAGATTACGGATTAATAATTTTGTTCCCAAGGGTTCTGCTGCCACTGGGTAACTTGAGGTTCTTTTCTTAGACGGCCTGTGGCAATCTCAAAGAAAAAAGCCTGAGTGGTTACTAAGTAGAGAAGAACAAAATACATAGGAATTGTTAGGATCAAATCCACAATTACTGCCACAATGGGATTCATTACCGCAATTGCCTGCTGCATGGATCCGCTGGGAATAAGAGCAAGTATTATCCAGCCTAAAAAGGATAGCATCAAAGTTGCATACTTTGCTTTGTTCCCAACCATAGTTTCCTTGGAAAGTTTAATGCATTCCATGGGAGTAAGGGATGTATCATCCGCCATAAAGAAGGTTGCCAAGGAATATCTTATATATCCCCAAACAAATAATGCAATAAAGGCAATGGCTCCAACAAATACAAGCAGCGGTGAAATAGCTGCGGCTATTCCCATAATCAAATAACCCGGCATGCTCCACAGCATAACAAGTATACCTACTATGAACCTTAGCAGGAATGCTTTTATAAAGAAATTGAAGCCCTCAAAAATTGTGGTGTGCTCCACTTCTTTTCTTCTGACTATTTTTAAGATAAACATGGTATATCCCAGAACAATTGGTCCTGCCAAGAGAAGCTGGTAAATGTATAGAACGGGAGAAAATGAAAAACTGGTAGTTAATTCCCCTTCGCTTAATGTGTATGTATACTGCAGACTAGGTATAAGGGCAGTAATTAAATTGGGAATACCACTCATTAGCACTTCATAAATGATAACTCCCAGAAAAGCCTTACCCCATAAACCCTTTAGGGCCATTCTGGCCAGAGCCCGTAGTTCACGATTAGGCTCTGTAACCTTATAGCCAATTCTATTTTCCATAAATCACCCTCCTGATTTCTTTCATGCTACCTTTGATTATATAACCCTTAAATATTCTTGACAAGGAAAATGAAAGGCCTTATTCTGTTAGTATTAATAATGCACAAGGGGAGCTTTTGCTGAGAGTTATCCTACTTACCAAAGTAAGATATGACCCTCTGAACCTGATACGGATAATGCCGTCGCAGGGATGTGAATAACAAGGATTATTCTATTTTTGGCTCCTCCTATTAAAAGGAGGTTTTTTAATGAAACGAACAAGATTAGTTGCTGAGGCCGGAATTACCATTGCCCTATCCATTGTCCTAAGTTACATAAAAATCCCCATAGGGCTCAGTTTTGGGGGTTTTGGAGGGTCTATAGACCTGGTGATGATCCCTCTCGTATTCTTTGCTCTTAAATGGGGCCCCGGCTGGGGGACTTTGGCAGGATTGGTCTTTGGTACCATCAAGTATTTCCTGGGAAGTGGTCTGGTAATAAGCTGGATATCAATTATTTTCGACTACTCCGTTGCCTATGCCATGGTGGGATTGGCCGGACTGGTTAAATACTTTATGGATGTTAATACGCCTCAAGCCTTTGGCATAGGTGCATTAATCGGATGCATTGCCAGATTTATTGTCCACTACATAAGCGGCGTTACAGTTTATGCCGAATGGATGCCTGAGGAATTCATGAATCTTCCCATGACCTCTCCGGCTATTTATTCTCTTCTGTATAATGGAACCTATATGCTACCCAACACGATTCTCTGCGTAGCAGCCATGGTGCTTTTATTCAAGCCCCTTAAGAGATTGCTCAATAATTATTGAAAATATGTGTGAATAATGATAAATTAATAATAGTCAGGTTAGCCTGCAGCCAATGGTTAGATATATTCTACAGGGGGATGCAGGCATTTTTATAATATGTTGCCCTCTTCTCTACCCTGTTCTTTGATGAGGGTCCATTAAAAAGAAAGGAAATGGCTATGTACAACACACTTAAGTATGAAGTAAACGATGGTCTCGCAGTTGTAACCGTAAACAGACCAAAGTCCCTTAACGCACTTAACACAGAAGTTCTGGATGAGCTTTATGAATGCTTCTGCGCTATTGAAAAGGACGATGCTGTAAGAGCAGTTATTGTTACAGGTGAAGGAGATAAATCCTTTGTTGCCGGGGCTGACATTTCCCAGATGGCAGAATACTCTGCAATAGAAGGTCGCGATATGATGGCAAAGGGCCACAGAACTATGAACAAAATTGAATCCACACCTAAGGCTGTTATAGCAGCTGTTAACGGATATGCCCTTGGCGGTGGTTGCGAACTGGCTATGGCTTGTGACATCCGTGTTGCTTCCGACAAAGCAATCTTTGGTCAGCCGGAAGTAGGTCTCGGAATTATTCCGGGATTTGGCGGAACAGTAAGAATGCCTAAACTGGTTGGAAAAGGCATGGCTAAATATATAATCATGACCAACGACAAGATCAAAGCTGATGAAGCTCTTAGAATCGGTCTAGTTGAGAAGGTTGTTCCTGCTGAAGATCTTATGGCAGAAGCAGAAAAGGTTGCCCGCATGATTATGGCTCAGGGTCCAATCGCTATTGCCCAGGCTAAGACAGCAATCGATGGCGAATTCGACATTGATATGCAGAACGCCGGTCGTCTGGAAGTTGAAGCCATCGGTATGTGCTTCTCCACAGAAGATCAGAAGGAAGGCATGAGAGCATTCCTTGAAAAGAGACCTGCAGAATTCAAGAATAAATAAACCAACAAACTAACATTGCCCAGCA
>JAGAXF010000034.1 GCA_017941085.1 Bacillota bacterium
AATGCCAACAGACAAAAGCATAGCTGATACCTACAAGAGGATGACTGCTCAAGAAAAACTGTCAGAGTCAATTCCTACATGGGGTGATGCAGTTGTTTGGGGCGAGCTTCATAGGACGTCAGATTATCCAGTGTATTGGGATTAGCCATCAACGCTTTTTGTCCTATAACCCCTTTTTAATTACACCAGCTTAACTTGATTCACGCCATTTAGTTTTTCCAGTCTTTCGATTACCTGATTTGGAGTGGCTTCCTTGGATCCGGTTATGCCGGTTCTAAGAATCCACTGGGTGGCATTATCCGTTGGGGCTATATTATTATCCGTCTGAACGAAGCTCATTTCCTGAAGGGCGTCGGAAATCTCCTTTAACTTTGCTCTTTCATCGATGACAAGCTCCAGGTTCATTATGGTTTTGGCGTTGGAATAATTGAAATACTTAAATACGATTCTTTGTACGGCCAAAATGATTATTCCGCTTATGAGGCCGATTACGTAGAAGCCCACGCCAAAGCAAAGACCGATGGCGGAGGTGGCCCAAATGCCGGCGGCAGTGGTTAATCCAAGAATAAGATCGTTCTTTACAAATATGATTCCGGCTCCTAAGAAACCTACACCGGATACAACCTGTGCTGCAATTCTGGCATGGTCGGCTTCTGCACCATCAAAGCCGTATTTGGATACGATCATTATGAGGGCAGAGGCCAGGGCTACAATGGCATGGGTTCTAATACCCGCATCCTTTGATCGGGTATGTCTTTCATAGCCTATTAACCCTCCCATAAAGGTGGCGCACAGTATTCTTAATAGCCATTCTGGTTGAAAATTTAATAAATAATCTGTCATAACCCAAACATTATACCACATTTCTGAATAACTCAAAAGTGAATCATAATTGAATCGTACGAACCATATCTGGTTCAAATGAAAAGAGGGGTAATAGAGTTCACAGAATCTTCTTAATTCATTGACGCAATTATTTGTAAGTGCTAAAATTTTTGTATGGATTGTATTAGTTGTTACTTATTGTAGAAGGACTTATTCAAAGGAGGACAGAATTCATGAAAAGCTTCAAGTCAAGGCTTGTCTTCGTGATCGCTATGACACTGCTGTTAGTTGCAGCTCTTCCAATCATAGCTTTTGCTGAAGAAGAGGCTGAATACGTACCTAATTTATACGGTACTATTTTTGCCTTGTTGCCACCAGTAATCGCTATCGCTCTCGCACTTATTACAAAAGAAGTTTATAGTTCATTATTCATCGGAATTCTCAGTGGTGCCGTCCTATGGTCAATAGGTGGTCAGGGATTCTTTGGAATTCTTGAACATGTTATGAACGACGGTATCGTTGGAAACGTGGCAGACTCATACAATGTAGGTATTTTGGTCTTCCTTGTTCTCCTGGGATGGCTGGTTGCCATGATGAATAAAACCGGCGCTTCCGGAGCCTTCGGTGTTTGGGCTGAGAATCGTATTAAAACAAAGACCGGTGCATCCTTTGCCACCATCGCATTGGGCTGCTTAATCTTTGTTGACGACTATTTCAACTGCCTTACAGTTGGATCCGTAATGCGTCCCGTAACAGATAAGCATAAGATTTCAAGAGCAAAGTTGGCATACTTAATCGATGCTACAGCAGCTCCTGTATGTATCATAGCTCCGGTATCATCCTGGGCTGCAGCTGTTGTAGGCTTTGTTGAAGGGGATGACGGATTCCTAAGATTCCTAAAGTGCATACCATATAACTATTATGCAATCTTAACCTTAGTTATGATGATATTCCTGGTACTGTTTAAGTTTGACTATGGTCCAATGAAGACTCACGAACTGAATGCAGCCCACGGAGATCTGTATACAACAGAAGACAGACCTTATGCTGATGCCGGAGATGACAAGGTTCAGGGTAAGGGACAGGTTAAGGACATGGTAGTTCCTGTAGTAGTACTCATCGTACTCTGCATTATATTCTTGCTTTACTCAGGTGGATTCTTCGATGGCGAAGGCGTTATCGATTCATTCTCCAATGCAGACGCAGCAGTTGGTCTTTCCATGGGTAGCATGCTTGCTCTGATCTTCGCTGTAATCTGGTATGTAGGTAGACGTGTTCTTTCCTTCAAAGATGCAATGGAATGCTTCCCTGAAGGATTTAAGGCCATGGCTCCTGCTATCATGATTCTCACATTTGCTTGGACACTTAAGACAATGACTGACAGCCTGGGAGCAAAGCAGTTCGTTGCTGAATTGGTAGAGGGAAGTGCAGCAGGAATGCAGGCCATGCTTCCGGCTATCATATTTGCTATAGCAGTAGGTCTATCCTTCGCAACAGGTACATCCTGGGGTACATTCGGAATCCTGATTCCAATTGTAATTCCAATATTCGAAGGACACGACACATTGATTTCACTTTCAATGGCAGCATGTATGGCCGGTGCCGTATGCGGCGACCACTGCTCACCAATTTCTGATACAACAATCATGGCTTCTGCAGGTGCACAGTCCAACCATATTAACCACGTAAATACACAGCTTCCATATGCACTGACAGTAGCAGCTGTATCCTTTGTAGCATACATTATTTCCGGTATTCTTCCGGAAGGAGCAAAGATTATTGGTCTTCCAATTGCAATTGCCCTCATGATCGGAACAATGCTGGTTCTCAAGAACACTATAGGTAAGGGTTCTGAAGAAGAATATGCCTAAGGATGGCTAAAGGAAAAGATTGTTGCAAAGTGAAAAATATTAGTTGAAAAAGGGCGGCGACATGCCGCCCTTTAAAGTTAAATCAATAGGTGTAATAATCTCACATAATTTTTTATTTACAAATTGTCAGAATAATGTGATATAATATATACAGATAAATAGGCATTTCCCAAGCGATAAGGAGTAGTGATCATCCAATGTTCAAGGAAGGCGAGCTTGTCATGTACGGCGGAATGGGAGTCTGTAAGGTTGAAAAAATCGGCAGACCCGATTTTGCTGAACCGGATGATGATACTCAATTTTATTTTTTGGAACCCCTTTACAAAAGCGGCATTTTCTATGTTCCGGTAAAAAGCCGGAAAGCCTCACTCAGAAAGGTTATTTCAAAAAAAGAGGCGAAGAACCTAATGGAAAATCTGGATGATGTTAAGTGGGAAATATATTCAAATCCCAGTATTCAGAAGCTTTCTCAGCACTACCAAAGCATTATAGACAACCACGATTGCAAGGAGCTAATATCTTTAATTAAGTCTATTATAGAAAAGGAAGTTGAAGCCCAGTCCAAGAACAAGAAATTGGGGCAGATAGATAAGCGATTTAGGAAGAAGGCTGAGGAGCTGGTTTATGGAGAACTGGCAGCAGTTCTGAAAATGGATAGAGAAAAAATAGAGAGCATTATTAGTGAAGGGCTCCAGTCCTAAAGTTCACTAAACCATAGTTAACCTTTTCCCCTTTGGGGAAGGGTATTTTTTTTGGAATTTAAGGGTTTTCTTATGTAAAATATATTGACTATATGAATATATCGTATATAATCGTAGGTGCAAAGTTTAGAAATACTAAACATAAGGTTTAGAAAGGGAAAAGATGTCGACTACGGATATAGGCGCAAAAATTAAAGAGCTGAGGATTATTAATGGCCTTACTCAGGAAGAGCTGGCAGATAGAGCCGAGCTTACCAAGGGCTATATTTCTCAGATTGAAAGAAACCACACTTCGCCTTCTATTTCTACCTTAGAGGATATTCTTCTGGCTCTTGGAGTAACTCCCGAGGAGTTTTTCAGAAACACAACCAACGAACAAATCGTCTTTGGAAATGAAGATTATTTCGAAAAGGTGGATAGGGATCTTAACAATAAGATTGAGTGGATTATTCCAAATGCTCAGAAGAATGCCATGGAGCCCATCTTCATGACCTTTGGTCCCGGAGGCAGCTCTTATCCCGACAACCCCCACGAAGGTGAGGAGTTTGGCTATGTGGTAAGTGGAGAAATCATAATCCACATAGGCGACAAGATTTACCGAGCAAAGTCAGGTGAATCCTTTTACTACAAGGCAGACAGAACCCACTATATTACCTCCAAAAAAGGAGCAAAGGTAATCTGGGTCAGCACACCCCCAAGCTTTTAAGATAATTGTTAAATGGAGATAGATACATGGCTTCTTTGATAGAACTAAGGAATATAAGTAAATCTTTTGAGGACACTTTGGTGCTGGATGATTTTAGTCTTTCCGTTGAGGAAAACGAATTCATTACTTTGCTGGGACCCTCGGGTTGCGGAAAAACTACCACCTTAAGAATAGTGGGAGGTTTTGAAACTCCGGACAAGGGCAGGGTATATTTCCAGGGGCAGGATATTACCGATGTCCCTCCCAACAAAAGACATATCAATACGGTGTTTCAGAAATACGCTCTCTTCCCGCATATGAACGTGGGAGAGAATATTGCCTTTGGTTTAAAAATCAGCGGTAAAAGCGATGAGTATATTAAGGACAAGATTAAATATGCCTTGAAGCTGGTTAACCTTTCGGGCTACGAGAACAGAAAGATAGATCAGCTTTCCGGTGGCCAGCAGCAAAGAATCGCCATGGCAAGGGCTATTGTAAACGAACCACAGGTGCTTCTGCTGGATGAGCCCTTGGGAGCATTGGACCTTAAGCTTAGACAGGAAATGCAGTACGAGCTTATTAAGCTTAAGAACGAGCTGGGAATAACCTTCCTCTATGTAACTCACGATCAGGAGGAAGCTCTTACCATGAGCGACAAGGTTGTGGTAATGAATGGTGGATACATTCAGCAGATGGGAACTCCGGAGGAAATCTACAACGAACCGGAAAACGCCTTTGTAGCCGACTTTATCGGTGACAGCAATATTATCGATGCTGTTATGGTGGAGGATAAAAAGGTTAAGATAGGTGAAACAATCTTTGATTGCGTGGATACTGGCTTCGGCAGAAATAAACCTGTGGACGTTATGATAAGACCGGAGGACATAATCATCGGAAAGCCGGGACAGGGGAGAATCGATGGGGTTGTTACTCACAATATCTTTATCGGTGTGTATTACGAGATGGAAATTGAGGCCGGGGGTTTCACCTGGCTTGCGCAGAATACCACCAGCTATCCTGTGGGGACAGAGGTAAGCATCGACGTAATACCTTTTAACATTCAGATAATGAATAAGCCCAAGACCAAGGAAGAGGAGGCTATCGAGGTTGATCTATAAGAAGTCCTTTACAATTCCCTTCATAGTATTCGTAATAGCAGGGACTATTATTCCACTTTTTGTCATTGCCTTTTATGGGCTTACAGACAGAAGCGGAACCTTTACCTTTGAAAACATTACAGCTATTCTAAGTGCTGAGCATTCAAAGGCCCTTTGGCTTTCACTGCTTTTGGCCTTTATCAGCACTTTGATTTGCTTGCTTTTGGCACTTCCCTTGGCTTTGATTCTGAAAAACAGTTCCCTTGGCAAAAAGGGATTCATGGTTTTTATATTTGTGCTTCCCATGTGGATGAATTTTCTTTTACGTACCATGGCCTGGAGGGTGCTGCTGGAAAGAGGAGGACTGATTAACGATATTCTTTCCCTCCTTCACCTACCGGCTCTTCAGATTATCAATACACCTGTTGCCATTGTTTTGGGCATGGTTTATGACTTCTTGCCCTTTATGGTGCTTCCAATTTACAACGCTATGTTAAAAATAGGGGATGACGTAATTGAAGCTGCCTATGATTTGGGGGCGACCAAATCAAAGGTTCTTACCAGCGTCATCTTGCCCCTTTCTGTGCCGGGAATAGCCAGCGGTATAACCATGGTTTTCGTTCCCTCTCTTACCACCTTTGCTATTTCCAATATGCTGGGTGGAGGAAAGATAAATCTCATAGGAAATATAATCGAGCAGGAATTTACTACCGCAGGAAATTGGAATTTAGGTTCCGGCCTTTCCCTTATTATGATGATCTTCATTTTGGTAAGTATGGCCTTCCTATCAAAGATGGATAAAAACGGAGAGGGGGTACTGATATGACGGAATCAAGATTTAGCAGTATCCTTAAGAAGGTTTATCTGATTTTCATTTTGATATTCCTTTATCTTCCCATCGGAACCTTAATTGTGCTTTCCTTTAATAAGAGTAAGTCCATGTCTGTATGGACCGGATTTACCACCAGCTGGTATTCCGATATGTTTAGAAACTCTCAGATTATGGAAGCCATTTGGAATACCTTTTCCATAGCCATAGTATCCGCCACAATAGCCACCATAGTCGGAACCTTGGCTTGTGCCGGCCTTATGGCCATGAGTAAAAGAAGCAAGAATGTGCTTATGGGTCTAAACAATATTCCTCTTCTGAATGCGGATATTGTTATAGGTATTTCTCTTATGATGACCTTCCTGGTTTTTGGTATTTCTTTATCCTGGGGAACAGTGCTTCTGTCCCACGTAACCTTTGGAATACCTTATGTGATTTTATCGGTGCTTCCAAAGTTTAAGCAACTCACTCCCAATGCCTATGAGGCGGCTTTGGATTTGGGAGCAACTCCTGCCTATGCCTTTAGGAAGGTGGTGCTTCCGGATATACGTCCCGGTATAGTGTCAGGATTTCTTCTGGCCTTTACCATGTCGGTGGATGATTTTGTTATTACTCACTTCACAAGAGGTGCAGGAATAAATACCATTTCCACTTTGATCTATAGCCAGGTGAAGGTGGGAATAAGACCTACATTGTTTGCTCTTTCAACGATTATATTTGTTGTAGTTTTAATAATACTCGTTGCAGCAAACTTCATTTCCAACAAGAATGGAAATGAGGCCAACTAAGTTTAAAGGAGATAGTTAGATGACAAGGAAAAGATTTTTCGCACTGGTTGCAGCCCTTATGATGGTTGTAATGGTACTTTCCTCCTGTGGCAGCAAAGGTGGAGAAAATGGAGAAGTAAGGGTTTATTGCTTTGGTGACTATATTGATCCTGAACTGATAGGGGAGTTCGAAGCAGAAACCGGAATTAAGGTTATTATGGATACCTTTGATACCAATGAAGAAATGTATCCGGTGGTCTCTAACCGCAGTGTGAACTATGATGTTATCTGCTGCTCAGATTATATGATTGAAAAACTTATTTCCGAGGATGCTCTGTATGATTTTAGCAGCGGTGAATTTGGACCGCTGTCTTCCATGGAGAACTATGGAAATTTGGACAGCAAATATCTGACCATTGCTGAGGCCTGCGACCCCGGTAACAAATATGCGGTTCCTCATACCTATGGAACCTTAGGTATTCTCTATAATACAGAAAACATTGCTGAGGGAGAAATAACTTCCTGGAAGGATCTTTGGAAGGAAGAGTATTCTCAGAAGATCGTTATGCCGGACAGCATGAGGGATACCTTTGCTATAGCATTGAAGGCAAAGGGATATTCTATCAATACAACTAACGAAGCGGAACTAAAAGAAGCTACGGAATATTTGGAGGAGCAAAAACCTTTGGTTTACACCTATGCCAACGACTCTGCCAGAGATTTAGCCATCGGCAATTCTGCTGATCTGGTAGTTGTATGGAACGGAGAGGTTCTCTATTCCCAGGAAGAAAACGAAAATCTGGAGTTTGTAATTCCGAAAGAAGGAACAGAGGAGTTTATGGATTTTTGGGCAGTTCCTTCCTATGCACAGAATGTGGAAAATGCCATGAAGTGGATTAATTTTATGCTCAGTGAAGATGCTGCATTAAGAAACTTCGATTATCTTACATATTCAATTCCAAACAAAGCAGTTATAGATGAAGTATCCTCCGACCAGAAGCAGATGTCCTATCTATTCCCGGAGGAAGGTGTCCTATCAAAGTGCGAAACCTTAAAGAGTCTTGGTCCTGATAATGACGACATGTACAGTCAATACTGGAAGGAATTTAAAGCTTCCTAATTTAAGTAGGATTTAGGTGGGGCGTATATTCTAGAGTTACAACATGCTGGGATATGTAATAGTTAATAAAAATGAACTAAAGGAAGAGGAGTTTGATATTTACCGGGGATATTATTGCGGTGTCTGTAAATCCATAGGAAGCAGACTTGGTCAGGTTCCCCGGTTAGCTCTTAGTTATGACTCCGTATTCCTGGCAATGATTCTTTCTTCTTTGGAGGAAAAGGAACCTGAGATTAGAAGAGAGCATTGCATTATTCATCCCATTGAGAAAAATCCGGCGGTAAAAAATGATCCTGCCGTGGACTATGCTGCGGACATTCTCCTTATGCTGGCTTATCATAATTTCCTGGACGACAAAAATGACGAGCACAAGGTTAGGGGAACTGTGGGAAGCGCCATGCTAAGAAGAGCATATAAGCATTTAAGACCTAAGCATGAAAGGGTTGCTGAAGATATTGAAAAGTATATCCAAAAGCTTTCGGAATTGGAAAAGGAAAAATGCAGCTCCTTGGATATTATGAGCGAAACCTTTGGTAAGCTTTTGGAATCTGTTTTTACCGGGTTTTCCAAGGAGGCGGAAGTTAATAGAGTCCTGGGAAATCTGGGAATGAATCTGGGGAAATGGATTTATGTAATGGATGCTCTGGATGACTTTGATAAGGATAAGAAATCCGGTTCCTATAATCCTCTTTTTTACAGAGAAAGGGGAAGGGAAGGATTGGAGGATCTTCTTTATACCTATCTTGGAAACATTTCCGGTGCGGTGGACCTTCTAGACATCCGAAAAAATAAAGGTATAATAGATAATGTAATATGGAATGGCTTAAGAGCCAGAACGGATTTGTTATTACAGGGAGAAAATAATGGACGATCCATATAAAGTATTGGGTTTAAAAAGAAACGCCACAGACGAGGAAATAAAGGCTGCTTATCACTCGCTGGTGAAGAAATATCATCCGGATAAATATCAGAATAATCCTTTGGCGGATTTGGCCGAGGAAAAGCTGAGAGAGGTAAACGAAGCCTACGATCTTTTAATGAGACCAAAGACAACTACCACTTCGTCCTATGGGGGTAGTTCTAGTTCCTATTCTCAAGGCTCCTACCAAGGCTCCTACCAGGGTTCATATAACTACGGAACAGGCTATGACCACGGCCAAGGCGGTGGCTACAGTTCTTATTCCAATGCCCAGAACTCCAACCATTACAGCATAAGAGAAGCCTTGGATAACGATGAACTTGCAAGAGCTGAGCAACTGCTTCATTCCACAGGAAACAGAGATGCGGAATGGTATTTCTTGGCGGGAATTCTTTCTTATAAGAAGGGATACTACGACGACGCCCTTAGCAAAATCTCCTATGCCGTAAACATGGATCCCAGAAACGTGGAATATAGAAGCGTTTATCAGCAGATTAGAGGAACCGGTGCACTATATAAAACCACCAGCACAGGAAGAGGCTACAGCTCCTCCAGTGCCTGCTCGGATTTACTTTGGTGCTACTGCTGTTCCAGTTTGATTTCACCTTGTTGGTAAGACGAAAGAGGAAGATAGATGAATCGTAGATGTAGGTGTTAATGTCATTGACACCTACTTTTTTTTAATATATATTGTGTGTAGGATATTTCTTTAAAGCGGTACAGAGATGCCGAAAAGAAGGTGATTTTTTTATGAAGAAAAAGGCAGAACTTATGACTACGGAAGAGGTGCTGAGAGCGCTTAAACGTATGGCTCACCAAGTTACTGAAAGAAACAACGGAGCAGAGGATGTGGTTGTTTTGGGAATTGTAAACGGTGGTGTGCCTATGGCTAAGCAGCTATCAGCATTTTTAAGTTCCATCGAAAATACGGAAGTGCCTTGTGGAACCTTGGACATCGGCCATTATAGAGACGATTTAAAGGTTGCAGAGGATGGCACCAAAATCTTTGCCAAGGAATCCTCGGATACATTTATTCCCTGTGACATTAACGGCAAGAATGTGGTGCTGGTGGACGATGTGCTCTATACGGGAAGGACTGCACGAGCGGCCTTTGATGCCCTTTCTCAACATGGAAGGGCAGGAACCATTCAGCTGGCAGTTCTGGTGGACAGAGGTCACAGAGAATTACCCATAAGGGCTGACTATGTGGGGAAGAATGTACCTACATCTCATTCAGAGGTGGTTAGGGTAGAGTTTAGCCCTGAGGATGGTGGAGTTACAGTTAGTATCTATGATAAATAATGTACAAAGGTATTATTAATAAGGAGAAAAGTATGACAAAGGAGACCAAAGGAATTTATGACGCAAGGGAGCTTGGAACTCCCAAAATGTTGATTCTGGGGCTGCAGCATTTGTTTGCCATGTTTGGGGCAACAGTGCTTGTGCCCATTATTACAGGACTCAGTGTATCCGTAACTTTGCTTTTTGCAGGACTGGCAACGTTGTTTATGCACCTGGTAACCAATGGAAAGGTGCCGGTGTTTTTAGGCTCCTCCTTTGCCTTTTTGGGAGGATACGCAACCATAAAAGCCGTGGGAATGGATGCAGGATACAGTGAAGCTACATCCCTGGCCTATGCCTGTGTTGGCATTTCCTGCGCAGGGCTGGTGTACCTAATCCTTGCTTTTATCTGTAAGGTTGCCGGCTCTAAAAGGGTAATGACCTTTTTCCCGCCGGTGGTAACGGGACCCATAATAATCGCCATAGGCCTTACCCTGGCTCCTTCTGCTCTTAACAATTGTGCCACAAATTGGCCCATAGCTTTGGTAGCTATAGCCGTTGTAATAATAGCAAATATCTGGGGAAGGGGAATGATTAAAATCATACCTATTCTTCTGGGAGTAGTTGCTTCCTACATGGTGGCTGCCTTTACCGGCAATGTGGATTTTACCGCGGTTAAAGAAGCTGCCTGGATAGGAGTTCCCATTAGATGGGAAAGCGCAGGTCTGTCGGTTTTTACTGGCGGTAATACGGATTGGGGACTGATTCTCACATCTATCATAACCATCGTTCCCATAGCCTTTGCCACAATGATGGAGCATATCGGTGACATCAGTGCCATTGGTGGAACCGTTAACAGAAATTATATTGAAGATCCCGGTCTCCACAGAACCTTAATAGGTGACGGCGTGGGAACTGCTGTTGCTGCCATGTTCGGCGCACCGGCCAATACAACCTACGGAGAGAACACGGGAGTTCTGGCCTTAACAAAGGTCTACGATCCCAAGGTGGTTAGATTTGCAGCGGTATATGCAATTATCCTATCCTTCTCACCAAAGTTTGCAGGAATAATCGAGGCCATGCCGGCGGCAACAATAGGCGGTGTTTCCATTATTCTATATGGAATGATTTCTGCCATCGGTATTAGGAATATGGTTGAGAACAAAACCAATTTCCAGGAATCAAGAAATGTAATAATCGCAGCCTTAATTATTGGTCTGGCCATCGGCATTAACTTCAGTACTGCTCTTGGTTGTGTCTATGATGGTGCCACAACTATTGCCGGTGGAATCAGCTTTAACATCGGATCCATGAGCGTAAAGCTTTCAGGCCTTGCGGTTGCATCCATTGTGGGAATACTGCTTAATGCGATTCTTCCCGGAAGGGACAGCGATTTTGGGGACAATCCCAATGAGACTCTGGCATCGTCCTTGGGAAAGTATTGAAAGAAATAATTGCGAACTAGTGTTTACATTTTGTTCGGATTATGATATAATGTTCTCGTAAATTGAAGGGAGAATTATTATGTCAAAAGCAAAGGATAAAGCCAGAGCTAGGGAACAGCGAATTCTGGAATTCATGCGTGCCGAGGTTAAGAGAAAGGGCTATGCTCCAACCGTTAGAGAAATAGGTTCAGCCCTTGGAATTAAATCCACCTCCACAGTGCACAAGGATATTGAAAGCTTGGCCAAACAGGGCTTTATAAGGAAGGATCCGGCAAAGCCCAGAGCCTTGGTATTAACAGAACAGGGAATAGGTTCAGGTGACTCTAAAATTGGAAATGTCAGCCCTGTATTTGAGGACACTGTTGAGGTTCCCATTATAGGAAATATTTCTGCAGGTATGCCTATTCTTGCAGAAGAGAATATTGAGGATACTTTCCAAATGCCTTCCAGATATGTGGACGGTACCACCTTTATGCTTAAGGTAAGAGGTGAAAGCATGGTGGATGCAGGCATCTTTGATGGAGATCTTATTCTTGTTGAGCAAAGGGATACAGCCAAGAATGGCGATATAGTAGTTGCCATGGTGGATGGGTTTGAAAGTGAAGCCACAGTTAAAACCTTTTACAAGGAGGATGGACATATTAGACTGCAACCGGAAAACAGCAGTATGAGCCCTATAATTGTAAAGGATGCAAAGGTCCTGGGATTAGTAAGGGGAGTCTTTAGATATTACAACTAGTTACAATTGATAGTCTTATAAAGACAGTTATTATACCCTTCCGGAATGAGTAGAAAAAAAGAACTAAACCGAAAAAATCATTTCCTTTGGATGATACTTGCTGTTTTAATAGCCGGCATCACCATAGCCGTGGTTTTCTCCAGAAGTGAGACCATGACCTTGGAAGAGCTTCATGACTTGCTTTGGGATGGACATCCCGGCTGGCTTGTATTGGCATTGGTTTCCATGCTGGGATATATGGTATTTGAAGGTCTGTCTCTAAATGTTCTTCTTAGATCCATAGGCATTAAAACCAGCTTAAAGAATGGAATTGTTTACGGAGCTGCCGATGCCTATTTTTCCGCCATAACTCCCTCAGCCACCGGCGGTCAGCCGGCAGTGGTATATTTTATGACCAAGTATGGCGTGCCCATGGCTACAGCCATTGCCATTTTGATTATTAATTTAATACTATACAATGTATCAACGATTATTTTGGGTCTCTTGGTGGTGATTATCCACCCGGAGATTTTCTTTGCCTTTAATCCTCTTTCCAGAACCATAATAATTGCCGGAGGAACTGTGGTTACTTTGTTAGGGATTGCCCTTATTTTGCTCCTAAAAAAGGGAGAATGGATGGGGGAATTTCTGGTTAAAATAGTAAATCTCATTCATAAAATCGGCATTATAAGAAAACCGGATAAACTGGTTAAAAGAATCAGAGAACTGGAAAAGGATTACGGAGATGCTGAAAAGCTAATAGAAGGGAAGCCTTTAATGATTTTCAAGGCAGGGGTATATAATCTTCTTCAAAGACTTTCCCTGATTATGGTTCCTGTCTATATGGATTTGGCCATAAGCCATTCTACAGGAAAACCCATTACCATTTGGGCCATACAGTGCTTTATAGCCCTGGGGGCAAATTGCGTCCCCATTCCCGGGGCCATGGGGGCCTATGACTATCTGATGATTGATGGATATCACAATCTAATGAATCCGGAAAGGGTTTACAGATTGGCTATATTATCCAGAGCCATGTCCTTCTATCTCTGTGTAATTATCTCCTGCATCATAGTTTTGATTGCATATTTAAGGACCAAAGAGAAGGATAAGGGGACGGAGGATGTAGAGACAAGTTAAAATGCTTGCAATTACTTGATTCCTGTGGTATATTAAGCAAGTTGAATTACTTTCACTTAGTTTACCGATACTCCGACGGCAACTCGGTGAAAGCGTATAGAAGAAAAGGAGAAAAACATGATTACTAAAGAACAAAAAGAAGCTATTATTCAGGAATATGCAACAAAGTCCGGAGACACAGGTTCCCCGGAGGTACAGGTGGCAGTTCTTACCGCTCGTATCAATGATTTAAACGAGCACCTTAAGGTTCATAAGAAGGACCACCATTCCAGAAGAGGTCTACTTAAGATGGTAGGTAAGAGACGTAATCTTCTTAACTATTTGAGAGAAAAGGATATCGAAAGATACAGAACTCTTATCGCGCGTCTAGGACTCAGAAAATAATGTTTAAAAATAGCGGGGATTTAACCTCGCTATTTGTATGTTATTGCCAAAAGGAGAGATGAAATAAACAGGAAGGAGTTGTTTATTAAATGGCAAGATTTACAGACTATAGAACTTTTAAAACGGCAGTAGGAGGAAGACTTCTCCAGCTGGAAATCGGTAATGTGGCCGAGCAGGCCAACGGACAGTGCTGGGTTAGATACGGTGATTCCGTAGTTAACGTAACAGCATGTGCATCAAAGGAACCAAGAGCAGATATTGACTTTTTGCCCTTGTCCTGCGAATACGAAGAGAAAATGTATGCCTTCGGAAAGATTCCCGGTGGCTTCATAAAAAGAGAGGGACGCCCCAGTGAAAAGGCTACCCTTAGTTCCAGACTTATGGATAGACCCCTTAGACCTCTTTTCCCAAAGACATATCACAATGACATCGTAGTTGTTGCCACTGTTCTCAGTGTAGACCTGGATTGTGAAACAGACATTATGGCAATGATCGGATCCTCTGTAGCTCTTGCTACATCTGATATTCCCTGGGAAGGACCTACAGGTTCCGTTAGAGTTGGTAGGGTAGATGGCAACTTTGTTATTAACCCAACCTTGGCAGAAAGAGAAAAATCAGACATCAATCTTACAGTAGCAGGAACCAAGGATGCCATTATGATGGTAGAAGCAGGTGCCCAGGAGGTTCCTGAGGACGTAATGCTGGATGCAATTTTCTTTGGTCATGAAGAAATCAAGAAGATTGTTGAATTCATAGAAGAGGTTGTAGCTGAGGTAGGAAAAGAAAAGCAGATTATTCCTGAGAAGGAACTTCCGGAAGGACTGGAGGATGCAGTTAAGGCCTACGGCGAAGAGAAAATGATTCAAGCCATCCACACAGTAGATAAGCAGGAACGTCTTGACAATATGGATGCTGTGGAAAAGGATGTTAAGGAGCACTTTGCTGAAGAATATCCTGACAATATTGCAGATATTTCCGGAATTATGTACAACATCAAGAAGGAAAATGTTCGCAAGATGATTCTTGATGAAGGTATTAGACCGGATAACAGAAAAGTTAACGAAATCAGACCGGTATGGTGTGAAACCGGGGTACTTCCAAGGGTTCACGGCACGGGACTTTTCAAGCGTGGTCAGACTCAGGCTCTTTCCTGCTGCACCCTTGCTCCCTTAAGCGAGATGCAGACCATCGACGGAATTACAGAGCAGACAGAAAAGAGATATATGCACCACTATAACTTCCCGGGATATTCCACCGGTGAAGCAAAGGCCCCCAGAAGCGCCAGCCGTAGAGAAATCGGACATGGTGCCCTGGCAGAGAGAGCTCTGCTGCCGGTACTTCCTTCTGAGGAAGAATTCCCATATGCCATTAGAGTGGTTTCCGAAATTATGTCATCCAATGGTTCCAGCTCCATGGCTTCAACCTGCGGATCCACACTTGCTCTTATGGATGCAGGTGTTCCAATTAAACGCCCAGTAGCTGGTATTGCCATGGGTCTCATTGAGAGAGTAAATGAAGATGGAACAAGCGACATGGTAGTGCTTTCCGACATTCAGGGCATGGAAGACTTCCTGGGAGATATGGACTTTAAGGTAACAGGAACAGAAGTAGGTGTTACAGCCCTTCAGATGGACATTAAGGTACATGGACTTTCCAGAGAAATCCTCCAGCAGGCTCTTACCCAAGCAAAGGAAGGAAGAATGCATATCATGGGTATTATGCTGGAGGAACTGGCAGCTCCAAGGACAGAGCTTTCCAAGTTTGCACCAAGAAGCATTTCCATGAATATCGATCCTGATAAGATTAGAGTGGTCATCGGCAAAGGCGGAGAAACCATCAACAGAATCATTGCTGAAACAGGAGCAAAGATAGATATCGATGACTCCGGTCTTGTTACCATCTACAGTGTGGATATGGAAGGAGCAGAAGCTGCCAAATCCGAAATCGAAATTCTTACCAAAGAAGTAGAAGTAGGAGAAGTATACGAGGGCAAGGTTACCAGAATAATGAACTTTGGTGCCTTTATAGAAATACTTCCGGGTAAGGAAGGACTTCTCCATATTTCCAAGATGGCAAAGAATAGAGTAGAAAAGGTAGAGGATGTAATGAATGTTGGTGATACTGTAATCGTTAAGGTTGCAGAAATCGACAATCAAAACAGAATCAACCTGCTAAGGGCAGACCTGTAATTTCTCAAGAAGAAGAAACAAAAAACATAATTATGCTCGGACCTTAAGAGTCCGGGCATTTTTATTTGCAATGGCGCACCAAACCAAGTTTCAGGCGGTTCACTATTTATATTTGTGTGATATAATTGTTCTAATAGAAAAGGGAGGCAGAAGCTATGAATAAATATGGAATTTCAATAGGTGAATACAGGCTACCTAGCCTTGATAAGGAATTCATTCCCATAGGATTATTCAATAAAAGATTTCTTGAATCTGCAGGAACAAATCACCCCATAGGTATTGCCATAGAAGCGGCAGAGGGGCAGATTGAAGTTTGCAATACATTTATACACGGAACAGAGGAAATGACTGAAGCGGACTGCTACTACGTGGAAAGATTGGTGAAGACTCTGCTTTGGATGAAAGGTGGATATCGCATATACATTTCCGGAAGTGACGCCATTTATGAATATCTAAAAAATGCCTATAGCGCAGAGGGTGAAAGAAGCTTTGATTATGAATTCATGGGAACTACCTATGGATGTGAATTCCAGGTTATAAAGGTGGATAAGCTTCCCAATCCCAAGGGCAACAGAAAGCATATAGGCGGTCATTTGGATGGATGCAGAATAGGCTTTGATGCCGGTGGAAGCGATAGAAAGGTATCTGCCGTAATTGATGGTGAAAGTGTTTTCTCCGAAGAAACGGTTTGGCATCCCAAGGTTACTGAGGACCCTTCATATCACTATGAAGGAATTACCTCGGCCTTAAAGGAAGCAGCAAAGCATATGCCCAGGGTGGATGCTGTTGGTGTATCAACGGCAGGTATTGTTATTAACAATCGCATTATGCAGGCATCCCTTTTTAACAAGGTTCCCAGAGAGCTTTGGAGGGAACATGTAAATGATATTTACATTCGTGCAGTAAAGGATGTTTTTGGTGACATACCTGTAGAGGTGGCCAATGATGGAGATATTTCCGCTGTGGCAGGAGTAATGAGCATAGGAGAGCCGGGGGTTCTTGGCATAGCCATGGGTACCAGCGAGGCAGGAGGCTTTGTTGATGGAGATGGATGCATTACCGGTTGGCTAAATGAAATTGCCTTTATTCCCGTGGACTGTGCTGAAACTGCCATGGTGGATGAATGGAGCGGAGACATAGGCTGCGGCGTTAAGTATTTCTCTCAGGATTCAGTAAACAAACTGGCACCAAGAGCAGGCATAGAACTGGATGAAGGTCTTACTCCGGCAGAAAAGCTAAAGGTAGTTCAAGGCTTAATGGAAAGTGACGACCAAAGAGCAGTTCAGGTATATGAAAGTATTGGTGTTTATCTGGGACATACACTAGCCTTTTATTACGACCTATATGAAATGAAGCATGTACTTCTTTTAGGCCGTGTAATGAGCGGAAAGGGCGGGGATTTGATTTTGGAAACTGCAAAGGATGTTCTTGAGAAGGAGTATCCGCAGCTTTCATCAAAGATAAATGTGCAGCTTCCCGATGAAAAATTCCGCAGAGTTGGTCAGTCAGCGGCAGCTGCCGGATTGCCGAAGCTGAAATAAGAGTAAAACCTTGAAAGAGAAGGATAGATATAATCTTCAGGAGGTTGACTAAGCCATGAAAATTGTAAATGCGCAAATATTTACAGGAGAAGGTTTTCGAAAAGGACAGGTTGCCTTTAATGAGAAAATACAGGATGTGATTTTTACAGAAGAGAAGAATGAAGAATCTCAGGAAGGTGACTTTGTTGATGGAGAAAATGGATATCTCATTCCGGGGTTAATAGATGTGCATACCCATGCAGCCATGAATGAAGATGCCAGTGATGGCAGTGAAGCCGGACTTCAAAAAATGTCCAGGTACTATGCTGAAGAAGGAGTTACCACCTTCATTCCCACCACATTGACTTTACCTCAGGAAAATCTTAAAAAGGCCATTCTCGCCGCCGGAAAGGTTAAAGGAAAGGAAGCGGGAGCCAAAATAGGAGGAGTCCACTTGGAGGGACCCTTTATAAGCATGGAAAAGCGAGGAGCCCAGAATCCTGAGCATATACGTAAGCCCGACATAGATTTATTTAAAGGTCTTGTGGAGGTAGTTCCTGGCCTTATAAAGTTAATTACTATGGCGCCGGAGACAGAGGGTGCCATTGAGTTTATTAAAGAAGCGTCTAAACTTTGCCGGGTATCCCTGGGACATACAGCCTGTGATTATGATACCGCTATGAAGGGCTTTGATGCCGGGGCTTCTCATATTACCCATTTATATAATGCCATGCCATCACTTCTACATAGAGATCCGGGGCTGATAGCAGCAGCAGTGGATGCGGGAGCAGAGGCGGAAATCATTTCCGATGGTTTGCATTCTCATCCTTCTATGGTAAGAATTGCCCATAAGCTTTTTGGCAGGAATCTTATTTTGATTTCCGATTCAATTAGATGCGCAGGTATGCCGGATGGAGAGTATGAGCTGGGAGGACTTCCCGTTACATTAAAAAATGGTAAGGCCACAGTTTCCGGAACGGACACCATTGCAGGTTCCACCATTCATCTTATGGAGGGAATGAGAAGGTGTGTATCCTTTGGTATACCTTTGGCGGATGCGGTATATGCAGCTGCAACCCGTCCTGCCATTTCCCTGGGAATGGAAGAGGAAATAGGTTCCATCAAAGAAGGTTGCTATGCTGATATGGTTCTTATCGATGAGAATCTAAAGGTTAAGTCCGTTTTCATAAATGGAAGGGTTATGTAGTTTTATATAGACACCAATGAATAGTGATTTTATTTGCCTTGAATCAAGTGAAATAAAAGCTCTTCTTACTCCAATAGGTGCATCCCTTAGAAGTCTTTTTGTTAAAGACAAAAGGGGTAATTGGCGAGACGTTGTGCTTGGATACGAAACTCAGGAGGAGTATAAAACCAACCCGGGATCTTTGGGGGCAGTGGTGGGTAGATATGCCAGCCGCATTGGAAACGCCAGATTTGAATTGTGCGGAACCACTTACACCTTGGATAAAAACGACGGGAGGAACTGCCTTCACAGTGGTTTTAATCGCTATGAAACCAGAGTATTTCACCTGGTTTCCAAAACCCATAATAAGGCTGTCTTCCAACTGAAAAGTCCCCATGGGGATCAGGGTTTTCCGGGAAATGCCATAATTAGGGTTAGTTATACCATTATAGATGACTGTAGCCTTCGTATAGACTATTATGCAGAAGCAGATAGGGAAACGGTATTTAACCTTACAAATCACAGTTATTTTCAATTGGATGGTCACGGGGCAGGGGATATAAAGGGTCATAGCCTAATATTGGATTCCTCGGAATATATTGTCTTTGATGAAGAAGGAATACCTACAGGGGAATTAAGGAAGGTGGAGGACTCGATTTACGATTTTCGTAAGGCCAGAAGCCTTGACCATGACTATGACAATTGCTTTGTCCTTAATAATGAAAAAGATAAAAAATGGACGGAAGAAGGACCGGAGAATTGGAATAAACCCTGCGCCATTTTAAGTAGCAAGGATGGGAGCATTGTTATGGAGGTATTTACAAATAGCCCCATTATGGTGCTATATACCGGTCAATACTTAAATGTAAAGGGAGGAAAGGATGGAGCAAATTACGGGCCCGGCCAGGGAATATGCCTTGAAACAGAAGGGTATCCCGATGCCATGAACCAGCCCGGGTTTCCCCTTGAAATCTATGGACCCAGTAATAACTTCAGTTCCTATACCATATTAAGGTTCTCAAGGAAAAGGTAATAATTGGTTATTCTGCATTAAAATGGAAAAAGGTAATATCTGGTTATTTTTCATTAAAATAATTGAAGAAAAACCATATATATAGTAAAATATTTAAGTCAATTTGATAATACGAATTGTAGGAGGAAAAGTATGAAAAAAATTGTTGCATTGTTATTGGTCGCACTCCTGACCTTTGGTCTCGTAGCATGCGGAACATCAAAACCTGCAGAGGAGCCTACCGAAGAAGCTACTGAAACTGCCGAAGAGACATCAGAAGCCTCCGGTGACCAGGTTGAACTGGATGTTATCATTTGTCAGTATGGACCCAACACAAATGATTGGTTCCTGGGAACAGGAATGGACGGATCAAACTTTGTGGATAAATTCCATGAAGCTAATCCGGATGTTAAGTTGAATCTGGAAGTTGTTTCTTGGAACGATGTATACACAGTTGTTGATACACGTATCGCAAACAACAACGCTCCTGACATCCTTAACATCGACGTATTTGCTAACTATGCAAATGACGGACTTCTTATGCCTGTAACAGATTACTGCCCGGAAGATCTCTATAATGACTTCTTCCCATCCTTCATTGATCAGTCAGTAATCGACGGCACAGTATGGGCTGTTCCGGATTTGGCCAGCGCACGTGCTATGTTCTACAACGTAGACATGCTTAAGGAAGTAGGCGTTGAGCCACCTAAGACATGGGATGAACTGAGAGACGTATCTCAGGCTATCATCGACTACTATGATGGCGAAGTATATCCATGGGGTATCGATATGACAACTGACGAAGGTCAGGCTGCATTTGCATACTATGCATGGGGTAACGGCGGTGGATTCGTAGACGAAAACGGTGAGTGGGCAGTAAACTCTGACGCTAACGTTGAAGCTATCGAATATGCACTTTCCCTTGTTAAGGATGGATTTACAAACCCGAATCCTGCAACAGAAACACGTTATGACCTTCAGGACATGTTTGCAGCAGGCAAGATGGCAATGATCATTGCTCCTAACCAGCTGCCTACATACGTTGCTGATAAGGGTGGTAACATCAATATGGCTACAGCAGCAATCCCGGCTGCAGCAGGTAAGACAGGATCCTCCGTTGGTGTTATGGACCGTATCATGGCCTTCAAGGATGAATCTGCAGAAGACCAGGCTGCTCGTAACGAAGCCATCGGCAAGTTCCTTAAGTTCTTCTATGATCCAGAGAACTACGTTGGTTGGGTAAGCATGGAAGGATTCCTTCCTGCAGTAAACTCAGCAGTTGAAGCTCTTGTTGCTTCCGACGAATCCTTCTCCGCTTGGTTGGATGTACTTGGTTCCTGCCAGTTCTATCCAACAGCAAAGGCTGAATGGGATCAGGTAAAGCAGGGCGTTATCAAGGTTGAGCAGGATGCTCTCTCCGGCGCCAGCGTCAAAGAAGGACTGGATGCACTTCAGGCTGAATTGACAAAGTAAATCTTATTTAACGGAGCCGGTTTATCCGGCTCCGTTGTATTCTTATCTTAGCAAAAGGAATCACATGAACCGAACGAAATGGGAACCATATGTATGGCTACTGCCCAGCATATTGCTAGTTTCAATTTTTGTTATATTTCCAATAATAATAGTTTTTAAGCTCTCCTTTAGTGAGATCTCAAAATCCGGTGTAGTAGGCGATTTTATAGGTTTCCAGAACTATATAGACGCTGTGAAATTACCGGCTTTTGGTATTGTTATGCGAAATACCTTCTTTTGGGTTATTTCGGTGGTTGGCATTTCTACCATTCTTGGATTTATAATCGCAATGGTTTTAAATCAGAAGTTCCGGGGTAGAAAAATCGCCAGGTCTGTACTTATCTTACCCTGGGCCACATCTCTTGTTATCCAGGCATCGGTCTGGAACTATATCATTAAATACGAATACGGAAATTTAAATAATATACTTTTGAATTCAGGTGTAATTAACCAGGCAATCAACTGGAGATCATCCTTCCAGATTGAATTTATTTGGGAATGCGCCGTAGGTATTTTTGTTACGGTGCCCTTTGTTACATTCTGTATTTTGTCCGGCCTTCAATCTATTGACCCGGTGCTGTACGAAGCAGCCACTGTGGACGGAGCCGGATTTTGGAGTAAGTTAAAAAACGTAACCATTCCTCTTGTAAAGCCGGCATTAACGGTAAGTACGGTATTGAATATAATCTATGTATTCAATTCCTTCCCCATCATCTATACCATGACCAAGGGGGCTCCGGCCAACAAGACGGATACTATGATTACGTATCTATATATGCTAAGCTTCTATGAGCGAAAGAAGGGGCCGGCTTCAGCCTTGTCTGTAATAGGCTTCCTCATTCTCTGTGTCTGCGCCGGCATTTATATGTTCGGTGTCCTGAGAAAGGAGGAGGAATCATGAATCCGGAACTGAAGAAAAAGAATCAGCTTTCCCTGATCTTTCTCCTTATAGGACTGGTGCTTACCATAGCCATCGTTAGTTTGCCTTTATATACCTTTCAGGCAGGAGTATATACTCAGAAATCCTCCAATACCTTTGTGGGAGACGCCAAGTACAACCAGGTAAAAAGCGAAGTTGAAGCAGTGGCTGAGGATTACAAAGCTCAGGGCTTTGATGTGGAAATTGTTGAGGAGGTTACAGAGCGTGTAACATCAGCAGGAGAAACCACCAGCCTTGTGGCCTTTACCATTGAGCAAACCCAGGGTAAAAATCTTTGGAGTTTCATAGGAACGGGATTACCCACGGGAATAATATTCCTGGCACTTATAGTATGTGCAGCAGTTGCTCTTATAAGTGGATTTATAGGACTTAATGGATCCTGGGAAACCTTGCCCAAGGACTTAAACAGTTCATCAAAGTTCTTCCGAGGGCTATCTGTTGTAACTTCGGTTATAGCCTTTATTCTGGTGCCGGTAATAACCATGGCAAATAATATTACCTTCTCCAGAAAGCTGGGACTTTATCTGGGTGGTCAAATAGAAGAGGGCAAAGAAGAGTATTATGCTTCTATGGATAAATTCCTCTTTGATGGAACTGCAGGGGATAAGATTGAAAGCATGTTAAGTAAACCAGATGTACATCAGTCGGGAATGCTTTATCTCCTTCTGTTTACTCTGGGAATAATGATAATAGGGGCAATGCTTATTAGACATGGGGGAGTTAAGAATACACTTCTTCGTATGCTGCTCTATGTTTTCGTTATAGTGGTATGTGTGGTGACGGTATATCCATATTTCGTAATGCTGGTAACGGGTCTTCGCTCCAATGCTGAGACCTTGGATATGTACTTCCTCCACGTGCTGCCTACCCAGTGGATGTGGCAGAACCTGGTGGATATATTGCATCGAGGGGTAGCCAGATATTTACTGAATTCGTTGCTGGTGGCAGGAGGTGCCACAGCCATTGCCATGCTCTGTGGTATACCGGCGGCATATGCCTTGGCTAGAATGAGATTCGTAGGTAAGAATGCCTTCCTAGGCTTTGTAATAGTCAGTCAGATGTTTTCACCTGTGGTACTTCTTATAGGCATATCTCAGCTTATGAATACTCTGCATCTAAATAATTCCCTGTTGGGTCTTATGCTTATAAATGCAGCCTTTAACCAGGCCTTTGCCATATGGCTTCTTAGGGGAACCTTTGTGGCTATATCTCCTGAAATGGAGGAGGCTTCGCTGATAGATGGGTGCGGAACGGTTTCAGCATTAACAAAGGTGCTGGCCCCAATGGCAGCACCCGGAATTGTAACAGCTTTGATTTTTGTCTTTATTAATGCTTGGAATGAATATACGATTTCAACGGTACTTATTTCCTCAGCTCAATTTAGACCTATTACCGTTGGTATAACCCAGTTCTCATCCTTTAACATGATTGAGTGGCAGTATCTATTTGCTGCATCTCTATTGGCTACTATACCGGTGGTAATACTCTTTATGACCATTGAGAAGCATCTTACTGCTGGACTAACGGCAGGAGGAGTTAAAGGCTAATATAGGAATTGCAGATCTCCTGCATCTCATGGAATTTGCTTTCCATATCCATAACAAGTTTAATTTGTGTGCGCGCTCTGTCAAGATTTTGAACGGGGTGCGCTATTTTATAATATGTATCACCGTCTATATAGTCCATTAGAAAACGTAAAGCATTTTCCAAAGTGATTATCTTTGCTCCGTAGGGAAGGGAACGGATTTCTTCAGAAGTTAATCCGGGGCAGGCGGGAATAAATCCTTCACAATAGGCCTTAAAAAGATCCAAATCCATTTCTATCTTTGACAGATCCTTCTCATCCTCGGCTCCGGTAGAGGCTCCAAAGCGTATGCTGTCACCAAAGTCATAGGCCACAAGGCCGGGCATTACAGTGTCTAAATCTATAATGCAAAGGGCTTCTCCCGTATTCTCATCCAGAAGAACATTGTTAAGCTTGGTATCATTGTGAGTAACCCTAAGGGGCAATATGCCTTTTTCCAATCTTTCTTGTAGATAGACAGCGTCCTCTTCTCGGGATAGAATGAAGTGGATTTCCTCTTCCACTTCCTCTGCGCGACCGGCGGCATTTTCCTTAAGGGATTTCTTGAACTGCTGATACCTGGCAGGGGTATTGTGGAAATTTGGAATGGTTTCCACCAAGGTGGAGGCAGGAAAGTCTATAAGAGCTGCCTGAAATCCACCAAAGGCAGCGGCGCTATTAAAAAAGTCCTCTTTTGAGCGTGCCATCTGAAGGCATGTGCTTCCTTCAATAAAGTCATAGACTCTCCAATAGTAGCCTTCATGGTCCACGTGCCAATCAGTTCCCTGAAGGGTTGGCACCAGATGAAGGCTTCTTCTGGGATCTGAATATTTTTTAGACAAAAAAGAAGTGACAGAGGATACATTGTTCATAAGTCCATGACAGTCTTTGAATACAAAGCTGTTAAGGCGCTGCATAATGTACCTCTTGCCCTTGTCTGTAACTACCAGATAAGTTTGGTTAATGTGGCCTTCTCCATATTTATCACAGGAAATAACATTTCCATCAAAGCAGAATGCGTTAATAGGTGTTTCCATTTATATCCTCCTGCAGACTAAACTAGTAGATTCTTTTCTGTGGCTTTATCAAAGAGCTGCAGGTTCTTTGGATCGAAGGAGAAGAATATCTCAGAACCATTATGAACCGTGGCAGATTCCTCTGTAACAGGAACTACAGCCACCACATCTGTATCCTGTACATCCAAATGGAGATGGAGTTCTGAACCCATCATTTCTGAAACATCTACAGTGGCTTTAATACCGCTACCGGGGACTATGTGAACAGGGCGGACTCCGGCTATAACATCTTGAGTTTCCGCTTTTGCTGCCGCGAGCTTTTTGTTTTGTTCATCCGTTAAAGGTATTCTGTGATTGAAAACCTCCACCTCATAGGCGTCTCCTGTGCGAAGGAGCTTAGCATTGTGGAAGAAATTCATTTGAGGAGTGCCTATAAAACCGGCAACAAAGAGATTAAGAGGATGATGGAATACCTCCTGAGGGGTTCCAATTTGCTGAATAAAGCCATCCTTCATTATTACAATTCGATCTCCCAGGGTCATGGCCTCTGTTTGATCGTGGGTTACATAAATAAATGTGGTATTGATACGCTCTCTTAATTTGATAATTTCTGCTCTCATCTGATTACGGAGCTTGGCATCCAAATTGGAGAGAGGCTCATCCATAAGAAGGACCTTTGGTTCCCGGACAATTGCGCGGCCAATGGCAACACGCTGCCTTTGGCCTCCGGACAGGGCCTTGGGGCGACGGTTCAGGTACTGCTTAATGTCCAGGATTTCAGCCGCTTCTTCAACCTTTCTTTTGATTTCATCCTTGGGTGTTTTATGCAGCTTTAAAGAAAAGGCCATGTTATCAAATACCGTCATATGAGGGTAGAGAGCATAGTTTTGGAAAACCATGGCAATGTCACGGTCCTTTGGCTGGACATCGTTAACAAGCTTGCCGTCAATATAGAGCTCTCCGGCTGAAATCTCCTCCAAACCGGCAATCATACGCAGGGTAGTGGACTTGCCGCAACCGGAGGGACCAACTAGAACAATGAATTCTTTGTCCTTTATATCTAAATCAAATTCCTGAACAGCCACAACGCCTTCTTCAGTAATCTGAAGGTTTACTTGGTTTTCTGTATCAGTGGAATCTTTTTTCTTTTTCTTTTCTGTATTTGGATATATTTTCTTGATTCCAACCAACTTTACATCTGCCATTTTTTGCTTCCTTTCTATGAAGAATATATACATATATTTTACAATATGGTAAATAAACTATCAACTGTGGGATAGGCTGAAAAAAGGAAAATTTTTGATTTTTCAACGTTCCTATGGTAAACTTACTAGGTGCAAATTCTAAGTGCATAATAAGATGTGCCCATAAAGGAGATAAGATGTTTGAAAGACTATGGGACCTTCCTGTGGCGGAGGTTCAGAACAAGCAAGCTCAGAAATGGAAAGAAGAAGATCTTCTTAAAAAATGTGTTGAAACCAGGGAAGGCAAGGAACCTTGGATATTTTATGAAGGCCCTCCCACAGCTAACGGAATGCCCGGTATTCACCACGTAATGGCTAGAACCCTTAAGGATTCGGTTTGCCGTTATTGGACCATGAAGGGGTATCAGGTAAACCGTAAGGCCGGTTGGGATACCCATGGCCTTCCTGTAGAAATAGAGGTTGAAAAGCAGCTAGGCATGAACGGCAAACAGGATATCGAGAAATACGGTATCAAGGAGTTCAATCAAAAATGCCGTGAATCAGTTTTCACCTATACCAATAAATGGCGTGAAATGTCCGAGCGTATGGCCTATCTGGTGGATTTGGATAATCCTTATATTACCTTGGACAACAACTATATTGAAACCGGTTGGTGGATATTAAAGGAATTCCACAAGAAGGGCTTAATCTATGAAGGACACAAGATTCTTCCCTATTGCCCTCGTTGCGGAACAGGCTTAGCCTCCCATGAGGTAGCCCAAGGATATAAAGAAGTTAAGGTAATAACTCTCACTGTCAAGTTCAAGAAAAAGGATACAGAAAATGAGTATTTCCTGGCTTGGACCACAACGGCATGGACCCTGGCATCAAATACAGCTCTTACTGTTGGAGCCGATATTGACTATGTCAAAGTTAAAATGCTTACAGGAGAGGATGAAGGAAACTACTTCTATCTGGCAAAGGGTCTTGCTGACAGAATCCTGGGTGAAGGAAACTATGAGATAGTTGAAGAAATGAAGGGTAAGGATTTGGAGTATATGGAATACGAACCAATAATGCCCTTCCTTAGAGAATCCCTGGGAGAAGATGTTAAGGCCTTCTTCGTAACCTGCATGGACTATGTTTCCACGGAAGATGGTACAGGAATAGTTCACACTGCACCTGCCTTTGGTGAAGATGACTATAATTGCGGAGTAAAATATGGACTTCCCGTATTCCAGCCTGTGGATGAAACCGGAAAGTATACCACAACCCCCTGGGCCGGACGCTTCATTATGGAGGATGGTCTAGACGTTGATATTATCAAATGGCTGGGGGAAAAGGTGTTCGCCAAGCAAAAGATCGAACACAATTATCCCCACTGCTGGCGCTGTGGTACGCCTCTTGTTTACTATGCAAGAAAGAGCTGGTACATCAAGATGAGCGACCTTAAGGATCAGCTGGTTGCCAACAACAATTCAGTTAATTGGTATCCGGAATTTGTAGGTGAAAAGCGTTTCGGAAACTGGCTGGAGGAGGTTAAGGACTGGGCCATTTCCAGATCCCGTTACTGGGGAACTCCAATTCCTATTTGGCGTTGTGAATGTGGAGAACTGGACTGCATTGGAAGTAGAGCAGAGCTGATAGAAAAGGCCATTGAACCAATAGATGAAACCATAAAGCTTCACAGACCCTATGTGGACGATGTTCATATTAAGTGTCCAAAGTGCGGAAAGCCTATGACCAGAATAACTGAGGTTATGGACTGCTGGTTCGATTCCGGTGCCATGCCCTTTGCCCAATGGCATTATCCTTTTGAAAACAAAGAAGAGGTGGATAGCGGAAAACTATTCCCTGCTGACTTTATCTGCGAGGGTATAGACCAAACCAGAGGATGGTTCTATTCCCTTATGGCCATCTCCACCTTTATCAAGGGCCAGTCTCCCTACAAGAATGTTCTTGTTAATGACCTTATTCTGGATAAAGAGGGTAAAAAGATGAGTAAGTCCAGAGGGAATACGGTGGATCCCTTTGCTCTCTTTGATAAATATGGGGCAGATGCCACCAGATGGTATCTCCTGTCTGTATCTCCTGCCTGGACTCCCACCAAGTTCGACGAAGAGGGACTTAAGGATGTAGTTAGCAAATTCTTTGTAACCCTTAAGAACGTATATAATTTCTTTGTTCTGTATGCAGAGCAGGATGGGGTAGGAGTGGACAGCATTAAGGACCTTACTGTTCCTTATGGTGAAAGACCGGAGCTGGATCGCTGGATTATTTCCAAATACAATAAGCTGGTTCGAGATGTAAGAGAATACATGGACAGCTATGACCATATGAAAACCGTTAGAGCTCTTACTGAGTTTGTAAGCGAGGATCTTTCTAATTGGTATATTCGTCGTGCAAGACGTCGTTATTATGGTTCGGAAATGACCCTGGACAAGAAGGCAGTATATGCCACCACCTATGAGGTTTTGGTGGGAGTGTCAAAGCTTATGGCACCCTTTGCTCCCTTCCTTTCCGATGAAATCTATACCAAACTGACGGGAGAGTACAGCGTACATACGGCCTATATGCCGGAGCCGGAGCTATCCCTTATAGACCATCAGGTAGAGGAGAGAATGGACCTGGTTAGAACCCTGGTAACCCTGGGCCGCGGAACCCGTGAAAAGGAAAGAATCAAAGTAAGACAGCCTCTTTCCGAGATTTTGGTGGATGGTAAATATAAGGACACCATTGAGGATCTGGTTCCCTTAATTCAGGAGGAACTCAATGTAAAGAATGTGGTCTTTGCCAATGACCTGGATACCTATATGGACTTTAGCCTAAAGCCTAATTTCAAAGAGGCAGGTCCGATTCTGGGAGGCAAGATTAAGGCCTTTGGTCAGGCTCTTTCCCAGGTGGATCCCAAGGAATTTGTTTCCCAACTGGAGACCAATGACAAGGCTGTCCTAAACCTGGAAGGAGAGGACACGGATATTACCAGAGACCTGGTAGATGTAAGAATCAGTGCCAAAGAGGGCTTTGCTGTGGCCATGGAAAACAATGTATTTACAATTCTGGATACCACTCTTACAGAGAATCTGATAAATGAAGGATTGGCCAGAGAACTTATTTCCAAGGTGCAGCAGCTCCGTAAGCAGGCTGACTTTGATATGATGGATAGAATCGATATCTATGTGGATGCGGATGAGGATGTAATGCATGCCATAGAAATCCATGAAAGCTATATCAAAGAAGAGACCTTGGCAGACAATATCTACGACACGCCGGGTGAACATGCAGGAGATGGTTCCGGCCTGGAAGCCTTTGACTTAAACGGACATAAGACAGGAATCCAGGTGCAGAGGAAATAGCCCGAAATTGTTCTTTGAAAGTAGATGACTAAACCTGCAGTATAGCTCATCAATATACCTATATCCAAAACTATAAGTAGGCAATTGGAAAAGATGGTGATATAATCAATCCATGATAAATATCTTGGATTATACAATTAAAGAATTCGAAGAATTTATTGAGAAACTTGGCCAGCCCAAATTTAGGGCCCGCCAAGTTTTTGATTGGATTTATAAGGGGGTTTCCTCCTTTGATGAAATGTCCAATCTTCCCAAGGATTTAAGAGAAAGGCTGGAGAAGGAGGCTGAAATAGGTCTTCCGGAGGTTGTGGACATGCAGGTATCCAAGACTGACGGAACAAGAAAGATTCTCTTTGGCCTTAAGGATGGGAATCTAATTGAATCCGTATTTATGAAATACAAATATGGGAATTCCATATGCATATCCTCTCAGGCAGGCTGCAGAATGGGATGTAAATTCTGCGCTTCTACCTTAAAGGGTCTTAACAGAAACCTTACTTCCGGAGAGATGGTAGGCCAGATTCTTGCGGCGGAAAGAACCATCAGAAGGGAGGCCTTGGCAGAGAAGGAATCCCTTCCGGGCCTGGGACAGATAGATTTAAAGGATGATGATTACAGAGTAGGGCATATAGTTGTTATGGGAACGGGAGAGCCATTTGACAATTATGATAATCTATCAAAGTTTTTAAAAAGCGTTCATTCTCAAAATGGACTTAATATTAGCAATAGGAATATTACAGTTTCCACCTGCGGCGTAGTTCCCATGATAGAAAGATTTGGAAAGGAATTTCCCCAGGTTAATCTGGCTATTTCTCTTCATGCCACCACTGATTCATTAAGATCCTCCATGATGCCCATTAACAATAAGTATCCTATTTCCAAGGTTATTCAGGCTGCCAGAAACTATATGGAAGAAACCGGCAGGAGAATCACCTTTGAATACACCATGGTAAATGGAGTTAATGACAGGGATGAGGATGCGGATAGACTGGCAAATCTTTTAAGAGGTTTACTTTGCCACGTAAATATTATTCCCTTAAACAAAGTTGAAGGCAGTGGCTTTGATACTGTAAGCAGGAAAAGAGCCATGGAGTTTGGGAATCTTTTGGAGAAGAAAAGAATACCTGCCACAGTAAGGCGTGAGCTGGGAGGGGATATAGATGCGGCCTGCGGTCAGTTGAGGCTGAAAAATAGAGAATAAGGCCATATTAAGGATAGCTTAGTGGTATAGGTCTTAAGATATTTTCTCATTGAAGCAGGGGCTTTCATGTGTTACAATATTGAAAATTACTGAAACAGATGTGATTTAATTTTAAGCAGAAAATGGAGGGAATGGCCATGGTTAAATTATTGGTCGGACATAAAGGAACGGGCAAGACTAAATTAATGATTGAGATGGCGAATGACGAAATAGAAAGAAGTAACGGCAGTGTTATTTTTATTAATAAGAACTCCCGTCTAATGTACGATCTTAAATATAAAATCAGAGTTGTTTGTATGGAGGACTTTGAATACATTACCAATAGTGATGAGTATATCGGTTTTATCTACGGAATCATCAGTTCCGATCACGATATTGAAACCATTTATATAGACAGTATTCTTAAGCATGCTGATGTGACTTTGGGAGATCTTCCGGAGTTCCTTACAAGGCTTAAGACCATTTCCAAGAATTATGGTATGGACTTCGTAGTAAGCTTAAGTGCAGAGCAGGAAGAGCTTATTGGAGTGGACTTCAGCGAGTATGAAATAGTTAACTAATACTTGCAGAAAAATAATAGAGATTAACAAAACCCCTTTTGTTGACATCTTGTGCAACAAAAGGGGTTGTTGTTTATTTATGTAAATGTAATACCCTAAATCCGCCTCTTTTACTTTGCTGCGGTAATATAATCATCAATACGTCTTTCGATTACATCAAAGGGGACTCCCCCGGCACCCAGAAGGGCTTTGTTAAAGCTTATTTCATCGAACTTGTTTCCCAGGGCTTCTTCGGCTTTAATTCTAAGATCCTGTACAAGCTCGTAACCATAGCCGTAGACCTCGTAATTTGCCGGTGAGGACCTGAGTATATCGTAGGTGGAATTAATCATTTCATCGTCTACATTGTATCCGCTGTCGGCCATGTAGTTTTTAAGATCTTCCCTTGACCAGCCGTAATAGTTTATACCAACATCCATTATGGAATAGAGAAGAAAGCCTGTTTTTGATTCAAGTCTTGTAAACTCCTTCATGCTTTCTTCTACGTCCTCAAGATAGTCCAGGGAATAGTACTGGGCATATACTGCATATCCCTCTATGAAACCGTCAACCCCAAGGGTTTTTAAGTATTCGGAAGGATTGTTTTCGTAGAGATATGCAAATTGATACATATGTCCCGGGAAGCCTTCATGAGCCAAGGTGGTATATGTGTTTAAGGAATCGATTTCCTGGTTACTGGGGGCCACACGAATCTGCTGGGTATGGTCTCCATCCAGAGCAGGAATAATAAAGTAGGCCGCAGTTCCTTGTTCCTCCAGTTTTTCCTCCGGATCCGCCTTGTCTACATTATACCTAAGGTCCTTAACCTCCGGATAATGGCTTGGGATTTGTCCCTTAAGGAATTCCAGGGCAGGAACGTAGTCTGTAAACTCCGTGGTTTCTGTATTGCCATAGTATTTATCGATTACATCCGGATTCTTTTTTATCAAAGAAATCATGGTCAATGTGTGTTCATCAAATTTATCCTCCAGAAGACCGTTGAATTCCTCCGGGGTCATATCCCTTAGACCCATCTTATAGTTAAGAAGTATTTCAAAATATTCTTTTCCATTGGGCAGGGCAGCTATGCCTTCTGTAATATTGTTGCCGCCCTTCATGGATTCCATACCATCCTTGATCTTCTGAATGGCCACAAGATAGGAATCCTGGAAGGCCTTTACCAGGTTATCTTTGTATTCCGTCTTTTTATCTTCGGCAATTCCCTCAAGCTCGTCTATTTGATCTGTGAGAGCTTTTATAATGAATGTGTCCAGACCTGTTTCCAACATTTCATCGCAGTTGGAAATAACCGTATCAAAGTCAGTCATAAGCAAATTCATTTCCTGTTGTTTTTTTGCATAGTTAATACTTTGATCGGCAAATTCAGGCAGGGAGTTAATTAAAGTGGTAATATCCTGCGCATCCTTTTCGTTTCTAACCTGATAGGAGGAGATAATACTTACCAAATAGGTTTCCATGCTGTTGGGAGGAGTAAAGAGCTGTTCATAGTAATCGAATTTCTTATCGGTCATCCTTTGGACAATCTCTGTTTCCCACATCATGGAATCGTATTCGTCCTGCTGAAGCCTGGTAAGACTATCTCTGTCAAAGGTCTTTAGTTCCTCTATGGTTTCAGCTATAGTAGCCCTTTGCTCTTCGTAATAGGCATCGTTGTATTCTGCTCCCAGGGATATCTCCATGTTTTCCACGTCAATACCTGCAGCGGCAGGATCTGAATAATATATGTGGGTGGCTATATACATGTCGGAAAGGGCATCTTTTAAAGTGGCGTCCACAAATTCAGCGAATCTGGTCTGCTCCTCAGTCATTTCCTGGGGAATGGAATAGTCCGGAAGAACCGGCTCACTTTGTTCCTTCTTTCCGCAAGAAGCCAAAGAGAGAACCAGAATCACAATAAGCACTAGGGTTATAATTTTGTTTGTTCTTTTCATATTTGCTCCTCTGTATTTTTAATAGTTTAATTATTAGTCTGTTTCATTAACAGGAAATATTATAGCATATATAAGGGTTTCTGTGATAAACTAACTGCATGAGTAAGATAAATGTAAGAAATCTAATGGCATATTATGGAGATAGAAAGAGACTTCCCATGGGGAAGCATACCTTCTATTCAGTTTTGGTACCCTTTGTAGAGGTGGATGATGAACTTTGCCTTTTATTTGAGAAGAGAGCAGAGGGAAATATAAAGGATCCCGGGGAAATATGTTTCCCGGGAGGACACCTGGAAGAGGGAGAGTCAGCAGGAAGATGCGCCATGAGAGAGACGGAAGAGGAATTGGGCATTCCGGCGGAAAGAATAACCTTTATTGGCAGAGGTGACACCGTAAGGGGCTTTGCCAACTATACCCTATATACAACCATAGGCAAAGTGGAGTACGAGGATTTTCTCAACATGAAGCCGGAGGAAACGGAGGTTGCAGAGGGATTCCTGGTGAAGGTCAGTGAATTTATGGACAAGGAACCCTATGTATATAAATCTGAGGTAGTTGCCAAAAGGGATGAGTTCCCCTATGAGCTGGCAGGAATAACCCCTGACTATCCCTGGACCATGGGTAAATGGGACACGGTTATTTACAATGTTAAGGACATTTCCGGAAAGGACAGAATCGTCTGGGGACTTACCGGGGGTATAGTGAGACATGTAATGAGCCAGCTGGCGGAGGCAGAGGATGTCTTTAGATAAGGCTGAAATCAAAAAAGCCATGGTGGCCATGAGTGGTGGAGTTGACAGTAGTGTAGCCGCATACCTGGTAAAGGAAGGGGGCTACCAAACTATTGGCGTTACCATGAAACTCTTTGATAGGGACGATAGTAAGGGGACTGGAGAAAAAACCTGCTGTTCCTTAGATGACGTGGAGGATGCCAGATCCGTGGCCAATAAATTAGGCATTAATTATTATGTCTTTAATTTTGAAGATGACTTTGATAAGGAAGTAATACAAAGATTCGTAGATGCCTATGAAAGAGGCATGACCCCCAATCCCTGTATCGATTGCAACCGCCATATTAAATTCAAACGATTATTTCAAAGGGCCCTGGAGCTTAAGCAGGACTATGTGGTTACTGGACACTATGTGAGAACCATGTTTGATGAAGGCTCCGGAAGATATCTTTTGGCCAAATCCTTGGATAAAAACAAGGACCAAAGCTATGTGCTTTATTCCATGACCCAGGAGCAGCTTAAGCATGCGCTCTTTCCTCTGGGAGGAATGACAAAGGAAGAAACCAGAAGCATTGCAGAATCTCTGGGCTTTGTAAATGCAGAAAAAAAAGATAGCCAGGATATTTGCTTTGTTCCCCAGGGTAAATACAGTGAATTTATAGAAGCCTATAGAGGAAGGACATACCCGGAGGGAGATTTTGTGGATACCCAAGGTAATGTTTTAGGTAGGCACAAGGGAATTATTAAATATACCATTGGACAAAGGAAGGGATTGGGCTTGGCCCTTCCGGAATCCCTTTATGTGAAGGAAAAGGATATAGAAAACAACAAGGTGATTTTAGCCAGGGATGAGGAGCTATATCAAAAGAGGCTGGAGGTTACGGACCTTAATTGGATAGCCCTTTCAGGCCTTACCCATGATTTAAAGGTGTCTGCCAAAATCAGATACAGCCAAAGGGAGGACAAGGCAAGGGTTATTCCTCTCTCTGAGGACAAAGTCCTTGTGGAATTTGAAAATCCCCAAAGGGCTGTTACTTCCGGACAGGCGGCGGTATTTTATGACGGCGAAATTGTAGTGGGAGGAGGCACAATTCTATGACAAAGGATTCCTTCAAAACCAAAGGAAAGGAATTAAAGAATTTCCTCCTGGCTATGGATAGGGCCTGGGAAGAATATGAGAATCTTAAGGAGAGTTTGAAAAACAGGAAGGATTCCTTTAATCTTCCCAAGGATAACTGTCTATATAAAGGGGATAATATTGATTTGCTTCTTGCTCTTATAGAAAAAGAGGAGAAGCTTTCTTTGATTTACATAGATCCTCCCTTTTTTACGAAGGAAGATAAAGAGGCGGTGGTAGAGGAAGAAGGGGAGAAAACCAGAACTCTGGCCTACAAGGACAGCTGGAAGAATATGAGTGAATACCTGGAAATGCTGGCTCTTAGAATAATGCTAATGAAGGATGTACTGGCAGATGATGGCCTAATATTTGTTCACGTGGATTGGCATGCCGCTCATTATGTGAGAGTTATTTTGGATGAGGTTTTTGGTGTCAATCGCTTTGTTAATGAGATTATATGGCAATATAAATCCGGCGGAAGCACCAAGAAGCACTTTGCCAGAAAGCACGACAATATTCTGGTATATTCCAAAACGGCAAAATACAAGTTTAATCCCCAAAAGGAAAAGTCCTATAACAGAGGACTTAAACCCTATAGATTTAAGGGTGTAGAGGAATTCTGCGACGATGTGGGTTGGTATACGGTGGTAAATATGAAGGATGTTTGGTCCTTGGATATGGTGGGGAGAACCTCCTCCGAGCGTACAGGCTACGCCACCCAAAAGCCTCTTAAACTTATGGAACGAATAATACTTGCGGGAAGCAATTCCGGCGACAAGGTGGCAGATTTTTTCTGCGGTAGCGGAAGCTTTGGTTTGGCAGCAGCAAAGCTTAATAGAACCTTCTATATGTGCGACTATGGCGAACTGGCAGTTAAGACTACGGCGCAGCGGCTTAAAGAGCAGGATGTATCCTTTGAACGCCTTTATTTTTAAGGGTTTTTGTGCTAAAATCTATTAGTTGTTTATGCGCCAGTAGCTCAGTGGATAGAGTGTTTCACTCCGAATGAAAAGGCCGCGAGTTCGATCCTCGCCTGGCGCACCATTTTTGGAGGACAGTATGGAAAACAGTTTCAAAGAAATCTCAATAAAGGAATATACAAGGGAGCTATCTTCCTCTGAAGCGGTTCCCGGTGGTGGAGGAACATCCGCCTTGGTGGGGGCCCTGGCTGTTTCCCTTGGTAATATGGTGGGTTCCCTTACTGTGGGCAAGAAAAAGTACCAGGATGTGGAGGATGAAATAAAGGACCTTATGGCAAGAGGTGAAAGCCTTAGATTAAAACTTCTTGACCTAATTGACAAGGATGCAGAGTCCTTTATTCCGCTGGCTGCAGCTTACAGAATAGACAAGGAAGATCCAGATAGGGATGAGATAATGGAGAAGGCTTTAAAGGACGCCTCCATGGTTCCTTTGGATATTATAAAGGCCTGTAAAGAGGTTGTGGAGATAATAGAAATTCTGGCAGAAAAGGGCTCCAGGCTTGCTGTGTCAGATGCAGGGGCCGCAGCCACCTTGGTAAAGGCTGCTGCTGAAGCCGCCGTTTTAAATATCTACATAAATACGAAATTCATGAAGAACAGAAACTACGCAGAGAATCAAAACAAGATAGCCAACAATCTAGTTAAGGAATGCGTGGAAAGAGCAGAAGGGGTCTATGGCAAAGTAGTCGAGAATCTAATGTGAGGATATAATGGCAGAGATTTTAAAGGGTGCTCCAGTGGCTGAGGCCATAAGGGAGAAAAACATCAAAGCTGTAGAAGAACTAAAGAATCAAGGTATCCATCCCACCTTGGCTATTATTAGAGTGGGAGAAAGCCCTGATGACATTGCCTATGAAAATAGCATTCTCAAGGCCTGCGAAATGGTTGGAGTTTTGGTGGAGAAGACTTTGCTGGATGAGAATGTGGACCAGAAGAAATTTGAAGAATCCTTGATTTCTCTAAATCAGAATCCCAAGATCCACGGAATTCTCATGTTTATGCCTCTGCCTAAACACCTGGATGGAGAAGAGGCCAGAAGAATTTTAGATCCTAAAAAGGATGTGGACGGACTTACAGATGCTTCTTTGGCGGGAGTATTTACCAACAAAAGAACCGGGTTTCCTCCCTGTACTGCCCAGGGGGTTATGGAGACTCTTAAATACTATGGTGTAGAATTAAAGGGTAAGAAGGTGGCGGTAATAGGTCGATCTTTGGTAATCGGTAGACCTGTGGCCATGATGCTTATGCATGAGAATGCAACGGTGGTAAATTGCCATACAGGAACAGTGGATGTCCCGGCCATTACCAGGGAAGCTGACGTGCTTATTGCTGCTGCAGGAAAACTTGGCTCCGTTAACTCTACCTTTGTTAATCCCAATCAGGTTGTAATAGATGTGGGAATCAATTGGGATGAAGAGAATAAATGCATTGCAGGTGATGTGGACAGAAATGAGGTTGAACCCATTGTTAAAGCTCTGTCTCCCGTGCCTGGAGGAATTGGTACGGTAACCACTGCAGTTTTGGTATCCCATGTGATAGAAGCGGCAAATGAACAGGGAAGGAAATAATACTACCAAAAGAAAAGAGAAGAACCTAAAGGAAGGGAAGAGTACAAGGCTTCAGGATGCGGCTGAAGCCAGATATAAGGATATGACGGAAACACCTATTTCCAGTCTTATTCCCAGATTGGCTGTCCCTACCATAATCAGCATGCTAGTTACTGCTTTATACAACGCTGCTGATACTTTTTTTGTTGGAAAAATATCCACAGAGGCCACGGCTGCCGTTGGTCTCTGCTTTTCTGTTATGGCAATTATCCAAGCCTTTGGTTTTTTTGCCGGGCAGGGTTCAGGAAATTTCTTATCCAGAATGCTGGGGGCCAGAAATGAAAGAGAAGCCCAAGAGATGGCAGCCACAGGACTTGCCCTTTCTATGATAATCGGCCTTATTACCGCCAGCCTAATAATATTTAATGTACGGAAGCTGGCAGGTTTCCTGGGAGCAACTTCCACTACGGTGGATGAGACCGTAAGCTATTTGAGAATAATTGCCCTGGGGGCACCCTTTATGATGGGGCAGTTTGTAATTAACAATCAGCTTAGGTATCAGGGCAGTGCCACCTATGCCATGATGGGACTTCTTTGCGGTGCGGTTCTTAATATAGCCTTGGATCCAATTCTAATTTTTGGACTTGATTTGGGGGTCACAGGAGCGGCTCTTGCCACCATTACCGGGCAGATTACCAGTTTCTTTGTGCTAATGTTCGGCACCACCCGAGGAGCCAATATAAGGCTAAAACCGAGAAATATTCATCTGAATTCCCACTATATTTTTGAAATAATAAACGGAGGTATTCCGGCTTTGTTTAGACAGGGTCTTGCAGCAATAGCAACTATTCTGTTAAACAGAGCTGCCGGGGTATATGGAGATGCGGCCATTGCGGGAATGAGTGTAACCACAAGAGTAATGATGTTTGTAGCCAGTGCCATGATTGGATTTGGCCAAGGCTATCAACCGGTATGTGCCTTTAATTATGGTGCAGACTTAAAGGGGAGAGTAAGGGAAGGTTATTTCTTCTGTGTAAAGTATGGAACTGTTTTTTTAACTCTTATGTCGGCCCTATGTCTAATCTTTGCTCCCAATATAATTGGATTTTTCAGAAATGATCCGGCGGTAATAGAGGTTGGCCAGGTGGCCTTAAGATGTCAGGCGGCAGCCCTTCCTCTTCTGGGCTGTACAGTAATTACAAATATGATGTTGCAATCCATGGGAAAGGGTCTAAAGGCGTCCGTAACCGCTTCTGCCCGAAGTGGACTGTTCTTTATTCCGCTGATACTGATTCTTCCAAGAGTTTTTGGACTTTTGGGAGTGGAGATAAGCCAAGCAATTTCCGATGTTTTATCAATTTCCATTTCAATTCCCTTTGCCTATTCGGAACTGAAGAAAATGAAGTGATTTCCTGTTGACCAAAGGCTTATTTGTGGTACTATTAATTGGACTTATCATGGAAGGAGTTTCTTATGTCTTTAAACAAAGAGACAAATCAAGGATTAAAAGAATTGGACAATACTTCAAGGAGCAAAGACCGGGGAAGTATTTTTAAATTTGACACCAAAACCTTGGTTATATTGGCTCTTTTGGTAGCTATGGAAATAATCCTAAACCGATTCCTTTCCATTAATGCCTGGAATATCAAAATCGGTTTTAGCTTTGTTCCAATAGTTATTGCGGCCATCCTCTTTGGTCCTGTTCACAGTGCCATAGTGGGAGGACTGGGAGATTTTATAGGGGCCTTGCTTTTTCCCATAGGCGCATATTTTCCCGGATTTACCTTAACTGCTGTTCTAATGGGAATAGTGTGGGGAATATTTCTTTTTAAAAATCAATCCATTGTTAGAATCGGATTGGCAACCATCATCAATCAGTTTATTTTGGGACTTGTGGTTAATACCTATTGGATTTCAGTTCTATATGGATCTCCCTATGGACCTTTGTTTGTTACAAGAATAGCTCAAGCTTTTATTCTCACAGTAGTTCAGATACTGGTGATATTTGGAATAGAAAAAGCAGCACCTAGACTAAGAAATGCCATTAGGCAAGAGTAGGTCAAATACTTTTACGAGGATGCGTTAGTGAGCATGACACCAAAGGAAGCAATTTCATATATTGAGAACTACGGGTGGAGCACCACCAGACTTGGATTGGAAAGAACCAAGGAACTTCTGGAAAAGCTGGGAAATCCCCAGAAAAGTCTAAAGTTCATTCACGTGGCAGGAAGCAACGGCAAAGGAAGTACCTGTGCCATGATTGCCGCAATTTTAGAATCTGCAGGCTATAAAACCGGCCTATACATTTCTCCCTATATTGAAATTTTTAATGAAAGAATCCGGATTAATGGTGAATATATCTCCGGTGAAAGACTGGCAGAAATTACGGAAAGGGTTATGGCCATTGCAGATGCCATGGAGGATCATCCCAGCCAGTTTGAATTGGTAACGGCCATTGCCATTCAGTATTACTATGAAGAAAACTGCGACATAGTTGTGCTGGAGGTAGGTATGGGAGGTGCATTGGACAGCACCAACGCCATCGATGCTCCGGAGGTTGCGGTTATTACCAATATCGGATTGGAGCATACAGAATACCTGGGCAGCAATCTGGAGGAAATTGCTGAAACAAAGTCGGGAATAATTAAGCCGGGTTGCAATTGTGTCTGTTATGATGGAGACCAGGTGGTGGTGGAAACTGTACAGAAGGTCTGTGAAAAAATCCGAGTTCCCCTTACAATTGCTTATAAAAATAGAATTAGGAAAATTTCTTCAGGCCTAAATGGTCAGGAGTTTATGTATTTGCCTTTTGATGGTTCTGATAAGGGGGAGGAGTATAACCTTGCCCTTTTGGGAGACCATCAGTTAAGAAATGTTGCTGTGGTACTTGCTATAGTTCAGGTTCTAAGAGACAGAGGATGGAAAATAAATCGGGATGCAGTAAGGACTGGATTAAGGAAGGTTAAATGGCCGGCTCGTTTTGAGGTTCTTAACAGGAATCCTCTGTTTATTCTGGATGGAGGTCACAATCCTCAATGTGCAGAGGCCTTGGTGGAAGCCATTAATGAATATTTGCCGGAAGAAAAAATCATTTTCCTTCTGGGGGTTCTGGGGGATAAGGATTATGAAAGCATTATTCAAATGATGCTGCCCTTTGCTGAAGAATTCATTTGTGTAACGCCACTAAGCGAAAGGGCCTTACCTGCATTTCAATTGGCCGAATTTATAAGATCCCTTGGAGGAAATGCCACCTATGCAGATGATATTCCCCAGGGAGTTATGAAGGCACTGGAAAAGGGTGAAAACAATCCCGTAATTGGATTTGGATCTCTTTATTTGGCCGGGGCTGTAAGGAAGGAATTTAAAAAAAGAGAGAAAGCTGCTCTTCGCTCCAGAGGAATTAAAAATAGAAATGCCTTAACTGAAGAAGAAAGAATAAAAGGCTCTGAGGTAATAGCAAAAAGGATTCTGTCTTTGCCGGAATATGAAAAAGCAGAAAAGGTTTTCCTCTATAAGTGGACAAAGGGAGAGGTTAGACTGGATCCTCTGGAAGCCTTTAATAATACTGAACCCCATAGGAAAAGATTTTTATATCCACTGACCCTTGAAGAGGGTGAGATGGTAGCCCTTGAACCGGGAGAAGGAAGGGACAGTTGGAAGACAGGTGCCTTTGGAATTCTTGAACCTGTATATGAAAAGGGAAAGGAAGTTTCTCCGGAGGAAATAGACTTTGTGATTTGCCCTTTATCTGCCTTTGATAGAGAAGGAAACAGGCTGGGCATGGGTGGAGGATACTATGATAGATTCCTGCCAAAGTGTAAAAATGCAGTGATTGTTGGGGTGGCCTTTGATGTGCAGGAAATATATAAGGTGCCAAGGGAACCCTATGATTACAAACCGGATATGATTATAACGGATAGTGGTATTGTGAAGGAACATCAGGAATAATCAAGAGGACGCAAATGAAGGAAATATCAATTACAGAAATCGAAAATATTGCCATCGGTCAGGTGGAGGATGTGGAGGGAGCAACAGGCTGCACAGCATTTATATCAAAGGAAGGAATGTCTGTAGGTATGGATGTAAGAGGCGGTGGGCCAGCCTCCAGGGAAAGTGGACTTTTGGATCCTTTAACTCAAGAGCATGATCTTCACGGTGTGGTACTTGCCGGCGGTAGTGCCTATGGACTTCAGGCATCGGGAGGAGTCCTTAAGTGCTTGGAGGAAAGAGGAATAGGCTACGATGTGGGAGGAAGCATAGTTCCTCTGGTTGTTCAATCGGATATCTTTGATATAAAAATCGGAAAACCCGGCATAAGACCTGACGAAGAAATGGGATATAGGGCTGCTGAAATGGCCTTGGATTCTCCCAATTATAGAGATGGTATTTATGGCGCAGGCTGTGGTGCCACTGTGGGCAAAATCCGAGGAATGGACACCTGTATGAAATCCGGTGTGGGAAGCTACGCAATACAAATCGGAAACCTTAAGATAGGAGCAGTGGTGGTTGTAAACGCCTGGGGAGATGTTTTCAATTGGAGAACCGGAGAAAAGATAGCCGGTTTATTAAATGAGGATAAAAAATCCTTCGGAGACTCTATGAAGGAATTGCAAACCTTAGTTAAGGATGTGGAAAATAAGTTTACGGGAAATACAACCTTGGGAGTTGTTATAACCAACGGTAAATTCGATAAAAGAAAACTTTGCAAAATTGCGGGAATGGGTCAGGATGGATTGGCTCGTTCCATAAGACCTGTTCACACCTCTGCCGATGGAGATACAGTATATGCTGTTTCCGTAGGGGATGTGGAAGCAGATCAGGATTTGGTTGGAACCATGGCTGCGGAGGTAATAAGCGAAGCCATTACCCGTGCCATTGAAAAGGCTGAAAGCGCCTACGGCCATACCGCAGCCAGGGATTTGTTTTAGAAATTATTTTTCCATGCCAAGGCCATAAACGTCCTTTACTCTTTGGAGAGTTTTTAAAGCAATGGCATTGGCTCTTTCTGCACCATCCTTTAAGATATCTATAAGTTCATTGGAGTTTCTTATTTCTTCATATTTGGTTTTAATTGGAGCCAGGGCCTGGATGGTTACATCCACCAGGTCCTTTTTAAAATCCCCATAGCCTTTGCCTTCATACTGAGAAACCAAAGTGTCTATGGATTTTCCCGACAGCACGCTGTAAATATTAAGCAGATTGCTTACTCCCGGTTTGTTCTCAATGTCAAACTTTATTATTCCGTCGGAGTCGGTGGTGGACTTCATTATGGATTTTTTGATTTTGTTTTCATCGTCCAGGAGAGAAATACGGCTGTGGATGTTTTCTGCGGACTTACTCATCTTTTGAGTTGGATCGTCCAGAGCCATAATTCTGGCTCCTTCCTTCATAAAACGTCCCTCGGGAACCACAAAGGTTTTCTTTCTGGTATTGTTTACTCGAGTGGCAATATCTCTTGCCAATTCTATATGCTGCTTTTGATCGTTTCCTACAGGTACCACATCTGTGTCATAGAGAAGAATGTCTGCAGCCATAAGTACAGGATACATAAGAAGACCTGCAGGAGCTGATTCCTTGTTTTGGCTCTTTGATTTGAATTGAGTCATTCTAAATAGCTCTCCCGTATAGGAATTGCAGGTGAGAATCCAAGAAAGTTCAGCATGGGCAGGTACATCGGATTGAACAAAGACGATGGATTTTTTAGGATCTACACCTATGGCCAGGTAGAGGGATGCCACATCCAAAATATGCTTTCTAAGTTCCTTTGGATCCTGAGGAACCGTTATGGCGTGTTCATCTACTATGCAGTATATGCAGTCGTGGTCCTCCTGCAGTTCTACAAATTGCTTAAGGGCTCCCAAATAATTACCCAAATGAATATTACCTGTGGGCTGAACTCCCGAAAAAACTCTTTTCTTGCGTTGATTCTCTGACATATTTATTGCTCCTAAAACATTTATTATTCTTTATTTAAAGCCCGTTAATATAGCTGTAAGCACTTAATTAATCCATTTAATCAATACATAGGGAAAGTCTATCACTTTGTTGAGAAAAAATCAATTTTTGTTACATTTACATATCACTAGTGGTGTATAATATCATAGTAGTTATTTAGGGGAATAGGAGATGTTATGACAAACGGATATAAAAAGAATTACCATCTTGAAAAGAAATTTCATGAATTTAAAGATCTAAGAGAGATGGTGGCTTATTCAGCAGAGAAATATACGGACAAAACAGCCTTTGTTACAAAAGTGAAGACCAGATCTGCCGATGGAACCAAGGAAACCGGCTATGTGAATACCACATACAAGGATTTTCATGATCAGATAGGCTATCTTGGTACTGCTCTTTGGGAATTGGGCTATCAGGGCAAGAGAATTGGAGTCATTGGAGAAAACAGCTACAATTGGATTTTATCGTATTTTGCCACCGCCTGTGGATTGGGTGTTGTGGTGCCCTTGGACAAGCTCCTTCAAAAGGAAGAACTTCAAAGTCTAATTGAAAGAGGGGATGTAAGCGCTATTTTTTGCGATAAAAAATCCTCATCTATGTTGAAGGATATTATGGATGAGGGGAATACTCCTCTAAAGGAAATCTTTGGTTTGGACTTTATTCCGGAAGCAGGAAAATCCCTGGCGGAGCTACTGGGTAGAGGTAAGGCTTTGGTTGAGGAAGGAAAGAGGGATTATCTGGAGGCTCCCATAGATAGGGATACTATGAATTTCCTCCTCTTCACTTCGGGAACAACCCAGGCATCAAAGGCAGTTATGCTTTGTCATAGAAATCTTTGCAGTATAACCTATTATATGGACTGTGAAGAACTGTTCTTCCCGGATGATGTTTCCATGCTGTTCCTGCCTTTGCATCATGTATTCGGCATGGGAGGCCTTTTGGTATTTATCACCCAGGGAATTAAAAATGTATTCTGTGATGGTCTTAAATATATAACCAACAATTTCCAGGAGTATGGAGTTTCCGTTATGATGACGGTGCCACTTCTTTTGGAGAACGTATATAAAAAGATATGGAAGGCCATTGATAAACAGGGCATGAGACCAAAGATTGAGAAGGCCATGAAAATATGCGAAACCTCTGAGAAGTTTGGCATATATTTGAGAAGGCGACTCTTTAAACCCATTATCGATCAGTTAGGGGGCAAGATGAGATTCTTTATAAATGGTGCAGCTGCCCTGGATCCGGTAGTGGCAAAGGGTCTCAATGACTTTGGTATTTTAACTGTTAGTGGATATGGTCTGACGGAAACATCTCCCACCATTTCCAGCGAAACCTATCGTTATATTAAGGCGGGTTCTGTTGGTAAGGTGATGCCCTATGTGGAAACCAGGATAGATGAACCGGATGAAAATGGTATCGGGGAGCTTTGTGCCAGAGGCGAAAACGTTATGCTGGGTTATTATAACGACCAGGAGTCCACAGATGCAGTTATTAAGGATGGCTGGTTCCATACAGGAGATTTAGCCTACTTTGATGAAGAAGGATATCTATGGATTACGGGAAGAAAGAAAAACGTAATTGTAATGAAGAATGGCAAGAACGTATTTCCGGAGGAAATAGAAACTCTGGTGAACCTGCTTCCCTATGTATCGGAGAGTATGCTCTTTTCAAGGAACAAAGCCAATGACGTGGTGCTATGGTTAAAGGTGGTATACGATGAGGAATATCTGAAGGAGGAGAATATTACCCTGGAACAGCTTCATGACATATTCGATAAGGATTTAGAGAAGATAAACGAAACTATGCCTTCCTACAAGATGGTGAAGAAATTCTTCATGTCCAATAGACCAACGGTAAAAACCACCACCATGAAAACAAAGCGAAATGACGAGATGAAGAAGATTCAGGAAGAGTTGGATGAAAGAGGGTTATAAATCCTTGGATACCGAGAGTAAATAGTTTAGTATTTATAAACAGCTAAAGAGAATGGGGAGACCTTGATAAATGTGCAAGGTCTCTTTTTTATTGAAATTTCATAACTTTTATGGGGAGTAAAAAACACTAAAATATGGCTTTACAGTCTTTGGGGAAGTAAATAATATCTCCCTAACAAAGAGGTGAATCATGAGAAAAATAAAGTGTATATGCATGCTTGATGACAAAAATTATAACGAGGCTTTGAAACATAATCTCCTTTATTCAGGTTTTTTCACAGTAATAGATGATGCCTTTGCACAAGATGAATACTATTCAGAACCGGAACTTATTTATTTTGTGGATAGATATGATGGAAAAAGACAGCCTAAGTCCTTTGTGGTGGAACTAATGGACTGGAACGAGGTAAGGGGAAGTCATCAGAGCGAAGAAAAGATTTTTAAGAAATACAAAAATAAGGTCCTAACCCTTTTTAAATATATTTGTTTTTCCCGGCTGCTGCTGGAAGTTTTTTCTAACCTTGAATTTAAGACGGAAGGAGATCTTCCGGGGCAGCTGGGAGGAACGAAGCCCATAATGCGTATCTCAGTGGTAGGTACCGCCGGCGGCATAGGTACAACGGAAATAGCCCGAGCCTGCGGAACGATTCTTTTTAGAAATGGATACAAGCCTCTCTGTTTGGACCTTTCCCCTATTAGTTTTCCCGGAGCAAGGGCGGAGGATATGGAAAACGTTGATATTACGGGAATGATGTACAACCTGAAGCGAAGAAAACCAACGGAAATATCCATATATACCAATGAGATAAATGGAGCTCAGTGGCTTAGAAGAGGGATAATTAACAAGTATATAGAGTATTTTGATGTTCAGTCCCTTGAACGGTTGGGGTTAATTGCAAAGGAAGAAGGATATGAAATACTTCTTTTAGATTTGGGAACTCAACTTCAAGAGAATACAAGAGAAATAATTAAGAAGTCCGATGTTGCCATATTTGTTTTTCCTCTTATTGAGGAATGGATAAGGGAGGACATGCATGGCTTGGAGGAAATACTTGATATGGGACCCGGAAAGAGCTTTGCCATAATAAACGACTACAAGGGTAAGGCTAGGGATGAATTGCTGGATGACTTGGAGAGAAAGGACTCCATTGACCTGATTATTCCATGGTGTGGAGAACTAACGGAAAGAAGCGTGGATCTGGAATTCGGAAATGAAATCAGATACTTGGTAAATAAGATAACCGATGGTACATATGGACAATAGACGAGAAATAACAACAAAAATAATGGAAGCCGCCACCGAGAGCATAGTTATGGGAGATGTGGCAGAAGATAGAGATGCCATGAGCATTATTGAGCAGGAAGCCTTTAAGTATAAAAACATGCTTAAGGTGGATGATCTAATCTGGGTGGTGGATAGAGTTTATGGAAAGTTAAGAGGTCAATTGGGCCCTATATCATATTTGCTGGAGGACAATGAAATAAGCGAAATAATGGTAAATGGGTATGACCGTATTTTTGTGGAAAGGAATGGACGTATAGAAAGGGTTAAGGATAGCTTTGATTCATGGGAAGAGTTGGAACAGGTGATTCGCAGAATTGCCGCTTCCGTAAGAAAGGAGATTAATGAAATGTCTCCAATTTTGGATGCCAGGCTAAAGGATGGATCAAGGGTAAATGCCATATTAAAAAACGTTGCCCTGGATGGTCCCAGCTTAACTATAAGGAAGTTCCGACACAAGAAGATAACCCTGGAGGAAATGGTTGAAAGGGGAGGACTAACTGAAGAAGCAAAAGAAACCCTGAGAAAGTTTGTGATTTCAGGATACAACATCTTCGTTTCCGGCGGTACATCCACCGGTAAGACCACCTTTCTAAATGCTCTTTCGGATTTCATTCCGGAGGGTGAAAGGGTGGTGACCATTGAAGATTCTGCAGAGCTTAAGATGGAGGGAATAAAAAATCTTGTAAGACTGGAATGTAGAAATGCCAATGTGCTTAAACAGGGGGCCATTACCATGGAAATGCTGATAAGAACCAGCCTTCGCATGCGCCCCGATAGAATTGTGGTTGGAGAGGTGCGAGGAAGAGAGGTGGCGGATATGCTTCAGGCCTTAAACACAGGCCACAGTGGCATGTCCACCGGCCACGGTAATTCCATAAGGGGTATGCTAAGACGATTGGAGGCCATGTACATATCCGGAAGGGATATGCCCCTAGATGCTGTAAGAGCTCAGATAGTAGAGGGAGTGGACGTTATGATACAACTGGCCCGACTGGAAGATGGAAGCAGGCGAGTTTTAGAAATCTGCGAGGTTAACGGGTTTAGGGATGGAGAGTATGTGATTAATAATCTATATGCCGTGGACAGTAATTTAAATCTTGTGAAACGACATTCTCCAGTTAATACAAGAAAAATGATGCTATCGGGAGTTTTGAATGAGGAATTATAAAAAATACTCCCTGGATTTAAGGGAGATGATTATTCTGGGGGCGGCTTCATTAATTGTTTCTCTCTTATGCGGTTGGCTTTTTTATAATACCTTTCTTGGGATTGTAGCAACACCGGTGATATTAGTACTTGTGAAAACACCGTTGGAAGAATACCTAATGGAGAGAAGAGTGCGAAATTTAAGGAATCAATTTAGAGATGTTCTATATAGCTTTTCTTCCTCCTTTGCTGCAGGAGCCCATATGGAAGAAGCTATGGAAATAGCTGTGGTACATATCAACGATATTTATGGAAGAGAGTCGGATATGTCAAAGGAGCTTATGTTCATGATTAAAAAAATGAAAGATACTGCAGGAAGCGATACGGAATTATGGATGAATCTGGCGGAGAGAAGTGGAGTTGAGGATATTGAAGACTTTGCTTCGGTGTTTGCTGCCTGCCGCGATGCAGGGGGAAATCTGGTGCAAGCAGTAGATAGGGCAGCGGCTTTAATTGTTGAAAAGATAAATATTGAAAATGAACTTAGGACCCTGTTTTCCCAGAAGAAAACAGAGGGAAGAATGGTGGGAATAATGCCTGTGGCCATGATTCTTTTTTTAAGAATATCTTCTCCTTCTTATTTGGATCTTATGTATGAAAGTGCTTTAGGAAGAATACTTATGACGGGAGCAGCAACGGCTATGATTTACTCCATATATTTAACAGAGAAGATAACCAAGGTCTGTATCTAAAGTTAGGACATAAGTCATGAGAGATTTCATTGAGTTTTGCAAAGGTAAAAAACTTGTGCTGGTAATTATCCTTTTGGTTGCCTTATCTTCTATGATCCCATTGTACATAAGTACCAAGAGTATGGATGAAGCCTTTCTATTGGAAGGAGAGAAGATTGTGGGAGTCCAAGGGGAAGCAGCAGAAAAGGGCATATCTATTTCCGTGGAGGCCATAAGTGGCGAGGCTTCTGTGGAGAGAGATGTGGTCCTTAAAAAAGCGTCAAAGGGCGGAGAGGCGACTGTAACAAAATATGAATTAAGTCCGGAGGATATGATGGAAACTGAAATATCTAAATTGACTCGGACTATAAACCAAAGTCAAGGGGATGTATTAATCCTCCCCCAACAGTTAGGAGATGATATGACCCTTAGTTGGAAGAGGAACGACAATAGAATGACTTGGCTTTTACCCATGATCTTTCCGCCTTTGATTTTGATTTTCATGTATAGAGGGGAACGGGATGAAATAAAACAGAAGGACAGAAGAGAAGCAGAGTACATTGTTTCTGAACTTCCTTCCTTTAACAATAAACTGGTTTTGCTTCTGGGCAGCGGTCTTGTATATGAAGAGTCCCTTAGGAGAATTGCAGCAAGCGTAGTAGAAGGGGAGTCCTATGTATTGCCCCAAAAGATAAAAGAGGTTGTAAAAGAAGCAGAAAATACAAACAAAGATGCCACAAAGATATTAAATGAATATGCAAGGCAGAAAAAGATATCCGAGCTTAAAAGGGTTACCACCATTATTATGGACAATCAGAAAATGGGAACAGACCTTAGATCGAAGCTGGTTCTTGAGGGAGAGCTGTTATGGGACAAAAGAAAGAAAAGAGCAGAGGAACTGGGAAAAATTGCAGAGAGCAAGCTTACCTTGCCTCTGGGAATTATGCTGATTTCTCTACTGGTGGTTACGGCAGGTCCTGCAATGATGCAGATGTAAATAAATATAGCGAGAAAGGAGAAACAAACTATGTTAAAAAACAAAAAAGGAATGGAAATGGTACAGGTGGCTATTCTCATAGCATTGGCAATTACTCTGGGGTTAATTTTCAGAACTCAGATAACTCAGTTTGTAAACACAGTTTTTTCCGACTTGAATGCTTAGGAAATAAGCATGGAAACCAGGTGGTTGAGGCAGCTATAGTGCTACCTGTTTTTATCCTAATCCTAGCTACCCTTATTGGAATATCCGTTTTTCATTTTACTTCTTTCAAGAAGGAATGTGAGGTTCAGCGACAGGTGGTGGATACAATACAAGAAAGTAATTCCATTTTTAAAAGAGTTGGTGAAACCAGTATAGTTTCCAAAGCAACAGTAGGATTCAAAGTTGAAACTCTTTCCAGATCCTATGAACCCTATGGATATGTTATTGATGAGGCGGCTATGATCAGGGGCGGAGAATTAATGGGGGTTTTATGAGTTCCCAAAGAAAAATATTGAATAAAAAAGGCTCCATGACAATCTATGTGCTTCTTTTTGCAACTTCGCTAATATCTCTTGTTACGTTGTTTATTGGAGCAGCAAAAAGTGAGCTGGTAAGATCCGGTGCCTATGAGCTGGGGAACCTTTGGGCAGATTCTGTTTTGGCTGAGTACGATATACCTCTCTATCAGGAATATGGATTATTTGGTTACTATGGCAATGAAGCTTTGGTGGAAGACAAGCTTATGTTCTATTGCGACTATACCTTTGGTGATAAGGGCTATGCCAGATGCAATGTGGAAGATGTTAATATATATGATTATTCGCTGGCTAAACCGGATATTATTCTTGAACAAATAAGGATAGCGGCCGGTGAAGAGCTGGTATCGGAACTTGTGGCTGCTAAGGATAAGACTCCCATAAGATATGATGATGGATCCGGGAAATCCGGTACACCAAGAGTAATATCAAATCAATCCACACTAAGGTCTTTGCCATCTTACGGGCGAACAGACACCGGTCTTTTAGACAGGGCCCAGGAGCTTATTAAGTCTTTTACATCCATAAAAGACATAGTGAAGAAGGGCACAGATGAATATCTTATTAATCAATACATTCAGAAGAAGTTTAGAAATACGTATTATTTAGCAGAAGATCACAAGGGGTATTTTTTTAGTGAGCAGGAATATATTATTTCCGGCAAAGCTTCAGATGAACAAAACCGTAAGTCCATAAGAAACCGTATTATTGCCATGAGAGAGGTTATGAACGGCCTGTATATAGAGAGCAATTATGAGATGAAGGAAAAAATTCTGGCGGCGGCAGCGGTTCTTAGTGCCGGTTATGCACCGGAGGAGGTGGCTCTGGTAATTGCCGGAGCTTGGGCTTTGGCGGAAAGTGTAAACGATTATGAATTACTTATAAGAGGTAAGCCTGTTCCTGTTTTAAAAACTGAAGAGAGCTGGGCTGTCAGTTTAGACAATGTGATAAACAATAAGGAGTCGGGATGCATCGATACGGGAAACACAGAAGGAGATGACTATAACGATTACATAGTTTATTTGCTTTGTTTATTGGATGATAATACAAAGCTCCTTAGAATTATGGACTTGATTCAAATCAATATGAGATACAACTATCGTAGTGACTTTCTTTTATCGGAACACTATTCAGGCCTTGAATATTCCTTAAAGGCCAATGGAGAATTGTATGAATTCAAAGAAAAGTACTAAACCAAGTGAAGATAAAAAGATTGGTATTGGCAGGAAAGGATCTTACATTCTGGAGGGGTCCCTGGTGATTCCTCCTTTGATACTTGTAATGGTTCTTCTGATTTCTGCTGTGTCTCTAATTGCCTCCGGGGAGAAAGCTCTTTTTGTAATGGGGGAAGAGCTAAAACTGGCAGGTATAAAGGCGGCTTTTTTGGAAGAACCGGTTACAACGCCTATAGCCGTGAAAATGAGAATAGAGGAAGACAGCAATCTGGTGGATGAGGTGGGGATTAGTGAATACGGTTATCTCTATGACAGCCATGGTATTCAGGATTTAATATCCCTTGGAATAAGCCTAAAGCACTCCGGGTTAAATCCATTGGGGAAAATGTCCCTTTTAAAAATTGAGCAAAGAGTAATTGTCCGAGCCTTTACGGGACTAAACAGGGAGGGGGACCATGGAGAGAATGCCCTTACAGGTCATGAGACATCGGAAATAGTTTATATCTTTCCGAAACGAGGAGAAAAGTATCATAAGAGAAATTGTCCTTTTTTAAATCCTGCCTGCCAAAAGGTGTTCCTAACGGCAGATGTAAAAAGAAGGTTTAAGGCATGCACAAATTGCAAAAGTGGTAGTGCCAAGGTGGGAGATGTGGTGTTTTGCTTTTTTACCGACGGCAAAGTGTACCATTTAGGAAGCTGCAGTCAAGTGGACAAGTATTATGTTGAGATTGAGAAAAAGGATGCAGAGTCCAGAGGGTATAGTCCCTGTGGAACTTGTGGAGGATAAATTATGACTAAGGATATTATTTGTAAAGAATACGGATCTGGAGATGTTATACCCTTTCATTTGGAATTTTTGGTAAGAGGAGGGATGGAATTGTTTTTGCCTCTATCTTTTAGAACTAAAAGTGGAGGGATAGTGGAAATATGTTATAACCTGTCTGAGGTGGATCCATTAGGTAAAAGGGATGATGGGGACGAAGCACCCTACATAGCATCTTCGCTAATTAAAGGCATGAAGGGTGCCATGGATAGATATATATTTCCCAATCAGTACCTTCTAAGAAACAAGGTGGCTTATATGAAAAAGGATGGGGCTGTCAAAATAGCATATGTGCCCTTTATACAGAAGAAGGGGCTTCCTAAGGATCCGGCAAAGGTAATGAGAAGCAAAACCATAGATTTCATAAAGGAGACCTTTGGCTTCCTTGAGGGTGTGAATACAGCAAGAGAAGAAAAGCAAATGGGAAACCACATCCTTAATGAAACCCTTAGTATACTTTCCGACAGTACCATAGGTATGGATACCTGTGTAAGGAAGATAGAAAAACTAAAGGAAGAAGCCTATTATTACTCCGGCAAAGACAAGGCCGGAAGCCTTGATTTATACGGGAATATCATATAGGATAGGGAGGAAGAAACTTGGAAGGGTTAGGATATGGAAATAAAACTGGCGGATAATTCCGGCTTCTGTTTCGGAGTAAAAAGAGCCTTGGATATAACAGAAAATGAGATTAATAGCTTCTCTCAAGGGAAAAAAGAAGGGAAGCTATTTACCTGTGGCCCTCTTATTCACAACAGCCAGGTGACAGATAGTTTAGCGGAAAGAGGATGCAGAATAATTGACAATCTTCAGGAAGCGTCAAAGGGGGATACTGTAATAGTTAGATCCCATGGTGAGCCGGAGGAATTCTATACCAAGGCAGAGGAAATGGGTATCAATCTGGTGGAGACCAGTTGCCCCTTTGTTTCTAGAATTCATCAACTGGTAAAGAATGCCCATGATGAAGGGAAGAATATTCTCATCGTAGGAGATAAATCCCATCAAGAAGTAATCGCCACCAATGGTTGGTGCAACTACCAGGCCATCATAGTAGGTGATGGTGATGATGTGAAAAGTATTCCTGGGGGAGAATATTTTATTGTTTGCCAAACAACCATAAGAAAAGAACTTCTGGACGATATAGTAGCAAAGCTGGATGAAGAAAACATCAAATATGAGCTTCATAACACCATCTGCAATGCTACAACTTTAAGACAGGATAGTTGTAAAAAATTGGCCGAAGAATCGGAGGCAATGATCATTATTGGTGGCCGCCACAGTTCTAATACAAGAAAACTGTATGAAATTTCAAAAAAATGCGGCGCTGATACCTATTTTGTTGAAAATATTAACGAATTACCATTGAAAGAAATACAAAAATATAATAAAATAGGAGTTGCCGCGGGTGCCTCGACGCCCGAAAGCGCAATTAAGGAGGTTATTGCCAAAATGAGCGAAGTTATCACTAATGTAAATGAAGAAGTCACCATGGAAGATTTCATGGATGAAATCGAAGCGTCTACCAGACTACCAAGGAATGGAGAAATCGTTACAGGTACTGTACATCAGGTTTCTGACAAGGAAGTAATTGTTAACCTAGGTTGCAAGAAAGACGGAATTCTACCTGCTGATGAGGTAACACTAGAAGAAGGAGAAACACTGACTGATGTATTTAAGCCGGATGATGAAATTCAGGCCAAAGTAATCAAGACAGACGACGGTGATGGCAGTATCCTGCTTTCCAAGAAGCGTCTTGAGATTAGTGAACATTGGACAGAAATTAACGAAGCCCACGAAAACAGAGACATCATCAACGTAAAGGTTGTTAGAGCTGTTAACGGTGGTGTTATTGCTGCTTATAAAGAGGTTACAGGATTTATTCCTATGTCTCAGCTTTCCGACAGATTTGTGGAAGCCGATAAGGCTGAAGATTATATCGGAAAGACCATGGATGTAAGAGTAACCAGAGTTGACCCCAGAAGAAACAGAGCTGTATTCTCCCACAAGGCTGTTATCATGGACGAGAAGCAGAAACAGATTGCAAATATCTGGGAGAACCTTAGCGTTGGCGATGTAGTTGAAGGAACAGTAATGAGATTTACCGACTACGGTGCATTCGTAGATATCGGTGGACTGGATGGTCTCCTTCATATATCCGAGATTTCTTGGGGCAAGCTAAAGCATCCTGAAGAAGTACTTTCCATTGGTGATACCATCAATGTAAAGATTCTTTCTATGAACCAGGAGAAAAACAAGATTTCCTTGGGACTCAAGCAAATTACTCCGGAACCCTGGACAGTTATCAGCGACAAATATCAGGTTGGAGCGATTGTGCCGGGTAAGGTAGTACAGCTTAAGGAATACGGTGCATTTGTAGAGCTTGAACCGGGTCTTGATGGTCTTGTACACATCTCTGAAGTTGCCAACAAGAGAGTTGCAGACATTTCAGAAGAGTTGAAGGTTGGTCAGGAAGTTAATACAAAGATTCTTGACATCGATACAGACAGAAAGCGCATCAGCCTAAGCATCAAAGCCACATTGGATGATGTGGAAGAGGAAGAAGCTGCACCTGAAGCAGTTGAAGAGTCTGCACCAGAAGCAGTTGAAGAGTCTGCACCAGAAGCAGTTGAAGAAGCTGCTCCAGAAGCAGTTGAAGAAGCTGCTCCTGAAGTAGTTGAAGAAGCTGCTGCTGAGGTTGAGGAAGTAAAGGAAACTTCTGAGGAAGAGTAAGTGGCTTAAACCTAATTTAGTTATTTTAAGCGCAGGGAAAAATCTCTGCGCTTTTCTTTGGAGGAAACATAATTGTTATGGCTATCAAAATGATTGGATTGGATTTGGATGGAACCACACTATCCAGCGAAAGGGACTTTTCCAAAAGAACTATTGAGACCATAGGAAGAGCAATTGAAAAGGGTGTGGAGGTTATAATAGCCACAGGAAGGGCTGAGCATTCATTACCAAAGGCTATCTACGAAATCCCCGGATTAAACTATGTGGCCACATCCAATGGTGCTAGAGTAATTGATTTAAAGGAAAAGAAAACGGTCTACAAGAATTTTATCGATCCAAATAGAATTCCTGAAATCCACAAAGTGCTGAAGGAAAATGATGCGGATATTGAGGTGTTCTTTGATGGTACCGCATATATTGGCGCCCGAGAATACGACAGTATTATAAGTGGCGAAAATACCACCAGGAACAAGGAATATATTATAGCCAGCAGAAGTCCCTCCCACAGAATTTTCGACCTGCTAATTGAAAACAAAGAGAAGATTGAGAATATTAATATTAACTATCGTGAACTTAGTCAAAAGGAACCTATGGAAAAAATACTGAAGTCCATTCAGGGAGTTCATTTAACATCCTCTGTTCCTTTGAATAATGAGATAGGAGGTAAAACCACCAGTAAGGCAGACGCCCTTAGATTTCTGATGGAAAGGGCAGGCTTAAAAAGGGAAAACCTTATGGCCTGTGGGGATAATCCCAATGATCTCGAAATGATTGTTTTCGCCGGAATAGGTGTAGCCATGGGAAATGCAGAGGATGTGGTAAAGGAAGCTGCAGATTTCGTAACTCTGCCCAATTATGAGGATGGGGTAGCCTATGCCATTGAGAAGTTTGTGCTATAAAAGTTAAGATGGTAAGGGAAGGGTAAAAGCTCTAAAAATCCCCATTTACAGCAAAATGGAAAAAATTGACAATTATATCCAATTCTGATAAGGTATTGGTAATAATTGTCATTTTTGTTTGCTTTCGTTTATAGGGAGGGGATCAAATTGAATAAAAACGTAATAGGTAAAACAGGTGAAGAGCTTTCTGTGGCTTACCTTAAATCCATGGGTCACAGGATTCTGGAATGCGGATATAGGTGCAAGTTGGGGGAGATAGACATTATTTCCTTTAAGGATAAGACTCTTCATTTTATAGAAGTAAAGACCAGATCCTGCAATAAATATGGAGCCCCCAGGGACGCAGTGACTAAAGAAAAACTAAAACATATTCGAAATGTTGCGGAGGTCTATCTAAAAAGAATTGGAGTGGGGGTTAACACTTGCCTTCCGGACTTTGATTGTTCCATAGACGTAATAGAAGTAATGGTGAATCACATTGAGGGGGTGGAGTAATGCTATCAAAGGTAATTACAGCTTCCATAAATGGAATGGAGGCTAGACTTGTGGATGTGGAAATTGATGTGGCAAGGGGGCTACCCAATACCAACATAATAGGGCTAGGAGATGCAACGGTTAAGGAGGCTGCAGCAAGAATAAGATCATCTATAATTGCTTCTAATTTTGATTTTCCCAATGGCAGAATAACTATAAATCTTGCTCCTGCCTGGTTAAGGAAAAAGGGAAGTCACTTTGATTTAGCCATGGGAATAGGAATACTTATTTCTTCTGGACAGGTTTCAGCAAATAAAATAAAGGGTTTCGGGTTCCTGGGAGAGCTTTCCTTAAATGGGGATGTTAATCGTTGTAAGGGAATAATGCCAATGGTTAAAGCTCTTAGAAACAGCGGCATTTATAAGGTTATAGTTCCTCAAGGGAATTTTGAAGAGGCCTCCTTAGTGGAGGGAGTAGAGGTATTTGGGGCAAGGTCTATTACCGATGTGGCGGCTTATCTAAATAATCAAGATAATAGTTTAATAACAAAGAAGGATAAGCCCATGAAGGAAAGCATTGGAGTAAATAGCGTAGCCGGAGGTATTAAGGAATTTCCCCTGGACTATTCCGACATCAAAGGCCAGGAACATGCCAAAAGGGCCATGATAATTGCTGCGGCAGGAGGTCATGGCATTCTTATGTCAGGAAGTCCGGGAACGGGGAAAACCATGATGGCGGAACGACTTCCATACATTATGCCGCCACTTACTCAAGAGGAAATACTGGAACTTACATCCATTTACTCGGTGGCAGGACTTTTGGATGAAACCAGAACTGTAATTAGAGAACGTCCCTTTAGAAATCCGGGAACCAGTGTAACTGTTCCTGGGCTTATGGGAAGCGGAGTTCCTCCGGTACCTGGGGAGATTTCATTGGCCCATAAAGGTGTATTATTTCTGGACGAACTGGGAGAAAGAAGCAGAGATATTATTGACTGCCTAAGAATTCCCATGGAAAGCAAAGTGGTGGTTTTAAACAGAAGGGGGGAAACCTATAGATACCCTGCTGATTTTATGTTTGTGGCAGCCACAAATCCTTGTAAATGTGGACACTATGGAGATCCTCGAAAGGAATGTACCTGTTCAGCGGTGGAACTTCAGGCCTACCGTTCCAAGCTTTCCGGCCCTATGCAGGGTAGAATAGACATTCATGTGGAACTGGCAAGCCCGGAGTTTGGGGAACTTAGTGGGTCTAAGGGGAAAAGCAGTAAGGAAATGCGAGAGGAAATAATAAGGGCCAGAGAGGTCCAAAGAAAAAGATCAGCTTCCGGTAAATGTTTTTTAAACAGCCATATCCCCGAATCCCTTATTGATGATATTTGCAAAATGGATAGAGATGGAGAGGATTTTCTGGGAAAGGCCTACGACACAATGAACTTAAATCCCCGCAGTGCCAAGAAGGTTAAGAAGGTGTCAAGAACTATAGCAGACATAGAAGGAGAGAAGCTAATTGGAGTAAGGCACCTGGCAGAGGCTTTACAGTATAGGGAGAAAAACAAGTAGCAAAAAATAGACGTTAATTGTAGAAAGGGGAATTACAAATGACGGAAACAGGTGTATTGGAATTAAAGGATCCTTTGTATCCTGAGAAGATAAAGCAATTTGTAGCCAATAGAAAGAAATTATATTACAGAGGAAATATTGATCTGTTAAAGGAACCGGCCATTGGAATTGTAGGAAGTCGTAAATGCACTCCCTATGGCCATGCTGTGGCCACGGAAATAGCTAAAAGAGCAGCGTACTTTGGTGTTACTGTAATAAGCGGTTTGGCAAAGGGAATAGATGGGGCTGCCCATAGAGGTACCTTGATAAACCATGGTAAAACCATTGCAGTCCTTGGATGTGGAGTGGACGTAATCTACCCAAGGCAAAATAAAGATATTTATGAAAAAATTGCCAAAGAGGGACTTCTCCTATCGGAATACCCTTTCGGGGCTCCGGCGGAAAGGTATAATTTTCCCACGAGAAATAGAATAATAAGTGCCCTTTCTGATGCTTTGATTGTGGTGGAGGGTGGTACCAGATCCGGCTCGTTAATTACTGCAGAATGCGCCATAGAGCAGGGAAAAGAAGTATTTGCCGTGCCGGGAAATATAAACAGTATATATAGCATGGGACCCAATAAGCTTATACGGGATGGCGCCAAACCTTTGGTTTTGATAGATGAACTCTTTACGGATATGGGAATAGAAAGGCCTGCCTTAAGGGAAAACCGAAATTTAGGCAGTAAAGAAGAGAGTGTTATGACATTTCTCCAGGGAAAAGGGGAGGTTGCCATATCAGAATTATGTGACAAGACAGGTATGCCGATGGCTGAAATCAATGGAATTTTAACGATTCTGGAGATTAAAGGCCTTGTTTATTGTGAGCTGGGAAAAGTTATGGTTGCAAATTTTACATAAGGAATATAAAATAAACACTCGTAGGCAGTAATTCATTTTACTACTATATTATATGTAAAAATTTTTAAGTATTATTTTGGAGGAGCAATGAGCGCCACAGCAGCTAAAAAAACCAGGTCGAAAACCACAAAGAAAACTTCGAAGGAAAAGGGAAAAATTCTTGTAATAGTAGAGTCACCTTCCAAGGCCAAGACTATAGGTAAATACCTTGGATCCAGATACAAGGTGGTGGCATCGGTGGGCCACGTAAGGGATCTGCCTAAAAGCAAACTGGGGATAGATAAAGAGAATAATTTTGAACCCCAGTATATTCCCATTCGAGGAAAGGGTAGCTTAATTAAGGAACTAAAGAAGGAAGCTTCAAAGGCCTCTTCAGTTTATCTGGCAACTGACCCGGATAGAGAGGGAGAAGCTATTTCCTGGCACCTGGCATTTCTTCTGGGAATTGATCCTGCATCAAAGTGCAGAATTGAATTCAATGAAATTACAAAGAATACCATAAAGGAAGCTATAAAGAATCCCAGAGCCATAAACCTGGGATTGGTGGATGCTCAACAGGCAAGAAGAGAATTGGACAGACTGGTGGGTTACGAAATCAGCCCATTGCTTTGGCGTAAGGTTAGAAAAGGACTTTCCGCCGGTAGAGTTCAATCAGCTGCTTTAAAGATTATTTGCGACAGAGAAAAGGAAATTCAGGCCTTTGTTCCTCAGGAATTCTGGAATATAAATGCTCATTTTAAGAAGGGTAGTAAATTCACCGCAAAGCTAATAGAGAAATCCGGTGAAAAATATACTGTAAGAAGCGAAGAAGAAAACAACAAAGTAATAAATGATTTAAAGAATGGTAAATTCCTTGTTTCCGGTGTAACGGAAAAGGAAAGAGTAGTAAAGGCTGCGCCTCCTTTTACCACCAGCAGTATGCAACAGGAGGCAGGAAACAGACTGAACTTTAATGCAAGAAAAACCATGATGATTGCTCAACAGCTGTATGAAGGTATTGACATTAAGGGCAAGGGCACCATGGGTTTAATAACCTATCTAAGAACGGACTCCGTTAGAATTTCTGATTTGGCAAAGGAGTCTGCAAAGGCATTCATTACTGCTCGCTATGGCGCTGAATATGCAGGTAACAACGTCTATACCAACAAAAAGAAAGATATTCAGGATGCTCATGAAGCCATTAGACCGTCAGATGTGGAACTTACGCCGGTGGCCATAAGAGACTCTCTCACAGCCGATCAGTTTAAACTATATAATCTTATTTGGAATAGATTTATAGCCAGCCAAATGACGCCTGCCAGATTTAACGGAATGCAAGTAAACATATCCAATGGAGAATATGGTCTAAGAGCAAACGGTTCTGAGCTTCTCTTTGATGGATTTAGAAAAGTATATAAGTCCAGTAATGATGATGAGGACAACAAAATGCTTCCGAGGCTGGAAAAAGGAGAAACTCTGGAGGCTGAAGATATAATTGGAGAACAGGCCTTTACTCAACCGCCGGCAAGATATACAGAAGCCAGTCTGGTTAGAGAATTGGAAGAGAAGAATATTGGAAGACCAAGTACTTATGCTCCTATTGTAAGTACCCTTTCCGAGAGAAGATATGTAAGCAAGGAGAAAAAATCCCTAAAGGCTACAGATCTTGGCTTTGTTGTTAACGATATGATGGAAGAACATTTCAAGGACATTGTGGATGTTAACTTTACTGCTGAAATGGAGGATAAACTAGACGCCATCGAAATGAACGAAATCGAATGGAAGAAGGTAGTGGGAGATTTTTATGGACCCTTCTCCAAGGAATTGGAAGCAGCAGACAAGGTAATTGAAAAGATAAAGATAGAAGATCAACCTACTGGAGAGATCTGCGAAATCTGCGGTAAGCCTTTGGTAATTAAAACCGGTAGATTTGGAGATTTCATTGCTTGCAGCGGTTATCCGGAATGCAAGAACACAAAACCTATTGTTGAAAAGGTTGGGGTGAAATGCCCATCTTGCGGAAGCGATATTGTGGCAAGAAGAAGTAAAAGAGGACGTCTCTTCTACGGATGCAGCGGATATCCCAATTGCAAAATGGTATTCTGGAATAAGCCGGTGGATAAAAAATGCCCCAAATGCGGAAGCTTGATGACAGAAAAGAACGGAAAGAACAAGCAGCTTGTTTGTTCCAACGGGGATTGTGGGTATACAGAATAGGAAATAGATACACATGAGGAGGGTGCTATGATACAATTTCACGCTACAACAATTTGCGCCGTGAGAAGAGGACCTAATGACGTTGCCATAGGTGGCGACGGTCAGGTTACAATGGGTGAAACCTCCATAATGAAAAACAGCGCAAAGAAGGTAAAAAAGATTTATGGAGGAAACGTGCTTACAGGATTTGCAGGTACTGTTTCCGATGCTTTTTCTCTTACAGAGAAATTCGAAAAGAAACTGGAAGAGCATGGTGGCAATCTAAAAAGAGCAGCAGTGGATCTGGCGCAAATGTGGAGATCCGATAGTGGTATGAGAAACTTGGAGGCTCTTATGATTGTTGCTGACAGGGAGGATCTCTTGGTTATCTCAGGAACAGGTGAGGTAATACGTCCCGATCAGGATGTGGTAGCCATAGGTTCCGGCGGAAACTATGCCTATTCTGCAGCAACGGCTCTTTTTAATCATACTGAATTATCTGCAGAGGAAATAGTTAAGGAAGCTCTTTCCATAGCTGCTTCTATCTGCGTTTATACCAATGACCACATTACGGTAGAGAAATTGGAAGGAGGGGAAGAGAATGAAGGCTAATAGAATTCAGGAAATGACGCCAAAGGAAATAGTTGCGGAACTGGATAAATACATCATCGGACAGGATGAAGCAAAAAAATCCGTTGCTATAGCTCTTAGAAACAGATACAGGAGATCTCTTCTTTCCGATGAAATGAGAGAAGAAATAACACCAAAAAATATTTTGATGATGGGACCAACGGGCTGCGGTAAAACGGAGATTGCCAGAAGACTGGCAAAGCTGATGAAGGCTCCCTTTGTTAAAGTGGAGGCAACAAAGTTTACAGAAGTAGGCTATGTGGGTAGAGACGTGGATTCCATGGTAAGGGATTTAGCAGAGGCCTCCATTAGAATTACCAAACAATCAAAGCTAAAGGAAAAATACGATATTGCCGACAGCATTGCAGAAGAAAAAATCATTGAGGCAATTATCCCCGGGAAGAAGACTCAAACCACCAACGGAACTCCAAATCCCAATAATCCATTTTCTTTGATTTTAAATGGATTTCCTATGCAGTTTGGTCAGCAGAACAATCAGGAAACAAATAACAATGCCCAGGAGCAAACCCCCAGTAGCGATATTCAAATGGCCAGAGAACAGGTCCGCCAGCAGCTTAGACAGGGCCTTCTGGAAGAACAGTTTATAGAGATCGAAGTTACTGATGCACCTAAGGGCAATCAATTGGATATGAGCAACGAAGGCATGAGCATAGCCATCGGTAATATCTTTGGTGATATGATGCCAAAGAAGACCAAGAAGAAAAGAGTAAGGGTTAGTGAGGCTAGAAAGATTCTGAGAGAGCAGGAAGCCCAGAACCTAATCGATATGGACCAGGTTACCGATGAGGCTATGGAGAATGCAGAGCAGAATGGAATTATCTTTATCGATGAATTTGATAAGATAGCCTCAAGTTCCAACTACAGGGTTGGGGCAGATGTTTCCAGAGAAGGAGTACAGAGGGATATCCTCCCCATAGTCGAAGGCAGCGTAGTTAATACCAAGTATGGACCTGTCAAGACAGATCATATTCTGTTTATAGGGGCCGGTGCCTTCCATACAGCAAAGCCTACAGACCTGATTCCTGAACTACAGGGAAGATTCCCCATAAGGGTTGAATTGGACAGCCTGGATAAAGAAACCTTTGTTAAAATCCTTACAGTTCCGGAAAATGCCATTATTAAACAAAATCAGGCGCTTCTTGCCACAGAAAATATAAAGTTAGAATTTTCTGAAGATGCTATTGACGAAATTGCCGGAATGGCTTATCTTATGAATGAGCAGACGGAAAATATCGGAGCAAGAAGACTTCACACTATTATGGAAAAACTCCTGGAGGATATATCCTTTGAGGTGCCTGAAACCGGTGATGAGCCTTTTGTTATCGATAGAGACTATGTAAGGGATAAATTTAGCGACACAATCGATAAGGATGATGTAGATAGATATATCCTGTAAAGAAAAGGAACAGGTGGCCTATGCAGGAAAATATTCTTTCCAGAGTGAGGAAATTGAATTGGGTGCTGTCTGAAAGCACATCGGGATATGTATCCTTTGATGAACTATGCGATATTATGTATGACCTGGTTGATGCTAACGTATATATTATGAACAGGCGAGGCAAGGTTTTGGCATCCAGGTTTGACAAAGGACAGGAAGCCCCTTTGGTAATGGATAAAGAATCCGGAAAGTATATGCTGCCTGACAAATACCATGATAAATATCTGGAAATAACAGAAACAAAGGAGAACCTGACAGGTGAAGATGTGAAGGCTCTCTATGGTAATGATTATGATATGGCATCAAAGTACCATACCTTTGTACCTGTGGTTTTTGGAGGACAGAGAATTGCCACAATGCTCTTTGTTCGTGACAATGAATCTTTCTCCGATGAGGACATAGCCATATGCGAGTATGGTGCCACAGTGGTTGGCATTGAGGTAAGCCGAGGAATAGCCATGGAAGAGGAGGCAGACAGCAGGCACAAGAGTGCAGTTCAGAATGCTTTGGAAACCCTTTCCTATTCCGAAATGGATGCTGTGTCCAAAATCATTGGAGAGCTGGACGGCAACGAGGGACTTCTTGTGGCCAGCAAAATTGCAGACAAGTCCGGCATCACCAGATCCGTAATAGTAAATGCTTTGAGAAAGCTGGAAAGCGCCGGAGTTATTGAATCCAGATCCTTGGGAATGAAGGGTACAAGAATTAAGATTACTAATGAGTATCTCAGAGACGAGATAAAGAATTTAGACATCTGATAATAAGTGGAATATCTATATAAAACAGTTGAAAAGAGAGCTCGAACAGAGCTCACAATAGAAAAGTCTCGCTTTATAACAACCGTGATTCCCTGCGAAAGCAGGGAAGAAGCAGAGGCTTTTTTTGATGAAATCAGAAGGGAGTTTAAGGATGCCACCCACAATGTTCCTGCCTTTGTTTTGGGAAACAAAATGGAACTAAAGTGGGCCTCTGACGATGGAGAACCCCAAGGAACTTCGGGACCTCCGATACTTAAGCTTTTGGAATCAAAGGAACTTACAAATATAGCCCTGGTGGTTACAAGATATTTTGGTGGCGTAAAGCTGGGAACCGGTGGATTGGTAAGGGCATATACCCAAAGCGCAGAGCAGGCTATAAATGAAGGGGGAATTGCGGGAGCCGCCATGTTTAAGTCCCTGGGATTAAAGATGAATTATGGGGACTACAACAAATTCCTGGCCTATAGATTTTCCGAAGAAATAAGAAAACAAATAATTATTGGTGAACCGACTTTTTTGGAAAATGTTTCATTGGATTTATTGTGTTATAAGGAGATTTCTCCACAGATCAGTGCAATCCTCATGGACCTTACAAATGGGGAAATAGCAATAAAAGATCAAGGTGAAAGCCTGGTTAGGTTCGCCTTGACAATGTAACATTGATGTGTTAAATTCATATAGCTGAGTTAAGACACCGGTTCGCAATTAAGGTTAAATAAGCCTTGACAAAATTAACTCCTTAAATTAAAATATTTGAGTACGCCCTGCGGTGATTTTTGCGGGTATGAATGATTTGCGGCCTGGTAGTTCAGTTGGTTAGAATGCCAGCCTGTCACGCTGGAGGTCGACGGTTCGAGCCCGTTCCAGGTCGCCAAAATAGAATATGCTGGCGTGGCTCAACGGTAGAGCAGCTGATTTGTAATCAGCAGGTTGGGGGTTCGATTCCCTCCGCCAGCTCCAAGAAAACGACTCGTCTCAATGAGTCGGCTGGGGAGGACAGGCCCTCCGCCAGCTCCAAGAAAACTTAATAATGTGGGTCGTCGAGGGATTCCCGAGTGGCCAAAGGGGGCGGACTGTAAATCCGTTAGCTGAGCTTTCGATGGTTCGAATCCATCTCCCTCGACCAATTCTTCTAAAAGACCCAAAACGTGTGCGGAAGTGGCTCAGGGGTAGAGCATCGCCTTGCCAAGGCGAGGGTCGCGAGTTCGAATCTCGTCTTCCGCTCCAATTATATGCGGATGTAGTTCAATGGTAGAACCTCAGCCTTCCAAGCTGATGGCGTGAGTTCGATTCTCATCATCCGCTCCATATGTCGAGGGATTCCCGAGTGGCCAAAGGGGGCGGACTGTAAATCCGTTAGCTGAGCTTTCGATGGTTCGAATCCATCTCCCTCGACCATCTACTACAATCTAACATGCGGAAGTGGCTCAGGGGTAGAGCATCGCCTTGCCAAGGCGAGGGTCGCGAGTTCGAATCTCGTCTTCCGCTCCATTTTTTAAATAAGCGTGGGCTCGTAGCTCAGCTGGATAGAGCAACGGCCTTCTAAGCCGTGTGTCTAGGGTTCGAATCCCTACGGGCTCACCAAAATACAAAGCACCCTTTACGGGTGCTTTTGTATTTTGAAGATTCAGCAGAAGGGATTCGAACCCGGGAGGGCATCGACGTAAGCGAGACAGTCCTGTGAACTGTCGAGCAGTCGATGGTCGAAGCGGGCCTGAATGAGGCCCGCGAGAGTCCTGGAGCTGCGTTAGCAGCGGGAATCCCTACGGGCTCACCAAAATACAAAGACATCCATTTGGATGTCTTTTGTGTTTTATGAAACAAGTATCAAAAGTTTAATCAGATAACTTATTTTGAAAGCACCTGG